>NZ_JASHJL010000100.1 GCF_030733205.1 Mameliella sp. MMSF_3455
ACTGCCGGCTGGCGAGCGCTTCGGCCCGGGTCATCAACGTCAATGACTTCGTCAATCTGCGCGCCGCGCCCGGTCTGCGTGCCCCCATCGTCGGGCAGTTGCGATTGGCCGAACGGGTTCAGGTTCCAGATACGGGTCGCCTTGTGCCACTGCGCGACTCGCAGCGGGGACAGACCTGCCTCAACATCTGCTCGGCCTTTGCCGCGGAACCGCAGGCGCAGGACCTGCGACGCGAGGCCGAAGGCTGCATTGCCGAGAACATGCTGTGGTACCAGGTGGTTGCGTCGGACGGGAACACGGGGTTCGTCAGTCGGCACTTCCTGGCCGAATAAGTGCCGGATTACCTGACTTGCAGCACCCGCTCCCGCGGGCTTCCCTTTGGCAAAGGCGAGATGAACAGGAGAGACAGGATGCGGATAGTCCTTTGGGCCGGAGTGCTTGGCATGGTGATTTCGGCCTCGATGGCCAGCGCGCAGGCGCGGGGCACGGCCCAGCCGATCCCCGATGCCACCTGGGCCGCGATGCAGGGTGTCAGCTGGCACGCGAACCTGCCCTGCCCGGCGCGCGAAGATCTGCGCCTGCTGACCGTGCCATATGTCGATTTCAAGGGCCGTACCCGGCAGGGCGAGTTGATTGTCGCCACAGATGTGTCCAACGACATTCTGGACATCTTCGCCGAAATCCACGCCGCCGGGTACCCGATCCAGAGCATGCGGCTGGTGCATCACTTTCGCGGTGATGACGGGTTTTCGATGGCGGCCAACAACACAAGCGCCTTCAACTGTCGTGTCGTGGCGGGCACCTCGCGCCTGTCCCAACATGCGCTGGGGCGCGCCGTCGACATCAACCCGGTGCAGAATCCCTTTGTTTCGGGCGGGCGCACCTCGCCCTCGGCCGGCGTCGACTACGACGCCCCGGGCGAGCGGCGCGCAAGGTCGCGGGGGGTGATCGTTGCCGGGGACGCCGTGGTGACGGCATTCAAGAAACGCGGCTGGGGCTGGGGCGGCGATTGGACTTCGATGAAGGACTACCAGCACTTCTCTGCCACGGGGAACTGACACGGCAGCAAACAGCCGCCGCCCCAGTGGCTTGGGGTGCGGGATAGCGTACTTGAATGACCGCTCATTTCGGGTAGCCGGTTGGCCTGCTGATCGGTGTCACGACCGCGTGGGCGCGCCCTGTCAGCCTGCCGCCCAATTGTCGGGCCCAAAGACGAGGCCCGCGTGCCGATCCAGGTAGATGCGCAGCCAGGGTGTGAACTGCTCGGGCGTCTCGCGCACCTCTGCCGCCAGTTCGCCACGCCGCACCCAGCGGATGTCCATGACCTCCTCGGGGTTCGGCGCCAGGGTCATCCCGGCTACGGCTTCGGCGCGAAAGATCTCGACCACCTCGTGCTCGACCATGCCATCGCCCACCCCGGCCCGGTATTCGACCTGCCCCATGTGACGGGGCGCAACGCCCGTGATGCCCAGTTCGTCCTGCAACCGGCGCACCGCACAGGCGGCCGCGGATTCGTCCCATTCGGGGTGGGTGCAACAGGTATTCGCCCAAAGCCCGGGCGTGTGATACTTGCCCAAGGCCCGGCGCTGGATCAGCACCTCGTCCCCGCGCGTGACAAAGACCGACACGGCCTTGTGTTTCAGGCCGCGTTCGTGGGCTTCCAGCTTTTCCACCGGTTGCAGGGTGCCATCCACCCAGGCGGGAATCATGATCGTCATGGCGGTCCGGGGCTTGGCCCCTCGTGATGGGTCAGGATTGGCCACTTATAGGGGCAGGCGCGGGGTCTTTGCACGTCGAAACCGCCCGGGAACAGGCTCACCTCAGGAAAACCGGACTGTCCCATGCCGGCCCGTGCGCCTAGGCTCGTTGGGCATTTGTCCGTGCCGGGACCATCCGGCCGGATGCCGAAGATCGAGACTGGAGACGCCCGATGGATTTCGACGCCCTGTTCACCGCCCAATTGGACGACCTGAAAGCAGAGGGCAACTATCGCTTCTTCGCCGAGCTGGATCGGGACTGCCACGCCTTTCCCAAGGCTCGACACCAGGCGGAGGGGCGCGCGCAAGATATTACTGTCTGGTGTTCGAACGACTACCTCGGGATGGGCCAGCATCCGGCGGTTCGCGCGCGGATGAAGGAGGTGGTGGACCAGTGCGGCACCGGGGCGGGCGG
>NZ_JASHJL010000101.1 GCF_030733205.1 Mameliella sp. MMSF_3455
CAAGATCTCTAGCGTGACCGACCGGCGTGGGCCAATCGTTTGCGCCTCAAAGGCTTGGAAACTACTGGATTCAACGGATTAGTGAAAAAGGCCGGCGCTGAATCAATAGCCGCTTAACAGTTCCTTTTTGTCCTCTCGCCGGGGTAAAGAAAAATACTTGGGCCGGGGTCCGAATTTCTCAGCGGGAACATCCGCTCAAAGCTTTTCTCAAAAGTCTGCTGAGAGACAAGCAAATCGTTTGGTGCAATATCGGCGCGTAAATGTGTCCGCGCGCGCTTCTCCCAATGAAGTTTCCGAATGTCATGCCGGTGCCGGTATGCGCTTGTCGATCGAATCTAACCAATGAGGAGGAAATCCGATGCCACTCAATTCATCAAACAGTCCAGCCACTGAGGTCGAGGTGCTCGGCACTCCTGGGGAAGATTTCCGGCGGGGATTGCCGGGGCTCGACACGCTGATCCGGGGCCTGGGCGGCGAAGACAAGCTCCTCGGTCAAGACGGCGACGACGTGCTGATTCCTGGCCCAGGCGGTGGCCCGGTTCGCGGCGGCGAAGGCGCGGATACCTATGTGTTCACGGAAGCCCGCCCAACGTCGATGCTCGACCTGAAGGACTTCAACCTAGCCGAGGGAGACAAGCTGGAGTTCCGCGGGATCTTTCAAGGCTTTGAATATGAGGGCGAAAAAAATCTGGCCGGACACGTGAGCGACTATTTTGGCTACCTTCGCCTTGTAAAGGACGGAACCTTGTCGCGGATCGAGATCGATCCTACCGGCAGCGGCACCGATTTCCAGGCAATCGCCATAATCCGGAACGGGCGCTCTCTGACGCTCGAAGACCTGTTCGACGCCGGCGCGATCAGAGTGACGCAAACCTTCCCGAATGTGATCGGCGAAGGCAACGACGTCCCGATCTTTTACCCGAATTCGAGAAGCGGTGCCGATCCGGAGGTGCTGACCGTGGATGGGACCGGCGATCTCTTCATCAACTTCGTGTCGAGCGAAACCAGCCTCGACAATGTGCTTGGGGTCTACCGCATTGAGGATGGCGAAATCGGCGAGACCCGAATCTTCGAGGATTTCGAACACAGCGGCCCGCAAAGTTTGGACGCGCTTTTTGGCGGAGTTGATCCGGGTGATCAGTTCGGCCTATTTCTTGTCAGTGACGGACAGTCGGATGACGCCCTCAACAGCTTTGCCATCGGCGCGCCTTGGGATATCTATTTCGGGTTTGACCCCGGAACAGGGTACCAGCACGACACATTGACCTGGGCGCCTCCATGTGGCCCGTTGGGCGGTCCAGAAGGACCAGTCTGCCCCCCCGGTGGAACCGTGATGTCTGAGATTCACCACGCGTTCGACGCCCCGCTGAACACTGATGTGTGGGAAGTAACGGTCGCTGCCATCGGCGGCTATCGCGGCGAGCAGTACCTGATTGGCTTCGAGGACTATGTTGGGCCCGAAAGCGACTTTGACTTCAACGATTACGTGATCTCGGTGGAGCGCTCTTCGTCGGTGCCGGTCGATTTGTCAGGCGAAACCGCTGGGGTCATCATCGACCTTGAGGAACAGGGGTACAATTATGCGGCAAAAGTTCTGCCGATCGGCGACTCGTTGACGGTTGGCGTCGGGGGAAGTGCTTCCGGTTTCCGCAAACCGCTGTTTGATGCGCTTCTGGAGAAGGGCGTTTTTATCGATTTTGTGGGTGAGAAACCACAGACTGTCAAAGGGGTAGACCTAGAGCATACCGGATACACCGGACGTCGGCTCGGTCTAAATCCAGATAATCCAGATCGTTCATTCATCCTCCAGACGGGACTCGAATCTGGCCTGGATGAGCAACTTAAAAAATTCGCTCCTGACGTCACGCTCTAATACGCTGGAATCAACGATATCCGTTTCAACATGCAGCATGACGCGGAGGCGCTGGAAAACATTCGTTTCACCGATATCAGCGGCAACATGGCGCTCTCTACCAATATCGAAAATGCAATCAACCAGTTCTCGGCAGTAACTGGTGAGAGCCAGCATCTTGAAGTGGTCCCATCTTTTCGGACAGGTTTGCAGCGTTTCTAAGGTGTATCGGGTTTAGGTTTCATGCTGCGTGTC
>NZ_JASHJL010000102.1 GCF_030733205.1 Mameliella sp. MMSF_3455
TCGGCGATCTTGCGCAGGATGCGGCGCATGATCTTGCCGGAGCGGGTCTTGGGCAGGCCCGGGGCCCACTGGATGAGGTCGGGCGAGGCGATCGGGCCGATCTCGCTGCGGACCCAGGTGCGCAGCTCCTTGCGCAGCTCCTCGGTGGGCTCGACGCCGTTCATCAGGGTCACGTAGCAGTAGATGCCCTGGCCCTTGATCTCGTGCGGGTAGCCCACGACCGCGGCCTCGGCGACCTTTTCATGGGCGACCAGCGCCGATTCCACCTCGGCCGTACCCATGCGGTGGCCCGAGACGTTGATCACGTCGTCGACCCGGCCGGTGATCCAGTAGTCGCCATCCGCGTCCCGGCGGCAGCCGTCACCGGAGAAGTAATAGCCCTTGTAGTCCGAGAAATAGGTCTTTTCGAACCGCTCGTGATCGCCCCAGACGGTGCGCATTTGCCCCGGCCAGCTGTCCTTGATCGCCAGCACGCCCTCGGTGGGCGAGGCGTCGATCACTTCGCCCGACTGCGGGTCCAGCACCACCGGCTGCACGCCGAAGAAGGGCCGCATCGCCGCGCCCGGTTTCGTCGCATGGGCGCCGGGCAGGGGGGTCATCATGTGGCCGCCGGTCTCGGTCTGCCACCAGGTGTCGACGATCGGGCAGTTCCCCTTGCCGACCACGTCGTTGTACCAGTTCCAGGCCTCGGGGTTGATCGGCTCGCCCACCGTGCCGAGGATGCGCAGCGAGGAGAGGTCGCACTTGGTGACGAACTCGTCGCCCTGGCCCATCAGCGCGCGGATCGCGGTGGGGGCGGTGTAGAACTGGGTCACGCGGTGCTTCTCGCAGACCTGCCAGAAGCGGCTGGCGTCGGGGTAGGTGGGCACGCCCTCGAACATCAGCGTGGTGGCGCCATTGGCGAGCGGGCCATAGACGATGTAGCTGTGGCCGGTGACCCAGCCCACGTCCGCGGTGCACCAGTAGACGTCGCCGTCATGGTAGTCGAAGGTCACCTCGTGGGTGAGCGCGGCATAGGTCAGGTAGCCACCGGTGGTGTGGACCACGCCCTTGGGCTGGCCGGTGGAGCCGGAGGTGTAGAGGATGAAGAGCGGATCCTCGGCGTTCATCTCGGCGGGCTGGGAATAGTCGGAGGCTTCCAGCGCCATCTCGTTGTAGTCGAAGTCGCGGCCCTCGACCCAGGTGGTCTGGCCGCCGGTGCGCTTGACGACCAGGCACTTGACGTCGTCCTTGCAGTGCAAGAGCGCCTTGTCGGCATTGGTCTTGAGCGGGGTCTTGCGGCCGCCGCGGGGCGCCTCGTCGGCGGTGATGATCACCTTGGCGTCACAGCCGTTGATCCGGGCCGAGAGCGCGTCCGGCGAGAAGCCGGCGAAGACGATCGAGTGGATGGCGCCGATGCGGGCGCAGGCCAGCATGGCATAGGCGGCCTCGGGGATCATCGGGAGATAGATCACGACCCGGTCGCCCTTGCGCACGCCCATGCTCTCCAGGACGTTGGCCATGCGGCAGGTGCGGCGGTGCAGGTCGGCGTAGGAGATGCTCTGCGCCGGTTCGTTGGGATCGTCGGGCTCGAAGATGATCGCGGTCTGGTTGCCGCGCTTTTCCAGGTGGCGGTCGATGCAGTTGGCGGCGACGTTGAGCGTGCCGTCGCGGAACCACTCGATCTTGACCTGGCCGAGGGTGAAATCGGTCTTCTTGATCTCGGTCGGCGGCGTCATCCAGTCCAGCCGCTGCGCCTGCTCCGCCCAGAACCCCTCGGGGTCGGACACCGACCGCGCGTACATCTCGTCATACCGCGACGCGTCAACGTGGGC
>NZ_JASHJL010000103.1 GCF_030733205.1 Mameliella sp. MMSF_3455
CATGCTGGACAAAAGCAGCTTCACCCCCCACGGTCGTCATCTGATCGCGGGAGAGTGGGTCTCTGGAGAGACGACCTTCACCTCGGAGCCGGCGCATGGCCCGGCGCATGACTATTCCGTCGGCACGCCGGCGCTGGTCGACCGGGCCTGCGAGGCGGCCGAGGCGGCCTTCTGGTCCTACGGCTACACGAGCCGCGAAGAGCGCGCCGCCTTTCTCAACGCCATCGCCGACGAGATCGAGGCGCGCGGTGAGCAGATCACCGAGATCGGCACGCAGGAAACCGGCCTGCCCGAGGCCCGCCTGCAGGGCGAGCGCGGTCGCACCACCGGCCAGCTGCGCCTTTTCGCCAGCCACATCCTCGACGGTGCCTACCTTGATCGTCGCCACGATGCGGCCTTGCCCGACCGCCAGCCGTTGCCGCGCCCGGACCTGAAGATGGTCCAGCGCCCGATCGGGCCGGTCGCGGTCTTCGGCGCCTCGAACTTTCCGCTGGCCTTTTCCACCGCCGGCGGCGACACGGCATCGGCGCTGGCCGCCGGCTGCCCGGTGGTGGTCAAGGGCCACTCGGCCCATCCCGGCACCGGCGAGATCGTCGCCGAGGCCATCCATGCGGCCATCAAGAAGACCGGCGTCCATCCCGGCACCTTCAGCCTGATCCAGGGCGGCAAGCGCGACGTGGGCCAGGCGCTGGTGCAGCACCCGCTGATCCGCGCGGTGGGCTTCACCGGCTCGCTCGGCGGCGGCCGGGCGCTGTTCGATCTCTGCTCGCAACGCCCCGAGCCGATCCCCTTCTTCGGCGAGCTGGGCAGCGTCAACCCGATGTTCCTGCTTCCGCAGGCGGTGAAGGCGCGCGGCGCGCAGATCGGCGAAGGCTGGGCCGCCTCGCTGACCATGGGGGCCGGGCAGTTCTGTACCAACCCCGGCATCGCCGTGGTCGAGATGGGAGAGGCCGGCGACGCCTTTGTCAGCGCCGCCGCCGAGGCGCTGAAGGGCGTCGCGACCCAATGCATGCTGACCGACGGTATCGCGGAGGCGTATAAGAACGGTAAACAGCGCTTCGACACGCGCAACCCGGTGCGCCCGGTGCTGACCACCGACAGCGACGGCCGCAATGCCTCGCCCAATCTCTACGAGACGGACGCCGAGCATTACCTGCAGGATCATGCGCTTGGCGAAGAGGTCTTTGGTCCGCTGGGTCTTGTGGTGCGGGTATCCGGCCCGGATGAGATGGAGCAACTGGCGCGCGGTTTCGAGGGCCAGCTGACGGCGACGCTGCACATGGACGAGGGCGACACGGGGCTTGCGCAACGCCTGATGCCGGTGCTGGAGCGCAAGGCCGGGCGGCTGCTGGTGAACGGCTTTCCGACCGGGGTCGAGGTGGCCGACGCGATGGTCCACGGCGGGCCGTACCCGGCCTCGACCAACTTCGGCGCGACCTCGGTGGGCACCCTGGCCATCCGCCGCTTCCTGCGCCCGGTCTGCTACCAGAACCTCCCCGACGCCCTGCTGCCCGGCGACCTGCGATAA
>NZ_JASHJL010000104.1 GCF_030733205.1 Mameliella sp. MMSF_3455
GTGGGCGGGCAGGGGAGGGAGCGCCATCCGGATCTGCGGTGGTATCGTCCGGTTCGGGCGCAACAGGAATGTCCTCGGGCCGCACCAGGCCTTTCTCGACGCGCAACACCCCGTCATGGCCGATGGTCAGGACTACACCGGCGATAGCGCGATCTGCCTCGGCATAGGGTTGCCGTTCGCGCTGCATGGCTTCAATTTCGCGCAAACGCGGCTCGATGGCGTAGTATTCTTCGGTCTCCGCGTCGGTCCAGTCCTCCCCGTCGTTCTGCGCCGCCAATTCTTCCTCACGCGCGATGAGACGTTCCTCCTCGGCCAGCATGTCCGCATCCGGTTCGATGTCCTGCGGATAGACCCGCCCGAAACTGCGAAACGCGCCATAATCCACCGAAAGATGCACTTCGACCCATTTCCATATCCCTTCGAAGGGTTTGGCCGCAGCCTGCAGTTTCTCAATGGCGAGACGCTCCAAGAGGTCGGGGTTTTCCATATGAGCGGTTGCCCGGTCGTCGAAGAGATCCCGCAGCAGAACCCCGCCCGCCGCCTCATACGCCTCGATGCCGACAAATCGACCAATTGCCGAGTTCGCCGAATGTGCGGCCCCGGTCAGCTGACGTTTGATGCTCTGCGGATGGATGTGATAGCCGCCCTTCACGGCGTTCCAGACCGCGAGCTGGCGGTCATGGTCGTCGGTCAGCGTGAAAGCCATCACGCATTCGAGGGTCAGATCACCGGCACGAAACTGCTCGATGATTTCGGGTGCGACACGGGCGAGTTTGAGGCGACGGCGCACCAGGTCGACGGAGACGCCGAATTTGAGCGCAATCTCGTCTTCGCTGCGACCCTCGCCGATCATCTTGTCGAAGGCCTCGAACTGGTCTGCCGGATGCATCGCCGCGCGCTGGAGGTTTTCTGTGGCCGAGGTAAGGATGGCGTTGCGCTCGTCCTCGACAAGGCAGGGCACTGGATGATCAGCGGGGATCACACCGTCCTCGGCGAGTTGTTTCAGCGCCTTGAGGCGACGACCGCCTGCGTCGACGGCAAAACGTGTCTCGGAAAGTGCGTGAACCACCAGGTTCTGCTTGATTCCCGTCTCGCGGATGCTCGCAAGAATCTCGGCATCGTCGCTGGCGCTTGCGGCCACCTTGCGGACGTTGAGTGGGCTCGGCTCCAGCTTGTCGAGCGGGATCATCCGGATGTCGGCACCGCCGTCAGGCGCGGCCGATCCAACGGCTTCGGTCTTTTTTGAGGTGGTGGGATTCGGGCGGGTCGTGGTCTTGGCCATGGTCAGGGTCCTTGTCTCGCCGGACCCGGATGAGCCTCTCTCTATCCTTTCAAGCCCGGCACCCGGGCTTCCCTTTCTCTGGCTTTCACTGTGCGTTGACGTGTGAAGTGGTCCCATCTTTTCGGACAGGTTTGCAGCGTTTCTAAGGTGTATCGGGTTTAGGTTTCATGCTGCGTGTCG
>NZ_JASHJL010000105.1 GCF_030733205.1 Mameliella sp. MMSF_3455
CCCCCCGCCACGTCGACGGTGGAGCAATCCAGGTGAATGGCGCCCTTGTCCATGACGGGCAGGATCTCTGCCGCGACCGTCTTGAGGATCGCGCCATTGGGCAGCATGGTGATGACCACGTCGGCGCCCTGCGCGGCCTCCTGTGCGGTGGCGACGGAGGTAACGCCCTCGGCCGTTGTTCCCGCCACGTCGAAGCCCTTGACCGCATGGCCCGCCCTGGCAAGGTTGGCGGCCATCGGCGCGCCCATGTTGCCCAGTCCGATGAATCCGATCTGCATGGTCCTCTCCCTGAAATCCAGCTTGTCCTTGCCGAGCGGCATCAGCATTTTCGACACGTCCACGAGAGGCACGCTGTCGAGCGCGTGGCGCCAGTTCGGCGATTTGTCCTTGTCGATGATGGCTGCCCGGATGCCTTCGAGGAAGTCCCCCTGTTCCATGATCCGGTGGCTGACGCGGTATTCCATCTCGAGCGCCTTGCGGATGTCGAGGCCGGGGCTGCGCAGACGGTGGATCATCTCGAGCGTAACGGCCATCGAGAGCGGCGCGTTGCGCGACAGGCGCTTGAGCGCATCCCCTGCCAGGTCGCTGTCGCTGGCCTTTAGGGTGTTGAGCACGTCGCGCAGGGTCTCGCCGCCGAAGAGCGCGTCGATCTCGGGCTGGGCTGTGGCCAGCGGGCTGTCCGGTGGCTGTGGGGCCTCGCCCAGGGCGGCAATATCGCCGGTTTCGATCAGCGCCTGTTTCAGGGCGGGCCAGTCCGCCTCGGGGTGGAACCGGTCGGCAAAGCCCGCGTGGATGGCATCGCCCGGCCCCATGCGCGCGGTGGTGATCCCGAGGTATTCGCCCAGCCGCCCCGGCGCGCGGGCCAGCGTGTAGGTGCCGCCCACGTCGGGTACAAAGCCGATGCCGCATTCGGGCATGGAGATCTGCGTCGACTCGCCCACGATGCGATGCGCGCAATGTCCGCCGATGCCGACGCCACCGCCCATGACGAAGCCGTGCAGGAAACTGACGATGGGTTTCGGATACTCGGCCAGCTTGGCGTTCATGCGGTATTCGTCACGCCAGAAGCTGCGGCCGTAGTCGAGATCGCCCGCCATGCCGGTCCGGTACATCTCGGCGATGTCGCCGCCGGCGCAGAAGGCGCGGTCGCCGGCCGCGTCAAGGATGATCAGCTTGACGCTGTCGTCATGCCGCCAGGCGTCCAGCGCCTGTTCCGTGGCAAGGCACATGTCCCAGGTCAGCGCGTTCAGCGCCTTGGGGCGGGTCAGGGTGATACGGCCGGCCTGGCCTTCGGTGCGGATCTGGATGTCTGACATGTCGGTCCTGGCTGTGAGGGCGGAAGGGGGGGGGGGGGGGGGGGGGGGGGGGGGGGGGGGGGGGGGGGGGGGGGGGGGGGGGGGGGGGGGGGGGGGGGGGGG
>NZ_JASHJL010000106.1 GCF_030733205.1 Mameliella sp. MMSF_3455
TCAATACCGGTAGTGTTCCGGCTTGAACGGTCCTTCGGGCGCGACGCCGATGTAGTCGGCCTGGTCCTTGGACAGTTCGCTGAGCTTGACGCCGATGCGCTCCAGGTGCAGGCGGGCGACCTTTTCGTCCAGGTGCTTGGGCAGGATGTAGACCTTGTTCTTGTACTGGTCGCCGTTCTTGTAGAGCTCGATCTGCGCCAGGACCTGGTTGGTGAAGGAGGCCGACATCACGAAGGACGGGTGACCGGTGGCGTTGCCCAGGTTCAAAAGGCGCCCCTCGGACAGCAGGATGATCCGGTTGCCGCCCGGCATCTCGATCATGTCCACCTGTTCCTTGATGTTGGTCCACTTGTGGTTCTTCAGCGCGGCAACCTGGATCTCGTTGTCGAAGTGGCCGATGTTGCCGACGATCGCCATGTCCTTCATCTCGCGCATGTGCTCGATGCGGATCACGTCCTTGTTGCCGGTGGTGGTGATGAAGATGTCGGCGCTCGAGACCACGTCTTCCAGCGTCACCACCTCGAAGCCGTCCATCGCCGCCTGCAGGGCGCAGATCGGGTCGATCTCGGTCACCTTCACCCGGGCGCCGGCGCCGCGCAGGCTCGCCGCCGAGCCCTTGCCCACGTCACCGTAGCCGCAGACCACGGCGACCTTGCCGGCCATCATCGTGTCGGTGGCGCGGCGGATGCCGTCCACCAGCGATTCCTTGCAGCCGTACTTGTTGTCGAACTTCGACTTGGTCACGCTGTCGTTGACGTTGATTGCCGGGAAGGGCAGCTGGCCGTCGCGCACCAGCTGGTACAAGCGGTTGACGCCGGTGGTGGTCTCCTCGGAGACGCCCATGATCTGGTCGCGGGTCCTGGTGAACCAGCCCGGGGAGGCCGCCATGCGCTTCTTGATCTGCGCCTTGATGACTTCCTCTTCTTCCGAGGTCGGCACGGCAATGATGTCCTCACCCGCCTCGGCGCGCGCGCCCAACAGGACGTACAGGGTGGCGTCGCCGCCATCGTCGAGGATCATGTTGGGGCCGTCGTCGAACAGGAAGGACTTGTCGAGATAGTCCCAGTGCTCTTCCAGCGTCTGGCCCTTGATCGCGAAGACCGGGATACCGGCATCGGCGATCGCCGCCGCCGCATGGTCCTGGGTCGAGAAGATGTTGCACGACGCCCAGCGCACGTCCGCGCCCAGCGCCACCAGCGTCTCGATCAGGACGGCGGTCTGGATCGTCATGTGCAGCGACCCGACGATGCGCGCGCCCGACAGCGGCTTGCTCGCGCCGTATTCCTCGCGCAGCGCCATCAGCCCCGGCATCTCGGTTTCGGCAATGTCCAGTTCCTTGCGGCCGAACCCGGCCAGTGCAATGTC
>NZ_JASHJL010000107.1 GCF_030733205.1 Mameliella sp. MMSF_3455
TTAGAGGTGGTCCTGAGTTTTCGACCAGTTTGCCGCCGGGCTAAGCTATAGCATCGGTTTCATTTCAGGCGGCAATCTTCAGGTCCGGGTCTCGGCTATCATGGGCCTCGTCCGGTGTCAGCAACCCGTGCGATGTGTGCGGGCGCCTCTCATTGTAATAGGTGATCCAGGCGCCGATCCCGCGTCGGGCCTCCGAGCCGGTCTCGAAGGCGTTCAGGTAGACACACTCGTATTTGAGGGACCGCCAAAGACGCTCGATCATCCGGTTGTCGATCCAGCGGCCACGTCCGTCCATCCACTGCCCGGCAGGCGATTGCACAGCAATCTGCCGAAAGGGGAGATCTTCACCTTCTCGTCGCGCAGAATATCAGTGAAATCGGTGCTGGTGAATTGGGAGCCCTGGTCGGAGTTGAAGATCTCCGGCTTGCCGTATTTCGCCAGTGCCTCTTTGAGCGCCTCGACGCAAAATCCCGCGTCCATCGAGTTTGACAACCGCCAACTCAGCACCTTCCGGCTGTGCCAGTCCATGACAGCTACCAAGTACAGAAACCCGCGACGCATCGGGATGTATGTGATGTCGGTACACCAGACCTGATTAGGCCGGGTGATGGGTAAGTCCCGGAGCAAGTATGGATAAATCTTGTTTTCCGGGTGCTTCTTGCTGGTCTTGGGCTCCTGGTAGATCGGCACAAGACGCATGAGGCGCATTAGCCGCCGCACACGGTGGCGACCGCATTTATGCCCTTCTCGCTGCATGTGACGGGCCATTTGCCGCGAGCCGTACCAGGGCGTTTCCAGGAACTGCTTGTCGATGATCTCCATGAACGCCAGGTTTTCAACGCTTTCGCCGCGCGGGTGGTAATAGAGACTGGAGCGCGCCAGAGACAGCAGGCGACACTGACGCCGGACGCTGAGATCGGAGTGATCGTGCTTAACCGCTTTCTGCCTCCAGTGCCGAGGATGAGACTGGAGGCATCGGCCAAAAAATCCCGTTCCACGACCAACTGGCCAATCTTGGCGTGCAGCTTCTCGACATCCTTCTCGGAAATCGCCGGCTCGGCCGATGCGCCACCGCCAAATGCCGATGCCATGTTCTCAATCGCCGTGTTCGTCGGGGGATTGATTCACTGGATCAATTCCTTATCCTCCTCACTCCATCCGCTGATCATTGTCGGATGAACGTCGTACTTCTTGGCCAGCTCGGCCGTCGTCAGCTCCTCGCGAATGGCTTCAAGCGCAACCTTGGCCTTGAACTCCGCCGAATAGCGTTTCCGCTTCGTCATCTGGGTCGTTCCTTCGTCAGTCGCTACAGCATAGCAACTGGTCCGAAATCTCGCGACCACCTCT
>NZ_JASHJL010000108.1 GCF_030733205.1 Mameliella sp. MMSF_3455
ATGATCGAGGAAGTCGCCGGTGGCCAGATCCCGGATCAGTGTCTCGTTGACAGGCGTGCCCTCGAAGTCGAGCTCCTTGATCTCTTTGGCCAGAGGTAGCGTGGCGATGGTCATCTGGTATTTGATCGCGCGCGCCTGTTTCTCACTGATCTCGGCGGCCAGGAGGTCGCCAATGATCTGTTGTGGCTCGTACTGGCGCTTGATCGCCGTGGTGATGATCTCGTCGTAGGCCGTCCTCATGCCGTAGAGCTTCAACTGGCCCATGGCGTCCAGCACCTGTGATCGTTCCATCGGTTTTTCTCCGGAGACTGTCATGGCGATCGCAATTGGCAGCAGGCTCGCAGGCCAGCTTCAGCGCATCCGGCGTCGTGATTGTCAGCGGCGGTGGCGGTTCGCGGTGGCGCGCCAGAATGTTCAGAACGACCGGAATAGACGTTGTGCGCCAGCGCCTCCGAGCAGGCCGCTTCGACGGCTTCGATGCCATCACTGAGCACGGCACCGAGGATCTCGACCACCTGGCGGTCGCCACCGGGCTGGTGCTCCAGCTTGCGCCGCACACGGCGCAGTGCCGGCGGCAATTCCCATTCCTTGAAGGGCGCGCCGTTGCGCAACGCGCCAGGTTTGCGCGCCAGGACGGGTACGTAATGCACGGGATCGTAGACGGTGGTGTTGCGCCCGAAGACCCGATCATGGCGAGCGACAACCTGCCCGTCCTGCCAGCATTCCAAACGGTCGGCGTAGGCCCTGATCTCGACCGGCCGCCCAACAGTCCGAGCATCGACCGAGTAGAGGTTCTTGTCGAAGCGCACGAGGTAGGGTGAAGGGCGTCCAGGAATTGGTCCAGTGGACCAATTCAGCCCTGAACGGGCGGAGCCCCGGGCTTGGACACCGATGCCGGCACCGCGTGGAAGCCATCGAACGGGCCGACATAAGGGATCAGGCTCGGCCGCTCGGCTTGGGACACCTCCCAAACCGTCTTCTCCGGTATGTCGGGATGTTTGTTCGCTTTGGCGTGGGCCATACACCGGTCCTCGAGCCAGGCGTTCAACTCGGCGAGGGATTTGAACTTGGGGCGCGGTACAAAGAAGCGCTGCCGGAGGACGCCGACCTGGTTCTCGACCTGGCCCTTCTCCCAGCCCGATGCGGGCGTGCAGGCGACCGGATCGACCAAGTAGTGCCCGCACATCTGCTGGAACCGGCGATTGTAGGCGCGGTCCTTGCCAACAAAGATCGTGTCCACCGCCGTCTTCGCGTCCATTGTCTCTCGGACCGTGTATGGATGGCCCCTTGGCAAGAGCTTTGTTCGGGTCCGGCAATCTGGTCGGTCGCGG
>NZ_JASHJL010000109.1 GCF_030733205.1 Mameliella sp. MMSF_3455
GCGTGTGTGGATGCCCCCTGTTTGGCAAGCATGATCTTCGATTTGTCGGCGGGGTCTTCGATCGGACGTGTGTCAGGCCTCTGAGCGTGGCCTTCCATGACGCCACGGGCCGGTATGCTGTTCGGAAGGCTGGGTTCACATCGGTTCAGAGAGCTGCAAGCGCTCGAGCCCCGGGACTGAATCTCCCGCCTTGAACTTCGAAGTCCGTGTCGCCTACTCCTCGTCGATCGCTCACCCCGGCCTTGCGGCCATGCCGTGTTCAGGCCCTGCTCGGGCCCAGATCACGCCATTCGATAATCCTCTTTCTTCGTTGTCATGGCCCAGATCATGCGAGCCATCTTATTCGCCAACGCGACGGCCGCGACCATCCTGGGCTTGCGCGCCACCAGCGCAGCCAGCCAGCGGTTCGCACTGCCGCCCTTGCGAACCACCCAACGGATCACGCTCATGGCGCCGACAATCAGAAGGCGGCGGATGTCAGTCTGGCCCATCTTGCTGACCGAGCCGAGCCTCGTCTTGCCGCCGGTGGACCTCTGCCGGGGTACCAGGCCGAGCCACGCTGCGAAGTTTCGTCCGTTGTCAAATGTGTCGAGGTCCGGTGCAAATGCCGAGACCGCGCCAGCGGTGACCGGGCCGATCCCGGGGATGGTACACAATCGTCGCAGCTGTGCATCTGCCTTCGATGCCGCCTGGAGTTCGTCCGCCAGCTGTTCGATCACCGCAGTGAGTCGCGCGATTTGGTCGAGGTAAATCGCGCCCATCTCACGAACCGGGCTTGGCAGGTCCGTGGCCTCGTCGTCCAGCGCGTTCTCCAGCACCTTCAGGCTCGCCGGGCCCTTCGGCGCCACGAGTCCGAACTCGGCCAGATGTCCTCGTAGCCCGTTGATAAGCTGCGTGCGTTGCCGGACCAGGCATTGGTGTGTCCGGAATGCGACCGCGCGCGCCTGGGTCTCGGCGCTCTTGACCGCCACGAAGCGCATAGTCGGGCGCAAGGCCGCCTCCGCGATGGCTTCCGCGTCCGCGCGATCATTCTTCTGGCGCTTTACGAACGGCTTCACGTAGGCCGCCGGAACAAGCCGAGCCTCGTGGCCGTGCAGTTGCGCCACCCGGCCCCAATGGTGCGACGTGGCGCAGGCCTCCATCGCCACGATGCAAGCTGGCTGCTCGGCAAGAAACGACGCAAGCCGCGTCCGCGACATACTTCGGTTGTATAGAACCGCCCCCTCCGGCCCGATGGCGCAGACCTGGAAGCTACCCTTCGCAAGGTCGATCGCCAGCATGCTGATATTCGTCGTCA
>NZ_JASHJL010000010.1 GCF_030733205.1 Mameliella sp. MMSF_3455
GAGGAACGGGTGATCGGCAAGGAAGGAAAAGACGGATGAGCGCAACAATCATTGACGGCAAGGCTTTTGCGGCCACGGTCCGCGAGAAGGTGGCGGCGCATGTGGCGCGGCTGAAGGATGAAAACGGCATCACGCCCGGCCTGGCGGTGGTGCTGGTGGGAGAGGACCCGGCCAGCCAGGTCTACGTCCGCTCGAAGGGCAAGCAGACCGTCGAGACCGGCATGAACTCCTACGAGCACAAGCTGGAGGCCGACACCTCCGAGGCGGACCTTCTGGCGCTGATCGATAAGCTGAACAAGGACCCGGCGGTGCATGGCATCCTGGTGCAGCTGCCCTTGCCGAAACACCTCGACGAGGACCTGGTGATCAACGCGATCGACCCGGCCAAGGACGTGGACGGCTTTCACATTTCCAACGTCGGCCTGCTGGGCACGGGGCAGAAATCCATGGTGCCCTGCACGCCGCTGGGCTGCCTGATGATGCTGCGCGATCACCACGGCTCGCTGAGTGGCCTGGACGCGGTTGTGATCGGCCGGTCGAACATCGTCGGCAAGCCGATGGCGCAACTGCTGCTGGGCGACAGCTGCACGGTGACGATTGCCCACAGCCGCACCAAGGACCTGCCCGAGGTCGTGCGCCGCGCCGATATCGTCGTCGCCGCCGTGGGCCGCCCCGAGATGGTGCCCGGCGACTGGATCAAGCCGGGGGCCACGGTGATCGACGTGGGCATCAACCGTATCGACGCGCCGGAAAAGGGCACCAGGGAAGATGGCAGCGTCAAGACCCGCCTGGTCGGCGACGCGCACTACGAGAGCTGTGCCGCGGTGGCAGGGGCGATCACGCCGGTCCCCGGCGGCGTCGGCCCGATGACCATCGCCTGCCTGCTGGCCAACACGCTGACCGCCTGCTGCCGGGCCAACGGACTGGAAGAGCCGGAGGGGCTGACGGCATGATGTCGTCGGTCTGAAGCTGGATCGGCAGGGGCGCGTGTTTCGCGCCCCCGGCGGCTTATTTGTCCCGCCAGATATCGGCTTCAATGGAATTGGTTTTTTTCTGATGTTCCGGTATTACACGAATATTGCGCTGATCATCTCAATTTTTCGCGTATTTCAATGTATCTGTCAGATGCTCTGGCCAAGAGGTCTTATTTCTTTCTGTGCGCAATCTCTTATTGCTACGCCGAAGTGTTATTTGAATTTGATCAAGTGTGCCAATTCCGAAAGGTTGTGCCCCGGGTCTATTCGGGGCACAACGAAAAGGAATGAGTGCTTTCCTGATGTCTCTTAGAGCGTGTCGAACAGATCGACAGTCACGTCAAGACCGGTGCCGTTTTCGAGAGTCAGGTTGACCTGTGCGTCCAGGCCCAGTGTCTCGTCGATGTCGCTCAGCGTTTCGTAGAGATCGCCAAGCGGCAGGTCGAGACCGGGCAGAAGCGAAACGCCAACCAGGCCGTCGATATCGCCAGCATCGGAATCGGAGTTCACGAAGATCAAGGCGTCCGCAGTTCCCAGAGCATCGATCGCGGGCAGCAGCACGGTGCCGTCGCCCAGCAGGTCGGCCGCGAGGCTTTCCAGGTCAGCCAGTTGACCGTCGGTCAGACCGGAGAGACCGCCCAGTGCCGGATCGATCACGAAGGCCAGCGCTTCGACCGCGCCGTCAACAAGATCGGCGACGATGTTGCCGGCTTCATCGGTCAGCGGTCCAGCGAAGTTCACAACCGAAACAACCCCTTGGACGACCTCGCCCAAGATTGCGGTCACGGCGCTCAGGGCGGTTTCGACGCCGTTGTCACCCAGATCTCCGAGCACTTCGGTCACCGCACCGAGGAGGCCGGTCACATCGCCGAGAGCGCCGTCTACGAGATCGCTACCCGGCAGGCCGCCCAGTAGATCGCCGCCCAGCAGGCCGCCCAGAAGATCGCCGCCCAGCAGGCCGCCCAGAAGATCGCCGCCCAGGACGTCGCCGAGCAGATCGCCACCCAGCAGGTCGCCAAGGAGATCGCCGCCCAGCAGATCGCCGATCAGGTCACCTTCCAGCACGTCGCCGAGCAGGTCGCCGCCCAGCACGCCACTTAGAAGATCGCCGCCGAGAACGCCGCCAAGCAGGTCACCACCAAGAAGATCGCCCCCCAGCAGGTTGCCGATCAGGTTGCCGCCCAGCACGCCTTGCACGGTGCCAGATACGTGGCCAATCAGATCGCCGCTCAATGCGTCTCCCAGAAGATCGTCGCTGCCAAGTACGGCGCTGCTGATTTCGATCTCATCCAGAAGTCCGCCAATCAGACCACCATCACCAATTAAACTATCCAGAGCCATCGTTAATCCTCTACTTAAGGGGGAATCACGCACCCCCTGAGGTTGTGTAGCCAAGAAAGGTTAGTCTGTCATTAGCTTTTTGGTAACTTTTTATTAAAGCAGGGCATTGCATGGGGTGAGGTCCCGTATTTGTCCATGGAGAGCCTGTGTATTGCGCATCCGTTCAATTGGACGGTCTGGGGCCGTGGTGCTACCTTGCACTGACAGTTCCACAGGGGACGGAAAATCAGGAGGAGCAGGCATCATGCGGATCTTATTCACGGGCGGGGCGGGCAAGGCCGGACGCCACGTCGTTGCCTACCTGCTGGAACAGGGGCACCGGGTCCTGAACGTCGACCGGGTGCCACTGGCTCTTGAAGGCGTCGACAACCGCATCGCCGATATCACCGACGCGGGCCAGGTCTATGACGTCATGAGCAGTCTTGCCGGTCTCGACGAATTGGAGCCCGGGACCGGGGTGCCAAAATTCGACGCGGTGGTGCATTTCGCGGCCATCCCGCGCATCCTCGTGACTTCGGACAACGAATGCTATCGGGTCAACACGCTGGGCACCTACAACATCATCGACGCCGCGGTGAAATTCGGCATCCGCAAGATCGTCTTTGCCTCGTCCGAGACCACCTATGGCGTCTGTTTCGCCGATGGCGAGCGCAAGCCCGATTACCTGCCCATCGACGAGGATCACCCGACCGTGCCCGAGGACAGCTATGCCATGTCCAAGGTCTGCAACGAGGTCACCGCCCGCAGCTTTCAGGCACGCAGCGGTTTCGACATCTACGGCCTGCGGATCAACAACGTGATCGAGCCGCATGAATACGCCGAGAGTTTTCCGGCCTACATGGAGAAGCCGGAGGTGCGGCGGCGCAACATCTTTGCCTATATCGACACGCGCGATCTGGGGCAGATGGTCGACAGGTGCCTTGCGACCGACGGGTTGGGCTACGAGGTCTTCAACGTATCCAATGATGATCATTCCGTCGCGCTGACAACGCCGGAACTGATCGAGATGTTCTACGAGGGTGTGCCGGTCAAGGGTGCGTTGGGCGAGACCGAGACGTTGTACAGTAACCGCAAGGCCAAGGAGTTGCTGGGCTACCAGCCGCGCCACAGCTGGCGTGACGTGCTGGGATAAGGCTCACTCCTGTCGCAGCGGGACACGGACCATCGTCCCGGTCAGTCGGGCGATGTGCCGTTCCTCGGTACCGGTGACGGCAAAGACATCGGCCTGCGTGACCAGCATCCGTTTTCCGGGTTTTAACACGCTGCCACGCGCGACAAGTCGATCCCCGAAGCCGGGAGCAAGGTAGTGGATCGCCATCTCTGACGTGACCACGTCACTGTCTTCGTCCAGCAGGGTGACGGCGGCATAGCCGGCCGCGCTGTCGCCGATGGCAAAGGGCAGGGCGCCGTGCGCATATCCCTGTTGCTGTGACACCTCGGGCCGGATCGGCACCTCGATCTCGATTTCGCCGGGGGCGATGCGGGTCAAAGAGGCGCCGAGGGTGACAAGCATCCCCTGGCGATTGAAACTGGTGCGGATGCGGGTGTCTAGGGTCATGTCACGACTTGGCCATGCCGCGCAGGTGAGGGCAAGAGGGGTCAGCCGGCTCTGGCGCGCCGGGGCATCGGAATGGCCACAGGCCGGGGGCCGGTCAGGATGGCCTGTGCCGCCGGCCCCATCAGGTCGGACAGGACGGGTGCGTCGCAGTGCAGCCCGCCGGTGTAAGCCCCGTAGGCGGGCAGGATCAGGCGCGTGTCGTCGATCAGGAAACAGGGGCGGGTCACGCTGCGCCCCCTGAGGGACAGTCGCGCCTTGGGATGATAATGGCCCGAGACCTCTGCCCGCCCGTCCGCCGTGGCAATATGGCGAAAGGTCAGCGCGCCCTCGGTGTGTTCGGCCCGGTGCGCGCCCTTCAGTGTCACAGGGGCCGGATCGTGGTTGCCTGCGATCCAGATCCACTCTCGCCCGGCTTGCAGGCGTGTGATCCACAGAAGGTCCTCTTGCGGCAGCGCGGCCTCTATGCCCGGGGCATCAAAACTGTCACCCAGGCAGATGACCCTTTGGGCCTTGGTGGCGGAAAGATCATCACCCAGACGTTGCAGGGTTTCCCGCGTCTCGTAGGGCGGCAGCTGCGCGCCACCCACGGCGGACAGCCGGGCGGACTTGCCCAGATGCAGGTCGGAAACCACCAGTATCGCGGCCTCGGGCCAGTGCAGTGCCCCGGACGGCAGGGCCTGCAGGACGGCGTCATGAAAGGTGAAACCGTACGTGTTCATGGCTTGTTCTTGGCACGCCAAGGCGATGTCCG
The DNA here is from genome assembly GCF_030733205.1 of Mameliella sp. MMSF_3455. Classification (GTDB taxonomy): domain Bacteria; phylum Pseudomonadota; class Alphaproteobacteria; order Rhodobacterales; family Rhodobacteraceae; genus Antarctobacter. Next base: position 4,625 of record NZ_JASHJL010000010.1, read on the forward strand.
CAAGCGGGTGCACGGCTCGGGGGGCCATGCATGCGTCCAGGCACTGTGCAGGTCAGCCGGTCAGGACATTCCGGGCAACCCCCACCAGACAAGATCTTTCGTCAGATCGGCCAGCGCCGGAAACTTGCCCTGATCGATTTATCAAACGCTCGACCTTCATGGATGCAAAGCGCGGGTATCGGACCGCCTTGCTTGTAGCGCCTACCAGGGCACCCGCCAGGCCGGTTTCGTCTCGACCTGCGCAAGGCCGCTTTCGTTCAGCAGGCGGGTGACCTCTTCTTCCATCAATCGTTCGTCCGCCAGCCCGTTGACCGGGACTCGCCCGGGTTCAAGGAAAAGCGGCGCGGCCAGCGGCGTGATGCGGGAAAGGCGCAGATGATCGATGCGGTCGCCGACGCGCTCGGACATCTCGCGGATGCGGGCGAAATCGACCAGACCGCGCATGGCCTCTTCTCGGGTGATCTGCATCAGCAGGTGGTCGGGGTCGTATTTCAGCAGCGTGTCATAAAGGATGTCCGAGGACATGGTAGCCTGCCGCCCGGTCTTGCGCTGGCCGCCCACCTGCCGTTCGATCAGCCCGGCGATGGTGGCACTGGCGCGAAAGGTGCGTTTCATCACCGCGTTGCCCGCCAACCAGGTGTCCAGCCCGTTTTCCAGCGCCTCCAGATCAAACAGCGGCGCGGGGTCCGTCACCGCGTCCAACCCCCAGATCAGCGTCGCGTAATCGGTGCTGACGAACCCCATCGGGGCCAATCCCATCTCCTCCATCCGCTTGGTCAGCAACAGGCCCAGCGTCTGCTGCGCGTTGCGGCCCGCAAATCCATAGACCACCAGTTGCTGCCGCCCGTCATGAGGAAAGCTCTCGACCAGCAGGCGGCCGGGTTCGGGCAGGTGCGACACCTCGCGTTGCAGGTGCAGCCAATCGCGGGTGTGGGGCGGCAGATCGGGCCAGTCGTCGGCACGGAACATGCGCAGGATCCGGTCACTGAGCTGCGTGGAGGTCGAGAATTTCGTACCCATGAAAGTGGCGATCTTGGGCTTGCGCCCGGGATCGCGCGTCACCTCGACCACCAGTTCGCGCAGCCCCTCGTAGCGGACGATCTGGCCGCCGATCAGGAAGGTGTCGCCCTTTGTCAGCGAGGCGGCAAAGCCTTCTTCGACCTCGCCCAGAGGTGCGCCGCCGCGACCGCGCCATTTCACCTTGAGCGTGTCGGTGTCCTGTATCGTGCCGATATTCTGGCGGATGCGGGTGGCAGAACGCGGGTCGCGCAACTGCCAGAGCCCGTCGGGCCGCTGTTGCAGGCGCTGCCACTGGTCATAGGCGCGCAGCGCGTAGCCGCCGGTGGCGCAGAAATCCAGACAAGCGTCGAATTGCGTGCGGGTCAGACCAGCATAGGCCCCGGCGCCGCGCATTTCCTCATACAGCGCGTCCGCGTCGAAGGGGCCAGAGGCAGCAGCGATCAGGATATGCTGGCAGAGCACATCGCGCGGACCCGGTCCGCGCGGATCTCCGTCCAGATCGTGTTCCTTGACCGCCTCCAGCGCGGCAAGGCATTCGACCACCTCGAAACGGTTGGCGGGGACAAGGATCGCCTTGGACGGCGCGTTGTAGCGGTGATTGGCCCGCCCGATCCTCTGTACAAGTCGTTTGACGTTCTTCGGTGCGCCGACCTGGATCACGAGATCCACGTCGCCCCAGTCGATGCCAAGGTCCAGCGACCCTGTGCAGACGATGGCGCGCAGGTCGCCGCGCACCATGGCAGCCTCGACCTTCTCGCGCTGACCGCGGTCGAGCGAGCCGTGGTGGATGCCGATGGGCAGGGCGTCCTCGTTGGCGAGCCAGAGGTTGTGGAAATAGATCTCTGCCTGGGCGCGGGTGTTGTGAAAGATCAGCGTGGTGTTGTGGCGTTTGACCTGTTCCAGAACGGCGGGGATGGAGTAGGCCGCACCGCCTCCGGCCCAGGGCGGGGCCTGATCGGTGACCAGCATGGAAATATCCGGGTCCGGCCCGGGATCGGCCTGCAGGATCTCGCAGGGCTGATCGCCGTGCGCCATGAGCCGCGCAATGGCCTCTGGGTCCTCGACCGTGGCCGAGAGGCCGACGCGGCGCAGGCCGGGGCAGAGCGCCTGAAGCCGTGCCAGCGCCAGCATCAACTGGTCGCCGCGTTTGGATTCCGCAAGCGCGTGGATTTCATCGACCACCACCCGTTGCAGCCCGGCGAACATGCGCGGCGCGTCCTCGTAAGAGGTGAGCAGGGCAAGGCTTTCGGGCGTGGTCAGCAGGATATGGGGCGGGTCGGCGCGCTGGCGTTTCTTGCGGCTGGCGGGCGTGTCGCCGGTACGGTCCTCGACCCGGATGGGCAGGCCCGCCTCTTCGATGGGGATCAGCAGGTTGCGCCGGATGTCGGCGGCCAGCGCCTTGAGCGGCGAGATATAGAGCGTGTGCAACCCGTTTCGCGAGGCATCGGCAAGTTCGGAAAGCGTGGGCAGGAACCCGGCCAGCGTCTTGCCGCCGCCGGTGGGGGCAATCAGCAGCAGCGCCGGGTCAGCGGCACGTTCCAACATGGCGCGCTGGTGCGGATGGATCTGCCATCCGCGCGCGTCGAACCAGCTTTTCAGACTGTCGGGTAGCCGTGTCATGGTCGAGAGATAACCCGCTCCATCGGAAAGCAACAGCGCTCGCACAGACCGTCGCACGCCTCTTTCCTTTCCCCTCGCGCTCGGTTTCACTGCGTGCGGGGAGGATCACCATGCTGAACGGCATTCGCATCATCGAGTTCGAGGCGCTGGGGCCGGGGCCCTTCTCCGCCATGCACCTGGCGGACCTTGGTGCGGAGGTGATCGTAGTACAGCGCAAGGCCGGGGGCGCAAACCCGGCCAAGGGTGCCAGCCGCCTGCTGGACAGGGGCAAGCGGTCCATCGCGCTGGATCTCAAGGAGGCGGGTGATCTGGGCATTGCGCACGCGCTGATCCGATCCGCGGACGGGCTGATCGAAGGTTTGCGCCCGGGCGTGATGGAGCGGTTGGGGTTGGGGCCCGAAGAGGCGCAAGCGCGCAATCCACGACTGGTCTACGGGCGCATGACGGGCTGGGGACAGGACGGGCCGCGCGCGGCGCTTGCCGGGCACGACCTGAATTACCTCGGCCTGTCCGGGGCCCTTTTCTACGCCGGCTTGCCGGGACAGGTGCCCGGCGTGCCGCCGACGATGCTGGGCGATATTGGTGCCGGTGCATTGTACCTGACCGTTGGGATGCTGGCCGGGCTGTTGCAGGCGCGGGAAACGGGGCGCGGAACGGTTGTCGATGCCGCCATCGTCGACGGGGCGCAGCATATGATGGCGCTGTTGCGGTCGATGGGGTCGGGGTTCGACACGGGCGTACGGGGGCGATCCTTGCTGGACGGGCCGCATTGGTCGCGATGCTATGCCTGTTCCTGCGGCGGGCATGTGGCCCTGCAATGCCTGGAGCCGAAATTCCATGCCCTGTTCCTGGAACGGATGGGCCTGGCAGAGGATCCCGATTTCGCGGAGCAGTTCGACCCTGACCTTTGGCCGGTGCAGGGCGCCCGGCTGGAACGGATCTTTGCCACGCAGCCGCGTGACCACTGGGCAGCGTTGTTCAAGGACAGCGATGCCTGTCTTGCGCCAGTCCTGTCCCCGGACGAGGCGGCCCGTGATCCGCACATGACGGCGCGCGGGCATGGGCCGGGCAGCGCTCTGCCGGCGCCGCGTTTCGATGGTGGGGTCCGGGCGACAGGTCCTGCGCCGGAACCGGGGCAGGACGGGGCGGCGATCCTCGATGAGTTGCGGGAAAGGGGCCTGTTGTGAACGAAGCCGAGACATTCGCGGCCCTGTTGAAGGCGCGCTATTCCTGCCGGGCTTATCGGCCCGACCCGGTCCCGCGTGAGGTGATCGAAAGCGCTTTGCGCGACGCACAGCAGGTGCCCAGCTGGAACAACGTGCAGCCCTGGCAGGTGATCGCCCTGAAGGCGCCGGAAACCGCTGCATTCGCCGAGGCCTTCTATGCCCATGTGGAAACCGGACAGCGGCAAAGCGACATCCCCTTTCCGTTGCGGTACGAAGGCATCTACCAGGAGCGGCGGCGGAGTTGCGGTTGGCAGCTGTATGGCGCGTTGGGAATCCAGAAGGGCGACCGAGAGGCCTCGGGCAGGCAGATGCGCGAGAATTTCCGCCTCTTCGGGGCGCCCCATTGCCTGCTGATCACCGCGCCCAAGGACCTTGGCACCTATGGCGTGCTTGATTGCGGGGCCTATGTCACGGCGGTCATGCTGGCATTGCAGGCCCGCGGGCTGGCCAGTATCGCGATGGCGGCGGTGGCCAGCTTTTCGCCATTCGTGCGCGACCGCTACGAAATCGCCGAGGATCGCGACCTGGTCTGCGCGATTGCCTTTGGCCATGCCGATCCGGATCATCCGGCCAATTCCTATCGCACCGAACGGGCCGACCTGTCAGAGGTCGTGGATTGGCGTTGAAAGCGAAAGCAGGGGGCAGACCATGCGCAGCAGCAAGACGATACACGTCATCTCGGCCCATGCCGAGGGCGAGGTGGGCGACGTGATCGTTGGCGGTGTCGCGCCGCCGCCGGGAGAGACGCTCTGGGAGCAAAGCCGGTGGATCGCGCGGGACGGCGCCTTGCGGGATTTCGTTCTGAACGAGCCGCGCGGGGGCGTCTTTCGGCACGTCAACCTGCTGGTGCCGCCGAAACACCCGGATGCGGATGCGGCTTTCATCATCATGGAGCCGGAGGACACGCCACCGATGTCCGGCTCCAATTCGATCTGTGTGTCGACCGTCCTGCTGGACGGTGGCATCCTGCCGATGCAGGAACCGGTGACCGAATTCACTCTGGAGGCACCGGGCGGCCTCGTTCGGGTGCGGGCAGAGTGTCGCGACGGAAAGGCGCAGCGGATCCATGTCCGCAACCTGCCCAGTTTCGCGCAGAAACTGGCGGCCGCGCTGGAGGTCGAAGGGCTGGGCAGGCTGACCGTGGACACGGCATTCGGCGGTGACAGTTTCGTCATCGTGGATGCGCAGGCGCTGGGACTGGAACTGGTGCCCGACGAGGCGCACGAGATCGCCCGGACAGGCGCGCGGATCGCCCGGGCGGCCACGGAACAGCTGGGCTTTCACCATCCGACGAACCCGGACTGGCGGCATATCTCCTTCTGCCTCTTTGCCGGTCCGCTGGAACGCGGACCCGAAGGTTTGCGCGCAAGGGCGGCGGTGGCGATCCAGCCGGGCAAGGTCGATCGTTCGCCCACGGGCACGGCGCTGTCCGCGCGCATGGCAGTCCTGCATGCGCGCGGCGACATGGCCGAAGGAGAGACATTGACCGCGACCTCGCTGATCGGCTCGACCTTCTCGGGACGCATTGCCGGGACGGGTTCGGTGGGCGATTTGCCCGCCATTTGGCCCGAGATCAGCGGGCGCGGCTGGATCACCGGCATTCATCAGCACATGCTGGACCCGGATGATCCCTGGCCGCGCGGCTATCGTCTGAGCGATACCTGGGGCGCGCGCTAAGTGGCTTCTTCCAGCCGGTCCGTCGCTGGCGGCGGCGTTGGGCTGAGGGCCGAAATGCGGGCATAAAGCGCTTCATCCATCTGGTAGGTCATGCCTGCCAGCGAGGACTGCAACTGGGCCGCGTTGCGCGCAGACAGGATCGGCGTCGGTCCGGACGGATGGGCGGCCACCCAGGCCACGGCCAGCGTGGCCGCCTCGGTGCCCAGTTCAGCAGCAATCTCGGCCAGGGCCACGGCCGCCTGGTGCATCTCGGGGCGGGCATAGCGGTTGGCGTAGCGGTCGTCCTCGGACAGGCGGCCACCGCCACCACGGGCATACTTGCCGGTCAGCAAGCCACCGCCCAGCGGCGAATAGGGCACTGGCCTGATGTCCTCTGCGGCGCACATGGGCAGGATTTCCACCTCGGCCTGGCGTTTCACGAGGTTGTACATGGGTTGCAGCACGTCGATCCGGGTGTCGAAACGCGCGGCCACTGCCTGGGCCTTCATCACCTGCCAGGCGGCATAGTTGGACACGCCGATATGGCGGATGGTTCCGGCCTGCTGCAGTTCTGCGAGCGTCTCGAAACTCTCTTCGAGCGGGGTGTCGTCGTCCCAGCGATGCAGGTAGAAAAGGTCGATCACCTCCATGTTCAGGCGCTTGCGGCTTTCGTCCAGAGAGGTCCGGATGTTGTCACGGCCGGCGCCGCCGGGGAAATTCGCCTTGGTGGCGATGAACAGATCCTCGCGCGCGTCGGCGGCGAACTGGCCCAGCAGGCGCTCCGAGGCGCCGTCGGTATAGACATAGGCGGTGTCGAAATGGGCGATGCCCGCTGCGCGGCAGGCGTCGAACATGGCGCGGCTGTCGGCCTCGGAGGCACGGCCCCCGAACTGCATGCAGCCAAAGGCAAAGCGGGCGGGCGTAGCGCCCGAAAGGGTGGTCAGTGTCATGCCGGCAACCTGCCACGCGGCATCCCAAAGGCAAAGCGGTTTCAGGGGGTATTGGCGGCAAGCGTCCATCCGCCAGCGATCCTCAGCAACGGTCGCGGGGGGATGCCGGCTCGACAGACTCGCGGGGGCCTGCCATGCTGTCCGTAAAAGGAGCCATGCCTATGCGCCTGCTGCCCCGACTGGCCGGCGCGGCCTGTCTGGCCGCTGCAACCTCTGCGCCATTGGCGACGGGCGCCGGCGAAAGTTGCACCGAAGATGCGATGATCGTCTTCGACGGCTCCGGCAGCATGGCAGAAATCGGCTACAATGCCATCGGCGTGCCGCGCATCTCCGAGGCACGGATGGCGATGCGCCGGGTGATCCCCTCTGTCGCGGCGGCGCGTCGGCTGGGGCTGGTGATCTACGGCCCGGCCGGGGACCGCACCTGCGCCAACACGGATCTGCGGTTTCCGCCGCAATGGCAGGCAGGTCCGCGGATCCTGGCGGATGTCGATGCGCTGCGGCCCGCCGGGGGCACCTCGCTTACCGAAAGCGTCCGGCGTGCGGCAGAGGCGCTGGATTATCTCAATCGGCCCGGGACCGTGGTGCTGGTGACGGACGGCAAGGAAACCTGCGGCGGGGCGCCGTGTAGCCTCGCCGCCGAGATCGCTGCAATGGCGCCGGAGCTGACCGTGCATGTGATCGGGTTCAAGGTGCGGAGCGATCATTTCGACTGGTCCAACACGAACGATCAGGTGGCCACCACCATCGCGCGCTGCCTCGCTGACCGGACCGGCGGGCGCTATGTCCGCGCCGAGAACGTGGACGAACTGATCGGGGCGCTGCGGGTGACGCTGGGCTGCAACGTGCTGGGCGCGCGTTCGTTCGGGCCCCGAAGCGTCAACTAGGCGTTTCGTGCGGCTTGCTCCCCCCGGCGTGGTCGCAACACAACATGTTCAATTAGTTCGGATTTCGCCCTTTCTCCGAAGGTCTTGCCGTTCCTAGGGTGCAGGAACGACATGAGGGAGACTGGATTTGTTGAAGACTCTTGGGCGTTCGGCTCTGGCGCTTTGCATTGCGGCAGGGCCGGTTTTTGCAGGTGAGATTAGTGAAGTCGGTGATTTTGACAGTGAATGCACTTACAAGTTCACCGGACAGGTGGAACCGGGTGATGCGGCAAAGGTCAAGGCGTTGAACACCTTTGGCGCTGGTGGTGCATCGTTGTGCCTGGACAGCCCCGGCGGGTCGTTGTCCGAGGGCATCGCCATGTTCGACGTGATCTGGAACAAGCAGATGCATACCCGTGTGATCGCCGGCGATCGCTGCGAGTCCGCCTGCGCGCTGGCCTGGCTGGGCGGCGGAGTGTCTGAAGGGACGCTGGCGATCAATTTCCCCTCGCGCAGTATTCAACCGGGCGCGGTATTGGGGTTTCACGCGCCCAGCCTGAACCTGCCGCCGGACAACAATTATCCAGCCGGCCAGGTCGAGGATGCATTTGGCATTGCATTGAAAGCGGCCGAAGGGCTCTTCGACATCAAGCTGACCACGCAGGACGACGCGGATGCGTTGAACGACTATCTCTATGCGCGCACCCTGGAAACGCCGGGGTACGACATGTACCATATTGATACGGTGGGCGACGCGTTGTTGGCCAATGTGCAGGTGTCTGCGGCGCGCGCGCCCGAAACGCTGACGCGGGCGAATATCCTGGCGCTGTGCGAAAATGCGTTCCTGATGGAGCAGGGGGTGCTGATCGACCCGTGGGACGCCGAGGAGGAAATGACGGATGCCGCCAGCCACCTGCGGTATCTGCGCGGGCGTACCGTGGAAGGGGAGCGTGTCGGCTATATCAATGAAGAGGTCTGGGCGGTGCGGATGTATTACTTTCGCCGGTCTGGCCACACCTGCCTCATCAGCGACAAAACCTTCGGGAGCTACATTTCAGAGGCAAAAAAGTACAACCAACGGAACGATCTCTATCCCAATGGGCGGGTTTATCAGCCGGAAATCTGGGTCCGGATCGAGACATTCGACTTTCTCATGATGGAAGATGCCGAAGAAACCTGGGAGGCGCTGGAGCAGAAGTTGGCGAGCGAACATTCCGAGGGCACGACCCGAAGCATCAAGGTGCCGTTCTACGCGCTCTACGACGCCGAGACCCCGTTGCGGGACTTGCAGGCGAAGTGAGCCCGGAGGCTGATAGAAATGGAAAAGGCCCCGACGGTTCGGGGCCTTTCTTTTTTTTGGGGTAGGACACTTGCCGCTTACTGCGGGATCTCGGCGTCGATGCCTTCGACGTAAAAATCCATGCCCAGCAGGGTGCCGTCATCGGCCACTTCGCCCTCGGCCAGCCAGGGCGTGCCGTCGGCCTTGTTCAGCGGGCCGGTGAAGGGGTGGTAGTCGCCCGCGGCGATCGCGTCCTTCAGGGCCAGCGCCTCGGCCTTGACCTCTGCCGGGACAGCGTCGGTGATCTCGCCGATGCCGACCATGCCCGGGCCGATGCCGTCCCATGTCTCGGTGCTGGTCCATGTCCCGTCCATGACCGCCTGAACGCGATCGATGTAGTAGGGGGCCCAGTCGTCGATGATCGACGAAACACGCGGGAAGGGGGCGTAGTCCGCCATGTCCGAGGCCTGACCGAAGGTGACCACATCGCCCGCCTCGGCCGCCGCCGCATGCGGCGCGGTGGAGTCGGTGTGCTGCAGGATCACGTCGGCGCCGTTCTCGATCAGGGCGCGGGCGGCGTCCGCCTCTTTCGCCGGGTCGAACCAGGTGTAGGCCCAGATGATCGAGAACTCGACATCCGGGTTCACCTTCTTCGCGTGGATATAGGCCGAGTTGATGCCGCGGATGACCTCGGGGATCGGGTAGGATGCGATGTAGCCGATCTTGTTGGTCTTGGTCATCGAGCCGGCGATATGGCCCTGGATGGCGCGACCTTCGTAGAAGCGGGCCGAGTAGACGCTGACGTTGTCTGCGGTCTTGTAGCCGGTGGCGTGCTCGAACTTCACGTTCGGGAATTTCTCGGCCACGGCGATGGTCGGGTCCATGTAGCCGAAGGAGGTGGTGAAGATGATGTCGGCGCCGCTGAGAGCCATCTGGGTGATCGCGCGTTCGGCATCGGCGCCTTCGGGCACGCTTTCCTGGTAGATGGTCTTCACCTTGTCGCCAAAGTGCTCTTCGACCTTCTGCCGGGCCTGATCGTGTTCGTAGGTCCAGCCACCGTCGCCCACCGGACCGACGTAGATGAAGCCGGCGGTCACGTCCTGCGCAGCGGCGGCAGAGCCGAAGCCGAGCGTCAGCGCAACCGCTGCGGTGGAAAGAAGGGTTCTTCTGTTCATGTGTGTCCCCTGTTGGTTGATGTCTTTGCCTCAGCTCGAGGCGTGGAAAGGCCGGCCCAGCGAGGCGGGCGCGGCATGCGCGCCGCGGGCCGAGATGATCACGAGCACGAGGATCGTGACAAGATAGGGCGAGGCCGACAAGAGCGCGACCGGCACGGCGGCGCCCGCCGCCTGCAGGTTCAGTTGCAGCACCGTGACCCCGCCAAACAGATAAGCCCCGATGGCCACGCGCCCCGGTCGCCAACTGGCGAAGACGACGATGGCCAGAGCGATCCAGCCGGCGCCGGCGGTCATGCCCTCGGTCCATTGCGGGACGCGCACCAGGCTAAGGTAGGCGCCGCCAAGGCCCGCGCAGGCACCGCCAAAGAGGATCGCCATGAGGCGGATGATGACCACCTTGTAGCCAAGCGCATGGGCGCTGTCGTGGCTTTCACCGACCGCGCGCAGGATCAGCCCGGCGCGGGTGTATTTCAGGAAGCCCCAGACCGCGACCACCAGAGCGAGGCTGAAATAGACCATCATGTCATGGCTGAAGAGCATCCTCCCCAGAACCGGGATGTCCGATAGCAGGGGAATGTCGAGCTTTGGCAGGGTTGGGCTCTTGATGCCCTCGTAGGGTTTGCCGATCAGGCTGGACAGGCCAAGACCCACCAGCGTCAGGCCAAGCCCGGTGGCAACCTGGTTCGACAGCAGGAACTGCGTCAGCAGGCCGAACGAGAGCGCAAGCAGCGCCGAGGCCAGTGCAGCGGCAACAAACCCCAGCGCAGGCGAAGTGGAATTGACCGCCACGGCAAATCCCACCACGGCGCCGGTGATCATCATTCCCTCGACGCCCAGGTTCAGCACGCCGGATTTCTCGACCACCATCTCACCGATGGCAGCCAGCAGGATGGGCGTGGCCGAAACCATGATGGAGGCCACGAGGAGGATGGGATTGATGCTGCTCAGGTCCATGCAATCTCCTGTTCCGGAAAATTCTTACTCTCATCTTGTTTCAGGCGCCGCGCTAGGTTTGTTATAAAGACGTGCGCAATACTGAAGGCCAGATGCCGCACGGTTGCAATGAATCGTACCGAATTGGGATTGCCTATATGAAATTCGCTGCCTTTACTCTCTTGGCTTCGGTCGTCCTTGCCCAGCCGGCTCTTGCCGATCCGGGTGGATGCGTTTCGATCGAAAACGACCTCGATCGGCTTTCCTGCTATGACAAGGCCCTCGGTCGAGATGCAACCGTTCAGGATCTGCCGAAAGAAAACGGCAAATGGCAGGTTCAGACGGAGAAGTCGGATTTCAAGGATACGACCGACGTCTATATGACGGTCCGTTCCGAAGAACCATTGACCTGCAATCGGTTTGGGCCGTCGCGCCCTGCAACGCTGATGGTTCGCTGTCTTGAGAATACCACTAGCCTCATCATTCATACCGATTGCCATTTGGCATCCGGCTTTCAGGGCTACGGCAAGGTCGAATACCGGGTGGATGACCGTCCGGCAAAGTCCAGGAATTTCGACGCGAGCACTGACAATAGCGCGCTGGGCCTCTGGAGTGGCGGTCGTTCCATTCCCTTGGTCAAAGAGTTCTTTGGCGGCCATTCGTTGCTTGTCCGGTTTACTCCGTTCAGTCAAAGCCCAGTAACCGCCAAGTTCGATATCACGGGGTTGGAGGATTCGATTGACGAATTGAGGAGCTCTTGTAGCTGGTAGGTTCATTTTGACTTGGGCGAGACCTGTCATGCCACCTCCCTCTTGGCCCAGCGCAGGCGGAAGTTGGTGAAGACGTCCATGGCCAGCAGGAAGAACAGCAGCATCCCCTGGAACAGCTGGATCGAGGCACCGGGCAGGCCCAGCATCAGTTGCGCCAGCTCGCCGCCGATATAGGTCAGCGCCATGAGAAGCCCCGCCAACAGGATACCGATAGGGTGTAGCCGGCCGAGAAAGGCCACGATGATCGCGGTGAACCCGTAGCCCGAGCCGAAATCGATGCTGATCTGGCCCGCGGGGCCGGTGACCTCGAACAGCCCTGCCATGCCGGCCAGCGCGCCCGACATGCCGAGGCAGATCAGGATGATGCGCGCCGGGTTGACGCCGGAAAAGCGGGCCGCGCGCGGCGCCTCGCCGGTCAGGCGGATGTTGAAGCCCAGCATGTGCCGGGTCAGCAGGACATAAGCGCCGATCACCGCGATGAAGGCAAAGACGACGCCCCAATGCATGCCGGTGTTGGCGATCAGGTCGCTGTTATGCGCCGCGTCCCATTGCTTGAAATTGCGCGATCCGGGAAAGCCGCGCCCCTCGGGATTGCGCAACAGGCCGGTGGAAACGGAGCCGAGGATGGTTTCGGCCACATAGACCAGCATCAGGGAGACAAGGATCTCGTTGGTGCCGAACTTCGTTTTCAGGATGGCCGGGATCATCGCCCAGGCCCAGCCGCCAAGCGCGCCCGCGACGATCATGATCGGGAAGATCAGGACACTTTCAGCGGGGTAGAAGGCAAGCCCGGCAGCGGCGCCGCAGATGGCGCCCATGATGTATTGACCTTCGGCGCCGATGTTCCAAATCCCGGCGCGAAAGCCGATGCTGAGGCCGATGGCGATCAGGATCAGCGGCCCCGCCTTGACCAGCAGCTGTGGCCGCGTGAACCCGGCGAATTGCGCGTTGAACAGAGGATCCCAGAAAATCGTGCGGATCGCCTCGACCGGGTTGGCGCCGAGGAAGGCAAAGAGCACGCCGCCGACGAGCATTGTCAGCAGCACCGCCAGCACCGGGGTCAGGTAGGTCCAGAGCTTCGAAGGTTGGGGGCGTTTTTCAAGCCGGATCATGGGCGTGTCCCCCCTTGGCCGGCGGCCTCACTCGTCCACATGGGCCACCTCCATGTCATGCGCGCCGCCCATCATCAGGCCGATCTGTTCGATATCCAGGCTGGCGACCGGACGTGTGGGGGACAGTCTCCCTTCGTTCAGGGCGCCGAACCGGTCCGAGACCTCCATCAGCTCGTCAAGATCCTGGCTGATGACCACGACGGCGCCGCCCTTGGCGGCCAGGTCCAGGATCGACTGCCGGATAAAGGCCGCCGCCGCCGCGTCCACGCCCCATGTGGGCTGGTTCAACACCAGCACGCGCGGGCCTTGCAGGATCTCGCGGCCGACGACGAATTTCTGCAGGTTGCCCCCCGAAAGCGCCCGCGCCGCCGTGCCCGACCCCGGCGTGCGCACGTCGAAATGACCGATCACCTCCTCGGCGAACTGTCGGGCCTTGCCCCAGGAGATGAAACCGTTCTTCAGCATTCTCTCGCGCCGCGCCGCCGTCAGCACACCGTTTTCGACCAGGCTCATGTCCGGGGCCGCCGCGTGGCCCAACCGTTCCTCCGGCCCTGACAGCACGCCAAGATCGCGGCGCGCGACAGGGCCGGCCCGGCTGATGTCCTTGCCTTCCAGAATGATGGACCCGGCTGGGGCCATGCGTTCGCCGGACAGTGTTGCCAGCAGTTCGTCCTGCCCGTTGCCCGCGACCCCGCCGATGCCCAGCACTTCGCCCGCGCGCACCTCGAAACTGACCTCGCGCAGCGGCGTGCCAAAGGCACCGGGCGCAGGCAGGGACAACTCGTTCACCGCAAGCAGCACCTCGCCGGTCTTGCCGCCCCTGGCTTCGGGCGTCGCGAAACTGGCGCCTACCATCATCTCGGCCAGGTTCCGGGCCGAGGTCTCTGCCGGCGTGCAGGTGGCCACCTTCTTGCCCAGCCGCAGGATCGTGGCCGTGTCGCAAAGCGCGCGGATTTCTTCCAGCTTGTGCGAGATATAGAGGATCGAGGTGCCCTCGGCCTTGAGCTTGCGCAGGGTCTCGAACAGGATCTCGACCTCCTGCGGGGTCAGGACGCTGGTCGGTTCGTCCATGATGAGCAGCCGGGGATTCTGCAGCAGGCAGCGGATGATCTCCACCCGCTGCCGTTCACCCGCCGACAGCGTGCCGACGGTGCGCGTGGGGTCCAGCGGCAGCCCGTAGGTCTCGGACACCTCGCGGATCTGGCGGGCAAGGTCGGACATGGGCGGCGGCGTTTCCATCCCCAGCGCCACGTTTTCGGCAACGTCCAGTGCATCAAAGAGCGAGAAGTGCTGGAACACCATCGCGATACCGGCCTGCCGCGCCTCCGAGGGTTTCGACGGCTTGTAAGGCGTGCCGTCCAGCAGCATCTGCCCCTTGTCCGGCGCGTTCAGCCCGTAGATCATCTTGACCAGCGTCGATTTGCCGGCGCCGTTCTCACCCAACAGCGCGTGGATCTCGCCCCGCCCGATGTCGAAGGTCACGTCGTCGTTGGCGATCACGCCCGGGTAGATCTTGGTCAGGCCCTGGAGACTGAGGAGTGTGTCGGCCACGCGTGGTCCCTCTCTTGCTGCCAGTTGAGTAGCTGCGTCACCGTGCCTATGGCAATGGCCTGCGGATGTTTGCCAAGCGCTTTGTGCCCGATTGGACAGCAGATGGCGTCGATTTGGGCGGGTTTGTGGCCAAGCGCCTGCAATCGCTTGCGGAAACGGGCCCATTTCGTGTCCGATCCGATCAGTCCGCAAAAGGCGAATCCATGCGACAGCGCCGCGTGGCAAAGGGCCAGGTCGATCTCGTGGCTGTAGGTCAGGATCAGGTGGGCGGCGTCTTGGGGCACGCGTGGCATGGCCCGTTCCGGCGCCGGGGCGGGCAGGGCGGTGACGCCCTCGGAAATGGTATCGGGAAACCGCTCCGGCCCGGTGTCGACCCAGGTCACCGCCACGTCCGGCAGCGGCGCAAGGACCGAGACCAGCGCGCGGCCGACGTGGCCCGCGCCCCAGATCCAGACCGGCAAGGCCGGGCGGCGGACCGGTTCCACCATCCAGCCTTGCAGGAACTGTGGTCTGGGCGCCTCGCCCCTTGCCCTGGCCCGGTCGATCACCCGGCGCACCGCCAGCGGCATATCCCCGGCCCCGCGCGCGATCACGTCGCGCCCCTCGAGACCGGTCAGGGCCTGCGCATCATAGTGCTCGGTCAGCAGGGTCACAGCCCCGCCGCAGCATTGACCCAGCTCCGGCCCCAGCGGATGCCGCGTCAGTCCTGCGTGGTTCAGCGCAGATCGGGCGGCCATCAGTTCCAGCGCCCCGCCGCCGATGGTGCCGTCTTGCCCGCCGCTCCAAACCAGCATGGCGGCGCCAACCTCGCGCGGGGCAGAGCCCGCAACCTCGGCGACAACGACCCGGGCGACACGCCCGTGTCGCTCGACCGCGCGGCGAAGGGGGGCGAGGTCGAAACTCATCCCTGCACCCGTGCAATCGCTGCCAGCACCCGTTCCGGCGTTGCAGGGGCGTCCAGCGCCGGATAGCCCGGCCCACAGGCCGCCACGGCGTCCGATAGTGCCATCAGTGCCGAAATCCCCAGCATGAAAGGCGGCTCGCCCACCGCCTTGGAGCGATAGACCGTCTCCTCGCGGTTCTCACCATCCCAGAGCGCGACGTTGAACACCTCTGGCGCATCTGAACAGGCCGGGATCTTGTAGGTCGAGGGGGCATGGGTGCGCAGCCGTCCCTCTGCGTCCCAGACAAGTTCTTCGGTCGTCAGCCAGCCCGCGCCCTGTACGAAACCGCCCTCGACCTGGCCGATGTCGATGGCCGGGTTCAAAGAGGCGCCCGCGTCATGCAGGATGTCGGTGCGCAGCATCCGGTTTTCGCCGGTCAGCGTGTCGATGACCACCTCGGTGCAGGCGGCGCCGTGGGCAAAGTAGAAGAACGGCCGCCCTTCGCCCTTCATTCGGTCCCAGGAAAGTTTCGGCGTCTTGTAGAACCCTGTGGCCGACAGGCTGACCCGGCCCGCGTAGCAAAAGGCCGCGGCCTCGGCAAAGCTCATCTCCTGTGCGCCAGCCTGCACCCGACCATCCCGGAACAGGACCTCGTCAGGTCGGCACTGGTGCAGTTGCGCCAGGTGCTCCGCCATGCGGGCGCGTATCGTCTCGCAGGCAACCTTGACCGCCGCCCCGTTCAGGTCCGACCCCGATGAGGCAGCAGTGGCCGAGGTATTGGGCACCTTCGCGGTATCCGTCGCGGTGATGCGCACCCGCTCTTGCGGCACGCCAAAGGTCGAAGCCGCCACCTGCGCCACCTTCTGGAACAGCCCCTGTCCCATTTCGGTTCCGCCGTGGTTCATGGCGATGGAGCCGTCCTGGTAGACATGCACCAGTGCGCCCGCCTGGTTGAGATGCGTGAGCGTAAAGGAGATGCCGAATTTTACCGGCGTAAGGGCAAGACCCTTCTTCAGGATCGGGTTGGCGGCGTTCCACTCTGCCACGGCGGCCCGCCGCGCCGCGTAGTCGCAAGAGGCCTCCAGCGCCTCGGTCATCTCGTGCAGGATGAAATCCTCGACCGTCTGGCCGTAAGGCGTGACATTCCTGGGCTTCTTCTCTGCAGAAATACTCCGGGGGGGGCTTGCCTCCGGCAAGCGGGGGGCAGCGCCCCCCACCATCGGGTCGTAGTAATTCGCCTTCCGCACCGCCAGCGGATCGCGACCAAGCGCATGCGCGACGTGATCCATGACGCGTTCGATCCCCACCATGCCCTGCGGGCCGCCAAAGCCGCGATAGGCGGTGGCGCTGCACATGTTCGTGCGCAGGCGGTGGCTCTCGATCCGCACGGAGGGCAGGAAATAGGCGTTGTCCGCGTGCAGCATGGCGCGATCCGCCACCGGCAGGGACAGGTCCTGCGACCACCCGCAGCGGGTGTATTGCTGGAACGCGATCCCTTGCACCACGCCCTGTGCATCGACGCCCACGCGGTAGTCGATGCGGAAATCATGCCGCTTGCCGGTGATCACCATGTCATCGTCGCGGTCATAGCGCATCTTGGCGGGGTGTCCGGTGGCCGCGGCCACCACCGCGCAGGCCACGGCCAGTGCGTTGCCCTGGCTTTCCTTGCCGCCGAAGCCGCCGCCCATGCGCCGCGTCTCGACGCGGACGTTGTGCATCTGCAGGCCCAGGGCATCGGCCACCTTGTGCTGGATCTCGGTCGGGTGCTGGGTCGAGGAATGCACCAGCATGTCGCCGTCTTCCTGCGGAAAGACCAAGGCGGCCTGACCTTCGAGGTAGAAATGCTCCTGCCCGCCCATCTCGATCCGGCCTTCGATGACATGCGGCGCGCTGTCGATGGCGGCCTCCACGTCGCCGCGCGCCCAGATGCGCGGGCCTTCCTCGAACCGGCTGTCGGCAGCCAGGGCCTCTTCGATGGTCAGGATCGGGCGGGTGGCCTCGGTCTCGATCCGCGCCTTTGCGACGGCGCGGCGCGCCGCGAGGTGGCTTTCCGCAGCGACGAGGAAGACCGGCTGACCCTGGTAGTGCAGGCTGCCGTCCGACAGCAGCGGTTCGTCATGCAGCGAGGGCGAGCAGTCGCATTCCGACGGCAGGTCGTCGTAGGTCCAGACGCCCAAGACACCTGGCGCGGCGCGCACCGCGTCGAGGTCGAGCGCGGTCAACCGCCCGGCAGCGATGGGCGAAAGGCCAAAGGCGAGGTGCAGGCAGTTGGCGGGCGTCGGGATGTCGTCGACATAGCGCGCCTCGCCGGTCACATGCAGCGGCGCGGCGTCATGGGGGAGGGGTTTCGCGACGCTCATGGCTGTACTTCCAGCACGTTCGTGGCCCGACCCATGCCCTCTGCCCAGTAGCGGCGGAGCATGTTGCGCGCGGCGGTCAGGCGATAGTCGGCGCTGGCGCGCATGTCGCTCATGGGGGCAAAGTCCTTGGCCCAGGCGGCGGCGGTGGCATCAATCGTGGCTTCCGTCCAGGGCTGTCCGATCAGCGCGGCCTCTACATGGGGTGCGCGCTTGGGGATGCCGGCCATGCCGCCAAAGGCGATGCGGGCGCCGGTCACGATGCCGTCCTCCACGGCCAGGTTGAAGGCGCCGCAGACCGCCGAGATGTCCTGGTCAAAGCGCTTGGACAGTTTGTAGACGCGCAAGGAGGTCAGGGCCTTTGGAACGGTCACTGCCTCGACGAACTCGCCGGGGGCACGGTCTAGCCTGCCGTAGTCCAGAAAGAAATCCTCCAGCGGCAACGCACGCCGGGCATCGCCGCGGCGCAGATGCAGTGTCGCGCCCGCGGCGATCAGCGCGGGCGGGTTGTCCCCGATGGGCGAGCCGTTGGCGATGTTGCCGCCGATGGTGGCGGCGTTGCGCACCTGGGTCGATCCATAGCGGCGGATCATCTCGGCATAGCTGGGGCACAGAGGTGTCATCAGCGCGTGCACCCGGTCCATCGTGACCCCGGCACCGATGCGATAGCCGCTCTCGGTCTCTTCGATCTCTTGCAGGTCGGCGCAGCGGTTCAGGAAAATCACCGTATCGAGGTCGCGCAGCTGTTTCGTCACCCAAAGGCCGACGTCCGTCGCCCCGGCGACCAGGGTTGCCTGGGGATGCTCTGCGTAGAGCCGCGCGAGCTCATCGGTGGTCCGGGGGGCGTGGCAGGTAGGCGAGGGGCTGTCCGCCAGTTCCGGGCCGCGGAACGCCTGATCGGCGCTAAGCCAGTCGGGCACTGGTTGTCCTTCCGCTGCACGGGCGGCGCGCAGGATCGGCGCATAGCCTGTACACCGGCACAGATTGCCGGCCAGGGCATCCTTGTGCCCGGTGTCGCCGTTCAGATGCGCCGTCGCCATCGAAACCGCGAAACCGGGGGTGCAGAAACCACACTGGCTGCCGTGACAATCCACCAGCGCCTGTTGCACCGGATGCAGAGTTCCATCCGGGCCGGAGAGTCCTTCGACCGTGCGCACGGCCTTGCCGTGCAGTTGCGGCAGGAAAAGGATGCAGGCGTTCAGGGCACGGGCGCCGCGCTCGTCCGTCACCATGACGGTGCAGGCGCCGCAGTCGCCCTCGTTGCAGCCTTCCTTGGTGCCGGTCATGCCGCGCCTCTCGCGCAGCCAGTCAAGCAGCGTTTCGGTGGGTGACACCTCAGCCAGCTCGACGCTCTCTCCATTGAGAAGAAAGGCGATGTTCATCAGGTTGTGACCCGCCGCCTTACCGAATCCCCTGCGGTATTCCGCAGGGTGCGCGCCCTCGATGCGGCGTAGAAAGCGCGCCCTTGTCCCAGTTATCGGCCGTCAGGCTAGGCGGGCAGGACGCGGCAAGGCAAGGAAAAAACGCCTGCGGATTGATCGTCGCCGCCTGTTTCGGCGTCAAAACGGGCGGCCGCCTTGCGCTCAGAGGGTCTGTGCCAGTTCCAGCATCTGGTCGGCGGCGGTGTTCCAGCCCTCGGTGAAGCCCATTTCCTCGTGCTTGTCGCGTGCTGCAGTGTCATTGTGCAGGGCCGTGGCGGTGTAGAAGGTGCCGCCGTCCCGGGGTTCGAACGTCACGATGGCGGTCATGAACGGCTTTGCCGCCGGCCGCCAGCCGGCCTGCAGGGCGTCGGTAAAGACCAGCCTGCTTTCGGGTTCGACGGCAAGGAAGCACCCTTCGTTCGGCATGTCGGCCTGGCTGCCGTCGGGCAGCGGCCCCGCCATGCGGGTAAAGAAGCGGCCACCGGGGCGCAGATCCACCACCGCCTCCGTCACCTGCCAGGGTTTGGGGCAGAACCACTGTTTCAGCAGGTCGGGTTCCGTCCAGCAGCGCCAGAGCGTGGCAGGCTGGACATCCATCATGCGTTCCAGTCGCAGGTCGAGCGCGGGATCGAGGTCGAACATCGGTCAGTCCTTTCGCGGGGGGTGCTCTGCTTCGAGTGACTTGGCCAGGCTCTCCAGCCGGTCGGTCCGACCTTCCCAGAGCCGCCTTTGCCGGGCCAGCCAGTGTTCCGCCTGTGCCAGGGGGGCGGCTTCGATATGGACCATGCGGACGCGCCCGCGCTTTTCCGAACGGACGAGGCCGGCCGCCTCAAGCTTGCCGAGATGCTTGAGGAAAGAGGGCAGGGCCATGTCATGCGGGGCATGCAGTTCGGAGACCGGGGCAGGGCCGCCAACCAGTCGTTCGATCACCGCGCGGCGGGTGGGGTCGGCCATGGCACCGAAGAAACTGTCGAGTTGGTTAGCCATGTGGCTATCTTTCTGGTCGGTCCTTCCCGAGTCAAGAAAAACCTAGCCGCATGGCTAGGTGTTTTCGCCTTGCGAGAGGCCGTCACGCAGCTTGGCGATCTCCTCGGCCACCGGACCCGAAGGGCAGGCCGCCCGTTCCGACCAGGCCGAAAAGCGTTCAAGCAGCGGGAGGAAGGTCTGGATCTCTTCCATGGTCCAGTCCTTGAGGTAGGACCCAAGCACGAGGAACTTGTAGCTGCGCACCGCCTCGACCGCCCGTTTGCCTGTTTCGGTCAGTTCAAGCACGGCGCGGCGCGCGTCCTGCTGGCTGACCGCGCGCCGCAAGAGCCCGCGTTTGATCAGCTGGCTGGTCAGGCGGCTGGCGCGCGACGGGTCGATGGCCAGACGTGTCGCCACGGTCGAGACCATCGTTTCCTCGCCAGAGGCCTCGCCGAATTCGTTGACCGGTGCAGAGACCGCCATCAGCACATCCAGCTCGGCAAGCTCCAACCGCAGGCCAAGGTCCTCGAGCGCACGCAGGCCCAGCTCTCGTTTGACCACCTTGCGGCGCCAGCTTTGCAGCACGGCGTCGATGTCAAAGGCGGCCTCGGCCACCTCTCCCCCGATCCCGGCGCGGTCCAGCCGGGCCTTCAATCTGTCATCCCGCGCGGTCATGCAGCCCCCAATGTGCAAAAATGCGTGCGCACAGCAAATGCATGACGTTGACATGCTTTTGTGTTTGGCACATATCTAGGCGCAGATCCCGAGCGATGCAATCCTGTCGCCTGCGCCGAATCCGCCCGGTGCGGGCCCGATGTCCCCGTTTCAAGGAAGTCTTCATGTCCCTGGCCGAAACCCCTGTTGCCCTTGCCGACGACCGACCTGACCCGGCGACGCTGCGCCTGGCATTGATCGCGATCGCGGCGACCTTGCTCTTTGCCTCTCTTGGTCAGACCATAGTGTCCACCGCAATGCCGATCATGGTCGCGGACCTGGGCGGTATGGATCATATCACATGGGTGATCACTGCCTACCTCATGGCGTCGACCATCGGCGCGCCTGTGGCCGGAAAGCTTTCCGATCTCTACGGACGCAAGATCGTCCTGCAGGGCGGCATCCTGGTCTTCGTGATGGGCGCGGTGATCTGCGGGACTGCCGGCTCGATGGAGATGGTGATCGCAGGGCGCGTGGTGCAGGGGCTGGGTGGCGGCGGGTTGATCGTCACCTGCATGACAGCCGTGGGCGACCTGATGCCGCCGCGTGAGCGGGGCAAGGCGCAGGGTTTCCTCGGTGCGGCCTTCGGGGTGTCGACGGTCATCGGCCCGCTTCTGGGCGGGGCGATCGTGCAAAGCATCGGCTGGCACTGGATCTTTTTCGTCAACCTGCCGGTGGGCGTGGTGGCCTTTGTCGTTCTGAATCGCGCGCTGCCCTCGCCGTTGGAGCGGTCGGGCAAGCCCGTCGATTACCTGGGTGCGGCGCTGCTGGCGGCGATCCTCGGGTGCATCGTTCTCCTGCCCAGCATCGCGGGCAGTCATGGCTGGTCCAGCCAGCCGGTGACATGGCTGTTCGTCGGCCTTGGCTCGGCCCTGGCCGGCTTCATCCGGACAGAGCGGCGCGCCGCTGAGCCGATCCTGCCGTTGCCGCTGTTTTCCAACAACACCTTCCTGGTGACCAATGCAGTCGGTTTCCTGGTGGGCATGGGCATGTTCGGCACCATCACCTTTCTGCCGCTGTTCCTGCAGATGGTGAAGGACGTCAGCCCGACCGCCTCGGGCCTGTTCCTGGTCCCGATGATGGGCGGGTTGATCCTGTCGTCCACCCTGGCGGGCAGGATCATGTCCGCGACCGGGCACTACAAGCTGATGCCCGTGCTGTCGACGGGGCTGCTGGCCCTGGCGCTGCTGGGCATGTCGCGGCTGGATGCCTCCAGCGCACTGTGGTCAATCGGCGCTGTCATGGTGCTGGTGGGCTTGGGGTTGGGGCCGGTCTTTGCCGTAGGTGTGGCTGCGGTCCAGAACGCTGTGCCGCGGTCAATGATGGGGGTGGGCACGGCCTCGACCAACATGTTCCGGCTGATCGGCGGCTCTGTTGGCACTGCGGTCTTTGGCGCGATGTTCAGTGCCGGGTTGATGCGCAACATCGCCGGAGACCTCCCGGAGGGCGTCTCGGGCGGCATCGGTGCGCTGGGCGCCAACGTGGTGCAGGCTCTGCCGAAAGAGGCCCAGGCGCGCGTGCTCGACGGATTCTCGGACGCTCTGCACCCGATCTTCTGGGCCGCGGCGGCAGCGGCTTTGCTGGCCTGCCTTGCCTCGATGCTGCTGCGCGAGGAACCGCTGGGCGAAACCTGATCAGGATTTCTCCGTCACCATGAATTCGGCGATGCGATTGATCGCGGAGGTGACGTTCAGGATGCCGTTGTGCCCGCCGTGGTCGAATTCTTCCATTTTTGCGCCGGGCCAGACGGCGGCAAGGGGGCGGGCCTTTTCTATCGGCGCGGCGTAATCGTTGCGCGACTGGACGATCAACAGGTCCTCTTCCCGCGTTGCTGCCACCGGTTGCCATGGCTTGTAGATCGTGCAGGGGGCGCCGAGCGCGCTCACCCGGTCGACGAACTGGGCTAGGCAGTGGCCTGACAACCCGTATTGCCGCCCGCCGAGACGGATCAGTCCGGGCAGGTCCAATGGCACCGAGATCAGAGTTATTCGAGGTGCCGAGACGCCCCGTTCAAGCGCATGGAACATGGCGTTGGCAGCGACGCAATGGGCGACGATCCCGGCGTAGGGGCCTTCGGACTGCGCCGCCCGGCAGATCGTATCCACGATGTCGCCGAGGCTGCAGATCCGGCGTGCAGCGTGGCCGTGGCCGGGATAGATCAGCATATCGACCGTTGCGCCGCGTTTCTGAAGGGCGCGGACAACGCGGGTGAACTGGCGGATATGCCCGTCGTGACCGGGGGCGATCAGCACGCGGGGCGCGTCGGCCGCGTTCTTGCGAAAGCGCGAACGCAAGACAAAGCAGTCCTGCCCCAGATCGATGATCTCGAACCCATGTGACCGGCCCGCAAGGGCATCCAGCACGGCCTGGTCCGAAGTCAGGTAGCGTCGCGCTAGTTTGTTGGCAGCCAGACGCGGCGCAAGCACGGTCGCGGACAGCAGCACGGCACGGCGCAGCCTTGCACGCAGGCTTTTGCTTGGTGACACGATTGGCGCGGAACTGGTGGGGGCGTCCGCTTCGGTAGTCGGATTGGCACCCGGAAAACTATCTGCATGGGTCTGCATGACTGGTACTGAAATCCCGTCGACGGCATGTAACTGGCGTGGGCACGAGCCTATCATAAAATGCAAACAGGGCACGACTTTGGCGGGAATGTGCTTTGCCAAGGGCCGTCCGGTTCAAAGCCGCTCCGTCAGGTCATGGATCACGGATTGGGGCTTTTGCGGAAGCAAACCACAGCATAGGGTATGCGGATGGCTGATCCCCGATTCATTCACCTGCGTGTCCACACCGAATATTCCCTGCTCGAAGGCGCCGTGCGGCTGAAAAAGCTGCCCGGACTCTGCGCCGACATGGGGATGCCTGCGGTGGCCGTGACCGACACCAACAACCTCTTTGCTGCGTTGGAGTTTTCCGTGGGTGCCAGCGGCGCCGGGGTGCAGCCTATCATCGGTTGCCAGGTCGATCTGCGCTATATCGATCCGCAGCCGGGGGAGCGCCCGAAACCGCCCGCGCCGCTGGTCCTGCTGGCCCAGACCGAGACCGGGTATGAGCATCTGATGAAGCTCAATTCGTGCCTCTACCTGCGCAAGGACACAGAGCTGGCGCATGTGACACTGGATGAGCTGGCGGCGCATTCCGAGGACGTGATCTGCCTGTCCGGCGGGCCGGACGGGCCGGTGGGTCGCCACCTGAGACAGGGCCATCGCGGGGCGGCGCAGGCCCTGATGACGCGGCTGGCCGAGATTTTCGGCGACAGGCTGTATGTCGAATTGCAGCGCCACCCGGGCGAGGACGGCACGCCGCCCGAGGCCGAGCGGCTGACAGAGCGCGGCTTCGTCGAAATGGCCTATGAGATGAACCTGCCTCTGGTCGCGACCAACGACGTCTATTTCCCCAAGGAAAACATGTACGAGGCGCATGACGCGATGATCTGCATCGCAGACGGTGCCTATGTCGACCAGCAGGAACCCCGCCGTCGCCTGACGCCACAGCATTATTTCAAGAGCCCGCAGGAAATGGCCGTGCTGTTCGCCGACTTGCCGGAGGCATTGGACAACACCGTCGAGATCGCCAGGCGCTGCGCCTTCATGGCCTACAAGCGCCCGCCGATCCTGCCGAAATTCGCTGACGACGAGGTTGCCGAACTGCGCCGCATGGCCAACGAAGGCTTGCAGGCCCGGCTTGCGGTGATCCCCCATGCGGTCAGCGTCGAGGAATACCAGGAGCGCTTGGACTTCGAGCTGGGCATCATCGAGGGGATGGGCTTTCCGGGCTACTTCCTGATCGTTGCGGATTTTATCCAATGGGCCAAGGACAACACGATCCCGGTCGGACCGGGGCGGGGGTCGGGCGCCGGTTCGCTGGTGGCTTACGCCCTGACCATCACCGACCTTGACCCGCTGCGCTACTCGCTGCTGTTCGAACGCTTCCTGAACCCGGAACGGGTCTCGATGCCGGACTTCGACATCGACTTCTGCATGGATCGGCGCGAAGAGGTGATCCGGTACGTTCAGGACAAGTACGGCCACGACAAGGTGGCGCAGATCATCACCTTTGGTGCGCTTCTGTCCAAGGCGGCGGTGCGCGACATGGGGCGCGTGCTGCAGATGCCCTACGGGCAGGTGGACCGGCTGTCCAAGATGATCCCGGTCGAAGGGGTCAAGCCGGTTTCGATCGAAAAGGCCCTGCAGGACGAGCCGCGCCTGGCCGAAGAGGCGCGCAACGAGGAGGTCGTTGACCGGTTGCTGAAATACGGCATGCAGGTCGAGGGGCTGTTGCGCTCTGCCGGTACCCACGCGGCGGGGGTCGTCATCGCCGACCGTCCCACGGATGAACTGGTGCCGCTCTACCGCGATCCGCGCTCGGACATGCCGGCGACGCAGTTCAACATGAAATGGGTCGAACAGGCCGGCCTCGTGAAATTCGACTTTCTGGGCCTGAAGACGCTGACCGTGATCCAGAACGCGATGGACCTGATCTTCAAGTCCGGGCGCCCCCTGCACGTCGCGGCGGATGGCACCGAACTGTACGAGCCGGCGGAAGGGGCGGAAAACCACATCAACGCCATCCCGCTGGACGATGAGGCGACCTACAAGCTCTATGCTTCGGCCAAGACGGTGGCGGTGTTCCAGGTTGAAAGCTCGGGCATGATGGATGCGCTCAAGCGCATGAAGCCCACCTGTATCGAGGACATCGTCGCGCTGGTGGCGCTGTATCGTCCGGGGCCCATGGAGAACATCCCGGTCTACTGCGAGGTCAAGAACGGCCTGCGCGAGATCACCTCTGTGCATCCGCTGATCGACCACATCCTCGAAGAGACGCAGGGCATCATCGTCTACCAGGAACAGGTGATGCAGATCGCCCAGGTCATGGCGAAATACACGCTGGGTGGCGCCGACCTGTTGCGCCGCGCGATGGGCAAGAAGATCAAGGAGGCGATGGACGCCGAACGCCCCAAGTTCATCAAGGGTGCGGCGGAAAACGGCGTCGAGGCCAAGAAGGCCTCTGAGGTCTTCGACCTGCTGGAGAAATTCGCAAACTACGGTTTCAACAAGTCGCACGCGGCGGCCTACGCGGTGGTCAGCTATCAGACCGCCTGGTTGAAGGCGAACCACGCGGTCGAGTTCATGGCCGGGGTCATGAACTGCGATATCCACCTGACCGACAAGCTGGCCGTTTATTTCGAAGAGGTCCGCAAGGGGCTGAAACTGCCCTGGGTGCCGCCCTGCGTGAACCGCAGCCAAGCGACATTCGACGTGGTGAACGGCGAACTGGTCTATGCGCTGGGCGCGCTCAAGAACGTCGGGCTGGAGGTCATGCGGCTGGTCGTCGAAGGGCGTGGTGAGACGGCTTTCGTCAACATCTATGACTTTGCGCGCCGGGTCGACCTGAAGAAGATCGGCAAGCGTCCGCTGGAGATGATGGCACGGGCGGGTTGTTTCGACGTGCTGGATTCCAACCGTCGGCGGATCTTCGACTCGCTGGATGCTCTGGTGGCTTATTCGGCGGCGATCCACGAACAGAAGGCCAGTGCACAGGTGTCCCTGTTCGGCGAAGCGGGCGAGGACCTGCCGGAACCGCGCCTGTCGCCGGTGTCCGACTGGTTGCCCGCGGAACGGTTGGCCGAGGAATTCAAGGCGGTCGGTTTCTACCTTTCGGGCCACCCGCTGGACGACTACATGGCGCAGCTGCGCCGGGTCGAACGCAACGGCAATTTCGTGACCTTGGATGAGCTGACCCACAAGGTGCAGTCCAATGGACCGATGCTGGCCAAGCTCGCGGGCGTCGTCGCCGGGCGGCAGGAACGCAAATCGGCGCGCGGCAACCGTTTTGCCTTTGCCCAGCTGTCGGATCCGACCGGCGCCTACGAGGTGACGCTCTTCTCGGAAGCGCTGGAGAAGTCGCGCGAGTACCTGGAAAGCGGCTCCAAGGTGTTGGTCACGGTCGAGGCGACGATGGAATCGGATCAGCTCAAATTGCTGGGGCGGTCGGTCGCGCCGGTCGAAATGGTGGTGGCCGGGGCCGGGGGCAGCGGCTTGCGCATCTATGTCGAATCCGCGGGCGCGCTGCCGCAGGTCGCCTCTGTCCTGGGACGCGCGGCGGAACAGATGCCCAAGGCGGCGCGCGGGCCGATCCAGCTGTGCCTCAGCGACCCCAGTCTGCCGGGTGAGGTCGAACTGGACGCCGGACTCGAATTCCCCGTCAGCCCCGAGATCAAGGGCGCGGTGAAATCGCTCGACGGGGTGCTGGCGGTCGAGGAAATCTGAACCGGATCGTCGATGGTTGGCACAATCTGTCGACGGCTGTGGTGGACGTGACACCCGGGACCGCGCTACAACCTCAGAGGTTTTCGGGGAGAACGACATGGGCGTTCGCGTGTTCAAGGGGGGATTTGTCCTCTGCGTGGGACTTTTTCTGGCTGGATGTGGTGATCCGCTGTCCGGCGTTCCCAAATACCAGGACGTGCCATTGGCCGATGATGCAGGGCAGGCCGATGTGATCGCGCCGGAAACCCCGCGCAGGCCCGTGACCGAAGAGCCGCCCCGCCGCGGTCTCTTGGGCCTATTTGGCGCCCGCGCCGCCGCGGCCAAGCGTGAGGACGCTCCCGAACTGGCCGCAGCGGCGGGCGGGGCCCTGGACGAAGATGCCGACAGGCCGAAGGCTCGTGCCCGGGCGCCGCGTCCGGGGGCGCCGGATGCGCTTGAGGTGCCCTTTGGCACGCGCCTGCCTTATGGCCAGATTGCCCGTGTCTGCGATGCGCCCCGGCGCAAGCTGGGCAAGAAGATCGAAGGCTACCCCGAGCGTCGCAGCACCTATGATCTCTACGACAGTGCACCGGACATGAGCAGTGCGCGGACCTTCTATCTGACAGGGTTCGACGATGGCTGTGCCCGCCAATTCACCGCGGCGCTGGTGATCTTCGGCTCACCCGAAAGCTACGAGCAGATCCATTATGGCCCTTCCGGAGAGGCTCAGCCGATCTCGGAGACGGACAAGGCCTATGAGAAGATCAAGCGGCGTGTCTGCCGTGCCCGCAAGGGCGAACCTTGCGGGTCAAGGATGCGCCGGTTGGAGCGCGACACGGTTTTTGTCAGCGTCTATGAGCGGTTCGGCAGCAACCCCCGCTGGAAGGACATCCTGTTGCATGACGGAGAAGTCGTCGCGATGGACATGAAGGACTGACGCGGCCGTCGGACGGCGCTCCTGCGCCCTTTCAGGCCACAGATCGCCCCGCCCGCCGTCCCGTCAGGATGGCGACGGTGACCTAGTAATGCGGTGGTTTCTCGTCTCCGAAGATGACCCCTCCGGACCCTTCCGCCTCTCGCGAGGCTTCGCGTTGCAACAGCATCTCGACCCGCGCGGTGAGGCGGGCGATCTCCCGGTCCTGCCGGGCGACGGTTTCAGAGAGATCGTCGAGCGCCCGCAAAGCGTGGGCAAGACCCTCTTCCAGTTGATCGGTTCTGTCGGTCATGGGCTGCGCTCCGTGGTTTGGTCCGGGGTGGATATTTCTACAGGGAAGAAGCCGCAAGGCGCTCTGCTTGCCCCGCCCCGGTCGAAGGGATAGAGGAAGCGCGACATATCCGACAACCGGGATGACTCATGGCCAAGCAGAAGAAAGCCCCGCGTCCAAAGGCGCAGACACCCAAGGGGTTCCGCGATTATTTCGGTCCCGAAGTGACCGAGCGCGCCGAGATGCTGAACACCATCGCCGGGGTTTACCATCAATACGGATTCGATGCGCTGGAAAGTTCGGGCGTCGAGACGGTTGAGGCGCTGGGCAAGTTCCTGCCCGATGTGGACCGGCCGAACGAGGGCGTCTTTGCCTGGCAGGACGAGGACGACAGCTGGATGGCGCTGCGCTATGACCTGACGGCGCCGTTGGCACGGGTCTACGCCCAGCACCGCAACGATCTGCCGCTGCCCTACCGGCGCTACGCGATGGGGCCGGTCTGGCGGAACGAAAAGCCGGGGCCGGGGCGCTATCGGCAGTTCTACCAGTGCGACGCGGATACCGTGGGGGCGGGCAGTGTGGCCGCAGATGCCGAGATCTGCGCGATGCTGGCGGATACCTTGGAAAAGGTCGGCATTCCGCGTGGCGACTACCTGATCCGGGTCAACAACCGGAAGGTTCTGAACGGCGTGCTGGAATGCATGGGACTGGACGATGATAGCCAACGCGACGCGGTGCTGCGGACCATCGACAAGTTCGACAAGGTCGGCGAGGCCGGGGTGCGCGAGCTGCTGGGCAAGGGCCGGCTGGATGCCTCGGGCGCTTATATCGACGGAGTGGGGCTGAGCGATGAACAGGCCGAACCGGTCGTCGCATTCCTGACCTCTGGCAGACTGGAAGCGGCGGAGACGCTGGCCAACCTGCGCGCCGCGATCGGTGCGTCCAAGGTGGGTGAAGAGGGTGTTTCCGAACTGGAACAGATCGCCAAGCTGCTGGCCGCGCAGGGCTACGGCCCCGACCGCATTATCATCGACCCGTCCGTTGTCCGTGGCCTGGGGTACTACACCGGCCCGGTCTTCGAGGCCGAACTGACCTTCGAGATCCTCGACGAGAAGGGCCGCAAGCGGCAGTTCGGATCGGTTGCTGGTGGCGGACGTTATGACGATCTGGTCAAGCGGTTCACCGGGCAGGCGGTGCCTGCAACCGGCGTCAGCATCGGGGTCGACCGGCTGCTGGCCGCGCTGCGCGAAAAGGGGCGGATCGGCGGCAGCGTAGAGGGGCCGGTGGTCGTGACCGTGATGGACCGCGACCGCATGGGCGACTACCAGGCGATGGTGGCCGAGCTGCGCCAGGCCGGGCTGCGGGCCGAGGTCTACTTGGGCAATCCCAAGAACTTTGGCAACCAGCTGAAATACGCGGACAAGCGCCAGAGCCCCGTCGCCGTGATCGAAGGCGGCGACGAGAAGGACAGGGGCGTGGTGCAGATCAAGGACCTGATCCTGGGCGCCAAGCTGGCCGAGGATGCCAGCCTGGAGGAATGGAAGGACCATCCAAGCCAGTACGAGGTGCCGCGCGACCAGCTGGTGGCCAAGGTCCAAGAGATCCTGGACCTGCACAAATGAGTCTTGCCGCGATCAAGGAAAAGGCGGCCGCGCTCAAGGCGGGGTTCGTCGATAGCGGTGCGCAGCCGGTGGATTGCCCCGTGCTGCTGCCTGCGGACACGTTGCTGGATCTCTACGGTGAGGACATCCGTACCCGAGCCTTCCTGACCCATGACCCGGTGCGGGGCGAGGTCATCCTGCGCCCGGACTTCACCGTGCCCGTGGTGCAGAAACACATGGCCGAAGGGGCGGAGCCCGCCCGCTATACCTATGCCGGAGAAATCTTTCGGCGGCAGGAAGAGCATCCGGAACGCCCCTCCGAGTATCACCAGGTCGGCTACGAGGTCTTTGACCGGGCTGACCCGGCGGGCGCCGATGCCGAGGTCTTTGCCCGCTTTTCGGAGGTTCTCGCACCTTACGGGCTGCGGGCCGTGGTGGGCGATATCGGCATCCTGATTGCCGCCGTCGCGGGGCTGGAGGCCAGCGAGGCGCGCAAAGCCGCCTTGATGCGGCACATCTGGCGGCCGCGCCGGTTCCGGGCGCTGTTGGATCGTTACGCGGGCCGGGCGGCGGTGCCGTCCAGCCGGGCCGCGCTGCTGGCCTCACCGGACCCGCTGTCGCTGGCCGGGCCGATGATCGGGCTAAGAGGCGCGGCAGAGATCGCGGCGCGCGTCGATGCCTTGCGGGCAGACGCGCAGGACCCGCCGCTGCCGGGCGACCAGGTGGAGCTTCTGGAGGCGCTGGTGAGGGTTTCCGAGACCTGCGGCAACGCGCTGGAACAGCTGCGGGATATCGCGGTGGACATGCCGGCGATCGCCGGCGCGGTCGACCGCATGGCCGCGCGGTGCGAGGCGCTGGCGGCTCGAGGGATCGACGTGTCCTCGCTGATGTTCGATGCGAATTTTGGCCGGACGTCGATGGAATATTACGACGGGTTCGTCTTCGGATTCACGGCGCGCGGGCGGCCCGACTGGCCTCTGGTGGCCTCCGGAGGGCGCTACGACGCGCTGACCCGGCAGCTGGGGCAGGGGCGAGAGATCCCGGCAGTGGGCGGTGTGATCCGGCCCGGCCTGCTGGTCGACCTGGAGGAGGCGGCATGAGCGTCAAGCTTGGGGTGCCCTCCAAGGGGCGGCTGATGGACAAGACCTTTGACTGGTTCGGCGCGCGCGGTATCGGGTTGGCGCGCAGCGGGTCAGAGCGCGAGTATTCGGGCGAGGTGACGGGCGTCGACGGCGTCGAACTGGTGCTGCTTAGCGCCGGGGAAATCCCGCGTGAACTGGCGGCGGGGCGCATTCACCTGGGCGTCACGGGCACCGACCTGGTGCAGGAAAAGCTGGTCCAGTGGGATCAGAAGGTGGCGCCGCTGGCGGAGCTGGGCTTTGGCCATGCCGATCTGATCGTGGCGGTGCCCTCTTGCTGGGTTGACGTGAACACCTTGGACGATCTGGATGCGGCGGCTGCGGCCTTTCGTGCGCGGCACGGGTTCCGGATGCGGATCGCGACCAAGTATCACCGGCTGGTGCGCGCCTACCTGCACGAGGGCGGTGTTTCGGATTACCAGCTTGTCGACAGCCAGGGCGCGACCGAAGGGACGGTCAAGAACCTGACGGCAGAAGCCATCGCCGACATTACGTCGTCGGGGGAAACCCTGCGCGCAAACCATCTCAAGATTTTGGCCGAAGAGCCGGTCCTGCGCAGCCAGGCAACGCTGTTCAAGTCGCGCATTGCGCCGCTGGAAGCGGGGGAGCGCGAGACGATGCGGCTCTTGCAGGACCGCCTGGGGCTGTAGAGCCACGCGCAACGGAATGTCCCCGGGTCCGCGCCGCGGACCCGGGGGTCTTGTTACTCTGCCTTGGCGAGCAGCCCGGTTTCGAAGTCGCTGGCGGCGTGACGTTCGGGCAGCATGCCTTCGTCGGTCCGGTTCACGAGGCGACCGCGTTGTACCGCCGGACGTTCCAGGATCTCGTCGGCCCAACGCAGCACGTTTGTATAGCTTTTCACGTTCAGGAACTCGCCCGCGTTGTAGGATTCGCCGTGCACGGTGCGCCCGTACCAGGGCCAGATGGCCATGTCGGCGATCGTGTAATCCTCGCCCACCATGTAGCGGTTCTCGGCCAGGTGCCTGTCGAGGACATCCAGCTGGCGCTTGGTTTCCATCGCGAAGCGGTTGATCGGATATTCCATCGGGTAGGGCGCATAGGCATAGAAATGACCGAAACCGCCGCCCAGGTAGGGCGCGCTGCCCATCTGCCAGAACAACCAGCTGAGCATTTCCGCTCGTTTGGCGCGGGGGCCCTGGAAGGCGTCGAATTTTTCGGCCAGGTGCATCAGGATGGCACCGGATTCGAAGACGCGAACCGGCTCCGGCCCGGACCGATCCATCAGGGCCGGGATCTTGGAGTTCGGGTTGACCTCGACAAATCCGGACCCGAACTGATCGCCCTTGCCGATACGGATCAGCCAGGCGTCGTATTCGGCGTCATGACCGGCGGCCAGCAGCTCTTCCAGCATGATCGTGACCTTGACCCCGTTCGGCGTGCCCTGCGAATATAGCTGGAACGGGTGGTCCCCGACGGGCAGTTCCTTGTCATGGGTGGCGCCGGCGATGGGGCGGTTCAGCGACCCCCATGTGCCGCCGTTTTCCTTTTCCCAGGTCCAGACCTTGGGGGGTGTATACTGTTCACTCATGGCGCATTTCCTTCTCATGTCTCGTCGCAGAACCTATAGGTCCTGAAGCGGAATGCCAGAGGGGGCAGAGGTGCACACAGCATGTGCGAAGACACAAGGGGTGGCTCTGGTGCTGGGCGCGGCAGTGCGCCCGGATGGCAGTCCGTCGCCCGCGTTGACGCGTCGGGTCAGGCATGCGGTCTCGCTGTGGCAGGCGGGCAGGGTAGGCCTGCTGGTATTGTCCGGCGGCGTCCGCACCCATCCGCGCACAGAGGCCGAGGTCATGGCCCGAATCTGCCGTGAGGCGGGCGTGCCGGACGAGGCCCTGCTGATGGAAACGCGCGCGTTGACCACCGAGGACAACATGCGGCTTGCGCTCCCCTTGCTAGACGATCTGGGCTGTCGCGACGTGGTGATCGTGACCGACCGGTATCACGCTGCGCGGGCGCGGCTGGTTGCGCGGCGGGCAGGGTTGCGGGCTACGGCCAGTTGCCCACGACTGACCGGCGCCCCCTGGTGGCGGGTGGTGCGCGCCTGGGCGCGCGAGGCGGTGGCGCTGGCCTGGTACTGGCTGCGCGGGGCCGGGCGATGATACGGTCCCGGCATGTCATCCGGGCAGAAGGACCTCGATGTATCGCATGTCGCCGTTGTTGGCCGTCTGTTCCGGCCGGGCGCCCTTGGTGTCGTACAGATCCCGCGGCCCGATGAAGGCGGGGGTGGATCTAACAACCTGCTCTGCCGGCATGCAGGCGGGCAAAAGCGGGGCGAAGGCGAGACCGGAAAGAAGGAGGCGGCGCTTCATGTCGGCCTCCTATCATCTGTTGGCGATGATGGACGCCTGGCCCCGGTGGCTTCACCGCTTCTTGGTGCAGACCAGTCGCGGGGTCAGAGTACGCCGATCTCCGCCAGCGCCCCGGCAAGTTCGGGTGGGAGGGGGTCTTCCTCGGCCCGGTTTCCCGGCAGGTCGGGCGGGGCATCGGCGGCGGCAAGGTAGCGCCAACCCTGAAAGGCGCGCTTGGGTGCTGCCGCGGTGCGGGTGATTTTCGGGTCCAGCACAAGGGCGCAACGATTGATCCCATCCGCACCGGTGACCGGGTCGAGCCGCAGGATACGCTGGCGACATTGGATCAGCCCCTTGATGACCCAGTAGATCGAGCCACCGTTCAGCACCTCTTGCCCGCGCCGGGGCCACATGCGGGTGACATGGCGGGGCAGACCGTCTTCGGTCTGGGCGCGTCGCATGCCCTGCCAGTCCATCAGGCTGTCGACGCTCTCCGTGCCCGCGCTCAGTTTGATCAGGTGAGTTGTCTTGCCCATGTCGTCCCCCTGGCTGCCGGGGATCATAGCGGTGCCCGCCTCGGGTTCAAGCAAGGGGGATATGGTCCCTGTCTGTATCCTGGTCCAGATTGGTGATCACCTGTCGGCGCAACCAATAAACGTCCACTCGCAGCAACCAACCTATTAATTTTTCTTGCTTCGCTTCCTGGCTGCGCGATGGAGATGTCTATTCCGCGAGCGATACCTGTCCATTTTTCGAAATCGAAAGGCAATGATAAATTGCCCCCTCGAAATGCAAGAAAGCCCCGCCGAAGAGTCGGCAGGGCTACTTGATTTTCGGGTTCTGAAGAATTCATTCAAGCGGTGACATGCCGACGGAAAGCCACTTGGCAAATTCAGCTTCGCTCACATCGCCCGATGCCAGGCCTTCCATCATTCTAACACCCTCGATCGCGTCCGGCCCGAAGGTGAAGCCGTTGAGCCTGAGGAATGTAACAGCCGTGACGAAGGCTGTCCGCTTGTTGCCATCGACGAATGCATGGGCTTTTCCGATGCCAAATGCGTAGGCGGCGGCGACCTCAACAAGACTGGCGTCTGCGTAGGCAGAAAGGTTCATCGCCCGCGCGCAGCCCATTTCCAGTAGTGCCCGGTCGCGCAGGCCTGACGCGCCACCGTGACGCGCAATCTGCCGATCATGGATGACTGTGACCGCGGCAACCGGCACCCACACGAAGTGCGTCATGCGAGAGCTTGCAGCATATCCCGGTTCTCATCCATGACGATTTCGGCCGCTGCGAGTGCTTCTGCTACCGATGGGTCGTGCGCCATGAGTTTGAGACTGCCATCATCACCACGCACGACGAAGAGCGTATCCCCTTCCTTGGCATCCAGGATCGTCAGCATCTCAGTCGTCAAGGTCATCACGGCAGAATTGCCGACCTTGCGGATTCTTGTTTCAATCATTGCCACGCCTCCGTATTCACGAAAGTATATACAGTATGCGGCAGCAAAAGGCAAGGTTCAGCCCGGGGCCGACAAGGCCCATTATGTTAAGCGAACAGATCTGCCTTCAGATCGCGGATCCGGTAGAAGTCTTCACCGACTTCAGCTTTCGTCAGCGCAGGTCGGACTCCTCGCTGTTTCAACCGACTAACCGCCTTGCCGACTTGAAGGCCATGCTGCTCGGCAAGCCGTGCAGAATGGATAAACCGTGCTTTGAAGTCGGACACGACTACCGGGTCGAACCGCGGGATCCGATGATCTTCTTCCGGGCAGACGATCCAATTGACGGCAAGGCTCACCTCTTCAGCGCTCCGGTCCACCAATCGCCAAAGGATATCCTTGGAGATCTTCAAGGACGCGAACGCTTCCATGACAGACAACCCCTTCGCGCAGGTCGCCCGATGCCGCTTGACCTCCTCAGGGTCCACGCGGAGCCCGGCGATCCCGTCGTAACCAGCGAGGCAAAAGACGCGCTCGAGGAAGCCGCCGAGGATAATGTGCAGTGAGAGCGGCGGTGAGAAAGTCGTCCATGGTAGCGGCGGGATGAGCCTGCTGCGGGCGGCGTAAAAGTCGTCCACCTTTGCCTTTCCTTATTTGACGGAGGGAGGGCGGGAGGATCTTCACCGTGGATTTGTATCGCAAGGTGCGTCTGGCCTGTGCCGAGGGCATGAGTCAGCGAGAAGCGGCCCGGCATTTCGGGATATCTCGTGACAGCGTTCGGAAGATTTTGGCGTTTTCGGTCCCACCGGGCTATCGGCGGTCTGCACCGATCCGGCGGCCAAAGCTGGATGGGTTCACCGGGATCATCGACCAGTGGCTGTCGGAGGATCGGGAGCGACCGCGCAAGCAGCGGCATACCGCCAAGCGGATCTTCGAGCGGCTTCGCGACGAGCATGGTTTCGAGGGCGGCTACACCATCATCAAAGACTATGTTCGGGAGCACGGTCGGCGGCATCGGGAGATGTTCGTTCCGCTTGATCATGCACCGGGCCATGCCCAGGCCGATTTCGGCGAAGCGGTCGTGGTGATCGGCGGTGTCGAGCAGAAGGCCCACTTCCTCGCCCTGGATCTGCCGCACAGCGACGCTTGCTACGTGCGGGCATATCCGGCGGCGACGGCGGAGGCATGGATGGACGGGCATGTTCATGCCTTCGCGTTCTTCGGTGCCGTGCCGCTGTCGATCCTCTATGATAACGACCGGTGCCTTGTTGCGAAGATTGAGCCTGACGGGACACGCAGGCGCGCGAAGCTCTTCAGCGAGATGCTGTCCCACTACGTGATCCGGGATCGATATGGGCGACCCGGCAAGGGGAACGATAAGGGGAGCGTAGAAGGGCTTGTCGGGTATTCCCGGCGCAACTTC
The DNA here is from genome assembly GCF_030733205.1 of Mameliella sp. MMSF_3455. Taxonomy (GTDB): domain Bacteria; phylum Pseudomonadota; class Alphaproteobacteria; order Rhodobacterales; family Rhodobacteraceae; genus Antarctobacter. The sequence goes on from NZ_JASHJL010000010.1 coordinate 40,489, forward strand.
ATGGTGCCGATCCCGAACTTCCCGACCTGGGATGCCTTCAACGACTGGCTTGAGGAGCAGTGCCGGAAGCGACAATCAGACAAGCTGCGGGGGCACAACGAGACGATTGGCGAACGTTTCCAGCGCGATCTGGAGGCGATGGCGACGCTTCCTGCAACTTCCTTTGAAGCCTGTGACCAGACATCGGGCCGTGTCAGCTCGCTCGCGCTGGTGCGCTACAAGACCAACGACTATTCCGTGCCGGTCGCCTATGGCCACCGGGATGTCTGGATCCGCGCCATCATGCCAGAGGCATGTCTCCGACATGACGTCGACCGGGTGGTCATCGGCTGTGGCGGCGAGGTCATCGCACGGCATGTTCGCAGCTACGAGCGCGAGGACATGGTCTTCGACCCGGTCCACTACCAGCCGCTGATCGAGAAGAAGATAAACGCCTTCGAGCAGGCGGCACCACTGACCGGATGGGACCTTCCCAAGGCATTCACCACCCTTCAGAAGCTGATGGAGGCACGCATGATGAAAGCCGGACGGCGCGAGTACGTTCAAGTTCTGAGGCTGCAGGAAACCTTCGAGATGGAGGAGGTCCATGCTGCCGTGAAGACGGCCCTCCAGATGGGGACCATCAGCTTCGACGCGGTGAAGAACCTGGTGCTGTGTCGGATCGAACAGCGGCCACCGAGGCTCGATCTGGATGTCTACCCGTTCCTGCCACGGGCCAAGGTGGCGACGACATCTGCGGCCAGCTACATGTGCCTGACAACCGGTGGCGCGACATGACGGAAGCGCCCCAGATCCTGCTGAACCATCAGCTCAAGAAGTTGAAGCTGCCGACTATCCTGAGGGAATACGACAAGCAGGCCAAGCTTTGCGCCGCCGAGGGCCGCGACCACGTCCAGTTCCTGGCCCGTCTGATCGAACTGGAACTCATCGACCGGGAAAGGCGCATGATCGAACGGCGGATCAAGGCGGCGAAATTCCCAGCAAGCAAGAGCCTCGACAGCTTCGACTTCGCCGCAATCCCGTCGCTCAACAAGATGCAGGTGTTGGAACTGGCACGCTGTGAATGGATAGACCGCTGCGAGAACGTTATCGCTCTCGGCCCCAGCGGCACCGGCAAGACCCACGTGGCCCTCGGCCTCGGTCTGGCCGCTTGCCAGAAAGGGATGGCCGTTCGGTTTACATCCGCCGCCGCCATCGTTCACGAGCTGATGGAAGCGCGAGACGAGCGCCAGCTCCTGCGGCTTCAGAAGCAGATGGTGAAGCAGAAACTGCTGATCATCGACGAACTCGGCTTCTTGCCCCTCAGCAAGACCGGTGCCGAGTTGTTGTTCGAACTGATCTCCCAGCGATACGAACGCGGCTCCATCCTGATAACTTCGAACCTGCCCTTCGACGAATGGACGGAGACCTTCGGAACAGAGCGCCTGACAGGCGCCTTGCTCGACCGCCTGACACACCATGTCAGCATTCTGGAGATGAATGGCGACAGCTATCGCCTCGCCCAGAGCAAGGCCCGGCAGAACTCCTGAACCAAGACCGGATTTGGTCCTTGCGGACCAAGGCGCCTTGGCAACCGCCAGCTATATGTGGAGCGCGTTTGCCAAGGCGCCGGTCACGCCCAGACTGGCCGACTTTTGCTCCGCCCCGTGGCCGGATTTTGCGCCGCCGTTGACATGTCCTGATCCCCAACTCGATCAACCGGATGCGGATCAAAGGCGCCGGAAGCCGCTTTGTCCACGGCGGAGCCACGTTGCAAGAAGCCGTCATCCCTGTTCTGCGGGTGGGCAAACGGCGTGAGGCGGATGTCGGCAAGGTCGAAGTCCAGATCATCGCGCCGAGCCGCAACCTGATTTCTTCGGGGCAGACATCTGTCGCTCTCTACCAAGCGCAACCCGTGTCCGAGAAACAGCAGCAGCGTGATCTCCTGGCCGGAATCTATGCCCAGGACGGCACCCTGATTTCCGACGAACACCAACTGGCCTTCGACTTCACATCGCAGAACCCTCGGGAACGGGAACTGCCAATCACCTTCCTGCTCTCGCGCGAGGCGGACCGCTTCAACAATCAGGATGTCTTCCTGAAGCTGCGCGAGCGTGTCGGCAAGACCAGCCATTTCGAGGATTACACGAGCCATCGCTTCCAGCTGCGCCGTGGGATCTCGACCGATTTCGATTTTTAAGGAGCGGGACATGAGCTCTCTCGATGACAAGATCAACGAACACTTCGCCGGCTATGTCGTCCGCAAGGACCTGGTGAAAGCGGTCAAAGGCAATGCGATCGTCCCGACCTACGTTCTGGAATACCTTCTGGGCCAATATTGTGCGACCGACGACGAGGCCTCGATCCAGAGCGGCATCGAGACGGTGAAGGAGATCCTGCGCAAGCACTATGTCCATCGCAACGAAGCCGGCCTAATCCAGTCCACGATCAAGGAAAAGGGCCGATACAAGGTCATCGACCAGGTCAGTGTCACGCTGAACGAGAAGACAGACGGCTACGAGGCCATTTTCGACAACCTCGGCATCAAGAAGGTGGCCGTCGACAGCGTGACGGTGAAAGCACACCCGAAGCTCCTGGTTACGGGTGTCTGGTGCATCGCCGACGTCCAATATGAATTCTCCGAAGATGCGCGCACGTCCCCTTGGCGGCTGGAAACTATCAAGCCGATCCAGATCGCGAAGGTCGACTACGAAGGTTACAAGGAGGCTCGCGGGCAGTTCACGAAGGACGAATGGATCGACTTGCTCATGCAGTCGATCGGTTTCAATCCCGAAGCCTTCGGACGGCGCAGCAAGCTGCTGCAGCTAATGCGCCTGATCCCCTTCGTGGAGCGCAACTACAACATCATCGAGCTGGGCCCCAAAGGCACCGGCAAGTCGCACATCTATTCCGAGTTCTCGCCACACGGACAGCTGATCTCCGGTGGCGAAGTAACGATCCCGAAGCTCTTCGTGAACAACTCGAACGGGCGGATCGGTCTTGTCGGGTATTGGGACGTGGTGGCCTTCGACGAATTCGCCGGGCGCGAAAAAACGGCCAACAAGGCGCTCGTCGACATCATGAAAAACTACATGGCGAACAAGACGTTTTCGCGCGGGGTGAATCCCATGGGAGCCGAGGCGAGCTTTGCCTTCGTTGGCAATACCGACCACAATGTCCCCTTCATGCTCAAGAACAGCGACCTGTTCGAGGCTCTACCCCCGCAGTTCCACGACTCCGCCTTCATCGACCGCCTGCACGCCTACCTGTCGGGCTGGGAGGTGGACGTGATCCGAGGCGAAATGTTCACGCGCGGCTATGGCTTCATCGTCGACTACCTGGCCGAGATCCTGCGACACCTGCGGCAGGAGGACTTTTCCAACCGCCCTGATAAGCACTTCAGCATCAGCGAGAAGATTTCGACCCGGGACCGCGATGCCGTCTACAAGACGATGTCGGGCCTGCTGAAGGTTCTCTTTCCCGCCGGTGGTGAAAGCGCGGGCGATGTCGAGGAACTGCTGCAACTCGCGCTCGAAAGCCGGAAGCGGGTCAAGGATCAGCTGTTCCGGATCGACGCGACCTACCCCGAAGTCGACTTCTTCTACACCGGAGCCGATGGCCAGAAGCTGCGGGTCCAAACCGTCGAGGAACAGGAATTTCCCCAGTTCTATCACCGCAAGCCAGTCCGGGATCCCAAAGCGCAGTCTACAGATGGCCACGACACCGATGGGGATGTGATCGAAGCCGACGCGGAAACGCAGGCACCTTCATCTGAAAGAGTGGCGGCCCAACCCAAGCTCGAGGAAGGCCATTTTACCTTCGCCGAGAACCGGAAGGGCATCAGCTTCGAGAAGCTCTTCGGGCCATACATGGATGGCGTCGCCCGGATCATTGTGACTGATCCTTACATTCGCAAGCCTTACCAAATCCGAACCATGATGGAGTTCGTGGAAATGATCATCCGGCGCAAACCGCCCGAGGATCAGGTCTCAATTCATCTCGTGACCGGCCCCCACGACGGGGACATGCAAAAGCAAAGAGAGCTGCTCGACAGCATTACCGAAGCCTGCACCGGTTCGGGGGTCGATTTTACATGGGCCTTCGATACCTCTGGAACGGCACACGCACGAGACATCGTGACAGATACCGGCTGGAAAATCGTGCTGGATCGCGGTCTGGACATTTTCCAAGCTCCGATGCGTCGCGAAGGCTTCAACCTCGGCGATCGCCTACAGGAACACCGCATGGTGAAGGCGTTCTATGTAACCTATGTCCGGCAATAGCCCAGGGTTCGTATCGACTGCAGTCGCCGCAAGGCCTTACCTCGATCGGTCGTCGAGCCGATCGCATTGGTCCGGCAGTCAAGGGCGGAAAGCCGACTTTCGCTGCGCCCCGGACGAACGGCAGCGATGCGCAGTAAAGCGGAATCTGCCTTGTGAAGTTCATTTCGCGCAAGCTCCCGCAAGCGTAGCGATTGCGATCACCAAGCCCAGCTGGATCGATGCTGCCTTGCGGCCCAAAGACAGGTTGTCAGGAAGCTGTCATGAACGTATCAATCGAAAAACAAGGTTTTGACTGGGATTATTCATCTCCGCTGGACTTCTTCCGCATCATGTAATCCTCGTGCATGACGAATAATTCCGTTTAGACTGGAGCAAGGCGTGCCCACGATATATCTCGACACAAACGTTTTTATAGATGCTCAATCATCACGTTGTTGGCACTCTCCACTATGCCTACTCTAAATTGAATCCGGTCCTTGAATTCTGGAACTACAGATGCGTTTTGTCGAGAGAAGCAGTACCTCCACACCGAATGCCCTCGTCTCAGAAGACGTGCGTCAGGCAGTTCGCGACGTCCATCGGTACCTGAACAGACCACAGGACGAACGTGGGCAGCGGCGCAGTCCATTTGAGGAAAGTCTCGTGTTCAACGACGCTGTTCGAAAGGCGTTGGGAGGCCTATTCTTTGAAAAATGCGCCTACTGTGAGACTAAGGTTTCCCTCAGTGAGGCGGGGATCGATCACTTTCGCCCGATACGCGTTTCAGAAGAGAGACAGACCGATTATGGTCACTACGCCTGGCTGACATATGACTGGGAAAACCTCTACCTCGTGTGTCCGGCCTGCAACTCGCAAAAGGGTGCTCGTTTCCCCGTAGACGGCCAACGCGGCAGCCCCTTCGCGACGGTCAACGAGATGAGATTGTCCGAAAGGCCGGCGCTTCTCGACCCCTGCTACGACAACCCGCGCCTGCATATCCAACTCAGGCCGGACGGGTCCTACGTGCCGCGATCCGGGCGCGGACGTGCCACCATAGACTTATTCGACTTGAACCGTGATGATCTCGTCAGGGACCGTCATGAAGAAATCGAGCATCTGAACCGTGTGTTTCGAAACGGCGTAGACCGCTTAGAGTTGGAAGCGGCGATCTCGCAAGACGCACCATATTCCGGTGCGAAGGTTCAGTATGTAGCGTTGATCATCGAGGTCGTCACGGGACGCCGACCGAACTGGAGCAGGCATGGACCGGTGTTCGGTGGTGTCTTGGCCTCTATGCAGAACGTTGAGGCAATCACTCTCAACACAGCGATTGAACGGCTACTCAATAAAGAAGACAGCGCCGAGACGGCTTTCGTGCCACAGAGGTTCTCCGATCAACCCACGGAGCGGAGAGCCTTACGCGATGCTGATTTTACCGCAGAACCTGCGCGCCAAACCTTGATACGAGAAATCAAAATTTCCAATTTCAAGGGCATCGACGCGTTAACGCTAAAGGTGCCCGCTCTGAGACCTGGGAAGGGTTCGTCCGGGGCGCTCATGTTGCTCGGTGAGAACGCTGTCGGGAAGACGACGGTCCTCGAAGCGATCGCCCTGTCGCTGCTGGGAGAATTGGACGCCGACGGTATGGTCCGGCCCGAGGATCTCTTGCGACGGAAGGGGCGCGACCGTCAGGAGTTAATTGAGCCGGACATCGCAACCGTCGAGCTCAGTTTCTACGATCGGTCCAGCCCGGCAGTCTTGAGCATCGACCCTTTGCGTCGGCAGTTCGAAGGGGATCGGTCCGCGGGGGCCGTCGTCATCGCTTACGGTCCGAGACGATTTTCAGATGTCAGAACTAAATGGCATCACAATCGATCCGCTCGTGTCGAGAGCTTGTTCCGGCCGGCCGTACCCTTGGCTGATCCTACTTCGTGGCTAAGAGACATCGCAAGAGACGACGAATTTCGGTTTAAGGCGGTCACGCGTGGTTTGCGTGAAATTCTGGCGTTGCGGGATGGTGACGAATTGGTTCTCGACGAGGCCATGGGGATTTGTGTCTCGGTGCGGGGCCATCTCGAGCCGGTCAGTCGGCTGAGCGAAGGTTACCGATCACTTTTCGCCATGGCTGTCGACATAATGCGAGAACTCCTGCGCACGCAACCGGATCTGGAGGATGCGCGTGGCGTCGTCCTCATAGACGAAATTGAGACCCACCTTCACCCCCGCTGGAAGATGCGCGTCACAAGGGCGCTCCGCAAGGCCATGCCGAAGGTGACGTTCATAGCGACTACCCACGACCCGCTCTGCCTACGTGGCATGGAGCAAGGCGAGGTCGTCGTACTGGCCAAAGACAGAAACCAACAAATCTATCAACTGACGGACCTGCCCGACATCAGCGGCATGAGGGTCGAGCAGATTCTCACGTCCGACTACTTTGGGTTAAACAGCACGGCCGATCCGGAGACAGAAGCACAGCTCACGGCCTATGTCGCTACGCTCTCACGTGCTCAGGCAGGTGACCAAGACGCCGAAGAACGCGCCACACGTCTGGGCGCGACACTTCGCGAAACGTTGGTACTCGGAGAGACTGCGGCGGACCAACTCGCCCAAGAGGCCCTCGATCGCTTCTTGGCAGAACGGCACGATCTTTCGTCCGTCGAACGGAGCGATGCTCGGCTGGAAGTGGTCGATGCCATGCTACGCGCTTTGCGACAGCCGTTGGAGGAGTAGATGCGCTACGTGGACAGATCTCTGGTCGATGAGCCAGCAAGTCTGGCTGACGAAGACTCCGACGGCGCGCGCGAGAGCGGTCGAGCGGCAGCACACTATGCACAGGTTCCGGAACCCGAGAAGTCTTACAGCTTCAAAGCCTATAAGAATGACGACGTGAAAGACGCCTTGCGAGCCCTTTTTCACGGCAAATGCGCTTATTGCGAAATCCGATATGAGGGCAGTCAGCCCGTCGACGTTGAGCACTATCGTCCCAAAGGAGGGATCGAGGAATTTCCAGGACATCGTGGCTATTGGTGGCTGGCTGCGTCTTGGACGAACCTTTTGCCTTCTTGCACGGATTGCAATCGTCGACGACGCCAAGTGTCTGCTGAGTACGGCATGTCTCTTGACGAACTGGAAGTGGCACACGCCAATCTTGACAATGCTGAGCCCGGTGGGAAACAGAATGCGTTCCCAACGTTTGATGACGTATGGGCCGAACCTAACGAGGATCCGGAACAACTCGAAAAACCGCTTCTTATCGACCCTACGAGAACGGATCCAAGTCAGTTTTTTGTCTGGCCGAAAGCAGAAATCTCAGTCGTGCTGGCATCGCAGCAAGGTATGCAATCAGACTATCCTTGTGCAGAGACGTCGATTGACATTTATGCTCTAAACAGGATTGGGCTTGTCCAGAGTCGCCTTGAGATGAGGCAGGACTTGGACCTTCACTTGCAACTTCTTCGGATGACTGCCGAAGACGCAATGGTCGCAGATGGCGAACAACGCGCGCAATTGATCACCCGTTTGACAGAACACATCCTCGCGCTGCGCAAACGGTATGAAGACCCAAAGCATGCGTTCTCGACTATGCTCAGCGCGCATCTCGACGAATTCGAAAATGAACTGACGCAACTCTTGTATTAGATGTAGGCGCCGCTTTGACCCTAATTTCTGAACAGTTGCTTGAACTTCAAGTCCGTTTCGAAGTGTAGCCTTTATCCAAAGGCTGACGGTTAAGCTGCCTGAATGCCGCACATTGCATGAATGTCCGCAATGCGGATTGCGACCGCAGCACTCAGAGACCGTGCTCAAGGTCTGCTTAGGGCCGTCCGTGACGACGGCCCGGGTCTTCAGATTTCTACCGCCTCGGCGATCGCCAAAGCGTCTTCCAACTCGACGCCGAGGTATCGGACAGTGCTGTCCATCTTGGTGTGGCCGAGCAAGAGTTGAACGGCGCGCAGGTTGCCGGTTTTCCGGTAGATCTGCGCAACCTTCGTCCGTCGCATGGAATGGGTCCCATACGCGCTGGGTTCCAGCCCGATCGATTTAACCCAGTCTCGGACAAGGCGCGCGTATTGCCGTGTCGATATATGAAGCCGTTCGTGAAATCGCCCCGGCCAAAGGAATTCGGAACCGATCATCAGCGGCTCGTCCATCCACCTCAGCAGCGATTTCCGTGTACCCTCAGTAATCTCAAATCGGACAGGTTTCTTAGTCTTGCTTTGAATGATCGACGCCCGCTCCTTTACCTGACCAGCGGCGAAGACATCAGCCACCATCAGTTTGACCAGATCGCATCCCCGCAGCTTGCTATCGATGGCGAGGTTGAACAGAGCAAGGTCTCGGTGATTTTCCGCGATTTCCAGTCGAACGCGGATTGCCCAAACATGTTTTGGCAACAGCGGGCGTTTCTGCCCCACTATGCGGCCTTTGTTCCAGGCAGGGCGGCGTGCGCAAATGGTGGGCAAATTTGGTGTTTGCATGACGGTTACTCCGATCCACCACGCCTCACCTCAGCGCCAACCCGACGTTGGCTTGACCACCTTATCAAAAGACGCTGCAACCGCTCCGATGACCGCAGTGTGCCTAACCTTGCCAACCTCGCCCGACGCATATTGTTGATCAAAGGGCCGCGTCGAAGCGTGAGTTTTTAGGTGGTCGACGCACGCCATCAAGGCAGAATAAACCTTGGCGAGCCGACGGAGGACGGTTTTTTTTCAAGCATGGAAAGGACTGGTCGTTGGGTAACGGGGACAGGCGACGCCGATCCCCGTGCGCGACTGTCGCAGGATCGGATCCTACGCAGCCTGAGTTTTCTGCAGGGCCTCATAGACGGCCGTTTCAAAGGCCATGTAGCCGGTGAAGGACACTGCGTCGGCGAAGGGCAGGATCTGCGTGGCCCAGTATCCGCCGAAACCACCCGCGCGGTCGATCCAGTAGAAGCAGTTGGCGAGGCCGGCCCATCCGATTGCGCCGGACGGGCGCCCGGTTGGTGCCTCTGCGGAATTGACCATGAAGGTGTAGGACCAATCCTTGGCGAGGCCCGGGAAGAATTCGGCGTCATTGGACAGCGTCGGGATGACGCCCGGCAACATCGTCACCTTTTGCGGTGGTACAAGTGCGCCCTTCACAGCCCATTCGACCGTCTCGGGTTTCAGGACGCGCCCGTTCGGCCCGGCTCCGTCGTTCAGCCACATCCGGATGAACTTCATGTACTCGGGCACCGTCCCGTAAAGCCCGTGCCCGCCCATGTGAACCTCGGGGTCATCGGGAAGCGCAAAATCGTCCATCGGGGTCAGCGAACCGTCCTCGCCACGGGCGTGGATCGTGGCCGTTCTGGCCTTCATCGCGTCGGTTCGGGTGAAGGCGATATCCTGCATGCCCAGCGGATCGAAGACCCTCTCGCGCATCACCTCGCCCAACCGCTTGCCGCGGATGCCCTCGACCACCTGGCCGACCCAGTCGATATTGGTGCCGTATTCCCAGCGCTCACCCGGATCAAACAGAAGCGGCGTCTCGATACAGGCGCGGGAGCCGGTCACCACCGACGGCTGCCCGTGATCGGTTGCCATACGGGCATAGGTTTCATTGAAGAAATCATAACCGAAGCCGGCCGTGTGCAGCAGGAGCTGCCGGGTCGTGATGTCGCTTTTCGGTGCCCGCAGCCGGGATTGCCCGGCTTCGTCGAAGCCATCGATCACCTGCAGCGCGCCAATCGCGGGCGCGTAGGTTTTCGCGGGCGCGTCGAGGTCAAGAAGTCCCTCTTCAACGCATTGAAGAGCTGTCGTCCCGGCGATCGCCTTGGTGGTCGAAAAGATGGCCATGACCGTGTCCTCGGTCATCGCATCGCCGCCAAGGCGCCGCTCCCCGGCGGCGCCAGAATAGATGTTGCCGTCACGGTCGGTCACCATCGCCACCACACCCGGCACCCTTGGGTCACTTGAAACCACACCGTTCAGAATGGCGTCACAGCTGGATTTGAGATCTGTCATCGTCTCCTCCCTTGATGAACTGTCAGGGACGATAGGACGCGAGTTTTCGACGGTCTGTCCGCGACCGGCAGACACTGTCCGAGATCGGAAGCAAAGTCAGTTCAGGCTTTGTTTTCGCTGTGACCGGGCCAATGTGTGCGACGGCAACTCGCCAAATCGGTCGCGATAGCGCCCGGCCAGAGCGCCAAAATTGACGAACCCCCAGTCCGCAGCGATTTCGCCGACGGTCCTGTCGCCCGAGGCTGCCAGCAAGTCCGCACGCAGCCCGTCAAGCCGGCGCGCGGAGAGAAACGCCCTCGGCGACACCCCGCGGAAGCGCGTGAAGCCGCCAGACAGGGTCCTTGCCGAAACACCGACGCGTCGCGCCACGTCCCCGACGCTGGGGGCCTGCCGTGCCTCGGTCTCGAAAATCTCTTCGGCCTGCCGCACATATCGCGGCGCCGCCGCACGCGCACCGTCATCAAGTCGCACACCAGCCTCAGCCGCCCATTGACGCAGAAGCTCAAGGCAAATGATTTCCTCCAGATGTCGTCCCAGCGGACCGTCAGCAGCAAGGGACCCGGGTTCACTCACGCTCTGTGCTGCATAGCCCAGCAGCTTCAGCCAAGCCGAATTCGCCCCCCCGAACTTGATCCGGCGGGTCCAGAGCCGGTCATCGGGGACGAAACCGAACCAACGTTCAGCGGTCTCCTCCATCACTTGATGCGCGATGGTGAGGTTGAGCTGCATGTGGTCGGGATCGCCTTCCAGCCAGTAGTCGGTTCGGGAACAATCGACGACGAAACTGTCGCCCGCCCCGGTTTGAACCGGCGCGCCTAGGCTTTGGTGATTCAGGGCGCCGCGTAGGGTGTTGAGCACGAGGATGTTGCCGGCCTCGGGATCAAACTGGTCGAGGTAAATACCGGTGCCATAGGAAAATCGCGTCATCGTCACGCGTCCGGCTCTGGCGGATATCATCGTGGCGTCCGGCCTCGATAACCGCTCAAGCGGTTGCACGCGATAGGGCATATAGACCGACCGGCAGAACTCCTGAACCTCGTCCCAGTCCGCGGACCGCGTTGGGCCTGCATGCTGGATCTGTGCGCCATGCACATCCCTGATCAAAGCTTCTTCCAACATCTGCAACGCCTCCCTACGATGCATCAATCGGATCAGTATATCACAAAGCCCCCGGTTGGTCGGGATCTGGACGCATGGACTTTGGTCGCAAACACCGACTTCGTTCGGGGCGGAGCCGCAGCGCGGCGACCAGGCGGCTTGTCATTGACTTGTCCGACCTGTGGCTTCTCAGGCGTGATCCCTTTCTGTCTCACTTGCGACCCAGCCCACCACACCAGTAGGCCGGTTCGTCCAAACGTTTCTCATTTGGCGGCAGCGAATGACAGCAAGCTCCGCGCAGTGTGAATTCGACAGCCGCCCGATTTAGCCGGCGCAGCGAATGTCCGGACCCCCAGGCCACAACGCAGCGGAGGAGACCGGTGGTGAACGGCAACTTTGGGCCGGGCGCGTTCCTGAGTTGGTCCCGAGATAACACACGGAGGCAAACCGCCCGCCGGGGGGGGGCGGTGGGAGTCCGTAGGCAAGCGCCTATCGCGGCACTGTGTGCGCCGCCGATCCCGGGTCGTCACGCCCCGGGGGCGCCATCCGGCGTGGTCCTCTTGTTGGAATTTCCGTCTCCCTCTATCAGCGTCGGTGCGTTTCCTCTGCTCATGAAAACGAGCGCCACCGCGCTCGTGGTCGTCTCCCGTCGGTGGCCGGGACTTCGAAGACCGCCAGGGACGGACTTCTTTGACAGACGGAATGGGACTTCGTCTCGGATGCACGTCGTCGCTTCCGCTCACGCGGATGCCATCACCTTCGGGGAGTGATCAGATCCCCGCAGCGCGCTGCGTTTTCGGTGATGCACAACGGTTTCTTGCGAGCGTCCAGTCGGACTGGATCTTGTGCGGCCTCCTTTCTCTTCGCTCGACCGTGCAGTCCTCGGCGGCATCCTCATGCCCGTCCGTCATAAGGAAGAAATGGAACGACAGGATCCGGACCAAAACACTTCCGTGGTGGGAAATCGAAAAAGTTGGATCTTGGATCCCTCTCGCGGCTCGCTCGGTTTCAGCCTGCACCCAGCGAGCCGTCCGACGGGGACGAGGACGGCGTCTTTAGATGGGGCGCGCCGCGGTTCTCTGCCAGAGTAGTCGATCGGCGTCACGGGGCCGATCAACCGCTCTGACCCGAGGAAATCGCCCGCGGTGTAGAAAAGGGCGGAAGTTTTTTCTTCGTGCTGCGGGCGGTTGGCCAATCTTCCAATCAAGAGACGGGAACAATGGTCAATCGACCCGCAGGAGCAACGAGAGGAATCCCAGGAAACGGACAGGCTTGATGCTGCCAGGACCGGCAGACGCGCAACAAACAGGAGGACCACCATGCTGCGCAAGCTACCTTCGACGACCCAGTCCGCAGACCCGACTCTCGACGCCGTTCGCGCGCATTTCGACGAGCACGGAGCCGCGCTGTGTACAGCGGCCGGGCTGATCGACGGGGAGGCCGGAACGGCTCGCGTCCTTCGCCTCATGTCCGGGCTGCGCGAGGCCTCGCGTCTCGACCGGGTGGCGCGGCGCAGGCTTGTGGACCTGCACCGCCTGCTGTCACTCGATCCCGTCATCGACGAGTTCGAACCGGATCTGTCGTCCTGGATCCTCCTCGACCCCGACAGCCCCGAGGTGGGAGAGCTCTGCCTGCTCACCGACCGGCTCTACGACCTCCTGGTCGAGATCGGAGAACTGGACGATGAGCGGGATGCGCTGGCGCTTGCCCTCCCGGCGCAGGACGCGGCCTGAACTGCGGCGCCGACCATGCGCAGTTTGCACGGTCGGCGTCATGCTCTGGGAGGAGCGCAAAGCGCAGCCTTCCGACAGGGCACCATCGGCGGCGGTACGGCCCAAGAACAGAAAAAATGATGCACGCAGGGCAGATTTCTTCTTCGTCATTCCGATGAACGACCAATGTTCTTGTCACCAGCACCCAAGACCAGCCACCGACACCAACCGAAAGGACCCTGCTAACGCCCAAGCATCTCCCTGCGACGGAACATGACGCCGATGAATCAGGCACACCAGCACCGTTTTCGCACCGCATGAAAGGGAGATCATCATGCTCAACACCACCACCCTCGACACCGCCGAGGCGCGTCTTGGCGCTGCCTACACGGTCGAGCAGCACCTCCGCAGCCATGGTGCGAGCCTCTGCGACCTGCTCGACGCGCTCGATGATCCGAGTGGGTTCGCGGCGCTCTGCGATCTGCATGGTGCCTTCGGGCAGCCTATCCCGGATGCCGATGCCGTCGAGGCCGCGCTGCGCGATATCCGTCGTATCCTGGCCGACCAGGCGCCGACGTCGCTCGACAGGATCGGGCATGAGAGGGGCCTGCCAGATTCCGACATGACCCGGTGGCATGGCGCGCGCGTCAGCGAGCTTCTCCGGCGATACCGTCATGCCGACTGAGACCGGGGCACGCTGTGTCCTTCAACTGGCGCGCCGGCGCCGCCTGAGCGTCCATCTCGATCAGTTCGGGATGGAGCAGGACATCTGCGACGTGACGCTGTGGCTCTTCGAGAAGCACAGCCTATCTCGTGTCCACGTCTGGGTGGACCGGCACTACACGCAGATCGGACAGGAGATCGCCGGCGTGACTGTCATCACTTCGCCGCGCCATCCCGCGCGACTGACCGAGGCGGCGCACGAGGCGTTTCTCGCGCTCGGCTACACGATCGAAGACACCCGCGCAGACACCTACGGCCATCAGTTTTGCGACGGGCATCATTCGAAGCACGAGGTCATCCAAGCCTATACGCGCATCGAAGACGCGCTGAAGCTCTGGCGATCACAATAACAAATACTCGGACATCTCGGACAAGGGCGGCGAAAGCCGCCCTTTTTGCATGCCTTGCGCTCGTTGGTGCAAGGCATGCCGACATTGTAAATCAACTTCACGGCCAGACTTCGAAACGGTCGCTGTTGTGCTCGTTCTGGAGAAGTGGCCCGCGATAACTGGCGGCGGAAACTACGCCGCCAACCCAAGAACGCCACGGCCACGATCAAGCCCGAGAAAGTTTACGAAAACCGTTTCTGCCGCCTGCTTCTGATGCCTATATCCCTCAGGACAGAGTCGAACCCTCGTTCCCGCGAGAAAAGGCCGAAAAAACGGAAAATCGGGCGCCTACGCCCGATTGACCCTATTCGCTTGCGAAATGGACCTCCGAAACCCGCCGGTGGCCACTAATTGGTAGTGGCAATATCACCGTCGAAAGGTCGATAGCCTAGCCACACTTCGAATGCCCACAAGAGGCACAGGTCATGCAGCCCTCTACCATGCGCATGTCGTATTGCCCACAATTGGGGCAAGCCGGACCGCGGGGTTGGTCCAGGTTTACCACTTGGGCGGTCGGGTCGCTTTTCAGGCCCATGCCTTCGCCTTCGAGGAAGCCTGTCGCGATCATGTGGCGCTCGATGACGCCGCCGATCGCTGCGAGGATCGAAGGGATGTACTTGCCCTGAACCCAGGCGCCGCCGCGCGGGTCGAAGACGGCCTTCAGTTCCTCGACGACAAAGCTTACGTCGCCACCGCGGCGGAAGACAGCAGAGATCATTCGCGTCAGCGCCACGGTCCAGGCGAAATGCTCCATGTTCTTCGAGTTGATGAAGACCTCGAAGGGCCGCCGGCGGCCGCCGACGATGATATCGTTGATCGTCAGGTAGATGGCATGCTCACTGTCGGGCCATTTCAGCTTGTAGGTCGCGCCCTCAAGCGTCTGGGGCCGGTCCAGAGGTTCGGACATGTAAACGACATCGCCGTGGGGTTGCAGAGGTTCGGCATCGGAGGTTGCGGCAACTTCGGGCGATGTTTCATTGGTCAAGAGAGCGGTAATATCGACATTAAGTGCATTGGCGATCTTTGTCGCGTTTACCAGCGAAGGTTTTTTGTTGTTCTTTAGCATCTGCTGGACAAAATTCCGCCCGAGACCGGCTTCCTCTGATAGCTTTGCTAGGCTCATGCCTTTGGCTTCCGCTAGCGAGCGAATGCGAGAAGAAAACTCCTCCCAAGACACCTCATCAGGTTTCACTTCTGCCACGCTCAGAACACTTCCCGTCACCGCGTTCGGACGATAAGTGGTGCAGCCCTTGCAGCCTGTCTCGTAGGCTTGCAGGTAGACATCCTTGAAGTCCTCGAAGGAAATGTCCTCGGGGCAGTTGATGGTCTTGGAGATCGACGAGTCGACCCATTTCTGCGCCGCCGCCTGCATGCGGACATGGTCCAGTGGCGCCAGCGTCTGAGCATTCACGAAATATTCGGGCAGGGCGGCATCAGTGCCGAAGGTCTCACGGTACATCTGTACCGCGTAGTCGACCACCTCTTCCTCGGTCCGGGTCCCGTCCTTTTGCAGGACCTTGCGGGTGTAGGCATAGGCAAAGACCGGCTCGATCCCCGACGAGACGTTCCCGGCATAGAGCGAGATCGTCCCCGTGGGTGCAATCGAGGTGACCAGGGCGTTGCGGATGCCGTGTTCGCGAATGGCGCTGCGCACGTCCTCGTCCATGCCCAGCATCGTGCCGCTGTCCAGGTAAGCCTCGGCGTCAAAGAGCGGAAAGGCGCCTTTTTCCTTCGCCAATTGCACCGAAGCCAGGTAGGCGGCGCGGGCGATCCGGTGCAACCAGCACTCGGTCTGACGCGCCGCTTCCTCGGATCCGTAACGCAGCCGTACCATCAGCAGGGCATCGGCAAGGCCGGTCACGCCCAGCCCGATACGGCGCTTGTTCAGGGCCTCCTGGCGCTGTTCTTCCAGCGGAAAGCGCGAGGCATCGACCACGTTGTCCATCATCCTGACGGCGGTGGCGACCAGCTCGTCCAGCGCTTCTTCGTCGAGGTGTGCATCGCCGGTGAAGGGGGCGTTCACAAGCCGGGCCAGGTTGACCGAGCCCAGCAGGCAGGCGCCGTAGGGGGGCAGGGGCTGTTCGCCGCACGGGTTCGTGGCGGCAATCGTTTCGCAGTAGCTGAGGTTGTTGGCCTGGTTGATCCGGTCGATGAAGATCACGCCGGGCTCGGCGTAATC
The DNA here is from genome assembly GCF_030733205.1 of Mameliella sp. MMSF_3455. GTDB lineage: Bacteria > Pseudomonadota > Alphaproteobacteria > Rhodobacterales > Rhodobacteraceae > Antarctobacter. Next base: position 56,818 of record NZ_JASHJL010000010.1, read on the forward strand.
ATACGTGGCGCGCATGATCCGGTTCCACAGGTCGCGCGCAGGCAGCGTGTGATAGACCACCCCGTCAAAGACCAGGTCCCAGGGGCCGTCCGCCTTGACCGCCTCCATGAAGGCATCCGTGACCAGGACCGAGAGGTTGAACATGCGCAGGCGCGCGCTGTCGGCCTTCGCGCCGATGAAATCCTCGATGTCCGGGTGATCGCAGCGCATGGTTGCCATCATCGCCCCGCGGCGCGAACCTGCGGACATGATCGTTCGGCACATGGCGTCCCAGACGTCCATGAACGACAGCGGCCCGGAGGCGTCCGCCGCCACGCCTGCCACGGGCGCGCCCTTGGGCCGGATGGTCGAGAAATCGTAACCGATCCCGCCGCCCTGCTGCATGGTCAGCGCCGCTTCGCGCAGCTGGTCGAAAATGCCGCCCATGTTGTCGGGGATGGTGCCCATGACGAAACAGTTGAACAGGGTCACGCTGCGGTCGGTGCCGGCGCCTGCGGTGATCCGGCCCGCGGGCAGGTACTTGAAGTCCTCAAGCGCTTCGTAGAACCGCTCTTCCCAGTGGGCCGGGTCCTTTTCGACCGTGGCAAGGGCCCTGGCGATGCGGCGCCAGCTGTCCTCGACGCTGAGGTCAAGCGGCGTGCCGTCCGCCTGTTTCAGGCGGTATTTCATGTCCCAGATCTGTTCGGCGATGGGGGCGGCAAAGCGGGTCATGGCGATTCCCTCAGGTGGCAGGCTGAACAATGTAGCTGCAACCCGAGTTTTCCACAACAGATTGACAGCCTTGCCGGCATGTCCCCCAGATCATGCGCCGAATGCAAGTGGTTTGCTCCGGCACATTGCCACTTGTTCAGAAAAAGAACTCGTCTCCGGGCACGTAATCGTCGATGTCCTGCGGATCCGGTTGGTCCTGCGGCGCTTCGGCGAATTTGCGGCTTGCGGCGGTTTGAACGGCCTCGCTGGCGGCGCCAAGGTGGTCGAACGCGGCTTCCTGGACGATGCGATCGGCCAGTTGGTCGAATGTCTGCAGCACGGCGCGGTCATTTGAGATGAAGGGGCCGTTGTCCTCGCTGAAAAAACGAAAGCCGATGTCGTCGATGATGATACAGTCTTCGGGCATGGGTCTGGTCTCCTGGATGGGCGCCCCGAACCGAGGGGCGGGACTACTGGTCAAGGAAGTTTCAGGCCTGCACCGGTGTCAGCGGTGTGCCTGCCAATATCCCGCATCCGTCGCATTGCGGACAGTCAGGTTAACCTTGCCATTGCCCCGGCAGGTCTCTGCCGAACCGTGCGCGGCAGAACGCGTATTGCGGCGCCAGGGCCGCGGCCAGGGCATCATGCGCGTCACGGGGCAGGGCGGTCTCGACCGTGGTGGCGTTCCGGCGCAGTCCGGGGCCCGGCGCCTGCCAACTGGTGCCAAGAAAGTGACATAGCCGGGGCAGGGCATCGCCCTCCGCCAGATCCTCGTAGAAGAGGTACAAGAGATCCTCGGGCGCGAAACAGTCGTCCAGCGCCGTGACCGTCGCCCGATAGTCGCCCCGTGCCATAATCGCGGGCGCGCCCAGGGCGTCGCTCCAGGCCTGTGTGGCGTCTTCGGTCAGGCCCTGCTGCTGCATGTGCCGCAATTGCGACCACAGCCGCGCGACAGGGTCGCGCATGACAAACAACAGTTTCAGCCGGATGTCCTGCGTAGCGCAAAAGGCCCGCATCCGGGCAAAACCGGCCGTCCCCAGCACCGAATAGGCAGGGGTGACATCGCAAATCACCCGTGTCCGAGGCGTGCTTATCCGGGCCATGTGACCGAAATAGGCGTTGTCGTCGTAGATCATCTGTACCCGATCCAGCGCAGCCTGGATCATCGGCGAAATGGCCAGATGCTCTGCCGGGTGGCCCTCTTGCGACAGGAACAGCGTCAGGCGACGAACTGCCAGAAGGTCGATGTCACTCAGGGCATGTTCCGGGAAACCTCGGTTGAAGAAATGCAGCTCTTTGAGCGGCGAAGGCGTGACGCCCTCCAATTCGCCCATGTAGGCGTGCAGCCAGCTTGTGGCGCATTTCATGGCGCCGACGCAGACCAGCAGTGTCTTGCCGTCCAGCTCGAGGTAGTGCCGGATATGCGCAAGCCCCTCCGCCATGCGCGCCTCCTGCCATTTCGCAACAGGAGGTCAGGCTGACACGGCACCGGACAGCGCTCAAGCCCGCAGACGCCTTGCACAGGGCAAACCCGCGGCGGCGGAAATGCTGAAAAAACGGGCAAACTTGTTCGCGTGGATGGCTTCTGACCTCTTAGTTGCGAGTAATTCTCAATTTCATTGACTCTTGCGAATTAGTCGCACTATATCTCGCAGGTGAAAACGCCTCGGCGAGTGCATCGCCGGGGTGTCGTCTTGAGGAGGTGCACAGTGACTTTGACCAAGCGAGAGCTTCTTGCCGGACTGGCGACCCTGCCGTTGGCACTGTCGGCCAAAGGCCTGGCGGCGCAGGGCGTGACAACCGTGGTCGCGACCACGGGCATGATCGCAGACGCGGCGCGGCAGGTCGGAGGCGATCTAGTCGAGGTCCGTGGCCTGATGGGGCCCGGTGTCGACCCGCACAGCTATCGCCAGACCCGCAGCGACATCGTGGCGATGGCCCGCGCGGATGTGGTGCTCTGGCATGGGCTCTTTCTCGAGGCGCAGATGGAGGAGTTTCTTCAGGACCTTGGCGACCGTGGCACCGTTACCGCAGTGGCCGAGAGTATGCCGCGCGACCTGCTGATGGCCCATGACGACTACGACGACAAGTTCGACCCGCACGTCTGGATGGTGCCCGATCTCTGGAAGCATGTCGTGGAAAACGTGCGCGATGCATTGAGCGCGGCCCGGCCCGACAGTGCCGAGGTCTTTGCTGCCAATGCCGCCGCGCACCTGGCAGAACTGGACGAACTGGCCACCTATGCCGCCGGTATCCTTGCCAGCGTGCCCGAGGAAAGCCGCGTGCTGGTCACGGCGCATGATGCCTTCAACTACTTCGGGCAGGCCTACGGGTTCGAGGTCATGGGCATCCAGGGCATCTCGACCGAGTCCGAGGCCGGGCTGCGCCGGATCGCGGATCTTGTGGATGTGCTGGTGGATCGCCGGATCGGCGCGGTCTTTGTCGAAAGCTCGGTCTCCGACCGCAACATCCGCGCGCTGATCGAAGGGGCCGCCGCCAAGGGGCACGAGGTTGTCATCGGTGGCGAGCTGTTCTCGGACGCGATGGGCGAGCCGGGCACCTATGTCGGCACCTATATCGGCATGATCGACCACAACGCGACCACCATTGCCGGGGCCCTGGGCGGCGACGTGCCCCCTGACGGCATGAAAGGATTGTTGAACGGATGACCGATCCTTCCGTGACCCTGGCCGCATCCGGCGGACAGGCGGCGGCGCAGGTACGCCCGGATGCCGCCCTGAGCCTGCGCGGGCTGACGGTGTCCTACGGTGAGAAGCCCGCTGTATTTTCCGTCGACGCGGCGTTTCCGGCGGGCGAGATGACCGCCATCATTGGGCCGAATGGCGCCGGCAAGTCGACCTTGCTCAAGGCGGCACTGGGCGTGATCCCGCGGCTTTCGGGTGAGGTCAGCGTCTTTGGGCAGCCGATCGAGACGGTTCGCGGGCGCATCGCCTATGTCCCTCAGCGCGCCAGCGTCGACTGGGATTTCCCGACCACGGTGATCGACGTGGTGATGATGGGGCTTTACCGGCAAGTCGGCCTGCTGGGGCGGCTGACCGGCGCGCTAAAGGCGCGGGCGCTGTCCTGCCTCGACCGGGTCGGCATGGCCAGTTTTGCCGACCGTCAGATCGGCCAGCTCTCCGGTGGTCAGCAACAACGGGTCTTTCTGGCCCGGGCACTGGCGCAGGACGCGGATCTCTACCTGCTGGACGAACCTTTTGCCGGGGTGGACGCCGCGACCGAACGGGCGATCATCGACGTGCTGAAATCGCTCAAGTCCGAAGGCAAGGCGGTGGTCTGCGTCCACCATGACCTGGCCACGGTGCGCGACTATTTCGACAATGTCTTCATGATCAACGTGCGCCGCATCGCCGAAGGGCCCGTTGCGACCACCTTCAACGGAGAAACGCTGAATGCCACCTATGGCGGGCGCCTGGCCGCGACGCACATCGACCAGTTGAATCTGGTGGAGGGCGCGTGACACCGCTGATCGAGGCGCTGTTGCTGCAGGCGGGCTACAACGCGGCGTTGGTCGCGGTGGGCGCCGCGCTGCTGGGCTTTGCTGCGGGCGCCGCCGGGACTTTTCTTTTCCTGCGCAAGCGCGCGCTGGTCTCCGACGCCGTCGCCCATGCCACGCTGCCGGGCGTCGGGCTTGCCTTCATCGCGATGGTCTGGCTGGGCGGCGACGGGCGCAACCTGCTGGGATTGTTGACCGGGTCTGCCGTGACCGCCGGGATCGGCCTCTTGGCGGTGGAATGGATGACCCGGCGCACCCGGCTGAGCGAGGACGCGGCCATCGGCGCGGTGCTCTCGGTTTTTTTCGGGCTGGGGATCGTCATCCTGACCGTGATCCAGACCATGAGTTCCGGCCGCCAGGCGGGGCTCGAGAGCTTTCTGCTGGGCTCGACCGCCGGGATGTTGTTCCAGGATGCCATCGTGATCGCCGTGGGGGGCTCATTGGCGGTTCTGGCGACCTGGGTGATGCGGCGGCCGATGACGCTGGTGGCCTTTGACGCGGAATACGCGGCGGCGAGCGGCGTCAACGTGCCGGGGATCGACCGGCTGATGATGGCGCTGGTCATGGCGGTCACTGTGATCGGGCTCAAGATCGTCGGGCTGATCCTGATCGTGGCGATGCTGATCATCCCGCCGGTCACCGCCCGGTTCTGGACAGAGCGCAGCCAGTCTCTGATCTGGTACGCCGGGGGCATCGGCGGTGTGTCCGGCTACCTGGGCGCGGCGTTTTCGGCCTCGGCCCCCGATCTGCCCACCGGGCCGATCATCGTGCTGGTCGCCGCGCTGTTGTTCCTGCTGTCGTTGTTCCTGGCGCCCGCACGCGGCGTGGCCGCGGCGGTGTTCCGGCATCGGCGCTTTCAGCGCAAGGTGCACCGGCGGCAAGGGCTGCTGGCGCTGGCACGACGGGAGCCGATCCATGACGAGTTGACCCTGCGTGTCCTGCGGGGTGAGGGGTTGATCCGTGCAGATGGCGTGGCCACCGAAACGGGACGGGCCCAGGCGGCGAAGATCGCCCGCGACGAACGCCGTTGGGACGTTGCGCGCGAAATCCATCAGGATACCGGGCTGGCCGGGCGCTATGACGGGCTGACACCGATCGAGGAGGTCTTTGCCCCTGACGAGATTGCCGAGTTCGACCGTCGCATCGGCGGTCCGCGCGCCAAACGAGAGGGGCCGTGATGGGCAGCGAATTCGTCATGTTCTCTCTGACGCCGATGCTGATCGGCGTGCTGGCCTCTGTCGCCTGCGCCCTGCCGGGAAATTTCCTGATCCTGCGGCGGCAGGCGTTGATCGGCGATGCCATCAGCCATGTTGTCCTGCCCGGGATCGTGGTGGCTTTTCTGCTAACAGGCGTCGTGGCTGCGATCCCTATGTTGTTGGGGGCCGCCGGGGCCGCCGTGGTGGCGGTTGTTCTGATCGAGGCGATCAAGCGCCTTGGCCGGATCGAGCCGGGCGCGGCGATGGGCGTGACCTTTACCACGCTCTTTGCCGGCGGCGTCTTGCTGCTTGAACAAAGCGATACGTCCAGCGTCCACCTGGACGTGGAGCACGCGCTGATGGGCAATCTTGAATCGCTGGTCTGGCTGCGCGCGACGGACTGGTCCTCGCTGATCGATCCCTGGGCGCTGGCCGGCGTGCCCGAAGAATTGCCGCGCATTGCCGTGGTCTGCGCGGGCGTGATCCTGCTGACGCTGGTCTTCTGGCGCTGGCTGAAGATTTCCACATTTGACGAGGGCTTTGCCCAGGCTTTGGGCCTGCCGGTGGGTGCGATCGGCATGGGGCTGGTCATCACGGCTGCGGTGGCTGCGGTGGCCGCCTTCGACGCGGTGGGGTCGATCATCGTGATCGCCATGTTCATCTGCCCGCCTGCGGCGGCGAGGATGATGACCAACGGGCTGGAGCGGCAGGTCTGGTGGTCGGTGCTGTTCGCCGTGATATCTGCGGTGCTTGGGTATGTCCTGGCGGGCTACGGGCCGCTCTGGTTGGGCGGCGAAAATGCCGTCAGCGCTGCGGGCATGATTGCCACCGTCTCGGGGATCATCCTGGCGCTGGCCTGCGCCTTTGGCCCGCATCGCGCACGCGTGGGCGCGCGCGCAGAGGTCTGAAACGAAAAAACGGCCCGCATCAGGCGGGCCGAGTTGTGTGAGGCGGCGAAACGGATCAGGCGGCCGGGCGAGACCCCACGACGCCCTGCGTGACGGAGTCCGTGATCTCGAGGCTTTCTTCCTCGGACAGTTCCATCAATTCAGCAAGGCGGGTGCGGGCGCGGCCCACGCGGCTCTTGATCGTGCCCACAGCGACGCCGCAGACCTCTGCCGCCTCTTCGTAGGCGAGGCCCTGAGCGCCGATCAGCACCAGCGCCTCGCGCTGGGTATCGGGCAGCTGGTCAAAGGCCACCTTGAAATCGCGGAGGTTCAGACGGCCATCGTGATCCGGTTTGGTCGCAAGACTTTCACCCATCGTGCCGTCGGCATCCTCGACCTCGCGCTTGCGCTTGCGCCGCAGCGAATAGAACGTGTTGCGCAGGATCGTGAACAGCCAAGCCCGCATGTTGGTGCCCTGCTGAAAGCTGTCGATGTTCGTCCATGCCTTGACCAGCGTCTCCTGCACCAAGTCATCCGCCGTCGCGGCGTTCCGGGTCAGCGACAGCGCAAAGGCGCGCAACGAGCCGATATGATCGGTCAGTTCCTCGCGGGGGTCACGCATCTTGCTGGCCCCCGCTGCTTTTCTTTTCTTCGGCAGCCTTCAATTGTGCCAGCAGATCGGTGAACCGATCAGGCACGGGCTGTTGGGCCATATCATCGAAGGCCTGCCTCAAGTTCCGGTCGATTTCATCGACGACTCTTGAATTGAGTTGTTTTCGCGTCATGTGTCTTGTCATCTTTGGATCTCGCAACGCCTCATTACGGAACCAAAACGTTGCAGCCTGCGTTCGGTTCCATAGGTAGCACTAATATTTGGAGCAACAAGCATGACGGCTCAGTCATCTTCGGACATGACAACCGCAATCGGCGGCAACCTTCCCTACCTGCGCCGCTACGCCCGCGCACTCACCGGGCGCCAAGACAGCGGCGACCGCTATGCCGCTGCAGCGCTTGAGGCGATCCTGAACGACCCCGAACTGTACGATGCGGGCCTAACCGACAAGGTCGCGCTGTTCCGCGTGTTCCATGCGATCTGGATGTCCTCGGGCATGCCGGTCGAAGATGGGGGCGAAACGGGGCTGGCCGCGCGGGCGCAGAAACACCTGTCGCGCTTGACGGAAAACACGCGCGAGGCGCTTTTGCTGCACACGATCGAGGAATTCTCGATCGAGGAGGTCGCCCAGATCATGCAGGTCTCGGCCGAGGAAGCGGGACAGTATGTCGACACGGCCTTCCTGGAGATGCGCGATGCGATTTCCGGCAAGATCATGATCATCGAGGACGAAGCGGTCATCGCGATGGATCTTGAAAGCATCGTGATGGACATGGGACACCGTGTGACCGGGGTCGCCCGGACCGAGGCGGCGGCGCTGGATCTTGCCGGCAGCGAAGCCCCGGACCTGATCCTGTCGGACATCCAGCTGGCGGATGATTCCAGCGGTATCGACGCGGTCAACCAGATCCTTGACCGCGACGGAGAGCGGCCGGTGATCTTCATCACCGCCTTCCCGGAACGTCTGCTGACAGGCGAGGGGCCGGAGCCGGCCTTCCTGATTTCCAAGCCGTACACCGAAAACCAGGTGCGGTCGGCGGTCAGCCAGGCGCTGTTCTTTGCCTCGACAGAGACATTGATCCGCTGACCGGATCGCTGGTGCGAACAAGAAAAGGCCCGCCGGTTTCGGCGGGCCTTTTGTTTGCGCAGGTCGGTGCCTCAGCTTTTTGCCAGAGCGCGCAGCATCCAGGCTGCCTTTTCGTGAAAGGCGCTGCGCGCGGTCGCCAAGTCTTCGGTCACAGGGTCACGATGCGTGTCGGCCAAGGCGATCAGCGCATGCAGCCGATGTGCCAGTTTCTCGTGATCATGGGCCAGTTCCACGATCATGTCGGCGGTTGTCGCCTTGGCGGACACGTCGTCGACCCGCGATCTGTTGGTGATGTCGTCCAGGCGCGCCGGTGCAAGATGGCCCAGGGCGCGGATCCGTTCGGCCAGCTCATCAGCCGCAGCAAAGAGATCCTGGTACTGTTCTTCGGTCAGGTTGTGCACGGAAAAGAACAGCGGCCCTTCGACGTTCCAGTGAATTGCGTGGGTCTTGAACAGCAACCGGTAGGTGTCGGCCAATACGTCCGACAGGCCGCTTGCCAGGGTTTCGGTGTCCTTGACCCCGGTGGAAACGGAATCTTCGGTGGGAACGACCTTCAGCGAGTCAGTCATCTAAGTCTCCTTTTTCGTTGGTTAATCAGACAACGAACAGCATCCGGAAAGGTTCCGGACAAGGTGTCGCGGAACGCAAGGAGAGAGGTCGGCGTTTCCTTGCGAACAACTGCAGAGGAAGCAAAATGTCCCCACCTGACACCGACATCGAAAGACAAACGCGCCGCCATCGTCCTGCATTGACCGGCATCGGAACCGCAGGAGCGGTCGCGGCGCTCTTGTTGGCAGGTCTACTGGTCTACATCACCATGAGCGCTGATGCGCCCGAAGGGGCAGAGACACAGATCGACGGGCGCACCGGAGCTGTGACATACGCTGATTGACCGCCGCATATGAAAAGGCCCAGGCTGTACCAGCCTGGGCCTTTTCCGTGATCGGATCTGGCAGTTCGGTCAGGCCAGGCGGCGCGTGGCGCGCGGGCCCGCGATCAGCCAGATGATGAAGCCCAGCAGTGGCAGCAACAGCACGAACAGCGTCCACAGGACCTTTCCGCCGGTGCTTGCGCTGGAATTGACGATGTTGACGATTGCCCAGACCGCGAGGCCCAACAGGATCAATCCGCCCAAACCTGCAATTTCGATACCCATGATAGTCTCCTTTCGGTTTCGTGTCGCGGTTCAGCCGCGCAGTGCGTCGATCAGTTCCGACTTGGTCATCTTCGAACGGCCATCGACATCCAGTTCACGCGCCCGGTCGTACAGTTCATCGCGGGTCCACTCTTCGTAGGGGGCCGCCTTGCCGCCCTTGCGGGACGGGGCCATGTTGTCGTTCGCCTGTGCATTGGCGATCGCCGCGGCCTTCGGCTTGGCGTAGCCCTTGTCGCGCAGTGCCTGGTAGGTTTCGTCGTCCTCGATCGAGGGGCCGTGTTGCTTGGCCATCGCTTCGTCTCCTGCATACTTGTCCCGCATGCGACCGGCTTGGCGGTTTTGCATTGCCGGCGGGTTCGAAAGTGCGAAACTGTTCAGGGATGAAACGCCCGGCGCCCGCGGCGGTTCCCTTTGTTTCGCGCCGCTGCCACTAAAATGCGCCGGTTTTTTCGGGAACCGGCAGGGGGGAAGGAGCGTTGCGCAGGCATGGACAACAGCAATCGTGTCGGCGGGTTTCGCGCCCTGCCCAATGAGAAAACGCGTGCCGGCAAACTGCGCCGTTGCGGAATCGAAATAGAGTTTTCGGGAGTTGACGAGGCAAATACCGCGCAGATCGTGGCCCGGACGCTGGGCGGCGTGGTCAAGCAACAGGGGCAGCATCTGTTCACGATCGAGGACAGTGGCCTTGGCACGATCTGCGTCGAGCTGGACACGCGGTATGCAAAGCCCGGACAGCAGTTCCTGCCCGAAGGTGTGCTGGATGCCGCCCGCGCCGTCGTGCCCGTCGAAGTGGTCACGCCCCCATTGACGCCAGAGCAGATGGACCGGGTGCTGGACCTGACCGAGGCTCTTCGAAACGCTGGTGGCAAGGGTACGTCTGACAGCCTATTTGCCGGGTTCGGCATCCATTTCAATCCCGAGATCACCGGATACGACGATCCCTACATGCTGCGTACGGTGGTCGCCTATGGCCTTCTGGAACCTTGGCTGCGCGACTGGCGCCCGCTGGACATGTCGCGCCGCATCCTTCCCTTTGTCGATCCTTGGCCCGTGCAGTTCACCGATGCGCTTGTCACAGCCGAGGATCTGGACCTGGCGGTGCTCCGGGACTTGGTTCACAAACATCTCCACGGGCGGAACTACGGGCTGGATCTCTTGCCGATCCTGCATGCGCATGACCCCGATGGGTTTGCGGCGACCTTCGGAAAGGAGGCCAGCGGCGCCCGTCCTGCCTTTCACTTTCGCCTGCCGGATTGCCGCCTGGATGAGCCGGAATGGTCGATCGCGGACGAATGGGAACGATGGTGGCTGGTCGAAGCGCTGGCGACGGACGAAGCGCGCTTTGACAGGTTGCACGAGGCCTGGCGGCGTGGTGGCGGACATGGCGGGCGCTGGGTAGAGGAAGTGATCCAGGTGATCGGCAAGAACGGCGAGGAGCTGTTCCGGTGAGCCGCCCCTTGATCGCAGTGACCACCTCGACACGTTCGGGGTGGCGCATTTTTCCGCTGGTGCGACTGAATCTCTGGTTGGCCGGGGCGCGTGCCCTGCGGTGGACAACGCGGTCGGACATCGACCTTGACCGCGTCGACGGCGTCATCATCGGTGGCGGCGACGACATCTCGCCCGATCTGTACGGTGCCCGTCTTGAAGTGACCGCGCGGTTGGACCACGACCGCGACGCAATGGAACACGACATCGCACGCAAGGCGCTGTCCAGCGGCATTCCCGTGCTGGGCATCTGCCGCGGGGCACAGATGCTCAACGTCGCGGCGGGCGGGACTCTGCACCAGGATGCCTGGTCCCTTTATCCCGAGGCCCAGCCGATCAAGACCATCCTGCCGCGGCGCGAGGTACATGTCCAAGCAGGGACGCAACTGGCAGCCTGGTCGGGTGAGGCGCCGATGGCCGTCAATGCCCTGCATACCCAGGCCGTCGATCGGCTGGGCCGGGATTTTCGCGTCGCCGCGCGCGATACGCACGGCATGGTGCAGGCCATCGAACGCTGTCACGATCCCTTTGCGCTAGGCGTGCAGTGGCATCCCGAACACCTGTTTTATGCACATCGGCAGCGCGCGATCTTTCGCGCGCTAAGCCGCGCTGCATTGGCCTATTCAGAAGACCGGTCGCAAATCCTCTCGCCCGCATGAGTGCCCCCTGAATACGAAAAAGGCCCGCCGGAGTGGCGGGCCTTTTGTCGTGTCAGCCGTTTGTTGTTCAGACCTTTGCCAGGATGTCGTCCAGCGTCTTGCGGGCTTCGTCCTTGGTCTGGCCCAGCCGCTGCTGTAGCTTGCCTTCCAACTGCTCGCGGTCGCCGCGAGCCTCTTCCAGTTCGTCTTCCGAAAGCACGCCATAGGCTTCGCGCAGACGGCCTTTGATCTCGGTCCATTTTCCTTCGAGGCGATCCCTGTCCATCGGATATCTCCTTTGCATCTCATTGCCCGGAGCCGTTCCGGGCCTCTGTTGGTAGAACGCCCCGCAGGGCGATCCGTTCCACCTCAGGCGGCGTCTTCCAGAGCGCGGGTGATCGCAGTCTCGATCTCGTCCAGCGGATGGTTGGTCAGTACCTTCGGCAGGTCCAGCACCAGTTTGGAGGCGACCTCCTCGTGCATTTCCTCGCGCAGAGCGCTCAGCACCGGGCGGCTTGCAGCGATGATAAGCCGGTCGAACTTGCCGGCATGGGCGGCCTTGTAGAGGTCCTCGCTGATGGTCTTGGCAAAGCGTTCCTTTTCCAACTCGTGCCAATCGGTGTCATCCACGGCGGAGCGCTGTGCGCCGGGCCCGTCGTTGAAACGGCCGGGGCGGTTCTCGGCCCAGTCCTGTGCCTTGGGATTTTCCTGATCCGCGCGGTCCCGCACCACCAGGTGCAGATGCGCCTTGTCGCCCTTGTTCACCAGATACAGCGCCTTTTCTCCATCGGCGATCAGCACCCAGGTGCCATGCGGCACGCCCTTGGCTCTCATCATGTCGTGATCCTCCTTTGTTGTCCGTGGTGACATCGGGGCGGCCAGTCGGCTGCTCGCAGGCAGCGACTGCCCGGCGCGCAGAGCGCGTTCGCTCTGCACGCTGGCAAGAAACCAACGCGCGAATGCGGGCCGGTGTTCCCTGCTCAGACGATGTCTTCGGTCACGCCAGGCAGTTCCTGCGCCAGATCGGCGCCTTCTGCGGCGTCGAAGGGCACCAGGAAACCGCTCCGGTTCTCGGGGCGACGCAGGCCGTTGCGGCGGATCTCGTCGCGCCACAGGGGATAAAGCGTGTCCGGCGACATCGCCTTTGGGGCAAGCGGTTCATGCCACCAGTGCGACAACAGCCGGTGACGCGCCCGCGCCACGCGGTCCGGCTGGGTGATCTCGACCGCCAGTTCCGTATCCCAGCGCATCGACCGCCCGTTCAGGTTGGCAGACCCGATCAGGACGGAGGCCGCATCGCGGATCAGCACCTTGTTGTGCACATGGATCAGCGGCGACCCGGCCAGCGTCTCGCAACTATCGCGGGCGGCCAGCACCGGGCGCACCGGCGTCGCGATCGTCAGCCGGTCGCCGAACGCCTCGCGCAGGGTGGCAACCGCCTGCTGGCGCAGGGCAAGACCATAGCGGGCGTCCAGGCTCTCGGAGGAGTCGAAGGCCACGTCCTCGGGCAGTCCCGGCATGACGATGATGGCGTTCAGGTCGCGATTGCGCGTTGCGGCTTCTGCCAGCGCCTCGGCGATCCGGCTGGAGCGGATGAACTGGGTCTCGATATGGACCAGGTGGTGTGCCTTGCGAAAGGCCTCCAGGTGCGCCTCCTCGATTTCGGACACCAGAGTGCGGGGCGAGAGATAAGGCAGTTGCAGGCGCCGAGGCGCCGACAATGTCCGTTTCAGCCCGGGGCAGGGCGGCGGCGGCGCACGGCCCTCGGTCACCTTTTGAAAACTTTCGAGGTGCGCACGTGCGGCAGCAGCCTCGGGGCCGCGCAGCATCACCTGCACGTCAGACCAGGTGTGCCGCGCAGGTCGATCATGATCTGGGGTGTCGTAGCGCCTTTCGTTCAGGTCCAACCCACCGACATAAAGCCATTCGTCGTCGACAACGGCCGCCTTGTGGTGATGGGACACCGTGTGCAGGTTCGGCATGACGGTCCGTTGCAGGCCGACCGCCTCGAACCGGCGTTCGACCGGGGTCGTTTCGCGCAGGCGTTCCCAGCGTCGGCGCAGGACCGCTGGCAGGAAGGCCAGGCGCGGCAGCATCCCGGCGCGCGCGCTGTGCTGGTGAGCGCGGATGTTCAGCAGATCCTTGCCCGCGCCTGTCGCCTCGGACAGGGCCACACCCTGTCGCACGGTCCGCCAGCTGAGTTCGTGCAGTTCAGTGGCCATGACCGGGTCGAAATCGCTGACGGTCAGGTTGATCCGCACGCCGCGCTGCACGGCATGGGCGAGCAGGTCGAACCAGTCCGTGCCGATCTCGCGGGCCTCGGCGCTGCGCAGCTTGGTCGACAGGTCGAAGATCCGGAAACCGGCCACCACGTGCTTGCGTGCAGCCAGCACCGCCCGCTCGAATGCCGGCCAGGCCTCGTCGGCCGTGATCATCACTTCGAAGTCGCCGGCCATCCGGCCCCCCTGTCAGGCGCCGTAGGCGGCGCGTGGAAATATGACTGTCACCCGGTAACGTCCATCATCCGATGTGGTTTCCATCTTTCCGTCCAATTGCCGCAGAAAGGCGGCGATCATCTTCTGCGCCATGCCGTCCGGGAGCGGTGCCTCTGCCCCGGCGGCCAGGGGGTCGGCGGGGGAGCTGTCGATACACAGCTGCACCTCGTCACCGCCGCCCGAAGACAGCCGGACGCCGATCCGGTCGCGCGGGTCCGCGTTGCAGGTTTGCCGGATCGCGGTGTTCAGCGTCTCGGCCACGAACAGCGACAGGGGGATGGCCTGATCGGGATAGAGGGCCACATGCTCCAGCGCGGTGTCGATTTCGATCTTGCCGCGCGCGCCGACGAGGTCCTGCGTATCGCGGACCACCGCCTGCACCAGGTCGGCGGCGTCCACCGTCGTGCTGGTCGGCGTGTTGTAAAGCGCGCGGTGCAGCACCGCCATGCCGCGCACCCGGCGCTGCAGCTCGGACACGACGTGCTTGGCCTCGTCGGTTTCCAGGTCGCGCGATTGCATGTTCATGATCGAGGCGATCAGTTGCAGGTTGTTCTTGACCCGGTGATGCACCTCGCGCAGCAGCACTTCCTTGTCTTTGAGATCCTGTTCGCGGCGTTGTTCGCCCTCGGCGATCAGCAAGGCCATGCGGTTGAAGGCGCGCTGCGCCTCCTCCAGTTCCGCCGGAGGGTCGCGCAGGTCCAGCGTCGTTTCTTGGCGTTCGCCCAGGGCAAAGCGGCGCATCGCGTTGCGCAGTTGCGCGACATGGCGGATCACGAGCCGTTGGATGCCGAACAGGGCCACGCCGACCCCGGCCAGCCACATCAGCACTGGCAGCGAGGTGGCAATCGCGCTTTGCAGCCGGCTATCCGCATCGGGCACGGCCGAAAGCGGCCAGCTGCCCAGAAGCATGACCTTGCCCGGCACCATCTGCGTGACGGCGAAATAGCGCGTTTCGCCCGAACCACTGACCGCGCGGAATGTCCGGCCCGGTTCCCGGAGGATCTCGGACATGGCCATGTCGCGCGGCAGGTAGTCAGGTGCTGCGTCACGTCCCAGCGAGGCGGCAAGGATCTCGCCCTCGATGTCCAGCGCCGCCAGCCGCAATGCCCCGTCGTGGTCGGGATCTTCCAGGGTTTCATTCAGGGTCGCGTGGGGGATCGACAACGAGACAAAGCCGACCATCTCGCCGCCTTCGCGCACGGGATGCGTCACCATGACGATATCGCGCCCCGTCACGGCGCCCTCGGGATTGACCTGCACGCTGTCGCCGCCGCGGGCCATCACGGTCTTGAACGGCGCGCGGCGCGACAGGTCCATCCGGTCGGCGGTCGAACTGCAGGTCAGCCAGCCCGAGGATTCGATGAACCCGGCAAAGGCATAGGTCTCGTTGCTTTCGACAAAGCCCTTCAGGATGTCGCTGCAGTCTTCCGCGCCGAGCTTGGTGATCAGCACCGAAAGCCCCTGTGCCGCGGCCAGGGCGCTTTCGATGGTCTCGGCCTGAGGCGAGGCCTCGGCGCGCAACTGTGCCATCAGCGCGGCGCGGTTCTGTTCGCGCGCGCTCTCGATCACGGCCTGGGTCTGGTAGACTGCGATCAGACCCACCGGCAACATCGCAATGGTCATCAGGCAGGCAATGCGCGCCGGCAGGCTGCGTGCAAGTCGATAGAGGCTGTTCAGACGCTTGGGCATGAAAGGCGGGACGCAAAGACAAGGGGACGGGCGAGGACACGCGGGGCGGCAATGGCCGCTATCTGGGGCACATGCCGTCGGTGCACGACGGGACATGTCCCCGATCCCACGCGCCGCTCACGCGGATTTCGCCGTTGCCTGCTCATGCAGTAACCCCATCTGAAATTACAGTCCCCTAAGGGCGAATGCCGCAAGTCCCGAATTGGTTCCCAAGATTTTCTCGAGGCTCAGGCCTGCAGGCTGGTCAGGGGAATCTGCAACCGTCTCTGGAACATGCCCGCTTCTATCTGGGTGGTCATCTCACCCGCAAGCTGCCCCTCGACCGCGATCGAAAGAAGACGAGAGCCGAAACCCGAACGCGGCCGGGCCTCGGTGTCCCAGGACAGGCCGGTCTCTTCCCAGTTGATGACGACGTCTTCGGACCCGCTGCGTTCCCATTTCACCGTTAGCTGCCCGCCGTCGGTGGAGAGGCCGCCATACTTGGCCGCATTGGTCGCCAGCTCGTGCAGGGCTAGTGTCAGATAGACCGCGGCCTTGGGCCCCACGGGCACATGTTCGCCGTCGATTGTGATCCGCGTCTCGTGTCCCGACCCATGCGGCGCCAAGAGCTTGTGGGTCAGTGCATCCAGCGTGGTGGTCGCCCCTTCGCTGCGGCGAACGTTGACAACGGGCACGATCATCTCATGCGCATCGCTCAACGCCTTGAGCCGCGCGCCCACGCTTGCCGCCAGGGCCTCGGCGGTCTCGTGCGCGTTGCGCTCCATGCGCAGGATGCTGTTGATGACGGTAAAGAGGTTCTTCACGCGATGCGTCAACTCCTGCATGACGATATCGCGCTCTTCGAGCGTCTCTCGCAGGCGAAGGTCGGATTCGATCATGTCTGCGATGTCGCGCATATTGGCGATGTCATCTGGCGTCCAGTCGCGCGGCTTGTCGTCGATGACGCAAAACGACCCCAGCACATGGCCGTCGGGGGACCGGATCGGCACGCCGAGGTAGGCCCTGACATTCATGTCCCGGACCGCGCCATTGTCGCAGACCCGGCTGTCGGCCTCTGCGTTCGGCACAACCAGCGGTTCCTCGGAAGAGACGACGTGCTGGCAGAAGGAATGGCTGAGCGGCGTACCGCGCTGCTCGGCGACGTCTCCGGTCAGCCCGGTCTGGGCGGAGAAGAATTGCCGTTCGTCGTCCACGAATGACACGAGGCTGACGGGAACATCCATCAGGCGTGCAGCGATGCGCGCGGCTCGTTGGTGTGCTCCGGGTGCGGGGCTGTCCATCAGCCCGGTCCGTTCCAGCGCCTGCAGGCGTTCCCGGTCCCGAAGCCGGTCTTGGTGGGTCACGTCCTCAACCTTTGTCGTGAATTCCGGAGTATCTTTCATCGGACCAACCCAATCATCAATGCATCACCTTGGGTAAGTAGGATTGAAAGGCCAAAAGAAAGCCCCTTCAGGCGTTTTTTTGCCTCTCCGCCCGGGAGGTTGGCATGTCTCCGACCAGGAAGGCGGGAACCTTTATGCGGCAGGGCACGTTCCTTTGCCAGAGCGCCACGGACGGCGCATAGGGAAAAACACAAGGAGACTTACCATGCTTGGCTGGGCCCTGACGTTCCTCATCATCGCACTTATCGCTGCTGCACTTGGATTCGGTGGCATCGCCGGCGCATCTGCCGGGATTGCGCAAATCCTGTTCTTCGTTTTCCTCGTTCTCTTCGTCGTGTCGCTGGTGGCGCGCGTGGTCCGAGGATGACTTGAGCCTCGGCCCGGCACGGTCCGGGCCGCGCATCTTCCAAGGTCACTGACAAAGGACGGACGACATGAGCAAGAACACCCAAGACCGCCATCGCAACGGCGCCTCCGACGCCGCAGAGGCAGGCGCCGCCTATGCCCGCGCCGCAGGCGAACGGCTGGACGAGGCGCAGGCGTCCATCGACCGGGCCATCGAAGAAGGCCGGGACGAGATCGAGCGTGCCGCGCGCCACTCCACGCAGATGGTGCGGGACAACCCTGTCCTTGCTGTTGCCGGTGCCGTTGGTGTCGGGCTCCTGCTGGGACTGGCAATGCGCAAGAAGGGATGATCTGCCAGTGACTTGGCCGTTGAAAAGGGCGCCCTTTTCCTTTCGGCGGACGGTTCGGCGACCGAAGGCGGAACCTTTCGCGCCGCCGGCAGTTCATTTTGCAACGGACGCAATCCAGGGGACACCTTCCGATGACCCGCAAGACGCAAGACCGCAAACCCTCTCGCTCTACCGGAAAAAAGCAAGCTGCGCGCGACGCGGGCACCTTGGCGCTGCGCGCCGGCGCGGGCGGTCCCGCGGGGCTGATCTCGCAGGCGCTGGGCGTGGCCCGCCGGTATCCGGCACTCGCCTTGGCGGCCACCGCCTTGGCCGGTTACGCAGCCGGTCGCCGTGCGCAGCGGCGCGGAACATATCTGCCGCCCCGCGACACCAAGGTGCGCGATGCATGGGCGCCGCGCAACAGCGGCGCCCGAGGCGCCCACCCACCCGCTCAGGATCACCGCAACCTTCTGACACGGATGCAGATGGAGGAACATGATGAGCGGTCCTGACCTGCGCGACGCACCGCGCATCCTGACCGAGGTCCTGCGCCAGGTGACCTCCCTGCTGCAAAGCGAGATGCGGCTTGCGCGGGCCGAGATCGGGGAGAACCTGTCGCGGGCCGGGACGGGCCTGGTGTTCTACGCCTTGGCGTTGGTCCTGATCATCGCGGGAGTGAATGCGCTCGCGACCGCCGGGATCGCCTGGATGGAAACGCGCGGCCTGACGCTGGTCGAGGCTGCGGGCGGAATGGGGGGCGGCCTCTTGGTGCTTGCCCTGATTTGCGTGTTGATCGCCCGCAAACGGATCAACGCCCGGGTCCTGACGCCCAAGCGCAGCCTGAACAACGTCAAACGCGATCTGGAAACCCTGCAGGAGGTCCGCCGTGGCTGAGATCGAGAAACTCGAAATGCGGGCGGCCGAAGACCGCGCCCGGCTGAAAATCGCGCTGGAGGCGCTGGGCGGAAGCACCAGCAAAAGCGCCATCGCCGCGCCGCTGACCGGGGCCGCGATGGGACAGGCCGGACGTCTGGGCCGGGGCGCTGTCGGCGCGGCGGGCCGCAACCCGACGGCTGCGGCGCTGATCGGCCTTGGCGTGGGCCTGTTCGCAACGGGAACGGGGGCACGATCCTCCGGCTCTGCCAAGGATGATGCCCCGAAAAGCCGCGCACCGATGTTGACAGCCGGGGCGCTGGTCCTTGGGGCAGGCGCCTTGGCCGGCGCGCTTCTGCCTGGCTTGGGCCGTGACAGTCACGGCGACGATTGATCTGCGAGACCTGACCATGCTCACCACCGTTCTCAGCGAACGCGCGCAACGCGTGATGTTGCTGATCCTTACCGTGATCGCCTTGACCGGCGCCTTGCAACTGGGGCAGCAACTGCTTGCGCCCATCGTCTTTGCGGTGGTTCTGGGCATCGTCGTTTCACCTTTGGCCGAACGCCTGACCGACGTTGGCATCCCGCGGGTCGCGGTTGCGATCCTCTTGCTGCTGGTGACGACCAGCCTGATCGCGCTGCTGATCCTGATGATCGAGCCGCTCCTCAACATGTTCATCGAACAACTGCCCCGGCTCAAGGCCGCGGCGACACGCTGGATCGCCTCGCTCTCGGACGTGCTTCGCGGGATCGAGACAATCAGCGAAGAGATCGAAGGCGCCAAGCCTGCCGCCGAAGACGGCGAAAGCGCGCTGCCAACCGTGCGGGACGCGCTGTGGATGGCGCCCAACTTTGGTGCGCAGTTCTTTGTCTTTGTCGGGACGCTGTTCTTCTTCGTGCTCACCCGCAACGATCTCTATTCCGCCGTCGGCCCGTTGGAGCCGAAACTGCGCAAGGCGGACCGCGCCGTGGCCCGCTACTTTGCCGCCGTGACGCTGGTCAACGCGGGGCTGGGCGTCGTGACGGCGTTGATCATGCTGGCCATCGGTGTCGAGTATCCCATGCTTTGGGGGCTGGCGGCCGCCATCCTGAATTACATGCTGTACCTTGGGCCGCTGCTGATCATCTTCGGTCTGGCCATCGCCGGGTTGTTGCAGTTTACCGGCGCCATGTCCCTGCTGCCGCCTGCCTTGTTCCTGCTGGCCAATTTCACCGAGGCCAATTTCGTCACCCCCTGGGTGGTCGGGCAGAGGCTGGCGATGAATCCGCTGGGGGTCTTCGTGGCAATCGTCTTTGGCCTCTGGCTCTGGGGGCCGGTCGGGGCAATCGTGGCGCTTCCGGTGTTGCTGTGGTTCGGCGTCTTGATGAGACCCGAGATGCTGAAGCGACCATCGGGTGCCGAGCAGTTGCAACCGGCGGAGTAGGCGCGGTCAGGCGTCCAGATCGGCCAGCCGGTCGGTCAGCCGCCGGCGTTCTCGCGCGGTCATCAGCCCTGCCTCGCCATGCGCGCGCAGGTCGTCCAGCAGGTCCGAAATAGCGTTGCGACCGTCCTCTGGCATCGCGCCGCGCAGCCGTACCAGCGCCTCTGCCACGGCGGTCAGCACATCGCCGAAACCTGCCGCGTCACGGGTGATGTCGCGAAAGCCGGCTTCGACCAGATCACCGGCGCCCAGTTCGCCCAGGAACACGCGGTCATAGACAGGGTCTTCGGTTTCGGGCGGGTTCAGCGCCCAGTCCCACAGCAGCCGTTCCAGCCGCGCGATCACGTCGATGGCGGTCTTGGGGTCGTTGATCCCGGGAGACAGCGCCTTGGAGGCGGACTCCCTGAGCGCCTGCAGCGCATAGGCCGGATCCTGTTCATAGGTTCGGTCGGTGGCCAGCACAAAACAGGCGGCGAACTTCTCGGGCTCGTCACAGCCGTGCAACAGGCCCAGACGCTGACTGCGCAGAACGATGTCTCCGGGCAGATGCTCCAGATGGACCCGGGCCTCATGGGATCTCGCCAGTTTCTGCAACTCGTCCATGTCGATGCGCCGCAGAAAGCCAGAGCGCGACGCCTCGATTGCGACGCCGCCCGCGGGCATATCCGCCAGCTTGCAGCCCCCCAGCCGGGGCAGGCGCCGCTGTTGGTACAGGATTTCACGCGCGGTCTGTTCGGCGCGCAGCAACGCATATTCCAAGCTGCCGATCCGCGACAATTGCCCGATCCAGCGCACCAGCGAGACCACGATGGCGGCCACTACGAAAACCGTGACGGCAAAGACGATCACCGAGGCGCTGTCGGAATAGTATCCGGCGCGGTAAAGGATGATCGAGGAGAGGGCAAAGACGAAGGCCCCGATGAAGGTCGCCAGCATCGTCTGGGTCGAGGTGTCTTCCATCAGCAGGCGGTGAATGCGCGGCGTGGTCTGCTGGGCCAGCGTGCGGTGGGTCGAAACCATGACCCCCAGCGAAAAGGTGGCCACAGCCAGCATGCCATTGGCAAGGATGGTCAGGATCGGCATGGTCGCGTCTTCGGAAAAGCGATCACGCGGGCCGTCCGGGATCAACGGCCCCAGCAGTTCCGCCGACAGTGCGGCCAGTACCGAGAGAGCGGACAGCAATGCGACCCTGACCCAGAGAATGCGGCTGATCCGACGCAGGGTCAGCATCGTCTGGACCAGTTTCATTGTGTGCTTGCCTGCCATGCGGTCAGCAGGCCACCATTCCGGGGGAATGGTCAAGCGCAAGCCAGCCGCGCAGCGCGCGGGAAAAACCGCGCGGGTGTTCGATGAAGGGCAGGTGCCCGCCTTGCACAAGCTGGGCATGGGACCGGGGCAGATGGCGCAAGAGCTTCAGCTGGTGATGCGGCGGAACGACCGTGTCCTGCCGTCCGATCACGGCGAGGCAGGGCTGGGCGATCTCGGCCATGTTCCCGGTGATGTCCTGCTTCAGCACCCATTTGCCGAATTGGCGGATCGCTTCGGGGGTGCGGTCCTGCAGGGCCAGGCGCATCTCGTCGGGCACACCGGCGGCGGCCTTGCGTGGCAGGACCGTCGCCATTGCACGCTCGAAATTCCCGCGCGTGGCAAGGCTCAGGCGCCACATCATCGACAGCGACCAGCGCCCGGCCATGTCATGCGCGAGGATCGCCGCGCCGATGTCTCGCGGCAGGTCGCGGTGTCCCGTGACCGGCGATCCCACCAGAACGAGTGACCGCACGAGTTCCGGGGCACGGCGCGCCAGCAGCAGGCTGACGAGTCCGCCGCTGGAATGGCCGACGAGGTGCACGGGCCGACCGCCGGAAAACGCCATGATCCGCTCAAGCATCAGGTGCAGCCATTTGCCCGATGCCAGATCCTGTGTCACCGTCTCTGGATCTTCCTGCGGCCCGTGGCCTGGCAGGTCGAGGAACAACCGGTTGCGCAACCCCATGTCTCGGCACAACGGCAGCCAAGCCTCGCATGTCATGAAGAGACCGGGCAGAAAGACCAGCGGGGCCCCGCCGCGCAAGGGGTGTTTGCCGGGGGAGCGGTGGCAATCGGGCAGGGACATCACGTTCATCGGAAACCTTTGGCCATCTGTCGGAGACAAGCCTCCGGCTCGGTGACAACGCGGCGGGCGTCTCTGCGGTTCCCGGTACGGACTTGCCGGGCGAATTATCGACCTGGCGGAACTTCTCGGTCGATGCGTGCGTTGAATTTGCGAAGACGGCGGAAGGAGGTCCACGTCCGCAGGCAAATGCGCCTGCACAGACAAGAACCCTCCGCCGGGGTGCCGCAATCCGCGGTGCCGCAGAGGCGGGCACGCCGACGTGTAAAGGAATGAACGCGATGAACACGATCAACGTATCATCATCCCAAAGGGGCCTGTCGCGCGATTCTTTCCCCTTTTGCTGGACGCGCCCGTTTCCCATGTTTCCGTAGATGCGGCGCTGAAGCGAAAGACACCCCAATCCGCAGATTGTGACATCCGACCAGGCCAAGGTGGCCTGGCCGGCCGGGCAAGTTTCGCCCGAACCTCGACGACCCAAAGAACAGGAGGCTGCCCAATGCTCCGCTTTCTTGCCCTTTCTATCGCCGCCACATTGATGGTGGGCACTGCCGAGGCGCAGGTCCGGGACGCGCTCGCCTCCGACCTGCAGAATTTCGTCGAGGCCTTCGAGCTGTCGCAGGTACCCGCAACAGAGCAGGCCCGTCTCCGGGTGATCGTGGATCACCCAGACGCGTCGCATGTGGCCAAGGTCATGGCGATCCACGAGATCCTTCAAGACCATGACGCGCTGCGCCATGTGGACATGCATGGCGACGCGCCAACACTTCATTCGTCCCTGCGTAACTGATCAATACGGGCTCTCCGCTGAGAAAGCCGCGCTCCCGGTCGGGTGCGCGGCTTTTTCGTTGCCACTTGATCGAAAAAAGCCCCCGCCGGAAAAAATGGGCGGGGGCGATTGGTGCGGGCGTTGGGGGAAAAGATTTGCGCCCGCACATGACGTGCCTGTCAAAAAGAAAATGCACGAGGCAGCAATTGGTTCCCGTCAAGAGCATCTTTTTTTGCGCCGGCAAGACCGGTTGTCCCGATCCTGGCTGCCAGCCCCTCAGCCATTTGGACGCGAGGCAGGCGGATGGGACCAGTTCAAGCAACACGGTGCTTCGGGTGAACAGCCGCATGTGCGCTTGGGGCTGGACGAGGCACGTCCCGTCAGACATCTTCGTGCGACGGGCGCACTGGCCAAAAATGCGGGAAACCGCTGCACAAAGTGCTGCCTGGAATGGCGCCGTCGCCGCAGCGCAGGAGGTCTGACCGATGATCCCGGAAACACATCTTCGCGACATCACCGATCGGCTGTCGGGGATCACGCCCAAGGGGCGCCGCCTGATGGTTGCGGTGGCCGGTCCGCCCGGGTCGGGCAAATCTACCCTGGCCGAAGCGCTGGTGGACCGGCTCGGCCCCGAGGCAGCCCTGATGCCGATGGACGGGTTCCATCTGGATGATCGCCTGCTGGAGCCGCGCGGGCTGTTGTCGCGCAAGGGCGCGCCCGAGACCTTTGATTTCGACGGGCTGAAAACCGCGCTGGGACGCGTCGCCGCGGATCCCTCGGTCTTCCTGCCTGTCTTTGACCGTTCGCGCGAGATCGCCATCGCCGGGGCCCAGGAAATCGGGCCGGAAACGCGCATCGTGGTGGCCGAAGGCAATTACCTGTGTTTCGCCGAACCGCCCTGGTCCGATCTGATGCCGCTCTGGGATCTGTCGGTCTTCCTGGAGGTTCCCGAAGCAGAGCTGGAACGCCGCCTGATGGCGCGCTGGTTGGGATTCGGGTTCGACGAGGAAACCGCGCAACGCAAGGCGCTGGCCAATGACATCCCCAACGCCCGCCGTGTCATGGCCGAGCGTGAGGCAGTGGACATAGTACTGCGTCATTCACAAATCGCCTAAAAATTGGGCGTGCCGCCTGCATGGCGTGCATTTGCTCATGTATTGGGCGCGCTGCGTGAGTTGCCCTGGCTGGCTGTGGCCAGCGACCTTTGGTACGGCCATAGTCCACACATGGGTGGGATGAACGGTTGACCATGTGAACAAACTCGTTGTCTTCAGCGATCTGGACGGAACGCTTCTGGATCATGCAAATTACTCTTTCGCCCCGGCGCAGCCCGCGCTGGACGCATTGGCCGCGCGAGGCATTCCGCTGATCCTTGCCACCTCCAAGACGGCTGCCGAGGTCGCCGTCCTGCACGCGGCCTTGTCGCTGGGCGACCGGCCCGCCATCGTCGAGAACGGGGCCGGGATCTATCGCCCCGGCCGCGCGGCAGGGGACGCCACGCCCTATGTTGCCCTGCGGTCCGCACTGGACGCCTTGCCGCCGGATTTGCGCGCGCCGTTCAGGGGCTTTGGCGATATGAGCGATGCCGAAGTGGCAGAGATCACCGGCCTGACCCCCGAAGCCGCCTCGTTGGCGCGCCAACGGCAACATTCCGAGCCGGGACTCTGGCAGGGGAACGAGACCATGCGGGAGACATTCCTTGCAGCCCTGGCGGACAGGGGCATCGCGTGCAGGTCCGGCGGGCGTTTTCTGACGCTGTCGCATGGGCGCACCAAGGCCGACGGGCTGCGCGAGATTGCCGCCGAGCTTGGGGCCGAACGGACGCTGGCGTTGGGCGATGCGCCCAATGACACCGACATGCTGCAGGCCGCCGACCTTGGCGTGATCGTGCGCAACGACCACGGGCCCGGCATCCCGACCCTTCCGGGTGAGGGCCAAGGCACCATTCGGCGCACCGCGCGTCCCGGCCCCGAAGGCTGGAATACGGCGGTCCTCGCCATACTGAACGACATAAAGGACTGATCTCATGTCTGATTTCCATCAGAACGGCAATATCGCGCAGTTTCACAACCTGCGCAGTCGCCCTCTGGAAGAGCTGATCTACGAGATCGAGACCTACGCCCAGACCCGCAAGATCACGCTCGTCCTGCCCTGTCTCTACTCCGAGCTCGAAGGGCCGGCGATGGGAAATATCCTCGATGAGCTGAGCAAGATCACCTATCTGCACCGGATCATCATCGGGCTCGACCGTGCCACCGAACAGCAGTTCCGCCGCGCCCGAGATTTCTTTGCCCGGCTGCCGCAGGATCACGTTGTCCTCTGGAACGACAGCCCCCGGATGCGAAAGCTGGACGCCAAACTGGCCGAGATGGGGCTGGCGCCGCAGGAACAGGGCAAGGGCAAGAACATGTGGACCTGCATGGGCTACCTGATCTCCTGCGCCGATACCTCGGTCATGGCGCTGCACGACTGCGATATCGTCACCTACAAACGCGACCTGCTCGACCGGCTGGTCTACCCCGTCGTGAACCCGAATTTCCGCTACCAGCTGTCCAAGGGTTATTATCCGCGCATCGGCGATGGAAAGCTGAACGGGCGGGTCACGCGCCTGTTGGTGTCGCCGTTGCTGATCGCGCTGAAACGTACCATCGGGGACCGCGACTACATCGATTACCTGCGCGCCTTCCGTTACCCGCTGTCGGGCGAATTTGCCCTGCGCACGTCGCTCTTGCCCGATCTGCGCATTCCCTCGGACTGGGGGCTGGAAATCGGCGTCCTGTCAGAGGTCTGGCGGAATCTGGGCCGGCATTCCGTCTGCCAGGTTGAAATCGCGGATGCCTATGACCACAAGCACCAGCAGGTCAGCGAAGAGGACGCGGCCACGGGTCTCAACCGCATGTCGATGGACATCTGCAAGGCGGTCTTCCGAAAGCTGGCGGCAGATGGCACCGTCTTTACGCCCAATGTCTTCCGCGCGCTCAAGGCCACCTACTACCGCGTGGCGCTGGACCTTATCGAGTTCTACGACAACGACGCCAAGATGAACGGGCTGACCATCGACCGCCACCGCGAGGAACTGACGGTCGAACTTTTCGCCAACAATATCGTGGAGGCGGGCAAGGTCTTTCTCGACAACCCCAACGAGACGCCCTTCGTCCCGAACTGGAGCCGCGTGAACGCCGCCGACCCGGGCGTCGTGGGCGAATTGCGGGCCGCCGTCGCCGCGGACAACGAGGAATTCACTCCGATGGCGTTCTGAGTCAGCGGTAGGTGCGCTCCTCCATCGGCGTGGCCTCGATGGCTTCCAGCAGGGCGGCCAGCAGCAGGTCCTCGGCCCGGTTCTTGACGGCCTTTGGGTTCCAGACCACATGCACGTCGATGGCGGGCAGGTCGGTGTAGGGGGGCAGTTGCCACAGCAACCCGTCGTGTACATCGCGCGCCGCCACATGGACGGGCAGGGGGCCGATGCCCAGTCCGGCGATGATCATCCGCCGCACCTCTTCGAGATTGGTCGAGACGCCGGTGATCCGCTGGCCCAGGTCGGCCTGGGCCCGCATCAGCGTGACGGGCCGCAGCACATCCTGCAGCCGGTCGGTTTCGAAACTGACGGACCCCAGCCCCGCAAGATCGCTGATCGACAGGTCGTCCCGGCCGAAGAGCGCATGTTCCGGCCCGCAGAACAGGCCGAAATACTCGCGGTAGAGGCGCCGATATTCCAGCTTGGGGCTGTGATCCCGCACCAGGCAGATGGCGAAGGACGCGCGCTTGGCAAGGACCTCGGCGATGGCCTCGGCGCTGGAACGGACCTCGATCGACAGGCTGGCGCGGGGATGAGAGCGGTGGAACGCGGCCAGTGTCTGGTCAAAAACCGGGCAGACGACGTGGCTGGCCACCTCGATCTTGACGTGGCCCTGCACCTCGTCCGTCAGTTCGCGCACCAGGGTCGACAGGCGCAGGACAGAGCCATTGATTTCCACCGCTTCGCGGTACAGCAGGCGGCCCGCATCGGTCAGCTGGAAATGCCCCGGTGACCGGTTGACCAGCTTGCGGCCGATCCGGTCCTCAAGCCTTTGAAGTGCCGCGGAAACAGAGGGTTGCTTCAGCCTCAGTCGCTGTGCCGCCTCGGTGATCGAGTGACTGTCCGCCAGCACCACGAAAGTACGCAACAGGTTCCAGTCCAGCTCGCGTGCAATACGCTCTGGTTCATAGCGCGGATCGCTTGCGGGATCGGCTGGGGTCATAGGCTGTGCCTATAGTCATCATTCTGCATATCTATTTGATCTATGATTGTCCGCTTCGCATGGTTTCCGCAAGTCTCCAGACACGAGGAAACGCATGTCCGTCGAAGCCCGTGAGGCGCGCCAACCCTGGATCCTGCTGGCCCCGGCCATCAGCGCGGTCACTCTGCTGCTTCTGGTGCCGCTGATCTTCATCGTGGTCTACAGCTTCTGGCTGCGCACGGCCACAGGCGCCGACCAGGTCGGCTTTTACCTCGACAACTGGCGCGAGGCGCTGACCGACCGCTTCTACCGCGACATCCTGTTCAGCACCCTGCGCATCGCTGCGATCACCACGATTGTCTGCGCCCTGATGGGCTATCCGGCGGCCTATTTCATCGCGCGGTCGCGCGGCAACAAGGTGCTCTTGCTGCTGCTTCTGATGCTGCCGTTCTGGATCAGCTACATCATCCGCACGATGAGCTGGATCAATATCCTTGGCGTCTCGGGCGCGCTGAACACGCTGCTTATGAGCGTGGGCATCATCACCGAGCCGCTGAACATGCTTTACAACGAGACCACGGTGATCCTCGGTCTCGTGCATTTCCTGCTGCCCTTCATGGTGCTGAACGTCTTTGTCAGCCTCGACGGCATCGACACCAATCTCGAGGATGCCGCAAATTCGCTGGGTGCAACCAAGTGGCAGTCCTTCATTCAGGTCACGCTGCCGCTGTCGCTGCCCGGTCTCGCAGCGGGCGGGCTGCTTTGTTTCGTGCTGGGCGCGGGGACTTACATTACGCCGCTGGTGTTGGGCGGGCCGCGTGACGCCATGTTCGCCAACCTCGTCTTCGAGGCGATCATCACGCAGCTCAACTGGCCGCTGGGGTCTGCACTCAGCCTGATGCTTCTGGTCGTGCTGGGGGCTCTGGTCATGATCTACAACCGCTATCTGGGCATGGCGCAACTGATGAAGGGGCTGGGCTGATGCGCTGGGGATGGCACCTGATCCGCCTGTGGAGCCTGCTTGTCTACGGTTTCATGTTCCTGCCAGTGGCCGTCGTGGTTCTGCTGAGCTTCAACGCCAGCCAGTTCGGCAGTTTTCCGATGACGGGCTTTTCCTTCCGCTGGTTCGTGGAGCTGTGGAACAACGACGCGATCATGCGCGCCTTTCGCACCTCTATCGTTCTTGGCCTGATGACGGCACTGATCTCGACCACCTTGGGGGTCTTGGCCAGCCTCGCGCTGGTCCGGTACAAGGTGCCGGGCGCCAACATGATCTCGACCCTTCTGATCGCGCCCATCCTGGTGCCGGAAGTGGTGCTGGCGGTGGCGCTCCTGCTGTTCCTCAACTTCCTCGGCCTGCACAAGAGCTTTGCCCTGCTGCTGTTCGGCCATGTGATCTTTACGCTGCCCTTCGTGATCCTCGTGGTCCAGGCGCGATTGGTTTCCATCCGCCGCGACGTCGAGGAAGCGGCGATGAGCCTTGGCGCCAGCCCGGTCCAGACCTTCTTTCAGATCACGCTGCCGCTGATGATGCCGGCGGTGCTGGCGGGGGCGCTCTTTGCCTTCACCATCAGCTTTGACGACATCACCGGCACGCTTTTCTGGAAACCCGGCGGGGTGGAAACCGTGCCGACGCAGATCTTTGCCATGCTGCGCAATTCCATCAGCCCGGAAATCAACGCGCTTGGCACTGTCATGATTGTCATGACGGTCGGTCTGCCCCTGATCGGGGCGGCGATCGCACGGCAACTCGCCCGCAAGAGCGGCACATAGAACCGCCTGCATATCCACGACCCGACAAGGAGATGAAGATGACACGGAAAATCGACGACACGACACGTTATGAACGCCTGCGCGAGCGCTACATGAACGGTGGGCTGGACCGCCGCAGTTTCCTGGGCCTTCTGGGCGCCGCAGGCACGGCCTACGGCCTTGTGACACCCTACCGCGCCTTGGCACAAAGCGTCAGCCAGGTCCGGTTCGACGGCTGGGGCGGCGTGGTCTCCGAGGCGCTGCGCGCCAATGCCTTCGACCCGTTCACCGCGAAAACCGGCATCGAGGTGGTCGACGGCACGTTCGGCGGCGGTGACGAATACCTCAGCCGGGTCAAGGCCAGTCAGCCGGGCGAATACAACATCGCCCACCTGTCGGGCGTTTTCGACTACGCGCGCTATCACGGGCTGGGCCTGACCACCAAGCTGAACGAGGAAAGGATCCCCAACCTGCAGTTCGTGATCCCCAAGCTGGTCGACGTCTTCCGGAACGTCACCGACGGATCGCTCAGCTGCGTGCCCTATGATTACGGCACCACCGGGCTGGCCTATAACCGCAAGTACATCTCGGACGAGGAGATGCAGGAAAAGGGCGCCAAGATCCTGATCGACGAAGCCCACAAGGGCAAGATCGGCGGTTGGTCCGACTGGCGCACGCGGATGTGGTATGCCTCTCTGCAGACCGGGCAGGATCCGAACGGCGTCACCGACGAAGAGGCCTGCTGGGATGCCGTGCGCCAGCACCGCGACCTCGCGCTGAAATACTGGGGTTCGGGCGCCGAGCTGATGAGCCTTTTGGCCGAGGAAGAGATCCACGTCACCGAGGGCTGGTCCGGCCGCATCTACGCCCTGCAGGAACAGGGGCATGACATCGGCTACATGGACCCGCCCAACGGCTTTGGCTGGCAGGAATGCATGTTCGTCATCAAGGGCTCGCCGCTGGAGGCCTGCGAGGAACTGCTGAACTTCATGCTTGATCCGGCGACCTCGATCGCCGTGGCCGAGGGGCAGAGCTATCCGCCTGCACTGGACCCCCAGAAGGTCGACCTGGGCGACAAGATCCCGACGCTGCCTGCCTTCGACCCCACGGGCACGCTGGATGGTCTTACCTTTGCCGATCCGGACTACTGGAACGGCCACGAGGCCGCCTGGTCGAAGACCTTCGGCCGTGTCCAGAAGGGCTACTGACCCCAAGCCAACCTGCCTGCCCCGGCCAGCGTGTCGGGGCGGGCGCCCCTCTGTCGCAGGACCTTGCCCATGAGTACCGTCACCCTGGACAATATCGTCAAGCGGTTCGGCACCTTCACCGCCGTGCATCCGACCAACCTGGAAATCCCCGAGGGCACCTTCCTGACGCTGCTCGGACCATCGGGCTGTGGCAAGACGACCAACCTGCGGATGATCGCCGGCCTGCTGGACCCGACCGAGGGCGAAATCCGCATCGGCGGCAAAAGCGTGAACAACGTGCCGATCCACAAGCGCAACCTTGGCATCGTGTTCCAGAACTACGCCCTGTTCCCGCACAAGAGCGTGGCCGACAACGTGGCCTTTGGCCTGAAATACCGCGATGTGCCCGCCTCCGAGATCCCGGGGCGCGTGCAAAAGGCGCTGGACCTGGTGCAATTGCCCGATGTGGGTGGCCGCTACCCCAAGGCACTGTCGGGCGGTCAGCAACAGCGTATCGCGCTGGCCCGCGCCATCGTCATCGAACCGGACGTGCTGCTGCTGGACGAACCGCTGTCCGCACTGGATGCCAACCTGCGCGAGGACATGCGCGTGGAGTTGAAGCGCATCCAGGACCAGATCGGTGTCACGACCGTCTTTGTCACGCATGACCAGTCCGAAGCGCTGGCCATGTCCGACCAGATCGTCGTCATGAGCGCGGGCCGCGTCGAACAGGTCGGCACGCCGGAAGAAGTCTATAATCGCCCAGCCAGCGAATTCGTCGCCAATTTCCTGGGCGCCTCCAACATCATCGAGGGCAAATGCACCGGCAAGGATGCAGAGACGGCTGCGCTAGATGTGCCGGTGTTCGGCCATGTGCCGGTGCCCGCCGACAAGGCGCCGCAGGTCAGCGAAGGCGCTGCCAAGCTGGTGCTGCGGGCCGAGAAACTGCAATTGATGCCGCAGGGCGCGGACACGACCGGCATGGTCACATCCGAGGCGGTGGTGGAAACCGTCGACTACCAGGGCCAGACCGTACGCTATTTCATCCGTGCCGGTGATCGCCAGTTCCAGGCGATCAACATGATCGACGGTCATCCCTTTGCCGAAGGCACGACAGTGACAGCAGGGTTTCGGCCCATCGATTGCGCTGCATTGCCGGGGTGACGGGATGAGCAAGCTTTTCTACCAGGGCCGCGGGCGCAAACCGGTGCTGGACCAGGCCCGCGGCGTCTACATGTGGGACAAGAACGGGCGCCGCTATCTTGACGGGTCGTCCGGCGCGATGGTCTGCAATATCGGTCATTCCAACGAACATGTGCTGGCGGCGATGCAGCGCCAGATGGAAAAATCCACCTTTGGCTATCGCCTGCATTTCGAGACCGAGGCCTCGGAGAACATGGCCGAGAAACTGGCCGGGAAAATGCCCGAAGGGCTGGACCGCGTGTTCTTTGTCTCTGGCGGGTCCGAGGCGGTGGAGAGCGCGATGAAACTGGCGCGGCAATACGCGCTGGCGGCGGGGCAGGGCAGCCGGTGGAAGATCATCTCGCGCACGCCCTCCTATCACGGCTGCACTTTGGGGGCGCTGGCAACCACGGGCTACACCACGCTGACCGCGCCGTTTGAACCCATGATGCGGATCATGCCCAAGGTGCCGGCGCCGCGCGCCTATCTCGACGGGCTGGACCCAGAGGACGCGGCGACGGGGCGGCACTATGCCGACATGCTGGCCCAGAGGATCGAAGAGGAGGGCCCGGACAGCGTGCTGGCCTTCATCGTCGAGCCGATCGGCGGTGCTTCGACGGGGGCGCTGGTCTCTCCGCCGGGTTATCTCGAACGGGTACGCGAGATCTGCGACGCCTATGGTATCCTGCTGATCCTCGACGAGGTCATGACCGGGGCGGGGCGCACCGGCGCCTTTCTGGGGGTCGATCACTGGGGCGTGCGGCCCGACATCGTGGTTCTGTCCAAAGGGATCGGCTCTGGCTATGCGCCTCTGGGCGCGATGGTGGCCGACAGGCGGCTGGTGGATCCCGTGCTGGACGCGGGCGGGTTTGCGCATGGGTTCACCTACGCGGGCAACCCGCTGGCCTGCGCGGCGGGCCTTGCCGTTCTGGAAGAGATCGACAGGCAGGATCTTTGCGCCAATGCCGCCGCGATGGGGGAAAAACTGCTGGCGCGGCTGAACGGCTTGATGCAACGCCACGACATCATCGGGGACGTGCGCGGCAAGGGCCTGTTGACCGCCTTCGAGTTCATGTCGGACCGGAGCACAAAGGCGCCCCTGCCGAAACACCTGAACGCGCATCAGCGGTTCGTGGACATCGCCTATGACAAGGGGTTGATCGTCTATTCGCGTCGCACGCGCGACGGGCTGGAAGGGGATCACATCCTTGTCTGCCCGCCGCTGATCCTGAACGAGGGGCATATCGACGAGATCATCGAGGGGCTGGATGCGTCCCTTGTCCAGTTTGCACATGAAATCGCACCCGCGATGCAGGCCGGATGACATGAGCAAGATCCTCATCACCTGCGCTGTCACCGGCTCGATCCATACGCCGTCGATGTCGCCCCACCTGCCGGTGACGGCGGATCAGATCACGGAACACGCCGTTGGCGCGGCAGAGGCCGGGGCATCGATCCTGCACCTGCACGCCCGCGATCCCGAGACCGGGCAGCCCTCTGCCGACCCGGCGCATTTCATGGCCTTCCTGCCGCGGATCAAGCAGGCGACAGGCGCGGTCCTGAACATTTCCACCGGCGGCAGCGCGGTGATGACGCTGGACCAGCGGCTGGCCGCGCCCAGGTTGGCCGAACCAGAGATGTGCAGCCTGAACATGGGGTCGATGAACTTTGCTCTTTATCCTGCGGCGGCGCGGATCGACGAATGGAAACATGACTGGGAACAGCCGTTCCTGGAAAACTCCGACGACCTCGTCTTCAAGAACACGCCGCGCGACATCGCAGGCATCCTGCAGACGATGGGCAAGGAGCGCGGCGCGCGGTTCGAGTTCGAATGCTACGACCTGAGTCACCTCTACATGCTGCGCCATTTCGCGGATCGCGGATTGGTATTGGCGCCATTCTTCATCCAGTTCGTCTTTGGCGTGCTGGGGGGCATGGGACCGGACCCGGAGAATCTGACCCACATGAAGACCATCGCCGACAAGCTGTTCGGCGAGGATTACATGTTTTCGGTTCTGGCGGCCGGGCGGCACCAGATCCCGCTGACCAGCATGGCCGCTGCGATGGGGGGGCATGTGCGCGTCGGGCTGGAAGACAGCCTGATGATCGCGCGCGGGCAACTGGCGCGGAGCAATGCCGAGCAGGTGGCCAAGATCCGCCGCATCGTCGAGGACATGGGCCGCGAGGTAGCCACGCCGGAGGACGCCCGCCGAATGCTGGGGCTGAAGGGCGCGGACAGGACGGCGATCTGATGGGATTGACGATCAGGACGGCCGCGCGCTCTGACGTGGAGCGGCTCGACCAGGCGCTTGCCGCCCTGGCGCGGGACCTGGGTGATACCTACAACGCCTCGCCCGAGGCTCTAGCGCGTGCGGGCTGGGGTGAGGTTCCGGCCTTTCGCGCCCAACTGGCCGAGGAGAGCGGCGCGATGGCCGGGCTGGCGCTCTACTCGCCGGGGCTGTCCACGGTGCGCGGCGGTGCGGGGCTCTATGTCTCGGACCTCTGGGTGTCGCCTGCCCAGCGATCCGGAGGGCTCGGACGGCGGTTGCTGGCCGCGGCCTATGCCGACGCAGCGTCGGCTTGGGGGGCTTGCTTCCTGCGCCTGCAAGTCTATGACCGGACCCCCGCGGCGCGCCGTTTCTACGACCGGCTGGGATTTGTCCCCGCCAAGGGTCACACCGATTTGTTCTTGGATGAGGCCGGATGCGCGGCCCTGGAAGGAGAGCGATGAAAGCCGTCTTTGACGACCGACAATGGCGCCATGATCCCAAGCATTTCATGGCCAACGGGGCGATCATGCCCAACCCTGAGCAACCGCGCCGGATCGAGGTGCTGAAGGCCGCCGCCGAAGAGGCGGGCTGTGCGTTTCAGCCGCCGCAGGACGCGGGCCTTGGCCCCATCGCGGCGGTGCATACCCCCGAGTACCTGACCTTTCTCGAAAGCATCTACACCCGCTGGCGCCGGATCGAGGGCGCGGGCGAAGAGGTGATCCCCAACGTCCACCCGGCCAACCGCACCGATGGCTATCCCAAATCCGCCGTGGGTCAGGCCGGCTATCACCAGGCCGACACCGCCTGTCCCATCGCCGAAGGCACATGGCAGGCGGCCTATTGGTCCGCGCAGAGCGCCATCACCGGAGCCGACCTGATCGCCAGTGACGAACGCGCCGTCTATGCCCTGTCGCGCCCGCCGGGGCACCATGCCTTTGCGGACCTGGCGGGGGGCTTCTGCTTCCTCAACAACTCGGGCATTGCCGCCGAACGCTTGCGCGGCTGGGGTTTCCGCCCCGCGATCCTTGATGTGGACGTGCACCACGGCAACGGCACGCAGGGCATGTTCTATGACCGCGACGACGTGCTGACCGTATCCATTCACGCCGATCCGGCGCGGTTCTACCCGTTTTTCTGGGGCCACGCGCAGGAACGCGGCGCGGGCCGGGGGATGGGCTGCAACCTGAACCTGCCGCTGGCGCGCGGCACGGGGGACGCGGATTTCCTCAAGACGCTGGACACGGCGCTGGGGCGGGTACGCAGCTTTGGCACTGATGCGCTTGTTGTGGCCCTGGGCCTCGATGCCTCGATCGACGATCCCTTTCAGGGGCTGGCGGTCACGCAGGACGGTTTTGCCCGCATTGGTGCTGCCATCGCCGCCACCGGCCTGCCCGTGCTGTTTGTCCAGGAGGGCGGATACCTTTCGGACACGCTGGGCGCGAACCTGACCAAAACCCTGACCGGGTTTCAGGAGGGCGCGTGACAACCTCGGACGTGATCGTGATCGGCGGCGGCATCGCCGGGATCAGCGCAGGCGCGGAACTGGCCGCGGACATGTCGGTGACCGTGCTCGAGGGTGAGCGCCAGATCGGTTATCATTCCACGGGCCGATCTGCGGCGATCTTCATCCGCAACTATGGCAATGCGACGCTGCGGGCACTCAACGCGGTGTCCGCGGGCCTGATGGAACGGCCCGAGGGCGTGTCGGACAGCAGCCTGCTGTCGCCGCGCGGCGAGATGATGGTGGCCACCGAGGACGAGGTGGCCACGCTGGAGGACTACTGCGCCGGGGCCCAGGGCCTCGAACGACTGAGCGCCGCGCAGGCGGTCGAGTTGGTGCCGATCCTGCGGCCCGAACTGATCGCCGCGGCGGTGATCGAGTGGGACGCGCAGGACATCGACGTGGACCGGATGCTGAATGGCTACGCGCGGTTGCTGCGCGGCCGGGGCGGCCGGATCGAGACAGGCGCCCAGGTGACGGAGATCCGGCGCGAGGGATGGCAGTGGGTCGTCACCGCCGGCACGCAGGATTACCGCGCGCCGTTGATCGTCAATGCCGCCGGGGCCTGGGCTGCGCAGGTGGCGGACCTGGCTGGCGTCCGCACCATCCCGATGCATCCCTTGCGGCGCTCGGCGGCGATCCTGCCCGCGCCGGAGGCCCATGACGTCACCCGCTGGCCTCTCTTCGTCTCGGCATCCGAGCAGTGGTACGCCAAACCCGAGGCAGGCAAGCTGATGGTCAGCCCCGCCGACGAGGACCCGGTGGAACCTCATGACGCTTGGGCCGACGACATGGTGCTGGCCGAGGGACTGCATAGGTTCGAACAGGCGGTCACGATGCCCGTTACCCGTGTCGAACATACCTGGGCGGGGCTGCGCAGCTTTACACCGGACCGGACGCCGGTTGTCGGCCACGATCCCGATGAACCGAGCTTCTTCTGGCTGGCGGGCCAGGGGGGCTATGGCGTGCAGACCGCGCCCGTGCTGTCCCGCGTCACCGCCCGGCTTGTCACTGACACGGCCCCACCCGTTTCCGACACCGTCATCGGGGCGCTGTCCCCGGCGCGGTTTTCTTCCTGATCCCAAGAGGCAAGACATGACAGAGATCACACGAAGCCATACCGGCCCGCGCATGAGCCAGATCGTGACGCATGGCGATACGATCTACCTGGCGGGCCAAGTCGGCACCGCTGGCGCCAGCGTCACGCAGCAGACGCTGGATTGCCTGGAAAAGATCGACGCGCTTCTTGCCGAGGCCGGGTCGGACAAGACGCGCATCCTGCAATGCGTGATCTGGCTGGCGGACATGGGCGACTTCGCCGAGATGAACGCGGTCTGGGACGCCTGGGTGCCAGAGGGCCACGCGCCCGCCCGCGCCTGTGGCGAGGCCCAGCTGGCGACGCCGGACTACAAGGTCGAATTCATCGTCATCGCGGCGAAGGCCTAGACCGGGGCCGTCTCTGACCCTGCCAGCAGTGCCTTGCTGTGGCTGGCGACATGTTCCACGAACAGCCGGACCTTCGGGTCCTGCAGTTTCTTGTGCGGATAGAGACAACCAAAAATCATCGGCAAGGGCGGCGTGTCGGGCAGAACCTCGATCAGCCGCCCGTCTGCCAGGTGATGGGCAACGTCAAAGCGGGGCTTGTTGACGATCCCGCACCCGGCCAATGCCCAATCGGTGAGAACGTCGCCATCGTCGGCATCGAACCGTCCCCGAACCTCCAGTTTCAGGGGACCTCCGGCGGTGTTCAGCGTCCAGAAATACTCGGGCGAGCGTGGATAGCGCAGCAACAGGCAGTTGTGGTTCTGGTTCAGCAGATCCTCGGGCTGCATGGGAGTGCCCGCCGTGCGCAGGTAGTCCGGCGAGGCGCAAAGCACGCGGGCGCAATCGGCGATCTTGCGCAGCTTCATGTTGCTGTCCTTGGGCGCACCGATAAAGAATGCCACGTCCTGACCGTCTGCCAGAATGTCGACTCGCCGGTCCGACAGGCGCATCCGCACTTCTGTTTCCGGGTAGGAATCGGTGAAGGCGGGCACCAGCGGTGCCACGATCCGGCGACCGACGCCAAGGGGCGCCGTCACGCGCAGCGCGCCGCGCGGGGTGTCGGAAAAACTGGCCACCCGTGCCTCGGCGGTCTCCAGCGCCTGCAACACCCTGCGGGCCTCTTCGTAAAAGACGCGGCCCACCTCTGTCGGCGTGATGGATCGGGTGGTCCGATTGAACAGCCGAACGCCCAGGTGGCGCTCCAACTCCTTGATTCTTTTGCTGGCCACCGCCGGGGTCAGGCGCAGATCGCGCCCGCCCGATGTGATGCTGCCCAGTTCCGTGACGCGGACAAAGACTTGCAGGCTTTCAATGTAGGACATGACGTTACCCCCCGGGCAAGACCCGTCGCAGCCTTGCAGGCCCGGGGGTCATTATCAACATCCTGTTGAAAGTATTTGCCGCTTGCGGATGTTTTTTGAGGCTAATGCAAGCTGTAGCCTTCCTGGCAACCCCGCAATCCAGCGAGTCTTCAGGGAGGAAGTCATGCCGCACCGATCCGAGATCCGATTCATTCTGAACGGGCGCGATGTTTCCATCAGCGACGTCGGGGCAGATCGCACCCTGCTGGATTTCCTGCGGTTGGACCGTCGCCTGACCGGCACCAAGGAAGGCTGCGCCGAGGGCGATTGCGGTGCCTGCACGGTTCTGGTGGGCCGCCTGACGCGGGATGGCCTGCGCTATGACCCGGTCAACGCCTGCATCCGCTTTTTGGCCTCGCTGGATGGCTGCCATGTCGTGACCGTCGAACATCTTGCCGGGGCGGATGGCGGATTGCACCCGGTGCAACAGGCGCTTGTCGATCATCACGGCAGCCAGTGCGGGTTCTGCACCCCGGGGTTCGTCATGTCGCTCTACGCGCTTTGGATGGCGGTTCCCGAGCCGACCGAGGCGCAGGTGGAAACGGCGCTTCAGGGCAATCTCTGCCGTTGCACGGGCTATGCGCCGATCATCCGCGCTGCCGTTGCGATCAGCCGCTATGGCTCTCCTGCCGCCGACCCGATCGCCCGTGAACGCGAAGAGATCACCGCCCGCCTGACGGCGCTGCGCGACGGTCAACGGGTGGAGACCGGCCCCGAGGACAACCGCGCGATCCTGCCGGCGGATGTGGACGATCTGGCCGCCTGCCTGCTGGATCATCCGGAGGCGACCATTGTCGCCGGAGCAACGGATGTGGGCCTTTGGGTGACCAAATTCCTGCGGCCCATCGGCCCGGCGATCTTCACCGGGCACCTCGAGGGGCTGAAGGCGGTCGAGATCCGCGATGACGCGCTCTGGATCGGGGCGGGGGCCAGCTACACCGAATGCCAGGATGAACTGACCGGGGCCTTTCCGCATCTCGCCGGTTACTGGGACCGGATCGCAGGTTGGCAGGTGCGCAACATGGGGACCGTGGGCGGCAATATCGCCAACGGCTCACCCATCGGGGACACGCCGCCGGTGCTGATTGCGCTGGGGGCAGAGATCACGCTGCGCAAAGGCGATGCCCGCCGCGTGCTGCCGCTGCAGGAGTTCTTTGTCGATTACGGCAAGCAGGACCGGCAGGCGGGCGAATTCGTCGAGGCGATCCGCGTGCCGCTGCCGCAACCCGGCCAGCGACACGCAGCCTACAAGATTTCCAAGCGCCGGGACGAGGATATTTCCTCGGTTGCGGCGGGCATCCGCGTCACGGTCGAAGAGGGCCGGATCACCGATTGTCGCATCGCCTTTGGCGGCATGGCAGCGACGCCGAAACGGGCCGCCAAGGCCGAAAACGCGCTGCTTGGGCAGGTCTGGTCCGAAGAGGCATTCGCCAAGGCGGCCGCCGCTCTCGCGCAGGATTTCACGCCGCTGAGCGACTGGCGCGCCTCTGCCGACTATCGCAGCCTTTCGGCAGGCAACCTTCTGCGCCGGTTCTTCCTTGAAAACGACGCGGCGACGGATGCGCCCGTGCAACTGACCACCGCCTGAGAGGGGACAGATCGATGAAAGACGCCGTGACCATCACCGGCACCGTGCATCAGGACCGTATCCACGACAGCGCCACCAAGCATGTCACCGGGCGTGCCGACTACACCGACGATATCGCGCTGCCCGAGGGCACACTGCACGCCTACCTGGGTGTTTCGGACGTGGCCCATGCCACGTTGAAGGGCATCGACCTGACCGCCGTTCGGGCGGCGCCCGGCGTCATCGGCGTGTTGACCGCCGACGACATTCCGGGCGTCAACGACATCAGCCCCACGGGCCGCAACGACGAGCCGGTCTTTCCCACGGAAAAGATCGAGTTCCACGGCCAGCCCTTGTTCGCGGTGATCGCCGAAACCCGCGATGCAGCTCGACGCGCGGCAACGCTGGCCAAGGTGGACTACGAGGTTCTGCCCCATGCGCTGGATCCGCAGGCGGCCATGGATGCGGGCTATCCCCATGTCACCCTGCCGCTAAAGCTGGAACGCGGCGACGTGGAGGCCGGGCGTCAGGCGGCAGTGCATCGGATCAAGGGCCGGATGCAGGTCGGTGGTCAGGACCACATGTACCTCGAAGGCCATATCGCCTGCGCCATTCCGGGAGAGGACGATGACGTGCAGGTGCATTGTTCGACGCAGCACCCCTCCGAGGCGCAGCACATGGTGGCCCATGTGCTTGGCGTGCCCTCCAATGCGGTCACGGTGAACGTGCGGCGCATGGGGGGCGGGTTCGGCGGCAAGGAAAGCCAGATGAACCTGTTCTGTGCCATCGCCGCCGTGGCCGCGAAGAAATGGAACCGCGCCGTCAAGATCCGCCCCGACCGCGATCAGGACATGACCGCCACGGGCAAGCGCCATGACTTTGTGATCGACTATGACGTGAGTTTTGACGACGGAGGCCGAATACAGGCGGTCGAAGGCAGTTTCGCAGCGCGCTGCGGCTACTCGTCCGATCTTTCGGGGCCGGTCACCGACCGCGCGCTGTTCCATGCGGACAACGCCTATTTCTATCCCCATGTGCGCCTGACCTCGCGCCCGATGAAGACGAACACGGTCTCCAACACCGCCTTCCGGGGCTTTGGCGGGCCGCAGGGCGTGGTTGCCGCAGAACGCATCATCGAGGAAATCGCCTATGCCACGGGGCAAGACCCGCTGGATGTGCGCAAGGCCAATTTCTATGGCGGAGAGGGGCGGGACGTGACCCCCTATCATCAGCAGGTCGAGGACAACATCCTGGACCGGCTCGTGACTGAACTGGAGGAAAGCGCCGAGTATCGCCGCCGCCGTGCAGAGATCGTCGACACCAACCGAACGTCGCCGGTTCTGAAAAAGGGCATCGCGCTGACGCCGGTGAAATTCGGCATCTCCTTTACAGCGACGCATTACAATCAGGCGGGCGCCTTGGTGCATGTCTACAACGACGGGTCCATCCACCTGAACCACGGCGGGACAGAGATGGGTCAGGGGCTGAACACCAAGGTGGCGCAGGTGGTGGCCGATGCCTTCCAGGTGGATTTCGAACGCATCAAGATCACCAGGACCACGACCGAGAAGGTGCCCAATACTTCGGCCACCGCGGCGTCTTCGGGGTCGGACCTGAACGGCATGGCGGCGCTGAACGCGGTCGAGCAGATTAAGGCGCGGCTGGTGGAGTTCGCCGCCGAGAAATGGGGCGTCGCGCCGGAAGAGGTGCGGTTCCTCGCCAATCGGGTGCAGATCGGGGACGAGGTTCTGTCCTTCGATGCGGTCATCAAGGCCGCCTACATGGCGCGGGTCCAACTTTCGGCGGCCGGGTTCTACAAGACCCCCAAGATCCACTGGGACCGCGACAAGGGGCAGGGGCGGCCGTTCTACTACTATGCCTATGGCGCCGCCTGTTCCGAGGTGACGATCGACACGCTGACCGGGGAATACCGGATCGACCGCACCGATATCCTGCATGACGTGGGCCGCTCGCTGAACCCGGTGCTGGACAAGGGGCAGGTCGAAGGCGCCTTCGTGCAGGGCATGGGCTGGCTGACCAGTGAGGAACTCTGGTGGGACGACGCGGGCCGTCTGCGCACCCATGCGCCTTCGACCTACAAGATCCCGCTGGCCTCGGACCGGCCGCGTATCTTCAACGTGAACCTCGCGGATTGGTCTGAGAACCGCGAACTGACGATCAAGCGGTCCAAGGCCGTGGGCGAGCCGCCCTTCATGTTGGGCATCTCGGTCTTCGAGGCGCTGTCGATGGCGGTGGCCTCGGTTGCCGATTACCGCGTCTGCCCGCGTCTCGATGCCCCGGCCACGCCGGAACGCGTGCTGATGGCCGTCACCCGTCTGCAGGCCGGGGGGTGAGCCGATGGCATCCGCAATCACGTCATTGGCGGAGTTCCTTGGCGCGGAAGGCGCAGTGATCCGTGTGGAGCTGACGCGGGTGCGCGGCTCTTCTCCGCGCGGCGAGGGTACGGAGATGTTCGTCGCCGCCTCCGGCCTCTGGGGCACGATTGGCGGCGGCCAGTTGGAATACCGGGCCATCGAAACGGCGCGCGGGATGCTGCGTGACGGCGTTCTGAGCCGAACGTTGGACCTGCCGCTGGGACCCGAGATCGGGCAATGCTGTGGCGGGCGGGTCGAAATGGGTCTGACGCGGCTGCGCGCCTCGGACAGGCGCGCGGCCATTACCCGCGAGGCGCGCGCCAAGGACAGCCGCCCGCATGTCTACGTTCTGGGCGCGGGCCATGTGGGCCGCGCACTGGCCGACCTGTTCCAGCACCTGCCGGTCACCTGCATCGTGATCGACACGCGGCCCGAGGAAATCGCGCTCTGCACTGCGGAGGTCGACACGCGTGTCCGCGCGATCCCCGAGATCGACATCATGACGGCCCCGGCGGGCAGCGCCTTTGTCGTGCTGACGCATGATCATGCGCTGGACTTCCTGCTGACCGCCGCCGCTCTGGAACGCGGTGACGCGGCCTATGTCGGCATGATCGGCTCTGCCACCAAGCGGGCAAAATTCAGGAACTGGATGCACCGGAACTGCGAGGCCGGTGACATCGACACATTGATCTGCCCCATCGGGGCAAGCGGTAGCCGCGACAAGCGGCCCAGCCTGATCGCCGCCTTCGTGGTGGCCGAAGTCATGGCTGAATTGACCTCTGAACCTGCCGCGACCTGCCCAGAGAGGGCAACCCAGGCGGCCCGAAAGGGCCATCACCAAGACCAGGAGGGACTGACGGCCTGACACCGGGCCGTGGAGCTGGTCACATCGGAGGAGGAAACCGTCATGGACGGTGCAAGCTACACCTACAGGCTGTTCACACGCAGCGATTTCAGCGCCTTCTGGGCGTTGTTCACCGACAATCTCGTGAATCTGCTGATCCTGTCTGGGGTCTGCCAGTTCGTGTTCCAGATGCCGGCCGAGATCGTCTATGGCCGCATCGTACCGGGCGCGGCGGTGGCCATCCTGGCTGGGGTCGCGGTCTATACTGTCATGGCGAAATGGGCGGCGACGCGGCAGGGCCGCGACGTGACGGCCTTGCCCTACGGCATCTCCACCCCGGTGATGTTCGTCTATCTCTTTGGCGTCATCGGCCCGATCTACTGGGCGACGCAGGATCCGCTGCTGGCATGGCAGGTGGGCATCGGCGCAGGCTTCATGGGCGGGATCGTCGCGGCGCTGGGCGCCGTGGTCGGTCCCTTCCTCAAACGCATCACGCCGCGCGCGGGGATGCTGGGGACGCTTTGCGGGATCGCTCTGGTCTTTATCGGGTCGGTGCCGCTGGCAGAGATCTTTGAAAACCCGGTCATCGGCTTCACCTCGCTGCTGTTCATCCTCTGGGGGCTGATCGGACGCTTTCGCCTGCCGGGCAACGTGCCTGCGGGGCTTGTGGCCATCGGCGCCGGCACCGTGATCGCCATCGTTCTGGGGGAGGCAAAGTTCGATTTCTCCGACGTCGGGGCCTATCCGCCGGTGCCCTATCTCGGCGACATGATCGCGGGTATCCAGTACCTGTTCGCCAACCCGGAACTGTTCCTGGTGCTGATCCCGGTGCAGATCTACAACTTCATCGAGACGATGAACAATGTCGAGAGCGCCGAGGCCGCCGGGGACAGCTATCCCGTGGGCCTGTGCCAGGTGACGGACGGGGCGGGCACGATGATCGGCGCGGTCTTCGGCTCTCCCTTTCCGACCACGGTCTACATCGGCCACCCGGCCTACAAGCGACTGGATGCCCACGCAGGCTATATCGTCGGCGTCGCTGTCGTGATCGCGGCCGCAGCCTTTCTGGGCTTCCTGTCGTTCTTGGCCGGGTTGATCCCGATTGCCGCCGCCGCCCCCGTGCTGGTCTTTGTCTCGGTGAGCCTCATCACAAACACCGCATGGTCGATCAAACCGATGCACATGGCCGCCGTGTCCTTTGCCATCCTGCCGCATATCTCGGAGTTCCTGATGGTCAAATGGGGGTCGCTG
The DNA here is from genome assembly GCF_030733205.1 of Mameliella sp. MMSF_3455. GTDB lineage: Bacteria > Pseudomonadota > Alphaproteobacteria > Rhodobacterales > Rhodobacteraceae > Antarctobacter. The sequence continues at coordinate 100,060 of NZ_JASHJL010000010.1, forward strand.
ATGAACGCGTTGCGCAGTTCGGGCGTCGAGGGACTGCCCGCCCTGGGCGATGCGAACCTGACCGCCGCCCTGCTGATGGAAGGAGCGCATTACGAGGGGCACCTTGCGCTCAGCCAGGGGGCGATCCTGACCGGGCTGATCTGGGGCGCCATCGTTGCCGACGTGATCGACGCGCGGTTCCGCATGGCGGGGGCCTTTGCGCTGGCGGCTGCCGCGATGTCCTCGCTGGGGATCATCCACGCGCCGACCCTCCAGATGCCGCAGTTCGACGGGATCACCCTGGGCTACGTCATCATCGGGGCCTTTCTGTACCTCTACCCGCTCGTGGCCCCGAAAGAGGACCTGGAAGAGCGTGTGATCGTGCCGGATGAACCGGACATGATGGACGATATTCCGCCCGCGCAACGCGCTTGACACACCAAGGGGCGGCCTCAGAGGCCGCCCCGCCAACAGACGAGAAACCCCATGACAGAGACACTCTTGCGCGGCCGCATCCTGAGCTTTCACCGCGCCCCAGCGGATGGCAAGGATACCGACGCCTTTACCTACATCGAGGATGGCGCCCTGTGGCTACGGGACGGGATGATCGTCCGGCGCGGGGATTTCGACGAAGTGGCCAGGACGGCCCCCGGCGTGCCCGTGACAGATCACCGCCCGCACCTGCTGTTGGCCGGTTTCATCGACACCCATATTCATTTCCCGCAGGTTCAGGTGATCGCCTCCTGGGGCGCACAACTTCTGGATTGGTTGAACAGCTACACCTTCCCCGAGGAAACGCGCTTTTCCGATGAGGCGCACGCAGCGCGCATGGCGACGGCCTTCATGGATCAATTGGTGGCGCATGGCACGACCAGCGCCGTGGCCTTCTGTTCGGTGCATGGCACCTCGGTCGAGGCCTTTTTCACCGAGGCTGTGCGCCGCAACATGCGGATGCTGGGTGGCAAGGTTCTGATGGACCGCAACGCGCCCGATGGTCTGCGCGACACGCCGCAATCGGGCTATGACGACAGCACCGCGCTGATTGGCAGATGGCACGGCAAGGGGCGCTGCGGCTATGTGATCTCGCCGCGCTTCGCAATCACCTCGACGCCTGAACAGATGGAGATGGCGCAGGCGCTGGCGCAGGAAAACCCGACGTGCCCGATCCAGACCCACCTGTCGGAAAACCGAGATGAGATCGCCTACACGCTGGAGCTATACCCGCAGGCGCGCGATTATCTGGACGTCTACCAGGGCTACGGCCTGCTGCGGGACAACAGCCTGCTGGGCCATGCCATCCACCTGGAACCACGCGAGATCGACGCCTTGGCAGAGACCGGCGCGCATCCCGTGTTCTGCCCGACCTCCAACCTGTTCCTCGGATCCGGCCTGTTTGATCACGGCGGGCTGTCCGCGCGCGGGATCACCAGCGGGATCGCCACGGACGTCGGGGCGGGCACCAGCTATTCCATGCTGCAGACTCTGAACGAAGGCTACAAGGTGCTGCAACTGCAGGGCCAAGCCCTACACCCGTTGCAGGCCTTTGACTGGGCCACGCGCGGCAATGCCGAAGTGCTGGGCATGGCCGACAGGATCGGCACTCTGGAGGAAGGCTCCGAAGCGGATATCGTCGTGCTGAACGCCCGCGCGACCGGGGCGATGGCGCTGCGCATGGAGCGCGCGGAAACGCTCGCCGAAGAGCTGTTCATCCTTCAGGTCATGGGCGACGATCGGGCGGTGGAAGAGGTCTATGTAGCAGGGCAGGCGAGCAAGTCGCCGGGCGCACACTCCGCCCGGGTGGCGGCTTGACCTGGTATCAGTCGCGTTGCATCTGGTCGTAGACCAGCGTCAGGGAGACGAATGCGAACTCAATGCTGGCGACATGTTGCCCCGCGCAGAACTGCAAGGGGCAGCAGGAAAAAACATTCCTCACCCGAAGTGGCGCACACTCACCAAGCCCTTTGGACCGTTCTTGATTTTGACCTGCCACCAGATAATGTCATCATCGAGACACTGACGAAGCGCCTTCTGCGTCGGGTTCAGCGGGGCCCAATTTGTTACCGAGTCGTCGCCCCAAACCACTTCGTAGCTTTCACAAATGGATTTACATCTTGCGACGGCGTCGGCTGGTCCACTGAACTTGGGAGTTTCGCTGGCAATATCCACCCATTCCAGGGTGATAAGTTTTCCGACGTCTTCTGAATTTGGATCCGGTGAGGCCTTGACTGACACATCTGTTGTGGTTGACTTGACGATGGCGCCAAAACTTGTAGATGGCGAGCAGTGTCCAACGATGTCCAATGCGAATTTCTGGACATCCTCTAGGGTTTCCTTTTCAAATCCGTCGAAATAACCTTGCAGATCTTTTAGGAGGAAATTGGAGGGAGCGAGAGAAATTAGTGGGTAATCATTAAATCCTACATCAGCATCAATCCTTGAGTGGCAAATGGAGTTTGGGTGGGCGCGCCTTAGTAGACTTGTTTCGTATGGAGAATCATACCCGCAGGCGCTAACATTTGAGTCGTCAATCCGGCAAAAACGTGTCGTCTCGAACCCCTGAATTTTAGTTTGTGCGCGAGCATGGACCAAGTACTGAACGTTGTGGGTCCAGGCGGGGTTTCGAAGTTGTTCTTCTGTGTATGTGGCATAAGGTTCTCTTTTGTCGTAGTAGACCTTGTAAACCCTTTCTCTAATTTCATCGAACGTCGGCTCAATCACGGGTTGATAGGGGCCGGAACTGCTCCAGTTCCAGAGATTGTCACAGGCAATCAGCACTTGTTTCATGCCGTATCGTTCCCGGGATCGAATGCCGTAGACGTCGATCATCCACTTCCCCGCCTTGTCAACGGTGTCGATGTAAAAAAAGTTCTGCCCCTCATATATCATCATCTGGACAAGTATGTCGGTCGAGATTATGGGAATTGGCGAGTTCTGGTGAGTTTGCGACCCCAATTCTGTCAAGCGCTGCAATACATCCGTGGACAGGTCAAAACCTTGGCTTACTGCGTCCGCGCTGTACGTTTGCGTCTCGTCAACTGTCAGGCTGGGCCGATGGAAGCCAAGGGTGGCTGTGTAGTGCATGCGACGGTTGAATTCCCGCCCGTCCAAGCCTTTCTTCGTTCCGAACATAAACAGAACTGCACAGGCTGATAAGCAAGACGAATCCTGGCGCAGAACCGTGCCCACACCAAGGTTTCGAATTTCCTCCGCAAGCCGCAGCGCTTCGGCGATGCTTCCGCCCGGGCTATCCAGGCAGATGGTCTGCCCGCTTGTGAACTGGGACTCTTCCGGGTAGGCCCGTTCATAGGCATCGCGGAAACGATCCAGATCTCCGGGTTGAATCTGACCGGTGAGTAAGATGCCACAGTCGCGCCCCTCTACCAACTCGAAGTCAGCCGCGAAAAGTTGCATGGGGAAAAGGAAAAACAACAAAGAGAGAAATCTCGACATAATAGCTCTCATCGAATTTCTTGGTGATCGGAGTGTGACATTGGCTCCTTTCCAAGTCCAGTATTCCGCTCTGAAGTAAAGTGCCCCTGACGAGTCAGGTTGATCCAAACTTTGCCTTTCGCCGACATATAGTTGAGGCCGTCCGGCAAAGGATCGTTTCTGATTTTGAGATGGCTCGTCGCGATCAACCGTTAAGGCCGTCGCTCATCTCTCCTAACCTCTGTTGGTGATCCAGCGGCACTGGTAGGGGGCCAGCGTCACGCCGTCCTCCTCAGGATGCAGCGTTTCCCCAGACAGCAGGTCCACCCATTCCTCGTCCGCAATCAGGTTGAGCGACTTGGGCGGCAGTTCCAGCTCTTCGGCGGAAACATTGTGCAGGGCAAAGATCGACTGGCTGCGGTCCAGTGCTTGCCGCCAGACCGCAAAAACCCGGTCGTCCACGGAGAGCGTGAAATTCGTGGCGTTGGGATGGAACGCCGGTTGTTTGGCGCGCAACCGCAACCGGTCTGACAGGGCGGTCAGCACGCGGGACTGGTCGCTGTCCGGATCGGCCAGCTTTTCCCGCAATTCCGGGTAGTTCCAGCGATGCCGGTTGATCGCCCGGTTCATGCCGCGCCGCGCCACGCCCTCCAGGTCGTTTTCCGTCGCCAGCATGGCGTGGATGTAGAAGGCCGGGATGCCCTCCAGCGACATGACGATGGTCTGCGAGCAGATGAAGCGATCCACCTGCAGCCCGTCCTCGCCCTTGTAGGTGCGCTGCATGGCGGAAAAGAAGGTGGTGTTCAACTCGTAGACCGCCGTGCCGCCGCCGGGCAGTGCCCGCATCGAGGCAAGCCCGCCCGTCGCCTGGACCGTCTTGATCATCTGGGCGATTTCCTCGTCCGGCAACAGCCCCTCAGCGGGACGCATCCCGATACCGTCATGGCTGGACGAGAAGTTGAGATAGGCGCAGCCGTGCGGGGCAGGGGGCATGGCCCTTTGCCAGTTGGACAGCGCCCGCGCATCGCCGGCCAGCATCGCGTGCAGGATCAGCGGCGGCAGCGGGAAATTGTAGATCCAGTGCGCCTCGTTCAACTGGCCGAAATAGCTGAGGTTTTCCGTCTTGGGGACGTTGGTTTCGGTCAGCAGGACAATCGGTTCGGCGGCGAAATCCGCCAGCACGCGCAACAGCTGCACGATGGCGTGGGTCTTGGGCAGGTGGATCGAGGGGGTGCCCGGCTCTTTCCAGATGAAGGCCACGGCATCCAGTCGGATGATCTTGACCCCGGCATCGACGTGCAGCCGGATGATGCGAATGATTTCCAGCAGCACCTCGGGGTTGCGGAAATCAAGGTCCACCTGGTCGTGGCTGAAGGTGCACCAGACATGCTTGAGCCCGTTCGAGGTCTCGACCTCCTGCAACAGGGGCGTGGTGCGGGGACGGACCACGGCGGAGAGGTCGTCCTCGGGCGAGGCCTCGTAAAAGAACTTGTCGTAGGGTTCCTGGCCCTGCCGGTAGGCGTTGAACCAGGTGCCCTGGCTTGAGACATGGTTCAATACCAGGTCGGACATCAGGTGCCATTCCGCGCCGATCCTGCTGATGTCGGGCCAGTCCCCCAGCGTCGGGTTCACCTTGCGGTAATCCGTGACGGCAAATCCGTCGTCCGAGGTGAAGGGAAAGAAGGGCAGGATATGCACGCCGTTGACCACGCCCGTCATGTAGTTGCCCAGGAAATCGCGCAGCAGGTCCAACGGCTTGTAGACCCCGTCGATGAGGCTGTCGCCATAGGTGATCAGCACCGCGTCCTTTTGCGACCATAGCGAGTTTCCCGGCTTGCGGGCGCGTTTGCGGGCCGTCGCGCTTTCCGGCCAAAACGCCTCGATCAACCTGGTGGTCAGCTCATCGGTGTCACGGTCGGGGTAAATGCGCATCAACAGGGCGCGCAGGCGGTTGGAAAGCTGGGCGGGGGGCGTCATCGCGGATGGTCCGGCTGTGGTCATGCCAACCATATAATCGCGTCGTGCCCGGGCTTGGAAGCGGTGCGGGCCGTAACCGGCGCGATTTAAGGCCTTTTGCACGGATGTTGGGCGGGCTGGGGTCTTTCCCCCGGGCTGGACCCACAGTAGGACGGACCGGCGCAACCGCGGGAGGCCCGGAGATGGCAGAGGAAGAACTGGCACGCATCACGACATCCGCATCGCGCCGGGTGATCGGGGTCGTCTCGATGCTGGGCCTGGGTGGCCTGATGCTGTGGATGGCCTTCATGACGGCGGGAATGGCGCTGGGCTGGAAGGTCGTGCTGATTGCGCTGGGCGCGGGGGCGCTCTGGGCGGGGCAGGTGATGTGGCAGGCGACGGGGCATTCCCTGATCCTCACCGAAGACGCGCTGACCGACAGCGACGGCACCGTGGTGGCCCGTCTGGACGAGATCGAGAAGGTCGACCGCGGCATGTTTGCGATGAAGCCGTCGAACGGATTCATCATCATTCTCAAGGAACCGGGGAGCCGCGTCTGGCGGCTGGGCCTTTGGTGGCGGCTGGGCCGCAGGGTGGCCATTGGCGGCGTCACCGCCGCCTCGCAGACAAAGCCGGTGGCCGATATCATGATCCACCTGCTGAGCCAGCGAAAGAGCTGATCGGATAGCGAAGGGGCCACGGCAGATGCCGCGGCCCCTTGCTCTTCGGACAACCGATTGGGGTAATCAGGCCGGCTGCTCGAAGACGACTTGCGGTGCGTAGCGCGGGCGCGTGAAACTGTAGGTGCGGATCTCGAAAGTATCGAGGCCGACGCTGAACACCGGGCTGTAGTTGTCCCATGTCTCGACCAGGATCAGCTGTTCACCGTTGACGCCGGACGGCAGCTTGTCTGCATAGGCCGCGAGGTCCGCGTCTGCGAGACTGGGATAGTCGCCGCGTTGCTGCGACCAGCTCACCCGCCAACCGCCATGGCTTTCGCTGTATTGCACGATCGTGATGCGCAGGTCGCTCTCGGCGCCGCTGGTCTTGGTCAGGTTGCGCAGGAGGTGGCGGGCATTGGTCAGGTAATCCGGCGTGATCGCCCCGGTCTCGCGGGACAGCATGTCACCGATGACGTAGTTGGCCTTCTGGTTGACCGCTTGCTGTCGGAAGGCGTCGAAATAGGTCCATCCGACACCGAACAGGAACAGCAGTGCGGGAAAGACGATCACTGCCTCGACGTTGACGAAGCCACGGGTGTCGCGCGCAAAGCGGGCAAGGAAAGCGGGAAGTCGCATGGCTGGATCTCCTCAGCTGGGCTCGTAGACGAAGGCAGAGGTCGACACGATGGCGGTATAGCCCTCGGTGTCCTTGGGCAGGCTGGCGTTCAGCGTCGACGCGGGTGTCAGTGGGCGGAACTTGTAGCAGGCGCGCAGGAACATCATCTGGCCTCCGGCCCCGTGACTGAAATTGCGCTGGGGCGTCGCCTCCTGGCTGATGTCCGCGCAATCGGCCGAGGCCGGCGGGGCGACGTAGTTGCGCATGTCCAGCGGGATCATTTCCAGGTGCAGCGTCTCGTTGCAGCCGGGCAGGACCGTGGTCTTGGCACAGATCGATGCCTTGAGCGCGTCATGGCTGGGCGCGGTCACGCCGATCTTGAGTTCGCGCACGGACTGGTCCAGGGCGCGCTCCAATTGGGTGTGGCGCACGGTGATCATGCCGATTTCGACCGCCGAGACGATGATGGCCACGAACAGCGGCACCCAGAGGGCGTAGGGGACAACCGCGTTGCCGGCCTCGTCGGACCAGAAGCGGCGCAGGGCGGGACAGGACGCGCGGGTCATTGGGTCAGCCTCAGTTGGGTGATGGTCTGCGCTATACCTGCGAAGGTGTCATGCAGGTCGGCGCCTTCGACATCGAAGAAATGCGCGGGCGAGGAGGCGCAGTTCGACATGGCCTCCAGGCCGCGCGAGGGGGCTTCGAAACCGATTGCAAAAACCACGATCCCCTGCGCCTTGGCGGAGTCGCAGATCGCGTCCAGCCGCGCATCGGCGCTGTTGGGGCCGGCCACCACCTCGTAAGGCTGCGAGATCGTATGGTATCGCGCGTTGCTGATGAAACCGTGGTTGACCGGCTGAGAGAAAAGGTAGCTTGCCGCGGCCTGCGTCCCGAACCGGTCGTAGAGTTCGATGTAATTCAGTTCGTGGACGTGATCCGGATCGCCACCAACCCCGTCAACCGTGGACTGGTATCGTTCGGACCAGTCGCTTGCCGTGCGGGTCCAGTAGTATTTCGCGATCTCTGTGCCGGTTGACCAGCTTGTGAAATCGAAGGTCGAATAGTTGTAGGTGCGTCCCGGGATCGTCTCGTGGTTCATGACCGGTCCCAAATCGGGCAGGGAACCATTGGTGTCGTTGTTCACCCCGTAGTAAAGCGAAGTCCTGCCAGCCTTGACCGACGCGCCCATGAATTGCGCGCTGTCGGTCAGATCAGCGTCTGTCGCGATCAGGGTCGCGATTGCACCTTCAAGGAAATCGTCAACGTCCTTCGGGCCCCCGTCCGGGAAGCCTTCGATCTTGTGCGCGATGTCATGAATTCCGTCGTTGTTCGTGTCGAAGTAGAACACGACGTTCGAAATGTCTTTCGAATAGGTCGGGAAGTAGTCGGTGATATCCGTGCTGCTACTGTAGCGTTCCAGGCGGACCGAGTAGTCATCGTCTGCGAATGTCTCTGTGCCCTTGGTGTTGACCCAGACGCCGGTCATAGCGCCGGGATCCTTCATGGTTTCGGGCAGGTCGAATTGCGTGGTGTTTTCCCCATCCGTCATCACGACGATGTATTTCATCGTGTTGTTCACGTCGAAATCCACGGGGCGCGCGGCATTGGACACGGCGACAAGGCCATCGTCGGCCATTGCCTGAACCGCCGGGCGGGCTGCGGGATCAAGCAGTGCGGTGCCCCATTTCATGCCCACGTCGATTGCCGTATTGCCCCAGGCCTCGAGCGCGGCGATCTGCGTCTTCAGCTGGGTGGCATCGGAACTGTGCGGCACAATCGCGGCGTTGTCGCCATCGCGACACCACTGATAGGGGGTGTGGCCTCCGGCGGTCGAGCGTGAATAGGGGTCGAAATGGCCGACCTGTTGCAATGGTGTGTCGGGGGCAAGTGCCGTCGTCGCAAAGGAGGCCGCGGAGAACTCGGCGCAGGCCGAATGGAAATGCTGGCGGTCCAGTGCGAAATACTGCGATACCGTGGCACCCATGTTGACGGTCGCGTTGTAGGGAATGACCGAGATCGAAACCCCCGTGTCGGTTCCGGGCGGCATCAGGATGTTGACGAACTCCTGTGCGGCGTCGCGCAGGTTGTCGATCTTGCTGTTTCTGCCCATCGACCCCGACACGTCGAGCACCATCGAGATTTCCAGGTTGGAACTGTAATGCTCGGCTGCGGCAAGGCCGGAAGAGTCCAGCGAATCCACGCCGATCAGTGACATGAAACCGGATTGGATCGATGCCTCGCCCCTTGCCGCCACGCGTTTCGAAGACAGGTCCTGTTCGATCTGCACCGTGGTCAGCGCGTCGCCCAACCCCATGACCGTGAGATAGTCGCGGACGACGGTCTCGGGCGCTTGCACGTTGTCGAGGTTGGCGGCGGCCAGAACCGCGCGGTCAAGCGTGTTCTGGACCTTGGTGCGCTTCAGTTCGGCATGCATCATGTCGACGCCGACGCCCCCGAAGATCATCATGACCAGCGATCCGACGATCGCGAGGTAGGACATGTTGCCGGATGTGTCGGCGGCAAAGCGGCGAAGCTCGTTTCGCAGGCCGGCGCCGCACGACGCGAGCGCCGTGAGGCTGGTGGTTGATCTAAACATTCGGACACCTTTCAACCGGGTCGCCACGGCAGCCCCGGAACGCCGTGGACGGATCAGATTTGATGACAATTTTATGCCATTTCAAAATGGCCAAACTTGGGCGGTCGTGGTCGAGTTTTCCTTGAACTCAAGGGGTTGGCGGGACAGTGCGAGGCGGCTTTGTGGCATTGTTTCACCTGGGCCGACGATGGTCCCGCAGGGGTTGTGGCAGGCGCTGCGGGCGACTCGGTCAAATCCGGGGTTGGGACACGGCCCATGCCGGGCTAGGCTGATCCTGCGTGCTCCCGTCAAGAGGAGCCATGCGCGCGGGGTGCGGCGCGCCCCGCGCGGACACTGGAAAGGAAGGAAACCCATGTCCGTCGTTACCGAGCGGCCCGCCGTGCCGTCCAATGAGCCGACCTTCAGACAGTCAGTCGATCTTATGTTCAACCGCGCGGTTGCGCTGATGGACCTTCCGCCCGGCCTGGAGGAAAAGATCAGGGTGTGCAACGCCACCTACACGGTCCGCTTCGGCGTGCGGCTGCGGGGCAAGATCCAGACGTTTACCGGCTATCGCTCGGTGCACTCGGAACACATGGAGCCGGTCAAGGGCGGCATCCGTTTCGCCCCCGAGGTCAACCAGGACGAGGTCGAGGCCCTGGCCGCACTGATGACCTATAAATGTGCCCTGGTCGAAACGCCGTTCGGCGGGTCCAAGGGCGGGCTTTGCGTCGATCCCCGCCAATACGACGAGCATGAGCTGGAGCAGATCACCCGGCGCTTTGCCTATGAGCTGATCAAGCGGGACCTGATCAATCCCTCGCAGAACGTGCCCGCGCCCGACATGGGCACCAGCGAGCGCGAGATGGCCTGGATCGCCGACCAGTACCGGCGCATGCATACCACCGACATCAACGGCAACGCCTGTGTCACCGGCAAGCCGACCAATGCCGGCGGTATCCAGGGCCGGACAGAGGCCACCGGTCGCGGCGTGCAATACGCGCTGCGCGAGTTCTTTCGCCATACCGAGGACAAGGCCAAGGCGGGGCTTGCGGGCACGCTGGACGGCAAGCGCATCGTCGTCCAGGGGCTGGGCAACGTGGGTTTCCACGCCGCCAAGTTCCTGCAGGAGGAAGACGGCGCCCGGATCACCGGTATCATCGAGAGGGACGGGGCGCTGTTCAATCCAGACGGGCTGGACGTGCAATCGGTGCGTGACTGGATCGTCCGTCATGGTGGAGTGACGGGCTATCCGGACGCCAATCATACCGCCGAGGGCGCACAGGTGCTGGAAGCGGAATGCGACATCCTTATCCCGGCCGCGCTGGAAGGGGTCATCAACCTTGGCAACGCGCATAACATCAAGGCCTCGCTGATCATCGAGGCCGCGAACGGCCCGATCACTGCCGGGGCCGATGACATCCTGCGTGAAAGGGGCGTCGTCATCATTCCCGACATGTACGCCAACGCCGGTGGTGTGACGGTGTCCTATTTCGAATGGGTCAAGAACCTGAGTCACATCCGCTTTGGCCGGATGCAGCGCCGCCAGGAAGAGGCCCGGCACGAGCTGATCGTGCGCGAGCTAGAGCGGTTGTCGGATCATTTGGGCGACAAGTGGTCAATGACGCCGGACTTCAAGGCGCGCTACCTGCGCGGGGCGGACGAACTGGAACTGGTGCGCTCGGGGCTGGATGACACGATGCGTATCGCCTACCAGTCCATCAGCGAGGTCTGGCACAGCCGCAAGGATGTCACCGACCTGCGCACCGCCGCCTTCATCGTGGCCATCGACAGGGTTGCGGCCAGCTATCGCGCCAAGGGGCTCTGATCGCGGCAAATGCACCGCAAGGGGCGGCCGGATCGGTCGCCCTTTGTGATGAAAGCCGACCGAACTTGTAGAAAATCATCTTCTTAGGCCATTCTTCTGCCGCATTTCTGGCCGGAGGGTTGACCGAATCTTACTCGAAAACGGGTTCCGTTCCGCCGGTTTCGTTCCGTGCGGTCAAATCGGAGACCCAAGATGGCAAGATTTGCATTCACGTCCCGCTCCCCCCTGCTGCGCGCCTCAAGCGCGATCGGACGTTTCGTCCGCGACGAGAGCGGCACCATCACCATCTATTCGGTCTACATCGCGCTGCTGGCCATGACGATCATGGGCGCCTCTGTCGATCTCATGCGGCAAGAAGCGTCGCGGGCGCGACTGCAGACGACACTGGACCGCGCGGTGCTGGCCGCCGCCGATCTGGACCAGTTCCAGGATCCGACCTTCGTGGTGAACGATTACGTCGCCAAGGCAGGGCTGGATTCGTTCGTCACCAGTATCAATGTCACCCAGGGCCTGAACGAACGCACCGTCGGCGCCGATGCGGCGTCCAGCCTGTCGACCCTGTTCCTGCGCATGTCAGGCCGGGACGTTCTGCCCGCAAACGCGCTGGCCACTGCCGAGGAGCGCATCGCCAACGTCGAGATCAGCCTTGTGCTGGATATTTCCGGATCGATGCGCTGGAACGGTCGGCTGGACAATCTCAAGCCGGCCGCCAAGAACTTTGTCCAGAAGGTCATGTCCGAAAGCGCCGAAAGCGTCACGACCCTGAACCTGATCCCCTTCGCGGGCCAGGTGAACCCGGGCGACGAGATGTTCGAGTATTTTCGCGGCGAGCGGCCTTCTGTCCCGGTGGTCGAACTCGAGGTGCCTGACGGCGGCACACCGGATTTCTTCCCGCCCTGGGAGCAGGCGATCTCGAACATCGTGATGTATTTTGACACGGACGGTGACGATATCTTTGACCGCGCGCACAAGATCCAAGGGTTCCCCGAAGACGCGCCGCGCGACGTCGATGAGTTTTTTCGCGGTGCCGTGGCCGAGGCGGTTTCACGGGACTGGCGACTGTCGTCCTCCAGCGAGTTTCTGGGCATCTCGATCAAGGGGGGCACACAAACCACCAGGTATTTCACGGTGCGGGGCGATTCCAACGGACCCTTGTCCGACCTTGGTCCCACCAAGAACAAGGGCAAGATCCCCGGGACGGAAGTGTCCTATGGGTCGATCGACTTCGAGAGTTGGGAGGCGTCCTACGACGGCCCGGGCGCGGCGCAGGGGCTGGCCGAGATCAATATCAACATGCCGTCCAGCTGCATCGAGATCGACAGCTTCGAATTCGCCAATTCCAACCTGCCCGTGTCAGACGAATACGTTCCCCATTTTCATCACTGGGACACTGCGCCGGATGTGATGGACTGGGGATGGTGCCCCGAGGACGACACCGCGATCCAGTACTACTCGGCCGATCCGGCCGGCCTGCAGCAATTCATCGACGACATCCGGATGCATGACGGTACGGGTGCGCAATTCGGCATGAAATACGCGCTGGCGTTGCTGGATCCGACGACGCGCGATGCGGTCAGCCACCTGATTTCCGAAGGCGTGATCGAGGCCCGCTTTCAGGGGCGGCCGATCGACTGGAACGACCCGGAGACCGAGAAATACATCGTCCTGATGACCGATGGTCAGATCACCGACCAGTTCCGCCCCAACAATCCCTACGCGCCGATCAATGGTGAGGTGGAATTGCTGAACCAGGGCGCGGCCAGCTATCACGTCCGCACCGGACGTGCGTCCAACCTGGCCAATTTCTACCAGCAATGCGACCTGGCGCGCGAACGGGGGGTCACGGTCTTTACCATCGCTTTCGAGACCACGGTCGCAGCGGCAGAGGAAATGCGGCTTTGCGCCTCGTCCGACAGCCATTTCTTCCATGTCCACGGCTCCGAGATCATCGATGCCTTTGACAGTATCGCTCGCCAGATAAACAACCTGAGGCTGATCCAATGACATGGGGTGCTGAACCTGAGGGTGGTGTCACCTATTCATTTGGATATGCCGAAGCAGCAATACCACGGAAAAAATCCAAGACTGTACCGGTTTGCGCCTCAATACAGGCACAATTGTTAACCATTCCCTACTGCGGCCAGAAAGGCCTGTCGAAGTGGGAGAATGGTCATGGAAAGATGCCAAGCGATACGCGGACGGGCGCACCGGTTTCTGAAACCCGAGGACGGCAATGTCACGGTGTTTTCAGTCTTGATGGTGCTGCTGATCCTCGTGATCTCCGGCGCCGCGGTGGACATCATGCGGTTTGAATCAACACGCGCCCGGATGCAGACGCAGATGGACCGCGCGGTTCTGGCCGCTGCGGACCTTGACCAGTACCTGTCTTCGGATGACGTCGTCCGCGACTACATGGACAAGGCGGGGATGGAACACGTCCTGCTGGGAACCCAGGTCGACTGGGGGCTCAATCACCGGACGGTCAAAGCCTGGGGCGAAACGACCATCCCGACCTATTTCCTCAAGTTGAGCGGCCATGACAGCCTGACGCCGCCGGCGCTCAGCGTTGCCGAGGAAAAGATCGCCAACGTGGAAATCAGCCTGGTGCTGGATATTTCGGGGTCGATGCGCTGGAACGAGCGCATGGTGCGGCTCAAGCCCGCGGCGCAGAACTTTGTCCACAAGGTGATGACGGATGAGACCAACGGCGTGACCACGCTGAACCTGGTTCCCTTCGCAGGACAGGTGAACCCCGGCGACATCCTGTTCGACTATTTCCGCGGCGAACGCCCGGACATCCCCACCCCGGATCCCGAACCTACGCCCGATCCCGATCCCGAACCCGTGGTCGATCTCGGTGACTACTTCAGCCCGTGGGAACAGGCGATTTCGAACATCGTGATCTATTTCGACACCGATGGCGACGATATCTACAACCGCGCCCACAAAATCGAAGGGTTCCCCGAGAACGCCCCGCGCGACGTCGACGACTTTTATCGCGGAGCCGTGGCCTACATGATTGCCCAGGACAACAAGCTGAGCGATCCCGGCCAGTTCCTGGGCATTTCGATCAAGGGCGGCAAGCAAAGAACGCGGTATTTCCAGGTCAAGGGCGACCAGAACGGACCGGACTCGGACCTGGGCCCGACCAAGAACCGCGGCAAGATCCCCGGTAGCACCTATAGCTACGGCAGTATCGACTTTGTTGCCTGGGCGGAATCCTACGTCTCGCCGAACCTTGGGGATCTGCCTGCCGGCCCGGACACGACCGACGAAAGCCCCGAAGATCCGGTTCACATCAACATGCCGTCCTCCTGTGTCGAGATCTACGATGACGAGTTCGACACCACGGCATTGCCCTTGTCCGACGACTATGTTCCGCATTTCCATCACTGGGACATCGACGAAGAGGTCATGGACTGGGGCTGGTGCCCGGGTGAGCAGATGGCCGTTCAGTATTATTCTGCCGATCGCGACGCGCTGCTGCAGTTCATCGCGGACATGCGGATGCACGACGGAACAGGCACCCAGTACGGTATGAAGTACGGTCTGGCCCTGCTCGACCCGGCCAACCGCGACGAGGTCAGCCACCTGATTGCGAACGGCCTGGTGGACTCCCGCTTTGAAGGTCGCCCGATCGACTGGCACGACCCCGAGACGGAAAAATACATTGTCCTCATGACCGATGGCCAGACCACGGACCAGTTCCGCCCGAACGATCCTCGTGATCCGGTCAATGGCGAGGTGGAACTGCTGCAACAGGGTGGAGGCGCTTACTACAACATGTCTCTGCAGTCCAAGAACAAGAGCAACCTGCAAAAGCAATGCGACCTGGCCCGGCAGCGCGGCGTGACCGTCTTTACCATCGCCTTCGAGACCGATGATGCGGCCGCTGCGGAAATGCTCTCCTGCGCCTCTTCGGCCAGCCATTTCTTCCACGTCCAGGGCGCCGAGATCTACGACACCTTCGATACGATCGCACGCCAGATCAACAACCTGAGGCTGATCCAATGACCCAACGTCTGTTTGAAATGCTCAAGGGGTTCCGCCGTGACGAGGAGGGGTCCAGTACCGTCGAATTCTCGATCTACTTCACGGTCTTCTTCTTCATCCTCGCCGCAACGGTCGAGATGGGCTACATGAACCTGCGGCACGCGCTGCTCGAGAGGGGCGTGGACCTGGCGACGCGGGAAATCCGCCTGAACACCGGCGCCATCCCCACCTACGATGAGGTGCGGCAAAAGATCTGCGACGAGGCGGTGATCGTCGACAGCTGCACGGAAAACCTGCGTCTGGAAATGATCCAGGTCGATCCGCGCAACTTTGCCGCCGTCCCGCCCACGGCCGACTGCATCAATGCCGAGGAAGACCCGCGGCCGGTTCGCAATTTCGTCCCCGGGCTCGACAACCAGATGATGCTGCTGCGCGCCTGCCTGAAATACAAGCCCGCCATGCCGACCACATCCTTTGGCATGGCCCTGCCCAAGGACCCGCAGGGCTATGCGCAACTGGTCGCCACATCCGCATTCGTCCAGGAACCGAGGTAAGTGCCATGATCCGCTCTTCGATACTTCGCCACCTGCGCCGCTTCGCCGCCGATACCCGGGGCAACGTTGCGCTGGAAAGCCTGATCTGGCTGCCCTTCGTCCTGTTCCTGCTGGCTGCCACCTTCTCTTTGCACGATGCCTTCCGCTACAAGGCGCTGAACACCAAGGCAGCCTATACGATCTCAGACGCGATCTCGCGCGAGACGGATCCGATCGACGGGTCCTACCTCGACGGTATGATCGAACTGCTGGACTTCCTTGTGCGGCCCGGCGGGGATTCCTCGCTGCGAGTGACGCTGGTGCGGTACAACGGCGACGCCGCCGCATACGAGGCCGAGTGGTCCCAGACCCGGGGCACCTTCAGCGCGCTGCAGACGGCGCAGGTCACGGACATGTACGATCAGCTGCCCCAGATGCTGCACAATGAGCGGGTGATCGTGGTCGAGACCGAGACCTATTACGATCCGCCCTTTGCGATCCCGGGCCTGACGGGAGCGGGACTGTTCTACAATTACGGCTTCACCCGCCCGCGCTTTGCGCCCAAGATCGTCTGGAACGACGGCTGATCGCTCAGCCGCCCGCTTCAGGCACGAAAACGTCATGTTCCGTCGCCTGGGGGAATTGATCCCGGGCGGCGGGGCTGCTTTGCTACGCTCCGGTACTGTTGGAGGGGGCGATGCGCTTTTCCGGTTTGAAAGTTCTGGCCCAGGGGCTGACGGGCAATCGCGGATGGCGCCCGCATTGGCGTGACCCGGAGCCGAAACCCGAATATGATATCGTGATCATCGGCGGCGGCGGGCACGGTCTGGCCACCGCGTTCTACCTGGCCAAGGAACACGGGCTGACCAATGTCGCCGTGCTTGAAAAGGGGTATCTGGGGGGCGGCAACGTTGGCCGCAACACCACCATCGTCCGCGCCAACTACGGGCTGCCCGGCAACTCCGAGTTCTATTCCCATTCCCTGAAACTCTGGGAGGGCATGGAACAGGAGCTGAACTTCAACACCATGATGAGCCAGCGCGGCGTGCTGAACCTGTGCCATTCCGATGGTCAGCGCGACGCTTTTGCCCGGCGCGGGAATGCCATGCGCAACCAGGGCGACGATGCCGAGCTGCTGACGCCCGAGCAGGTCCGCGAGATGGTGCCGTTTCTCGATTTCGACAACGGGCGTTTTCCCATCTACGGCGGGCTCTGGCATGCGCGCGGCGGCACGGCGCGGCACGACGCGGTGGCCTGGGGCTATGCACGGGGAGCGGACATTCGCGGCGTCGACCTTATCCAGAACTGCGAGGTGACCGGCATAGACGTCCAGGAAGGACGGGTCACAGGCGTGCAGACCACGCGCGGGGCGATCCGGGCCAGGAAGGTGGGTATCGTCGTGGCGGGTCGATCGGGGCAGGTGGCGGGATTGGCGGGGATGCGCCTGCCGATCGAGAGCCATGTCCTGCAGGCCTTTGTGACCGAGGGTTTGAAGCCCTGCATCGACCAGGTGGTGACCTTTGGCATGGGGCACTTCTATATCAGTCAATCGGACAAGGGCGGGCTGGTCTTTGGCGGCGACCTCGATTTCTACGCGTCCTACGCGGCGCGGGGCAACCTGCCGATGGCAGAACATGTAATGGAGGCGGCGATGACGCTGATGCCGATGATCGGCAAGGCGCGGGTGCTGCGCAGCTGGGGCGGGATCATGGATATGTCGCCCGATGGCTCTCCCATCATCGACAAGACGGGGATCGAGGGGCTCTACCTGAACTGCGGCTGGTGCTACGGCGGGTTCAAGGCTGTGCCGGGCTCGGGCTTTTCCTTTGCGCATCTGATCGCCCAAGACAGGCATCACGAGCCGGCGGCAGGGTTCCGGCTTGGCCGGTTCAGCACCGGGCGCGGGATCATGGACGAAGAAGGGACGGGCGCGCAGCATAACCTGCACTAGGCGCTTCTGGAGGGCTGAAGATGAGTATTTTCGGAGAGAAGAAGCTGCAGGTATGCGCGCTTGCGGTCATGAAGGTGCTCGCAGGGGCCGTCGTGCAGGCGGAAGAGATCCGGCCCGGCTGCTACACGCGGTTCTATTCCGACGCGCATTTGCGGGACCAGCCGGCACAGGTCGTGCGCGCAGTGCGGCTTTGGGTCGGGCCCTGGATGACCGAGGTCGCGCGCGAGGCGCGGATCGAGGTGGTGCCCGCCAACCAGGGCCATGCCCGGGGCGCACCCTGGGTGGGGGCGCGGTTGCAGCAGTTCCTGATCTGCGGCACCGAGAGCGGCGCGCCGATCTGCCAGGTCGAATGCGACGGCGGCCGGATGGAAGTCACCAAGCAGGATGCACAGGGGATGGTGTTCCGGACGCGGTACATGGTGGTCGGCAATACCGGTGAATGCGGGGGCGTGATGGACATGGCCGAGGTTCAAGGCCAATGGGTCAGCTACCGCCTGTACCGCACGGATGACTCCAATTGTACGGGGATGTGACGCGATGCGATTGACCTGTCCGATCTGCGGCGAGCGTGACCGGCGCGAATTCTATTACCAGGGCGATGCGGTGATGCTGGACCGGCCCGGGGCGGAGGCCCCGGCGCAGGACTGGGCCGACTGGCTGCACCTGCGTGACAACCCTGCGGGCCGCACGCGCGAGCTTTGGTATCACGAGGCGGGCTGTACCGCCTGGCTGGTGGTCGAGCGCGATACCCTGACGCACGAGGTTTTCTCGGTCGGTTTGGTGGAGAATGCCGATGCGGATTGATGGCAAGGGGCGCGTGGATCGGGCCCGCCCGGTGAGTTTCACCTTTGACGGCAAGGCGTTCAGTGGCTTTGCCGGAGATACGCTGGCCTCGGCGCTCTTGGGGGCGGACGTGCGCCTGATGGGGCGCAGCTTCAAGTATCACCGCCCGCGCGGCGTTCTGACCGCCGGGTCCGAAGAACCCAACGCGCTTGTCACCGTGCGAAATGGGGCGCAGGCCGACCCGAACACCCGCGCCACGATGCAGGAGCTTTACGAGGGACTGGAGGCGGTCAGCCAGAATCGCTGGCCCTCGCTCGACTTCGATGTTCTGGGGGTGAACGACCTTGCTGCGCCCTTCTTTGGCGCGGGCTTCTACTACAAGACCTTCATGTGGCCCAAAGCGTTTTGGGAGAAGCTCTACGAGCCGATGGTCCGGCGGGCCGCCGGACTGGGCGCGCTGTCGGGCGAGGCCAACGCGGACCGCTATGAAAAGGCCTATGCCTTTTGCGACGTGCTGGTGATCGGCGGCGGGCCTGCCGGGCTGATGGCGGCGCTGACGGCTGCACGGGCCGGGGCAGAGGTGATACTGGCCTCCGAGGATTGCTGTTTCGGCGGTCGTTTGCAGGCCGAAGACGAAGAGGTCGATGGTGAGGCGGGATGCAGCTGGGCCACGGCGCTGGCTGGCGAATTGGCGACGATGGAAAACGTCCGCCTGATGCCGCGCACCACCGTGACCGGCGTCTATGACGGCGGCACCTATGGCGCGTTGGAGCGTGTGGCGCAACACCTGGCCGATCCGGGCGATGCGCCGCTGGAGTGCTTTTGGCGCATCGCGGCAAAGCGTGCCGTGCTGTGTACCGGCGCGCTGGAGCGGCATATCGCCTTTCGTGACAACGACCGGCCCGGCGTCATGATGGCGGCGGCGCTGCGCGGCTATCTCAATCGCTGGGGCGTGGCGCCGGGGCGGCGCGTGGCGGTCTTTGGCAACAACGATGACGCGCATCGGACGGCGCGGGACATGCATCTTGCCGGGTTGGACGTCGTGGCTCTGGTGGACAGCCGCCACGATGCGGACAACAAGGCCGGGGATGTGCCGTTCTACCCGGGATGGCAGGTGGCGCGGGCACATGGGGCCAAGGGCCTCGAGTCCGTGGACCTGATTGGCCCGCAGGGGGCGACAAAGCGGTTGCAGGCCGAGGCGCTGGGGGTTTCTGGCGGCTGGAACCCGGCTGTGCACCTGACCTGTCACCTGAACGGTCGGCCCGTCTGGGACGAGCGCATCGCCGCATTCGTCCCGCGCGAAGGCGCGGTCCCGGGGATGACGGTGACGGGGGCCGCACGCGGCACTTTTTCCACCGCTGCCTGCCTGCGCGAAGGGGCCGAGGCGGGGCTGGCGGTGGCCGAGGCGCTGGGGCACAGCGGCGCGCTTCCGGTGATCCCGGCGGCAGAGGATACAGAGTACCGCGTTCGCAGGCTCTGGGCCGTGCCGGGCAAGGGGCGGGCCTGGCTGGATTTTCAGAACGACGTGACCGTGAAGGACGTCAAACAGGCAGCCTCCGAGAATTACCGCAGCGTCGAGCACATGAAGCGCTACACGACGCAGGGTATGGCAACCGACCAGGGCAAGAGCTCGAACGTGCAGGCGCTGGCGATCCTTGCCGATGCCACCGGGCGCGACATCCCCGAGACGGGGACGACCACCTTTCGCCCGCCCTATGTGCCCGTTGCCATCGCAGCGATGGGGGCCGGGTCGCAGGGCAAGGGGTTCGCCCCACAGAGGTTTACTACCTCGCATGAGGCCAGTGTCGCGCGCGGTGCGCCGATGGTCGAGGCGGGGTTGTGGTACCGGCCCTCGTATTTCCCGAAGCCCGGCGAAAAGACATGGCGCGAGTCCTGTGACCGCGAGGTGAAGATGGTGCGCGAGAGCGTGGGCATCTGCGATGTCTCGACGCTGGGCAAGATCGACCTGCAGGGGCGCGACGTGGGCGCCTTCCTCGATTTCGTCTACGCCAACAGGTTCTCGACGCTGAAGCCGGGGCGCGTGCGCTATGGGCTCATGCTGCGCGAGGACGGGCATGTGATGGATGATGGCACCACCGCGCGATTGTCCGACACCCAGTGGATCATGACAACGACGACCGCCGCCGCCGGCGAGGTCATGAAACATCTCGACTGGGTACGGCAGGCATATTGTGGAGCGATGGACGTGCGGTTCATCTCTGTCACCGAGCAATGGGCCCAGTTTGCCGTCGCCGGGCCAAAGTCGCGCGAACTGCTGAACGGGCTGCTGGACAGCCCGATCAGTGATGACGGCTTTCCCTTCATGCAGTGCGGGCCGGTCAGCATCGGCGGCGTGGCCGCGCGTCTCTTCCGGATCAGCTTTTCCGGTGAACACGCCTATGAGATCGCAGTGCCCGCGCGTTATGGTGCCAGTCTCTTCGAAGTGCTGCTGGGCCGGGCCGAGGCGATGGGCGGTGGACCCTACGGGATGGAGGCGCTGAACGTGCTGCGGATCGAGAAGGGCCATATCACCCATGCCGAGATCCACGGGCGCACCACCGCCTTTGATATCGGTTTTGCACGTATGGTCTCGGCCAAGAAGGACTGTATCGGCAAGACGCTGGCCGCTCGTCCGGGGATGATCGAGGAGGACCGCGAACAGCTGGTGGGGCTGCGGCCTGTCACCAAAGGCCGGACGCTGACCGCCGGGGCGCATCTGTTCGACAAGGGGGCAGAGGCGGTTCGGACCAATGATTTGGGCTATATCAGCTCGGTCGGGTTTTCGCCGTCCCTGGGCACTTTCCTTGGGCTGGGGTTTCTCAGGAACGGGCGCGCGCGACACGGCGAGGAGATCAGGATGGTGGATCATGTCCGGGGCACGGAAGAGGCCTGTATCGTGACCGATCCGGTGGCCTTTGACGAAGATGGAGGGCGGTTGCGTGGTTGATCTGACGGCTTTGACGCCCTGCAGCGGGCTGTTGCCGCTGCGCAAGGGCACCGTGACGCTGAGCGAACTGGACCCGGGGCGGATCACCTCGCTGATGCCGTTCCGGGGGCAGGGGGCCGCGCTTTCTGCCGCGCTGGAGCGCGCGCATGGACTGGGTTTTCCCGCACCGGGCAGGGTAGAGCAGACCGAGGGCGCGACCTGTCTCTGGACGGCAAAGGACCAGGCCTTTCTGATCGGGCCGGAGCCGGATCCCGCGCTGGCCGATCATGCTGCGATGACGGACCAATCCGATGCCTGGGCGGTCGTCCTGCTGGCCGGTGAGGATGCCGAAGACGTGCTGGCGCGCCTTGTCCCGATCGACCTGCGGCCCGTGGCCTTTCCCGAAGGTGCCGCGGCGCGGTCGCTCTGCCAGCACATGACGGTCTCGATCAGTCGGCGGGCCGAGGGGCTGCAGATCATGTGCTTCCGCTCCATGGCGCGAACGCTTGCGCATGAAATTGCCGATGTCATGGCCTTGGTTGCCGGGCGGAGGGCCGCGGGCTAGAACGCCGTTCAGTCTGGTAGAAAGGATACCGCCATGCGCGCATTGGTCATGATCGCTGTTCTCGGGTTCGGAGCGTCCGCCGCCGTGGCGCAGGACGTCGACAGATGCGTTCAGACAGAGACCTGGTTCAATGCGGCCGTACAGGCCCGGCTGGACGGGGACAGCAAGGCAAAGGTGCGCCGTACCATGACCCGGGAGATGGGCAAGGACGCCGCGGGGCAACTGGTGGATTTCATCTTTCTCTTGCCCGAAGCGCAGTTGACGCCCGAGGTGGGCAAGGCCGCGCGCGCGCAGTGCGAGGCGCTTTGATCCCAGGCTGACTCTGCCCCTTGCCTAGGGCCCACGCCGGGCGATATTGAGAGGCATGAGCCTCCCCCCCGGATTCCTTGACGAGCTGCGCAACCGCACCAGCCTTTCTCAGGTGGTGGGCCGCAAAGTGTTGTGGGACAATCGGAAATCCAATCAGGGCAAGGGCGACCTCTGGGCGCCGTGCCCCTTCCATCATGAGAAAACCGCGTCTTTTCATGTGGATGACCGCAAGGGCTATTACTATTGCTTTGGCTGCCACGCCAAGGGTGACGCGATTTCCTTTGTCCGCGAGACAGAAAATGTCGGCTTCATGGAGGCGATCGAGATTCTGGCCCAGGAGGCCGGGATGGAGGTGCCCAAGCAGGACCCGCGTGCCCAGGAAAAGGCGGATCGCCGGACCCTGCTGAGCGAGGTCATGGAGCAGGCGGTGGGGTTCTTCCGACTTCAGCTCAAGACCGGCGCCGGGGCCGAGGCGCGTGCCTACCTGGCGCGGCGCGGTCTGGATGAGGCGGCGTTGGAACGCTGGGAAATCGGATTCGCTCCCCCGGGCTGGGAGAACCTGCGCCAGGCGCTGACCGGGCGGGGTGTCGAGATTGACCTGTTGCTGGGTGCCGGGTTGGTGCGGGCCTCTGACAAGGGGCGCGCGCCCTACGATGTATTCCGAAACCGCATCATGTTCCCGATCCGCGACGGCCGGGGGCGGGCGATCGCCTTTGGCGGGCGGGCGATGGATCCGAACGACAACGCGAAATACCTCAATTCGCCGGAAACCGAACTTTTCGACAAGTCGCGCAACCTGTTCAACCTGAAGCCCGCGCGCGAGGCGGCGGGCCGGGGGCAACGGCTGATCGTGGCCGAAGGGTACATGGACGTGATCGCGCTGAGCGAGGCGGGGTTCACCGCTTCTGTTGCGCCGTTGGGCACCGCCGTGACCGAACCGCAACTCCAGCAGATGTGGCGCGTTTCGAACGAGCCGGTGATCGCGCTGGACGGTGACAAGGCGGGCCTGAACGCGGCCTATCGGGTCATCGACCTGGCCCTGCCGCTGCTGGAGGCGGGCAAGGGACTGCGCTTTGCCATCATGCCCGAGGGCAAGGACCCCGACGATCTGTTGCGGGCCGAGGGGCCGGAGGCGGTGGCCAAGGTGCTGGAAGGCGCTTTGCCGATGGTGCAACTGCTCTGGCGGCAGGAAACCGACGGTTTGGTTCTGGACAGCCCCGAACGGCGCGCGGCGCTGGACAAGGCTTTGCGGACCCGGATCGGCAAGATCCAGGATCCCACGTTGCGCCATCACTACGGCGAGGCACTCAAGGAACTGCGCTACCAGGCTTTCCGCCCGGCCCGTCCGCCCCGCCCGGAGCGGCCGTTCCGAGGTGGAGGGCGGTTTCAGCAACAGGTGGCCGCGGTGCCGACCCCCGGTGCCAAGGCATCGCTGTTGGCCTCCGGCGGAGAAGAAGGAGAGCGCCGATTGCGCCAGGAAGTGATCCTGGCAGCGATCCTGTCGGCGCCCGAGATTGCGGAGGAATTCGAGGTCCAGCTGGAGGACATGGCCTGTGCCGACGGCGAACTTGCGGCCCTGCGCGACGCGATCCTGCGTGGTCTGGGCGACGGCGACAGGATGTTGGAGGTGGTCGAGGCGGCACTTGGCCCCGAGGCCCTTGAAAACCTGCGATCTGGACGCCATGTCGCCGTGGTGCCCTGTATCCGGGCACCCGGAAACGCCGAGCTTGCCCGGCTGACGGTTGCAGAGGAACTGGCCAAGCTGGCCGCGCAGGATGGCTGGCAACTGGAATTGAAGGAAGCCCAGGAAGACCTCGAGGCACGGGCCGACGAGGCGCTGACCTGGCGCTTGGCAGAGGCCGCGCGCGTGCGCGAACAAGCCGGACGCCGCCGCGACGAGGATGACGCAGAATATGACATTGGTCCCAACGGGGCCCCGATCGACCGCGAGGAACGCAGTGCGTTTGATTCGCTCCTGTCACAGATTCGATTCGACAAAAGCCGCAAATAAGCAGCGAATTGGTGACGAACTGGTAAAGAAATATGGTTAGACGGGTGTGCGAATCACCGAATCGCGCTAATGAGTCGGTTTATCGAATCGCCCCCGATCCCGAGCCCCTCATCAGGAGAGCCGCATGGCAGCCAAGGACAACGAAGACGTAAAGTCCGAAGATCAGGAAGAGGAAATCAGCCTCGACATGAGCCAGGCGGCGGTCAAGAAGATGATCGCCGAAGCGCGTGAGCGCGGTTACATCACCTACGATCAACTCAATCAGGTTCTGCCGCCCGATCAGGTCTCGTCCGACCAGATCGAGGACGTGATGTCGATGTTGTCCGAAATGGGCATCCAGGTCACCGAAGAGGAAGAACAGGAAGAGGACGACAACAAGGGATCGACCGAACTGGTCGAGACCAAGAAGGCCGGCGAGGTCGCGCTCTCTTCGGGCGGGCAGGAAAAGCTCGACCGGACGGACGATCCCGTGCGCATGTACCTGCGCGAGATGGGCAGCGTCGAACTGCTGAGCCGCGAGGGCGAGATCGCCATTGCCAAGCGTATCGAGGCCGGCCGCAACACGATGATCCTGGGCCTCTGCGAGAGCCCGCTGACCTTCCAGGCGATCACGATCTGGCGCGACGAACTTCTGTCCGAGGACATTCTCCTGCGTGACGTGATCGACCTTGAAACCACCTTCTCGGGCCAGATGGACGAGGATGGCGAGGTCGAGGAACCGGTGGTCGAAACCGCAAACGTCGAAACCTCGGCCAAGCCCAAGAGCGATGAGCCGGAATACGACGCCGACGGCAACCCCATCGCCAAGGAAGACGACGACGACGACGACGAGCAGGCGAACATGTCGCTTGCCGCGATGGAAACCGCGCTCAAGCCGCGTGTGCTGGAAACGCTCGACCGGATTGCCCAGGATTACGAGGCGCTGGCCGAGATGCAGGACAGCCGGATCTCGGCGACCCTGAACGAGGACGGTTCCTTCGACGAGCAGGATGAGGCGCTTTATCAGAAGCTGCGCTCGGAAATCGTCGAGCTGGTGAATGGTCTGCACCTTCACAACAACCGGATCGAGGCGCTGATCGACCAGCTGTACGGGATCAACAAGCGCATCATGTCCATCGACAGCGCGATGGTGAAGCTGGCCGACCAGGCCCGCATCAACCGTCGCGAGTTCGTCGAAGAATACCGCGGCCACGAGCTGGATCCGAACTGGATGGAGCGGATGTCGCAGAAATCCGGGCGTGGATGGCAGATGTTCATCGACCGGTCCTCTGACAAAGTCGAAGAACTGCGTGCGGACATGGCGCAGGTCGGCCAGTACGTCGGCCTGGATATCAGCGAATTCCGTCGCATCGTGAACCAGGTGCAGAAGGGTGAAAAGGAAGCGCGGCAGGCGAAAAAGGAAATGGTCGAGGCCAACCTGCGCCTGGTGATTTCCATCGCCAAGAAATACACCAACCGTGGTCTGCAATTCCTTGATCTCATTCAGGAAGGCAACATCGGCTTGATGAAGGCCGTCGACAAGTTCGAGTACCGCCGGGGCTACAAGTTCTCGACCTACGCGACCTGGTGGATCCGCCAGGCGATCACCCGGTCGATTGCTGACCAGGCCCGCACGATCCGTATTCCGGTTCACATGATCGAAACGATCAACAAGCTGGTCCGCACCGGGCGCCAGATGCTGCACGAGATCGGGCGCGAGCCGACGCCGGAAGAACTGGCCGAGAAGCTCCAGATGCCGCTAGAAAAGGTCCGCAAGGTGATGAAGATCGCCAAGGAGCCGATCTCTCTCGAGACGCCCATCGGCGACGAGGAAGACAGCCAGCTTGGCGATTTCATCGAGGACAAGAATGCGATCCTACCGCTGGATTCCGCAATTCAGGAGAACCTGAAGGAAACCACGACGCGGGTTCTGTCCTCGCTCACCCCGCGTGAGGAACGTGTGCTGCGGATGCGGTTCGGCATCGGCATGAACACCGACCATACGCTGGAGGAAGTGGGCCAGCAGTTCAGCGTGACCCGGGAACGGATCCGCCAGATCGAAGCGAAGGCGCTGCGCAAGCTCAAGCATCCGTCGCGCTCGCGCAAGCTGCGCAGCTTCCTGGACCAGTAAGCGCATGTCGTTGCTGAAACGACTGTTTGGCGGCAAGGGCGGTGGGGCGGAAGCGCCCCCCGCCAAGACGGTGGAGTACGAAGGCTTCCGGATCACCCCGCAACCTGCGGCAGAGGGCAGCCAATACCGCATCGGCGCGCTGATCGAAGCCGAGGTGAAGGGCGAACTGCGGACTCACCAGTTGATCCGCGCGGACATGATCCGCGATCGCGACGAAGCCGAGGATGCCTCTATCAGGAAGGCAAAACAGATGATCGACCAAATGGGCATTCGTCTGTTCGACTGAAGCCGGGACGGGGCGGCATGAATTTCGACGCGATGCCTGCGGCGGCTGGCTCTCTTCAGGCGCTTGCCGCACTGTTCCTGTTGTTGAACCTGCTGACTTTCTGCCTTTTCGGGCTGGACAAGACACGCGCGCGGCGGGGGCGGTGGCGTGTGCCGGAACGCACCCTGCTGGCTGTCGCAGGGCTTGGAGGCTCCATCGGCGCCAAGCTCGGGCAGCGGGTGTTTCGTCACAAGACGACCAAGCAACCTTTCGGCTTTCTGCTGAACGCGATCTGCCTGCTACAGCTCGTGTCGGTGGTACTCATGACGGTCCCGTCCAGTCGAAGCTGGCTGCTCTCCGTGTTGACGAGGTGATCGGGCCGGTGCGATGGGGGACTCCGGCCCGCTGCTTTCAGGTCAGATGCGCGTTGAAGAAGGCGATGGTGCGATCCCAGGCCAGTTCCGCCGCCGCCTCGTCGTAGCGCGGGGTCGAGTCATTGTGGAACCCGTGGTTCACGCCCGGGTAGATGTGCGCGGTATAGGTCTTGCCGTGTTCCTGCAGCGCGGCCTCGTAGGCGGGCCAGCCTTCGTTGATCCGCTCATCCAGTTCGGCATAATGCAGCAACAGCGGCGCCTCGATCCGCGGCACGTCCTCGGCAGCCGCCTGCCGTCCGTAGAACGGCACAGAGGCCCCGAGTTCCGGGTAGGCCACCGCCAGCGCATTGCAGACGCCCCCGCCATAGCAGAAACCGACGCAGCCGACCTTGCCCGTAGTGTCATCGTGCCCGGCCATGAATTCATAGGCTGCGAAAAAGTCGTTCATCAGTTTCTCGCGGTCCACCGTCCGCTGAAGCTCGCGCCCGTCGGCGTCATTGCCCGGATACCCGCCGACACTGGACAGCCCGTCCGGCGCCAGCGCGATGAAACCGGCCTTGGCCACGCGCCGTGCCACATCTTCGATATAGGGGTTCAACCCGCGGTTCTCATGCACGACCACCACCGCCGGCAGCGGGCCGGTGGCATTGGCCGGTTTCACCAGATAGCCGCGCACCGATCCATGACCGTTCGGCGAGGGGTACTCGATGTATTCCGGCGTGATGTCGGGATCGTTGAAACTGACCTGCTCGGCCAGCGCGTAGTTCGGTGACAGCATGTTCAGCAGCGCGGCCGCCGTCAGCCCGCCGACGGCGAACTTTCCGGCGCGGTCCAGGAACTCGCGCTTGGTGATGCGTCCGTGGGCGTAGAAATCGTAAAGGTCCAGCAACTCCTGGTCGAAATCCGCAGCCGTCATCCGGCGCGGCGGTGTCTGGTCATTCATGGCAAAGCTCCCTGTGATCCGGTCCGGGCCGTTGCGGTTCCGGGGGCCGAATGCCACTAAGATAGGTGCGTCATAACGCCGGGGAAAGCCATGCCACACACAAGCTTCACCATTCGCACGACAGGTGCCGGGCTGTATGAGTTCACCACAGAGGTGAACGAATGGGTCAGCGGGGCGGGGGTGCGGGACGGGCTGTGTACGCTGTTTCTGCGCCACACCTCGGCCAGCCTGTTGATCCAGGAAAATGCCGACCCGGATGTGCGCCGCGATCTGGACGCCTATTTCTCCCGCCTGGTGCCTCGCGCCGATACGCCCGCGATGGACTACCTGACTCACCGATGCGAAGGGCCGGACGACATGCCGGCCCATATCAAGGCCGCTTTGTTGCCCGTCAGCCTGTCCATTCCCCTCCTGCGGGGACGGTTGGGTCTGGGGACGTGGCAGGGCATTTACCTTTTCGAACACCGTGATGCGCCGCACCGACGCGAGGTTCTTGCCCACATCGGCGGGTGAGGATTTCCGCCATTGTTCCGGGGGGCCCCACTGGTAGACTGCC
Source organism: Mameliella sp. MMSF_3455 (assembly GCF_030733205.1). GTDB lineage: Bacteria > Pseudomonadota > Alphaproteobacteria > Rhodobacterales > Rhodobacteraceae > Antarctobacter. Next base: position 128,424 of record NZ_JASHJL010000010.1, read on the forward strand.
ACGCAGACCTGACAGGGTTTCCAGACCGCAACCGGGATTGAACGTATGCAACGCAAGACGAAAGGTCGGGCGCTTTTTGCCGTTGGCCTCCTGCTCGTCGCAGGCGGGGCCGGGGCGGTGATCGGTTTGCCTGAATACCTCGCCCGCAGCGCGGCGGCCTCGGCTTCGACCTGTCTCGAGGTCGAGAGCCGCGATCGGCTGTGCCGGTTCATCGGCGGGCCGCTGCAGATGGCCGGAGAGCCGGTCTTTATCGAGAATTTCCAACATGCTTTCCTGCCCACTCGGGACAAGATCGATTTCATCGACGCAAGCGGCGATACTTGGACGGCCCCTCCGCGGACCCTGACCGACGGTGCAACCATCCCGGTGATCTTTGCGCCGCTGATCGGGGACCGGCAAAGCCGTGAATACCTGATGGCGGCGGCTCTGCACGATGCCTACTGCGGTGTCGGCAACGAGGAACTGCCCACCTATCGCACGCGCGGCTGGCGTGAGGTCCACCGCATGTTCTACGAGGCGCTTCTGGTCAATGGCACGCCCCCCAAGAAGGCCAAGATCATGTATGCGGCCGTCTTCCTGGGCGGGCCGCGCTGGAACGAGCCGGACGTCTCCCTGGCGCATATCCCGGCGGAGGTGCTGTTGCAGGAAATGGAGTGGTGCCTGGAATGGATCGAACTGGTCGATCCCACGCCCGAAGAAATCGAGCAATGGATGGAAGACCGCGGCCAGTTGCTGTTATCGGGGGAGGCGCAGACCATGCCTGCCTACCTGCGCGAGGCATCCGACCCGAGGAAGTTCTGAACGTGAGCAAAGACACAGCGGACCGCTGGATCGCGGACCATGCCGGGGATCTCTCGGCTTGGTGCGCACGGATTTTCGACTATGGCGAACCGGCTTGGCGCGAGTATCGCTCGGCCGAATGGTACGTCAATCGGCTGCGTGAAGAGGGGTTTGAGGTCGAGGAAGGCTCGGCCGGGATGCCCACGGCCTTTTGTGCGCGCTGGTCGCAGGGCGACGGCCCGATGATCGGCATGTACGCCGAATACGACGCGGTGCCCGCCAATTGCCAGGCTCCGGTGCCCTGGGAGGCCCCGCGTGAGGGGCTTGGCCCTTTGGCTGCGGGTCATACCGATCCGCATTCCGCCCTGGGCATGGGGGCGCTCGCCGGCATCCTGGCCACGAAGGCGGCCATGCAGGCGCATGGGATTCCCGGCGGTTTGCAGATTACCGGTGAACCGGCGGAAAAGGTGCGCGGCTCGAAACCCCTGCACGCGGCGGCGGGATACTATGACGGGCTGGCGGCGATGTTGTCCTGGCATCCGTTCTACATGCTGCCGCTGTGCAATACCGTCCGTTGGGATACCCATTGCGGTGCGGCCTATGCCTTTGTCTACCGTTTCCGTTGCGAGGCGCCGCAGAGTTGGATGCAAGGGGCGGACGGTGCGCCGCCGATCCCGCAAAGCCATTCCGACGTGCGCGCGCCCGGTGCCAATGATGCGCTTGTGACGATGTACCAGATGGGCCGCACCCTGCGAGAGTCGATGCTGCCGCATCGCGGCGGCTGGTCGGTGTCAGAGGCGATCCTGTCCACGGGACAGGCGACAGCGGACAATCTGCCCGCACGGCAGGCCGACCTGCAGTACCTGATGCGTGTGCCGGATCTGCAAATGGCCGAACAAATCACTGCCCAACTCGACCGTCTGGCCGAGCATGTCGCCCAGATCACCGGTTGCACGGTCGAAAAGATCTGGGTGAGCAAGTCCCGCCCCGGCCTGCCCAATCACGCCTTGGCCGGTCTCGCCTGGGAGGCACTGCAGGACGTGGGGGCGCCGGAGTACAGTGCAGAGGCGCTGGACCTTGCGCGACAGGTGCAGACCGCCTGCGGCGCCGTGGCCACGGACAATCCGCTCATCGCCGAATGTACCCGCCTTATCGAACCGCAGGAGGCAGAGGCCATCCTGCGCCGTGACCTTCCGCCTGCCCAGTTGAACAACACGTCGGACGATTACACGGACATGTGCTGGCACGCGCCGACGGCTCGGATCTACATCGGTCGCCCGGCGCTGCGCGGGGGCCCTTATCCGCCTTGGGCGATGAACGCGCTTGGCGGCATTCCCCAGCTGATCGACCCGAGCGTGCAGACCGCTGGCCGGGTGCTGTCACGTACCGCGCTGCGCCTGCTGACGGACGAGCCGGCGCGGTCGACCTGCTGGACAGAGTTCGAGGAGCGCCGCGCCGCGGCCCCCATCCCGCCGCTGGCGGACTACCCGGCGCCGGTCGATCTGCCATGGCCGGAATATGTCACCACGGCGCGCGGGCGGCACTGGCATATCCCGGGCTGAGCGCGGGCTTTATCTAGCGGCCTCAAATCCCCTCTACCCAAATTATGGCGGCTGACCTATAGTGGCTGTGGATAAGTGGGGCCCAACCCCATGACCAGAGGCAGGAACATCAAGAATTACGAGGGGATGGGCCCATGCGCTGCCCGTTTTGCGGAAATATTGACACTCAGGTGAAGGACTCGCGCCCGGCAGAGGATCACGTTTCGATCCGGCGGCGCAGGTTCTGCCCCGCTTGCGGCGGTCGCTTCACCACTTACGAACGGGTCCAGTTGCGGGATCTGATCGTCATCAAGACGAACGGACGGCGCGAGGATTTCGACCGCGACAAGCTGGAACGGTCGATCCGGATCGCGCTTCAGAAGCGTCCGATAGAGCCCGAGCGCGTCGACCAGATGATTTCCGGCATCGTGCGGCGGTTGGAAAGCATGGGTGAGACCGATATCCCGTCGAAGATGATCGGCGAGATCGTCATGGAGACGCTCGCCCGGATCGACACCGTCGCCTACGTGCGTTTTGCCAGCGTCTACAAGAATTTCCAGGCCGCAGACGATTTCGACAAGTTCGTCAGCGAGTTGCGCCCAGAAACCCAGGCCGAGAAGTGACATCCGATGATCGGCGCCACATGGCCCACGCGCTGGCGCTGGGCCGTCGCGGCATGGGGCAATGCTGGCCGAATCCGGCGGTCGGATGCGTGATCGTCCGTGATGGCCGGGTCGTCGGGCGCGGCTGGACCGCGCCAGGCGGCAGGCCGCACGCGGAAACCATCGCTTTGGACATGGCCGGTGCGGCCGCGCGGGGCGCGACCGCCTATGTCACCTTGGAACCCTGCGCGCATCACGGTGCCACGCCCCCCTGTTGCGAAGCGCTTGCCAAGGCGGGGATCGCCCGCGTGGTGGCGCCCATCGCCGACAGCGACCCGAGGGTCGACGGGCAGGGCTTTGACTTCCTGCGGAAAAATGGCATCGAGGTGACGACCGGCATTGGCGCCGAACAGGCTCTGTCGGATCACGCGGGGTTCTTTTTGCGTATCTCCCAGGGGCGTCCTTGGGTGACCTTGAAACTGGCCATGACGGTGGACGGGCGCATTGCCACGGCGACCGGCGAAAGCCAGTGGATCACTGGGCCCGAAGCCCGCCGCGCGGTTCACGCCCTGCGCGCCAGCCACGACGCGGTGATGGTCGGCGCTGGCACCGCCCGGTCCGATGATCCCCAGTTGACGGTGCGCGGCTTCGGCGACAGGCGCCAGCCTGTGCGCGTCGTCGTTTCGCGCCTGATCGATGTGCCCTTGATGAGTCAGCTTGCGCAAAGCGCCCGCAACGTTCCGCTTTGGCTCTGCCACGGTCCCGAAGCGCGCAGCGAATTGAAGACCGCCTGGGAGGGTGTCGGAGCCCGGATGCTGCCCTGCCAGATCTCGGGCGGACGTATCGATCCGCTGGCCATGTTGCGCGCGCTCGGGGCAGAGGGGCTGACGCGGGTCTTCTGCGAGGGGGGCGGGCAACTTGCCGCTTCGCTCTTGCTGCACGACTTGGTGGACGAACTGCATGTCTTTACCGCGGGCATGGCGCTTGGGGCCGAGGGCTATCCCGGTATTGGTGCGCTGGGGGTGGCCCGGCTGGACGAGGTCCCGCGTTTCGACCTTGTGGATGTTGTGGGCGCGGGCGGCGATATCAGGCACGTCTGGCGCCGCCGTCAGGGCGCTTAATCCAAAGTGTTAACAGAAGGTTAATCGCGCCTGTTCGGTCTTGACCAAAGGTCAATCGCCTGTGGATAAGTCTGAAAATAACTTTTTATCAGGCGAATATGTCACTTAACTGTAATAAAGCCTTAACGCCTCCAGAGGCTGGAGTGGCTGGCCAGCGCGCCCTGCAGTTTCGCCAGTATCCTGTTTGCCGGCCCAGGAGACGGAATCCTGCCGGTTTTCAGGCGATTGACCGTGCATTCTACAGGGCATGGCAGGCCAGTCCCCGGGTCGAAGTAGCGGGGATAATCGATCAAGACCGCATGGACCAGCGCCTCGAGCGTGGGGCGAGGGCCGTGTAACCGGCGTGCCGGCACCGGACCGATGTCCCGGGTCAGACCCCAACCCGCGTAAAAGGGGGCCCCAAGTGTCACCACCCGGCATCCGCGCAAGAGCGCCTCGAACCCGGTGAGAGAGGTCATGGTCCAGACCTCGTCGATCTCGCACAGGAGCGCCCCGATATCGCAACGCTCCAGCACGACATCGGCCCAGCGACCGGGAATGTCCACGACGCCCGTTCGCAGACCGGCCTCCACGTCCGGGTGCGGCTTCCACAGGATCACCGCATCAGGGTTTTCCTGTCGCACACGGGCCAGCAGATCGGCGTTGCGCTGAATGTCTGGGCTGCCTGCAAGGATCGAGGCGTCGTCCTCGACCTGCCCCGGCACCAGGATACGGCGACCTGCAGGAAGATCGGGTAAGGTTCCGGAAATATTGTATTTGGACAAGTTATTTGTGATGAGTGTGTGAATCAGCCTGTGGGCACGTCGCATTTGGTCGGGTCGCAAATGCGCCGCACGCTTGTGAATCCAGCTTTCGAGGTCCGAGGTGCGGGTTGGATCATAGTAGATTCCGCCAGAATCCAGCACCAGTGACAGTGGTGGAACCAATTCAGCCCCCAAACCGCGCGATCTGAGAAAGCCATCTTCGACTCTCACGGCGTTTCCGCTGGCCTTGCTGGCCCAGCACATGTGGCCTAGCCCTTGGCCTTTCGAAATATCCCGCGCTTTACTCACATCCTCTTCGAAGCGTATGCGTTTGTAATGGCCAAAGAACTTCTGCAAAGGGCGCCTTTTCCACAGCCGCATGCCGGAGGCGACCCAGCCAGCTCTGTCCTCACGCCAGGCGCGTGCCTGCGCTTCGAGTGCGCCAAGGATCTCTTCGATCTCGCACAGCTGATCGGCATAGGGATCATACCAGTGCGGGTACAGGATCATCGCCCCGGCACAAAGCTGGGCGCGTGTCAGTCGGGCGGTCCGGCGCGGAATGACTTCTTCGTCCTGTGTCAGACCCCAACCTGCGTAGAAGGGCAGGCCGAACACGCGAGGGCGGTGTCCCGCGAGGATTGCCTCGAACCCCATCTGGGACGAGACGGTATAGACAGAGGTGGCTCCCTCCAGCAGGGACCAGGGCGAGACAGGTCCGTCATAAAGCGCGACCTCGCCGGCGGCATCTTCCGGCACGTAGTGTCCTGGGCGATAGCCCGCGCCGGTTTCCGGGTGGGTCTTCAGCACGATGCGCGCGCCTGGATTCTCCTCGCGCGCAACGAAGAGCATTTCGAGAAACCTTGCACGATCCGCCCCGCTGGCCAGGACAGACGCATCGCCGCGTGTCTGGTCGACCACCAGAACATAGCCCGGCTCGGGCGGGTCTACGTCCAGCCTGGTGGCGGAGTACTTGCTGAGGTGCGCCTCCTGCATGCGGGCCATGACGCCCCGCGCGCGGTCCAGCAGCGCAGTGTCGTCCAGGGGGTGGGTGTTCAGCAGGGTTTCAAGATCGGATGGCCTGCGCCCATCGAAATGCACGCCGCTATGGTCGATCAAGAGCCCCAGCGGCGGCTCTCCGGCGCGCCCGGGATGCAAAGAGCGCAGGAAAGCGTCCTCGATCCGGAGCAGCCCGGCACCGCTGCGCGCGGCCACGGCCTCTCCACGGTGCGCGTAGGGGGATTGCCCCCAGACACCCACAAGGTCATCCGCGCCGGGGTGTCCAAGGGTGACGCGGTATCCGGCCAGGCGCAGGATGCGCCGTAGCCGGCTTTGCCAGAGAAACCCGCCGTTGTAGACGTGCAAACGCCGGGGGCGGGGGCCCCCGGCGTTCACCGGTTCCGTGTGTCCGCTCGTCAAGGCGGGTCAGCCACCCGACAGCGTGTCGGCGGCGGTCGATAGCGTGCTGACCGCGCCCAGCGTGCCGGTCAGGGCGGCAATCACCTTGTTCCACTGCGTGAAGGGCGCCTCTGTCACGTACAGGGTGTCCTGGTCGCGGATCACGAAGTCACGTGCCATGAACATGCCGTTCGGTTCCGTCAGGTCGAGGACATAGACCATGCGTTGAGCGCCGATCAGGTCGTCGCGGCCCAGCACCTGGTTGGCCACTTCGGCCGGTTCGTTGCGCAGGACGAAAACGCCCGTCGGGTCAGCCGCGGCTGCCGTCAGGCCGCCGACCTGGGCGATGGCCTCGACCGCGGAGATGACCTGGCTGTCGAAGGGCACGCGCGCCTGGGTGCCGGTGGCTCCCAGCGCGGTGAAGGATCGTCTGTCCTCCTCGACAAGGATACGGTCGCCGCCGCGCAGGGCGATATCGAACGTGGGGTTTTCGTAGAGGTCCTGGAACCAGATCTTGCCCTTGTGATCGCCGCGCAACACGGTGATCTGGGCCACCTCGGGATCGATGGAGATGCCGCCAGCGCGCGCCAGCATGGCCGAGAGCGTGCGTGTCGGCCGTTCGATGGCGTAGACACCCTGTCCACCTACGGCGCCCACCATGCTGACCGTCGATCCGTCGCCGGCGACGCGGCGCACCTCGACCTGCGGGTCGGGGGTCTGGTCTTCGAGCCGTTCGGTGATGATCCGGCGGATGCGTTCGGGTGTGTTGCCCGCCGCGCGGATCCGGCCGGCGTAGGGAACGAAGATGAAGCCCGCGCCATCCACCTGGACCTCTTCGAGGATGGTGGAATTGGCGGCCTCGGCGGCCAGCAGGCCGTCGTCGACGTTTTCCCAGATGGTCAGGCCCAGCGTGTCACCCGGGCGGATCGTGTCAGATCCCAGAACGCCCGCGTTCTTGAAGCTATCGGTGAACCCCAATGCCGGAACAACCGCGGTCGCGCGCGTCACATGATCGTTTACAGAAACGATAAATGCATCGCCCTCACGCTGCACCGATCCGGCAAAGATTTCGCGTTTGTTGGGGCCAACGCGGGGCAGGCCGCAGGACGCCACAAGCGATACCGCGACCAGAAGCGCGAGTCCACGCGCCCACCGGTGAGGGGGTTGTTTCACTGCTCGGTCTCCTCGACCTGTTTTGTTCTGCCTCAGGTTTTTTCGTGCAACATACCGGACTCCGGCCCAAAAAGCCAGTCCGGCGGAATTTGCACGTCAGTGCACGACGCGCAACTGTTGCCGCGGCGCCGCGGTGCCCCGGGACAGGGCATCATAGGGATCGTCGGGCGACAGCATCATGTCCACCACCTGGCGCAGCAGTTGTCTCCGCCCGCGTGCCGAGTAGAATCCGCCCGGCAATTGCGAGGTTTCCAGCAGGTAGCGCCGGTAGTCCTTGTAGGCCTTGTTGTCCGGTCGTGTGGGCAGGGCAAAGAACTCTGCCAGGGGCTGGGTCGAGACGAATTCGGGCTTGGCGTAGACCGCGTCGCCGAAAACCTTGATCGGGATGCCGCGCCACAGCACCTGCTGCGCCGCCGTGGAATTGACCGTCACCGCGCTGCGGGCATCGTTCAGGAGCCGCGCCAGCTTGCCGCCACGGACGTAGTGAACGCGGTCGGCAACGCCGTGTTTCAGTGCCGATTGCGCCACGGCCCGCCGTACCCGCGCGCGACCGTCTTCCAACGGATGGGCCTTGAACACCAGATGGTGATGGCCCGGAGCGCCCTCGGCAAAGCCCGCGATCACCAGGTCGACGAAATCGGGCATCGTGTCGAAGGGCGAATGCTGCTGAAAGCTGGAATCATGTTCCAGTTGCATCAGTGCAAGGTGATAGGGAAAGCCGCCCATGCGGATGCGGGTTGTCGCGATCACGCGATCCGCCCAGCTGAAGGGCATCAGCAGCAGGCGTTTCAGGTACAGCAGGAATTCCTGGAAAACGCTGAGCGAGCGGTGCGGTCGAAAGTTGCGGTAATCCCCGTTCCGGAACATCACGAACCAGTGGTAGAGCGCGCCGTAGAAGATGTGCTGGCGCATGTCGCCCCAATGGGCCGGGGGCAGGGGTGCCTCCATGTCCGACAGTTCCAGCGCACGGCGCATGTCGCCCACGCTCATCCGCATCAGCCGCGAATGCCCGTTCGATCCACCGCGTTCGTAGGTGATCCAGTAAGGCCGCATATAGCCTTCTTCGAAGACATGCACCGTCAGGCCGCGTGCCTTGGCCTCTTCGGCGGCCTGGGCGTGGATTGCGCGCACGTCGCCGTAAAGCACGATGTCGGTGACACCGCGCGCCTCGATCAGGTTGCAAAACCAGCCCCGCCACTCCTCGGGAGTGCCGCGATAAGGCAGATAGCTTTTGGAGTGGAACCAGAAGGCGCGGTCGCCCGCGTTGAAGCCCACGCGCCAGACCTCGGCCCCGGTCCTTCGCAGCATCGTGCCGAGCCGGTGAAAGAACGGCCCATGCGGCCCCTGGAGGAACAGAAAGACCCGTTTGTCGCCAGTTGCCTTGACCATGATGCCGCTATATGTCCGGTTTCTGAACAAAGTTCTACCGCGCGAGTTCGACGAAAATAAGGCTTTGAAGGCCGGGAAGGGGCAAGGCATGTTCACAGGCATCGTCACAGACATGGGCACCGTCCGGACGTTGGAGCACCGCGGCGACCTGCGTGCGCGCATCGGCACATCTTATGACACCTCCGGTATCGACATGGGGGCGTCGATCGCCTGCAATGGTGTCTGCCTGACGGTCGTTGGCCTGGGCGAAGACTGGTTCGATGTCGACATTTCGGCAGAGAGCGTCTCCAAGACCAATATCGGCGACTGGGCAGAGGGTACGCGGATCAACCTGGAACGTGCGCTCAAGGTGGGTGACGAGCTGGGTGGCCACATCGTGTCCGGTCATGTTGATGGGGTCGCCGAGGTCGTCGGCATGTCGGACGAGGGGGATAGCACTCGTGTCACCTTTCGGGCGCCCGAGGCGCTGGCGAAATTCATCGCGCCCAAGGGATCGGTTGCGCTCAACGGCACCTCCCTGACGGTGAACGAGGTCGACGGCTGTGATTTCGGCATCAACTTCATCCCCCACACCAAGGAAGTGACGACCTGGGGCGGGACCAAGCTGGGCGACCGCATCAACCTCGAGATCGACACCTTGGCACGCTACGTTGCGCGCCTGCAGGAATGGGGTTGAGAGCGTTCCGGATCGTCTCTGACCCGACTTGAGCGATCCGGGGCGTCCGTCGCGGATCACTCTGCCGGCTGGAACCCCTCGATCAGCTGCCGCAAACCCAGCGCCGCCCCCGCAAAGATGGCCGCAAAGGTCACTGGCGCCGAAATCGCGAGCACGGAAAAGGCGCTGAGTCCCTGCCCGATGGAGCAGCCAAGGGCGATCACGGCACCGCCGCCCATGAGGGCCGCCCCGATGATCTGGCGGCGGAGTTCACGCGGATCCTCGCAGGCCTCCCAGCGAAAGTGCCCCTTGAAGAGCGAGCCGATGAAGGCCCCGGCCCAGACGCCCGCCACCGACCCGACGGCAAAGCTCAGGGGTCTGGCAGAGCCGGTCATCCACCACAGGATCGTATCGCCCAGCGGGGCGGCAAAGCTGTGAGAGACAACCGGCAGCGCCTCGAACCCGGTGCGTGCCACCCAGGACGTGCCCGCCCAGGCGCCCACCACGGCCAGGCCCACCGCAGCCGACCACGCGACCTTGGCGGGCTTTTCCCAAACCGCGCGCGAAGCCGCAGAGCCGATCAGGATCAACGCGCCGATCCCCATGCCGACCAGATTGACCGAGATGCCGCTCAGCGCCGCCAACTGGTGCGCGATGCCTGGAGGAACCTCGGTCGTGACGGGCACTTGCGGGAAGGCAAGCGCGCGCAGCGGCGCAAGCGGGCCGGAGAGCACGACGAAGGTTGCCACGCCCATCACCAGCACGATCACGAAACTGCGCAGGTCACCGCCGCCCAGCCGGGCAATCGCGCCGTAACCGCACATGCCCGACAGCGCCATCCCGTAGCCGAAGACAAGCCCGCCGAGGATCGAGGCCAGCGGCATCCAGCGGATCGAAAGGTAGTAGGTCGTACTGTCGGTCAGCAGGCCCGAGGTCATGAGCGCAAAGCTGCCCAGCACCGCCAAACCGATTGCCATGCCCCACATCCGCAGCCGTACGGTGGACCCACCGTAAAGCGCATCCTCGATCGCTCCCAGGGTGCAGAAACGGCCAAGCCGCGCGGCAAGCCCCAAGGGTACACCTGTGGCCAGCCCCAAAAGGGCGACCAGGTGATGCTCGGTCAGATACTCCATCATGCACGGGCCCTCCTCCTGACCCGCCAAACCTGGCCCTTGTATCATGCAAGTGTCCCCGAAACCGCGCAAGCGTCCTGAGACGCGCGGCGCCCGGGCGCGGGGTCAGGTCTCGTCTTCGTCGCGGCAGAACAGGTCGTAGACGCATTCCAGCATCTTGCGCGGCCGGTCGTCCGCCAGGCGATAATAGATCGCCTTGCCATCCCGGCGCGGCACCACCAGCCCTTCCAGCCGAAGGCGCGACAACTGCTGGCTGACGGCGGCCTGGCGCGCGGACAGCAGCTCTTCCAGCTCGGTGACGGATTTCTCTCCGGTGACAAGGTGGCACAGGATCATCAGGCGCCCTTCGTGGCTGATCGCCTTCAGAAAGGACGAGGCCGCGGTTGCCTTGTCCACGATGGCGTCAAGCTCGTCGTCCGTCAGATCGTCATGCAGTACCGGAAGTGCCATGCGTCCGCTCCACCTCAATCCTTGCCGGCTGTCTCGAAGCTCGTGTGTTCGCCCAGAAGCTTGGCGAAAACCGGCCAGAAGAAATCCTCGCCCACGTAGCCTTCCATCCGCGCGATCTCGGCGCCGCCCTTAACAAGTATGAAGGTCGGCGTGAAGTTGACCCGGCGGGCGTAGGTTATGCCTTCGGGCGGGCCCATGTGCAGATCGGCGCGTACGAGCGGCGCAAACTGGCCTTCGTCTGTATGCGGGTAGGCGGGCGCGATCTGGTCGTTCCAGGCCGCGCAGTAGGCGCAGCCGGACTGTTCGACCATGACAAGACGATACTCGCTTGCCAGGGCAGGGAGGGCGCTCAGGGCCACCCCGAAGCAAGTGACCAGAAGAAAGATGAAAGATCGCATGTTGCACCGATTGACGCAGGCCTGACGGACAACTTAATCTGAATATGTGAATTGATCAAGGAAAGGCGCAATCAGTGCTCGACATTTCATTCGCGGGCGCAGCTTTTGCCGGTCTGTTAAGCTTCTTCACGCCCTGTATCCTGCCGATGGTGCCCTTTTACCTGTGTTACATGGCGGGGATTTCCATGTCCGAACTGCGCGGCGACGCGGGGATCACGCCCGGCGCACAGCGGCGGCTGATCCTCTCGTCGGTCTTTTTCGCGGCCGGAGTGACGACGATCTTCGTTCTGCTTGGGATGGGGGCCACGGCCGTGGGTCAGGCCTTTGCAGACTACATGGACTACCTGAAATGGGTGGCGGTCGCGGTCCTTCTGCTGTTCGGGCTGCATTTCCTGGGCGTGGTCCGCATCGGCCTGCTATACCGCGAGGCCAAGATCGAAAGCAGCGCCGAGCCGACCACCATTTTGGGCGCCTACGCGATGGGGCTGGCCTTTGGATTCGGCTGGACGCCCTGCGTGGGGCCGGCGCTGGCCTCGATCCTGATGATCGCCTCCGGCATGGGCGACATTGCGCGCGGCGGCCTGTTGTTGCTGGTCTATGGCATCGGGATGACGGCACCCTTCATCATCGCGGCACTCTTTTCCGGGCCTTTCCTGCGCTGGACCGCACGCCACCGGGACAAGCTGCAATACGTCGAAAAGCTGATGGGCGGGATGCTCATCCTGTTTGCGATTCTCATCGCGACGGATACGGTGAACGCCATCGCCCAGTGGATGATCGAGACCTTCCCGGCGTGGACAGCGCTGAGCTGACGGCAATTCTGAGACGCGGTCACGGGACCGTAGGGGCCCGGTCGCGCAAACCGAGAGGAGATTGGCGATGAAGACCTGGATCGGCGCGGCGCTGGCCGTGCTCATGGCGCTGCCGGTGGTGGCGCAGGAAATGGGCGATGACGGCCTCTACAAGAGCCCCTGGATGCGCGATACCTTCAAGGACCTTCGCGAGGATCTTGACGAGGCGAACGCAGAGGGCAAGCGGCTCGTTCTGTTTTTCGAGCAGCGCGGCTGCATCTACTGCAAGAAGATGCATGAGGAGGTCTTCACCGACCCGGAAGTTTCGGAGTACATCGACGAGAACTATTTTGTCGTGCAGCTGAACCTGCATGGCAGCACAGAGGTCACGGATTTCGACGGCGAGGTGCTGCAGGAGCGGGAGATGGCCCGCAAGTGGCGCGTGTTGTTCACCCCGACCATCGTCTTCCTGCCAGAGGAGGTGCCGGAGGGCGCCAGCGCGATGGACGCGCAGGTCGCCGTCATGCCGGGCGCCTTTTCCAAGGGGACCTCGCTGGACATGTTCACCTGGGTGGCCGAGAAGCTCTACGAGATCCAGGACGAGACTGGCGAGGATTTTCAGCGCTACCACGCGCGCCGCATCCAGGAACGCAACGACGGCAGTTTCGACTGACGCCTGTCGGGGTTGATTCGACGATTGTCGAAACTGACGGGTCGGGGGCGTGCTGGTTTTGATGGCCCGCCCGCACTGCCGCAAGAACGGGCAGGGAAGGACGCCGCGCAACCCTCGATTGCGCGGCGTTGGGTTTCGGAGAAAACAGGAATGAACTCCGGAAATCGGCGGGCCGCCTGCATGTGATCCGGCGCAACCTTATGACAAGCTGAGGGAATAAGCGGGTCCGTCGTGGCGGAGGTGCGGATGCCCGGACCCGTTCGCCAAGCGCAGTGTGCGACCAAACGGAGCAATAATTCATATCCGTGAATTTGTTGTTGCGTTCGTGCAACCCTGTGGCCTACGGTATACGCCAATAGCGATGAGCGAAGGTCCGATCTCAATATCGGGTCGCAAGCCTAGGGAGGGAACATGAGGCTTACAGCAATCACCGCAGCGGTGGCCCTGGTGGCCGGTGCCGCTTTTGCGGAAACCGTCGCCCCCGATGACGTTGTGTATGGCGAATATGGCGAAGTGAATGAATCCCTGACCGGTGTGCCGGGCGACGCAGACAACGGCCGCATGGTGTTTTCGACCAAGTCCAAGGGCAACTGCGTGTCCTGTCACGCTGTGGCCCAGCTTCCCGATGTGCCTTTCCAGGGGGAGGTCGGCCCCGAGTTGACCTGGACCGGCGAGGCCCGTTCCGCCGAAGAACTGCGCGGCATCGTCGCCAACGCCAAGCACACCTTCGAGGGCACTGTCATGCCCGCATTCTACAAGACTTCCGGTTTTATCCGTCCGGGCGACGGATACACCGGCAAGGCCCCCGAGGGCGATCTGCCGCCGATCCTGTCGGCGCAGGATATCGAAGATTTGGTCGCCTTCCTGCTGACGCTCAAGGAAGAGTGACCGGGTTTATCTGAGGAGAAACATGATGGACTTCACGAGACGTGACACGCTGGCGCTCGGCGCCGGTGCCACCGCGATGGCCCTGCTTCCGCTGAGCGCCGTGGCACAGGCCGATCCGAACGCCGAACTTGTCGGTGCACCCGACGAATTCCTGGCCGGCGCCGATGCCGGCACCGGCGATCTGACGCTGACCGCGCCGGAAATCGCCGAGAACGGCAACACCGTTCCGATCTCCATCGACGCGCCCGGTGCCGTCGAGGTTCGCGTTTACGCGCTGGGTAACCCGACCCCCGGTGTCGCCGCCTTCCGCTTTGGCCCGCTCGCCGGGTCGCAAGCCGCATCCACCCGTATCCGCCTTGCCGGCACCCAGGATGTCCAGGCCATCGCCAAGATGGCCGACGGCAGCTACCAGACCGCGATGAAGACCGTGAAGGTCACAATCGGCGGCTGCGGCGGCTGATCCTGCGGCTAACCAAGAGGAGTTCTGAGAAATGGCATCTGGTGTCAAACCCCGCGTCAAGGCCCCCAAGAAGGCATCCGCCGGTGAGGTCGTGACCATCAAGACCCTAATTTCCCACAAGATGGAATCGGGTCAGCGCAAGGACAGCTCGGGCAACGTCATCCCGCGTTCGATCATCAATCGCTTCACCTGCGATTTCAACGGTCAGAACGTGGTCGATGTCGTCCTGGCGCCTGCGATCTCGACCAACCCCTACTTCGAATTCGAAGCGACCATCCCGGAAGCAGGTGATCTGAAGTTTACCTGGTACGACGACGACGGTGACGTCTACGAAGAGACCAAGTCGGTCGCGGTCGGCTGACCACAAGAGCTATTCCTGCCCTGCGCACCGCGGGGCAGGATCGCCAATCGGGAGGGTAACAACATGAAATTCAAGGCAATGACGGCCATCGCCGCACTGCTGTTTGCGCCCGCGGCCTTCGCGGGTGGCGCCGACGACGACACGCTGGTCGTCAACGGCGACATCGAAATGACCACCAAGGCCCCGGCGCCCGCCCACCTGGACGGCGCCCTGGACGAGATCATCTCGGGCTGGCACTTCCGCTCGGACGAAACCCAGCAGCTTCAGACCGACGATTTCGAGAACCAGGGCATGATCTTCGTCGATCAGGCCATGGACATCTGGAACACGGCAGAGGGGTCCGAGGGCAAGGCCTGCGCCGATTGCCACGACGATCCCGCCGACAGCATGACCGGTGTCGCCGCGACCTATCCCAAGTGGAACGAGGACGCTGGCGAAGTGCGCACCGTGCAGATGCAGGTCAACGACTGCCGCGTGAACCGCATGGGCGCCGACGCATGGAAGTACGACGCCACCGATGCCATCTCGATGGAGGCGATGATTGCGTCGCATTCGCGCGGCATGCCGGTGAACGTCGCCATCGACGGCCCTGCGGCCGAGGCCTGGGAAAAGGGCAAGGAGATCTACTACACGCGTTACGGCCAGCTCGAGCTTGCCTGCGCCTCCTGCCACGAGGAAAACTACGGCAACTACATCCGGGCCGACCACCTCAGCCAGGGCCATATCAACGGCTTTCCGACCTACCGTCTGAAGAACGCCAAGCTGAACGGCGCACACAGCCGGTTCAAGGGCTGCATTCGCGACACCCGCGCGGAAACCTTCAGCCCGGGTTCTGACGAATTCATCGCGCTTGAGCTTTACGTCAAGTCGCGTGGCAACGGCCTGTCGGTCGAAGGTCCCTCCGTCCGCAACTGAATAAACGACCCCGCGTCAGGCGACTGGCGCGGGGTTTCTTCATCTTAACGAATTCACACATGCGCATGTGTGTCATGAGATAGAAAGACCCCTCCCCATGATCTCAAGACGCGATTTCCTGCAGGTGAGTATGGCGGCCTCGGCGATGCTCGGGACCTCCGGTTTTGGCAACTGGGCGCGGCTTGCCGCCCAGCAAAGCCTGACGCAGGACCAGCTTCTGCAGTTCGACACCTTTGGCAACGTGAGCCTGATCCACGTCACCGACATCCATGCGCAGCTGATGCCGATCTACTTCCGCGAGCCTTCGGTCAACATCGGCGTGGGGGCCAACCGCGGCGCGGTCCCGCATGTCACCGGCGCTGATTTCCGCAAGCTCTACGGGATCGAAGACGGTTCGCGCTCGCATTATGCGTTGTCCTCCGGTGATTTCAGCGCCCTGGCACAGGCCTATGGCAAGGTCGGCGGCATGGATCGCGTGGCGACGGTCGTGAACGCGATCCGCGCCGACCGCCCCGATGCGCTGTTGCTGGATGGCGGCGATACCTGGCACGGCTCCTACACCTGCTACCACTCCGAGGGGCAGGACATGGTCAACGTGATGAACGGGCTGAAGCCCGACGCGATGACCTTTCACTGGGAATTCACCTTGGGCACTGACCGCGTGACCGAACTGGTCGAGGGGCTGCCCTTCGCCGCGCTGGGGCAGAACATTTTTGACGCCGAATGGGACGAGCCTGCGGAACTGTTCAAACCTTACAAGTTCTTCGAGCGTGGCGGCGTCAAGATCGCGGTCATCGGCCAGGCCTTCCCCTATATGCCGATCGCCAACCCGAGCTGGATGTTCCCGGAATACAGCTTTGGCATCCGCGATGAAAACATGCAGGCAATGGTCGACGAGGTGCGCGGGCAGGGTGCCGAACTGGTCGTCTGCCTCAGCCATAACGGGTTCGACGTCGACAAGAAGATGGCCTCGAAGGTCACCGGGATCGACGTGATCCTGACCGGCCACACCCATGACGCGCTGCCCGAGCCGGTTCTAGTGGGCGAGACGATCCTGATCGCCTCCGGCTCCAACGGCAAGTTCGTCAGCCGCGTTGATCTGGACGTGCGCGACGGTCGCATGATGGGGTTCCGGCACAAGCTGATCCCGATCTTCTCGGACGTGATCGCACCCGACCCGGAGATGGCGACCCTGATCGAAGAGCAGCGCGCGCCCTACAAGGCAGACCTCGAAGAGGTGATCGGCCAGACCGACTCTCTGCTGTATCGCCGCGGCAATTTCAACGGCAGCTGGGATGATCTCATCTGTGATGCTCTGCTGAGCGAGCGCGAAGCCGATATCGCCATGTCGCCCGGCGTTCGCTGGGGGCCGTCCCTGATCCCGGGTGACGACATCACGCGCGAAGACATCTGGAACGTCACGTCGATGACCTACGGCGAGGCCTACCGCACAGAGATGACGGGCGAGTTCATCAAGGTCATCCTCGAGGACGTGGCCGACAACATCTTCAACCCGGACCCCTACTATCAGCAGGGCGGCGACATGGTCCGTATCGGTGGCATGGGCTATCGCTGCGATGTGACCAAGCCGCAGGGCGAGCGGATCTCGGACATGGTCCTGCTCAGCACCGGCGAGGCCATCGACCCGGCAAAGAACTATGTCGTCGCCGGCTGGGCCTCGGTCAACGAGGGCACCGAAGGGCCGCAGATCTGGGATGTGGTCGAAAGCCATATCCGCAAGCAGGGCACTGTCACGATCCAGCCCCGCGACACTGTCGAAGTCGTCGGCGCCTGAACGCAGCCAAGTTTTTCCGGCGGGCCTCGGCCCGCCGAATTTCTCGCCTATTCATTCACATAGATGAATGAAATGATCTGTAAGGAGAACGCAATGAGCAAGGAAACGAAAGGCACCTCCCGCCGTCAGTTCCTGACCAGTGCCGCCGCACTTGGGGCAGGGGCCGTGGCCGCCACCGGCGCCCGCGCCGCCGGCCCCGATCCGCTGATCACCGAAGTGCAGGATTGGGCATCCGGTTTCGGCCACGGCGTAGACGAGGTCCCCTATGGCCTGCCGATCAAGTTCGAAGACGACGTGATCCGCCGCAACGTGGAATGGCTGACCGCCGACACGATCTCTTCGATCAACTTCACACCGATCCACGCGCTCGACGGCACGATCACTCCGCAGGGCTGTGCCTTTGAACGTCATCACTCGGGCGCCATCGAACTGTCGAAGCCGGATTATCGCCTGATGATCAATGGCCTGGTCGATCAGCCGCTGATTTTCACATACGACGACCTGGAACGGTTCCCGCGCGAGCAGCACGTCTATTTCTGCGAATGCGCCGCCAACACCGGCATGGAATGGGCGGGCGCGCAGCTGAACGGCGCGCAATTCACCCACGGCATGATCCACAACATGGAATACACCGGCGTCCCTCTGCGCACCCTGCTGGCCGAGGCCGGGCTGGATGCCGCGGGCGACTTTAGGGACAAGTGGGTCTACGTGGAGGGCGCCGACGCCTCGTCCAATGGCCGCTCGATCCCGATGGAAAAGGCGATGGACGACGTTCTGGTCGCCTTCAAGGCCAACGGCGAGGCCCTGCGCAAGGAACATGGCTACCCCGTCCGCCTTGTCGTTCCCGGTTGGGAAGGCAACATGTGGGTCAAGTGGTTGCGCCGCGTCGAGGTCATGGATGGCCCCGTCGAAAGCCGCGAAGAGACCTCGAAATACACCGACACGTTGGCTGATGGCACCTCGCGCAAGTGGACTTGGGTCATGGACGCGAAATCCGTCATCACCTCGCCCAGCCCGCAGGCGCCGATCACGCATGGCCACGGCCCGCTGGTCATCACCGGAATGGCCTGGTCCGGCCACGGCAAGATCACCCGCGTCGATGTGTCCAAGGATGGCGGCATGACCTGGGAAACTGCCCGTCTGGCCGCCGAAGGGCAGGACAAGGCGCTGACCCGCTTCTATCTCGACACGACCTGGAACGGCGAGGAGATGCTGCTGCAATCCCGCGCGATCGACGAGACGGGCTATGTCCAGCCGACCAAGGCCCAATTGCGCGACGTGCGCGGCCTGAACTCCATCTACCACAACAACTGCATCCAGACCTGGCATGTCAAAGCCAACGGGGAGGCCGAAAATGTCGAAGTCTCTTAATCTCTACGTCGGCACCGTGGCGGGCGTCGGCCTGATGCTGGTCGCCGCCTACAACTTCGCCGACCGCAACATCGCCGATTTCCCTGAGAACCCGCAGATGCTGGGCGAACTCCCGGCGCCGATCCCGGAGCCGGAGGCCCCGGTCAAGGTGGCCGCCGCGCCAGAGGCCGTTGACGGTGGCATCGTCGGCGCCGCCCACGCGGACAACGGGGACAGCAAGGGGCTGCGTTTCGGCCTGGGTCGCGGTGCGCTGCCCGAGGAGATCGCCGCATGGGATCTTGACGTCAGCCCGGATGGCACCGGCCTGCCCGCGGGCAGTGGTAACGCCTATGACGGCGAAGCGATCTTCGAGGAGCAATGCGCGGTGTGCCATGGTTCCTTCGCCGAGGGCGTGGGCAACTGGCCCAAGCTGGCAGGCGGCATGGATACGCTGGCGGACGAGGACCCGCTCAAGACCGTGGGGTCCTACTGGCCCTATACGTCGACGGTCTGGGACTACGTCCATCGTTCGATGCCCTTCGGCAACGCGCAGTCGCTGTCGGTCGACGATACCTATGCCATCGTGGCCTACATCCTCTACTCGAACGACATCATCGACGATGAGTTCGAGTTGAACCAGGACACGCTGCCAGAGGTGGTCCTGCCCAATGCCGATGGTTTCATTGTCGATGACAGGGCAGAGACCGAGTACAGCAAGTGGCGGTCCGAACCCTGCATGGAAAACTGCAAGGATGGGCCGGTCGAGATCACCATGCGCGCCACCGTTCTGGACGTGACGCCCGAGGAAGCGGTCGAAGACCCCGCCACGACGGACCCGGCCCCGGAACCGGCTGCCGCCGCCGAACCTGCGGCAGAACCCGCGCCAGCCCCCGCAGCAACGGACGCGCCGGACCCGGAACTCGTCGCCGCTGGCGAGAAGGTCTTCAACAAGTGCAAGGCCTGCCACCAGATCGGTGACGGTGCCAAGGACCGCGTCGGACCGCAGCTCAACGCCATCGTCGGACGCGAGATCGGCTCTGTCGACGGGTTCAAATACTCCAAAGCCATGGGTAGCATGGGCGGCGAATGGGATGCAGAGACCCTGGCGGCCTTTCTCGCCGATCCGCGCGGCACCGTGAAAGGCACCAAGATGGCCTTTGCCGGGCTGCGCAAGGACGCGGATGTCACGGCGCTGATCGCCTATCTCTCGTCCTTCTCGCAGTAGGAGGAATGACATGATGAAGCGGCTGATCATAACGGCCCTCGTCGCGCTGGCCCCCCTGGTGGGGCCAGCAACCGCAGAGGAGGAGGCCCAGCTGATCGGCGATGCCGAGCGCGGGGAAGACCTGTTTCGCCAATGCATCGGCTGCCATCAGATCGGCCCCGACGCAAAGAACCGCATCGGCCCGCATCTCAACGGCATCTTCGGGCGCCGGGCGGGCAGCGTCGAGGGGTTCGACTATTCCAGGTCGATGGAACGCGCCTTTGGCGACGGGCTGACTTGGGACTACGAGACGCTCGATGCCTATATCGAGAACCCGCGCGTGCTGATCTCGGGCACGCGCATGTCCTATCGGGGCATGAAAGACGACCAGGACCGTCACGATGTCCTGGCCTACCTGCGCGCCTTCACGGCCAATCCGCAGGACATCCCGGAATCCGCCCCCACCGCCGTCCCGCGCGAGGTGGAACTGTCGCCCGAGATCCTGGCGATCGTGGGTGACGTGGCATACGGCGAATACCTGGCCTCGGAATGCCTGACCTGCCACAAGCGGGATGGCGCGGACGAGGGCATCCCCTCGATCGTGAAATGGCCCGAGGAGGATTTCGTCGTCGCCATGCACGCCTACAAGCGAAAGTTGCGTCCACACCCGGTTATGCAGATGATGGCCGGGCGACTCAGCGATGAGGAAATCGCCGCGCTGGCGGCCTACTTCGCCAGCATGGAATGACCGGGGGCTGAGCACGGGAGGGTCAGGTATTCCGCAATTGAGCGAAGGCAATCCAAGGACAAGACTGGCAGCGCAGGACAGGACGTCCTGCCGCGGAGGTGCGTATTTCGCCACCGTGTCCGTTTTTCAGGTCCGGGTCCGCATGGCCCCGTGCCAAGTGGATGGTATTTCTCATGCGGATGTCCTTTGCTCTTCGTATCCTAATGTTGGGCGCGTTTCTGGCGCTGGCGGCGTTCTTCGGCCTCCTGCCGAGTTGACGCCGGCGGGTCACCGCGCCCCAAAGATCTTTCCTTCAATTACGGCACCCCGCGCCGGCCCCACTGGCCGCGCGGGGTTCTTCGTTTGAGGGAGGGACCCGCGTGCACACTCTTCGGGAGCAAAAAGGGGAGAGATTGCGCGCCAATAAAAGCGATTGTCCAACAATGAGGAGACGGACATGACTCTGAACAGACGCACTTTTCTGGGCACCGCCGCGGCGGCGGCCTCTCTGTCGGCGCCAATGGTGCAGGCCGCCGGCCACGGCAAGCCGCGCGTCGTGGTGATCGGCGGCGGTGCCGGCGGTGCCACTGCCGCACGCTATATCGCCAAGGACAGCCAGGGCGAAATCGCCGTTACCCTAATCGAACCCACGCGGACCTATTACACCTGCTTCTTTTCCAACCTCTACATCGGCGGCTTCCGCGACCTGCAATCCATCGCCCATGACTACAGCACGCTGGCCTCGGAATACGGCATCAACGTGGTGCACGACTGGGCTGTGGGCGTGGACCGGGACGCAAGGACCGTGTCGCTGGCCGGTGGCGGCAGCCTGCCCTACGACCGGCTGGTGATCTCTCCCGGTATCGATTTCGTCGACGGGGCGGTTCCGGGCTGGGACCTGTCGGCGCAGACGGCCATGCCCCATGCCTACAAGGCGGGGACGCAGACCGCCCTGCTGAAGGCGCAGATCGAATCCATGCCCGAGGGCGGGACCTATGTGATGGTCGCGCCGCCCAATCCGTACCGTTGCCCGCCGGGACCGTATGAGCGGATATCGATGGTGGCGCATGTGCTGAAGGCGACGAATCCGACGGCCAAGATCTTGATCGCCGACCCCAAGGCCAATTTCTCGAAACAGGCGCTGTTCGAGGAGGGGTGGAACAAGCACTATGCCGGGATGATCGAGCGCATCGGCCCGGACTTTGGCGGCGGCAACGTGTCGGTGAACCCGGACACAATGGAAGTCGACATCGACGGCGAGGTGGTCAAGGCCGACGTCTGCAACGTGATCCCGGCGCAGAAAGCGGGCGCGATCTGCGCCGCTGCCGGGCTGACCGAGGGCAACTGGGCGCCGGTGTCCGGCCACACGATGCAATCGCGGCTTGACGAGAACATCCACATTCTGGGCGATGCGACCAACCAGGGCGACATGCCGAAATCGGGCTTCTCGGCCAATTCGCAGGCCAAGGTGGCGGCGATGGCGGTGCGTGGCGCATTGACCGGCAGCCGCGTTTTCCCGGCCAAGTTCTCGAACACCTGCTGGTCCCTAATCGACGCCGACGACGGCATCAAGGTCGGCGCGTCCTACGAGGCGACGGACGAGAAGATTGCCAAGACAGACGGGTTCATCTCGGAGACCGGTGAAGACGCGGCGCTGCGCAAGGCGACCTACGAGGAAAGCATCGGCTGGTACGCCGGCATCACCTCGGACATGTTCGGCTGAACGAGCGCGGGAGTGACAGGATGGATCGCCGCGCCTTGCGGTGCGGCGATCCGGGGGGGGGGGGGGGGGGGGGGGGGGGGGGGGGGGGGGGGGGGGGGGGGGGGGGGGGG
>NZ_JASHJL010000110.1 GCF_030733205.1 Mameliella sp. MMSF_3455
GGGCGGGTCCCGATCAATGGCACGCACTTCGAGGTGCTCCGGTCCGAACTGGGTATCCCGTTCCGCTTCTTACCGTCCCTGTGCCATCACCTCACGCTGCGCCTCACCATCTCTGGGCCTGCCGGTTCGCGACCGGCTTGGCCGTTCTTTGCCTGGCCGTTCTTTATCGTCTCAAGCCATGGTGTTCCGGTAGCTGTCGCCCCGCCTTATCAGCGCCCAGATCGTCCGGGCCATGCGGTTAGCCAGTGCGATAGCGACCACCTTTACGGGCTTGCGGGCGAGCATCCGGTCGATCCAGTCCGGCACCCGGCCTGATGCACCCTCTCTACGTCCGCGCCGCGCGCTGATCTGGGCCATGGCGCCGAGGTAAAGCAGCCTGCGCAGGTACCGATTGCCAGCCTTGGAAATCCGCCCGAGCCTCTCTTTCCCGCCACTGGAATGAGCTCGCGGCGTCAGGCCGAGCCACGCCGCGTAGTCGCGCGCGCTGCGGAAGGCGGCCACATCGGGGGTGGTGGCCGCAAACGCGCTGGACGAAATCGTACCCACCCCGGGTACCGTCGCAAGTCGACGCGCCAGCGCGTCTTCGCCCTGCATCTCCCCGATCCGCGCGGTGACCTCTTCGATCCGGGCCTGTGTGTCGCGCAGTTGACCGGCCAGCATGTCCAGCGCCGGACGCGCCGTAGAATGCACGTCGCGGGCTGCGTCGAGCAGGCGATCGACGTTATGGATTCCCTTCGGCACGACGATCCCGAACTCGCCGAGGTGCGCACGGATCGCGTTTACGATTTGCGTTCTCTGCCGGACGAGGAAGTCCCGTGCCTTGTGATCGAGCAGGGCCGCCTGCCGCTGCGCCGACTTCACCGGCACGAAGCGCATCGTCGGGCGGGTCACCGCCTCGCAAATGGCCTCGGCATCAGCGGCATCAGTTTTGCCCCTCTTCACGTAGGGCTTCACATAGGCGGGCGGCATGAGACGGACTTCATGGCCAAGGGGTGCCAGTTCTCGCGCCCAATGATGGGCCCCCGCGCAGGCTTCCATGCCAACGAGGCAAGGGCCCAGCCGGGCAAAGAACACCAGGACCTGCGACCGCCGCAACTGACGGCGGCAGATGACCGTGCCTTCCGTGTCCACTCCGTGAACTTGGAAAACGCTCTTGGCCAGATCGAGGCCGATGGTGTTGGGTTGGTCCATGGATGGCTCCTCTCAGGTGCGGGCTTTCACAGACCCACCTTGGCACAACGCGAAGCCGCTGGTGGAGCCATCCACACCATCA
>NZ_JASHJL010000111.1 GCF_030733205.1 Mameliella sp. MMSF_3455
TGAAGTGGTCCCATCTTTTCGGACAGGTTTGCAGCGTTTCTAAGGTGTATCGGGTTTAGGTTTCATGCTGCGTGTCGCTCTTCCAAGCCTGCCCAATATGCGTCGTCCGGCGTCTGCCGATCAAGCGCGGAATGGGGTCGGCTGGTGTTATAGAATGCCATCCAGCCCTTGATGACACGACGGGCCCGGAAGCCTTCATTGATTTCTTCGAGATAGATGGCCTCCTGCTTCAGGGATCGCCAGAGGCGTTCGATGAAGATGTTGTCGAGGTAACGCCCGCGCCCGTCCATCGAGATGCGCACGCCCGCCTCGGTCAGCGTCGTGATCCAGGCCGATCCGGTGAACTGCGATCCCTGATCTGTGTTCATGATCTCAGGCGGGCCGTACCTGGCGATGGCCTCGCTCAGTGCTTCGACGCAGAAGTCGGCGTGCATCGTGTTCGACAACCGCCAGCTCAGCACCTTGCGCGTCGCCCAGTCCATGATTGCCACCAGATAGAGGAAGCCATTTCTGACTGGCACAAAGGTGATATCGGCGCACCAGACCTGGTTCGGTCGGTCAATCACCATCTTCCTCAGCAGATACGGGAAGACCGGGTGCTGAGGATGCGGCTGGCTGGTTCGTGGGCGCTTGTAGACCGCTTCAAGACCCATCTTCGCCATCAATCGCCTGACGCGATGGCGGCCAACAACAATGCCTTCCCGGCGCAGATAGGCCGCGATCTGGCGCGACCCGAAGAATGGGTATTTGGTGAACACCCGGTCGATCTCTTTCATCATCGACAGCGTGTCGGCGTCGATCCCGGCGGGCGTGTAGTAGAACGCCGACCGGCTCAGGCTCACCAGCTTGCACTGCTGGCTGATGCTCAGCTTGGGGTGATCCCGGTTGATCATCGCGCGTTTCTTTCCAGGGCTCATCGCTTCAGCCCTTCCGACAAAAAATCGTTCTCGACCGCCAGCCTCCCGATCTTGGCGTGAAGTTCCTTTACTTCCGCCTCGGTCGGGCCGCTCTGCTTGCCACCCGAGAACACATCGGCCATGCCCTCGATGGCCTGCCGCTTCCATGTGCTGACCTGATTTGGGTGCAACTGATGCTTCGCCGCGATCTCCTGCACGGTCTTGTCGCCACGCAGCGCTTCCAACGCCACCTTGGCCTTAAACTGATCTGTAAAGTTCCGGCGCTTTGCCATGTTCGTATCCCTTCAAAGGTTCGGGAAACACCTTAGCTGACTGTCCGGTTTCCTGGGACCACTTCA
>NZ_JASHJL010000112.1 GCF_030733205.1 Mameliella sp. MMSF_3455
CCCTCCGTTCGGTTCCAATGGAACCATCATGGCATATGAGATGCCGTTGGTGGGGGCATCCACCGCATCAGTTCAATACCAGCTTGAATCACGCTTAACAGAGACTGTGAGTCTCTTTTGTCAACATCGCCTGGAGCGGAACCTTGCCGCGTTTTATCGCTCTTACAGGCCGGAGGCCATCAAGCCTTTCAGGGAGGTCTTTCGTTTTGCAATACGGCGCGCGAGGTGGCCCATAGACATCTGAAACGCAGCTTGCTTGGAACTGTGGAAATTTCGCCAAGAACAGCAGTCTCTCGGCCAATCCCAAAGACGAAATGGCCTGTGCCCCGGGATAAAAGCTTTCCGCCTGGATCCCATTTGCAAACACGATCTGATGCTTGCGAAAAAGCAAGTGAACGTATTTGACTTTGGATTTGCCTCTAGCGACCCTTGCTTTTCCGCCAGCTATCTTGGCAAGTTGACTTGCCCGTACGAGACGAAGGGCCCCTCCGGATTTTGGTGTGACGGCAATTCCGTGCTGAGCGGACACCAGCAAACCTCTGGGGTCTCCAGTCCAATCGCCATCGAGCCAGACAGGTTTGAGATCAGGATTTTCCAATAGATCGTCCTGATCAAGATTTCGCGTCGTATGCCACAAGACGGGTTGCGGCCCATCGTGAACGGTCTCCACCAGATCGCCAACGCCAAGTTGTTCCACCAGTTTTTCGCCATCTGGTGTCATGATCATGGTACCGGATGTGAAGCAGGGAATGCCCGACGCATACAACTGACCGGGTGTCATCTCGTAAGGGCTGACACCCTGCAGTGTGACAGTTTCGCCCAAAGGAAAAGTGAGTACCGCGTTTCCATATCCATCGTCCGATACGCTCACATCGTTTGCCGTTACCGGTGCTCCCTCAGCCGTGGTGATCTCCGATACATCGAAACGGTCGTTCGACGCACCGTCCCCATCGGAATCCCCAATATCGAAGTCCGTTACGGTATCGTTTCCGGCACTTACGGTTATGACGAAGACATCGTTTCCTTGGCCACCAGCCAAGGTGTCGTTGCCGTCGCCGCCCGCCAGGCTGTCGTCGCCGTGGTTGCCCTCGATAAAGTCATCCGCGCCGGTGCC
>NZ_JASHJL010000011.1 GCF_030733205.1 Mameliella sp. MMSF_3455
CGCCCACGGTTGCTCAGAGCAGGTCGGTCGAAACGATACTCGATCTTGCCATCCCAAAATCTGATAATCAGTATTATGTAAATAATAAGCGTTCCGAGACGTCCCCCAAGCGTCCGCAGCGCAACGATTATCCGATAATCCAACCCGAAACCGATGCCGCGCTGGACAGAGACGCCGCAAATCTCATACCCGGACGTAAAGCTTCCGGAGTTGCGTATGACCTCGATCCTCGTCCTGAACGGACCGAACCTGAACCTACTGGGCACCCGTCAGCCCGAAATTTACGGCCACACGACCTTGGCCGATGTCGAGGCGATGTGCGTCGAACACGGCAAGGCGCGCGGGATCGACGTGACCTGCGCCCAGTCGAACCATGAAGGCGCGCTCGTGACCCACATCCAGGAGGCCCGCGGCACCCATGCGGGCATCGTCCTGAACGCGGGTGCCTACACGCATACCTCGATCGCGATGATGGATGCCATCAAGGGCGCCGAGATGCCGACCATCGAATTGCACCTCTCCAATGTCCATGCGCGCGAGGAATTCCGGCACAAGTCATTCATCGCACCTGTTGCAATCGGAGTGATAGCGGGTTTCGGCGCAAACGGGTATAAACTGGCTATAGACGCGCTGCTCGGCTTTCTGGAGACCCGGTGATGACACCTGAACTAAGAGACTACCTGATCGAGGTCACGAATGCCGAAGAGGTCCAGGATCTCTGGGAAAAGCACTGTGCCAAGATGGACAGTTACGGCTTCGACAGGCTGCTCTACGGGTTCACGCGGTTCCTGACGGCGACCAGTTTCGGCGATCCCAATGACTTCATCGTCCTGACCAACCACACGCCTGCCTACCGCAAGGGCTTCGTCGAAGACGGGCTTTACCGTCACGCCCCAATGGTTCGCTGGGCGCTGGAAAACGAAGGCCACTGCAGCTGGCGCGTCATGGCCGAACAGATCAACAAAGGCACGCTGGACGACAAGGCCGCCAAGGTGGTGGCCTTCAACCTGCAGCACAAGGTGCACGCTGGGTACACGATCAGCTTTCAGTCGGTCTCGCACCGGGCCAAGGGGGCGATCTCTCTGACCACGCGCGCCGAGATGAACCAGGATGAAGCAGACGCGGTCTGGGCCGAGCACGGTCAGGATATCGTTCTGCTGAACAACCTCGTACACCTCAAGATCCTCACCCTGCCCCTGCCCCTCGCTGGCCAGAACCTGACACCACGTCAGCGCGAGGCTCTGGAATGGGTTGGGGATGGCAAGACCATGCAGGACATCGCGCAGATCATGGGACTCACGCAGGCAACGGTGGAAAAGCACCTGCGTCTGGCGAGAGAGACCCTGAATGTGGAAACAACCGCCCAAGCCGTCGCCAAGGCCGCGTTTCACAACCAAATGTACATTCTTGAGGCACAGTAGCCACAAATGTCGGGAAATGGTGCACGGGCAAGACGTTAGCGACGTCTGTCCGCGTGATTCCCGCGTGAATTTTTCGCCTTTACCCTTTGGTCAGGAAATCCGTACTTCCCTAACCCAAGGTAAATTGCGATTGTTCACATGTTCCGTGAGTGGTGGCTTTGGCCATGGAACGAAGGAACCGTAACCCGCGTATTACCGGGCCCTGCGGAACCTCCGGTGTAAACCGGGCGCTGGTACGACGGAGGCAATTAGCGCCTTCCGTCGGCCAGCATCCTTTCGGGGTCCCTGGATCTCATCCCCAATGCCTCAACCGGGGACCCCGAATTCATCTCAAACTCAACCTATGCGGGATCTGACTCGGGCGCAAGCACGACACCAGTCCGATATTGAACACCGGCAAAGTCCCGCCTATCTCGCCCTGAAATCCCAGAAAACAAACAAGAAAAAGGCGCCGACCTTCGGTCCGGCGCCTTTCTCGATTCGCAACCGGCAGGGAGCCCCTGCCCTTTCAGGAGTGACTTAGCCCTGGGCGGCCTTGGCCACTTCGGCTGCGAAATCCTCTTCTTTCTTCTCGATGCCTTCACCGACCTGCAGGCGAACAAAGCCGACGATCTCTGCGCCGGCGTCCTTGGCGGCCTGCTCGACGGTCTTGTCGGTGTCCAGAGCGAAAGCCTGGCCCAGCAGCGTCACTTCGGCCATGAACTTCTTCATGCGGCCGACGATCATCTTTTCGATCACGGCGTCGGGCTTGCCCGATTCCTTGGCGATATCGATCTGGACCTGCTTTTCCTTCTCGACCACGGCCGGATCCAGCGAGGCTTCGTTCAGAGCGGCGGGGTTCATGGCCGCGATGTGCATGCCAACCTGCTTGCCGAACTCTTCCGAGCCGCCCTTCATGGCGACCAGAACGCCGATCTGGCCCATGCCGTCAGCGGCCGCGTTGTGGACATAGGCGGCCACGACGTCGCCTTCGACGGATGCCATGCGGCGCAGCGACATGTTCTCGCCGATCTTGGCGACAGCGTCGGTGATGCGTTCGTTGACGGCCTTGCCGCCCATGTCCGCGTCTTTCAGCGCCTCGACGTCCGCCACGTTCAGCGCGGTTTCGGCGATGCCGGCAACCATCTGCTGGAACTCGGCGTTCTTGGCAACGAAGTCGGTTTCCGAGTTGACCTCGACGGCCACGCCCTTGCCGCCGTCGACCTTGACGGCGACGAGGCCCTCTGCCGCGGTGCGGCCGGATTTCTTGGCCGCCTTGGCCAGGCCCTTGGTGCGGAGCCAGTCGATGGCCGCGTCAAAGTCGCCGTCCGTTTCGGTCAGCGCCTTCTTGGCGTCCATCATGCCTGCGCCGGTCATTTCGCGCAGTTCTTTCACCTGTTTTGCAGTGATCGCCATGTCTTGGCTCTCCTCATCGTCTCTTTGCAGGAGGTCGGGTGGCCCCGGCCGCCGGGGATCCCCCGGGCCTTGGCCACCCCTCATGTCACGGACCTGTATCGTTTTTGCGACACAGGCCCCGGGGATCAGCCCTCGGCGTTCTCGCCCGCGTCGGCCAGCAGTTCCTCGGCCGGTGCTTCCTCGAGCGCGCCCAGGTCGACGCCTGCCGCTTCCATCTGGCCGGTCATGCCGTCCAACGCGGCGCGGCTGACGAGATCGCAGTACAGCGCGATGGCGCGGGCTGCGTCGTCGTTGCCGGGAATGATATAGTCGACGCCCTCGGGCGAGCAGTTGGTGTCGACGACGGCCACAACCGGGATGCCCAGCTTGTTGGCTTCGGCAACGGCCAGTTGCTCTTTCTTGACGTCGATGACGAACAGCATGTCCGGCACGCCGCCCATTTCGCGGATCCCGCCCAGCGATGCCTGCAGCTTGGCCTGGTCACGCTCCATGTTGAGGCGCTCTTTCTTGGTGAGGCCTTCGGCGCCACCTTCCATCTGCTCGTCGATCTCGCGCAGGCGGTTGATCGACTGCGACACGGTCTGCCAGTTGGTCAGCGTGCCGCCCAGCCAGCGGTGGTTCATGTAGTACTGTGCACATTTCTCGGCGGCTTCGGCGATCGGCTGGGCAGCCTGACGCTTGGTGCCGACGAACAGCACGCGGCCGTTCTTGGCCACACATTCGCGAATGGCGTTCAGGGCAGCGTCCAGCATCGGGACGGTCTGCGTCAGGTCCATGATGTGGATGCCGTTGCGCGCACCGTAGATGAACTCGCCCATGCGGGGGTTCCAGCGCTGCGTCTGGTGGCCAAAATGAACGCCAGCTTCCAGCAGCTGACGCATGGTGAACTCGGGAAGAGCCATGCCTTCTATCCTTTCCGGTTTCAATCCTCGGCGGGGGATCAAGGCAACTGCCTCAACCGGTGGACCTTTGGGGATGTCTGTCCAATAGGCCCGCCCCCGCCTGCGGGGTTCGTGCCGCGCGCATTACAGCGGTTTCACAAGGGGCGCAAGGGGCAAAGGGCCCGGGTGGCCAAGGTCAGCGAAAGATCCCGTCCAGAAAGCCCCAACCGCTGTCATCCTCGATGTCGATGGGATCGGAATATCCGCCCGTCAGGTAACCGGTAAACCCTTCCTCCACATCCATCTGGCGCAGAATCAGCGTGCCATATTCAGACGGCCAGCCAACGCTCAGGGACTGTGCACCGTCAGGCAAAGTGCCGGCAAAGAACAGCCGCGATTCCCGAGGCAAAGAGACGTCCACGACCTCGTCCACCTGGATCTCTGTCACGCGGAGGGGCACCGTTTTTCCGTCGACCCGGATCGTCACCCTGTCCAGAACGTCCCCGGTTTCCGCCTCGATCCGTTCCTTGAATTCCTCTGCGGGCAGCGCGCGCAACTGGTCGACGGCATCGGAACGGTCGGTCTCGTTGGTATCCTCGACACCTTCGAGGTCGATCCCGGCCAGGACCGGTTCCATGCTCATGCGCAGGACAAGCGTGATCCGGCCATCCGGTGTCTCAAGATCGGCGATTGCCGGACGCACCTCATGCGCCTCTACCGCGCCAAGCGGAACCACGAAGGCCAGAACTGTCAGAAAGCCGCGTATCACGGAATGCATCCTCACCTGCTGCACAGCAGATAAGATGACGCGTTCACTTCGCAGATCAAGCGGTCAGTGGCGAGGACGGAGAAAAGGACACCGCCCTGCCCTTTTGCATCACCCCAAAGCATAACCGGCGCCGCGCACCGTGCGCAGCGGATCGTTTCCGCCATGCTGGCACAACGCCTTGCGAAGGCGCCCGATATGAACATCCACGGTGCGGGTGTCGACATAGATGTCGCGCCCCCAGACCCGGTCAAGCAACTGTTCGCGCGACCAGACCCGGCCGGGCTTTTCCATGAATGTCGTCAGCAGACGGAATTCCGTCGGCCCCAGTTTCAGCGCCTTGTTGTCACGCGTCACGCGGTGGGTTTCGCTGTCGAGCACGATGTCCTCGTATTCAAGGCGCAACCCGGCAGCGGCCGGACGCGCGCGCCGCAGCTGTGCGCGCACCCGAGCCATCAGTTCGATCACCGAGTAGGGTTTGACCACGTAGTCATCCGCCCCGGTTTCAAGCCCGCGCACCCGGTCCACCTCTTCGGACCGGGCCGAAAGCATGATGATCGGCACGCTGCGGGTGTCGGGGCGGGTCTTGATCTGGCGACAGACCTCGATCCCCGAGACGTTGGGCAGCATCCAGTCCAGCACGATGATGTCCGGGCTTTCCTCGTCGATCAGCACCAGCGCTTCTTCACCGTTCTCGGCCCGCGCGACGCGGAACCCCTCGGCTTCGAGATTGTAGGTCAGGACCTCCCGTTGCGCGGCTTCGTCCTCGACCACCAGGACTGTCGGCTGATCTGCGGCCATGTGATCAATCTCCGTTCTGATCCGCATCCGGCGCCAGGGCGGCGTCGGTCGATGTGCGGTCCGCCTTTTCCCGAGGCTCTTCCGGCTTGCGGCCGGTCGTCAGGAAAACGACCTGCTCGGCGATCGAGGTCACATGGTCGCCCATGCGTTCGATGTTCTTGGCGATGAAATGCAGGTGCATGCAGGCGGTGATGTTGCGCGGATCTTCCAGCATGAACGTCAGGAATTCGCGGAACAGCGTGTTGTACATCTGGTCCACGTCCCGGTCGCGCTCGATCACGTCCTCGGCCAGGGCTACGTCGCGCTGGATATAGGCGTCGAGCGCGTCCTTGAGCATCAGTTCGACCTCGCGCGCCATGCGGCGCAACGAGGGCGCCGTGCCGCCGATGGCCTGCATCTGCACCAGCACGCCGGTCCGCTTGGCGATATTCTTGCTGAGGTCACCCATGCGTTCCAGGTTGGCCGACATGCGCATGACCGACAGGACGATGCGCAGGTCCGATGCGGTCGGCGCCCGCAAGGCGATCACCCGGGCCGCCTCTTCGTTCAGGCTTTCCTCCAGCGCGTCGATGGCGGCATCGTTGCGGCGCACCAGATCGGCCAGTTCCTCGTCGCGGGTCTCCAGCGACTTGGCGGATTGCATGATGGCGGCCTCGACAAGCCCCCCCATCTTCATGATCTGGGCCTGGATGCCTTCCAGATCGCGGTCGAAGGCGCTGGCGATATGTTGATTGAGGTCTGACATTAGCCGATCCGTCCCGTGATGTAGCTTTCCGTCCGGCTGTCCACCGGGTTGGTGAAAATCTTGCCGGTGTCGCCAAATTCCACGAGGTTCCCCAGGTGGAAGAAGGCGGTCTTCTGGCTGACGCGCGCGGCCTGCTGCATCGAGTGGGTCACGATGACGACCGAGTAGTCCTGCCGCAACTCGTCGATCAGTTCCTCGACCTGGCTGGTCGCGATCGGGTCAAGCGCCGAACAGGGTTCGTCCATCAGCAGGACCTCGGGTTCGGTGGCCACGGCGCGGGCGATGCACAGGCGCTGTTGCTGGCCGCCCGACAGGCCGGTGCCCGGCGCGTCCAGACGGTCCTTGACCTCGTCCCAGATGGCGCCGCGGCGCAGGCTTTTCTCGACGATCTCGTCGAGATCCGCCTTGGACTTGGCCAGCCCGTGAATGCGCGGGCCGTAGGCGATGTTGTCATAGATCGACTTCGGGAACGGGTTCGGCTTCTGGAAGACCATGCCGACCTTGGCGCGCAGTTGCACCGGGTCGACCCGTTTGTCGTAGATGTCCTCGCCGTCGATCATGATGTCACCTTCGACGCGGCAGACGTCGATGGTGTCGTTCATCCGGTTCAGGCAGCGCAGGAAGGTGGACTTGCCACAGCCAGACGGGCCGATGAAGGCTGTGACGGTCTTGTCCTCGATGTCACAGTCCACGTCTTTGATGGCATGGGTGGTGCCGTAATAGACCTGCACCTTGCGGGCGCTGATCTTGATGTCCTGCTGGTCCACGTCTCTCTCCGTATGCGGTGCGTCGTACATTGTTACTCTCCTAGATCCGCTGCCCGGGCCTTACCAGCGGCGCTCGAAACGGCGGCGCAGAATGATTGCGATGATGTTCATGGTCAGCAGGAAGATGAGCAGGATGATGATACCGCCCCAGGCCTTTTCGTAAAACGCCTGATCCGCGCGCGCAGCCCAGGTGTAGATCTGCGCGGGCATGGCCGAGTTCGGGTCGGTGAAGCCGCTGATGAACCCATCCGGATAACCGCGGGCGACAAAGCCCACCATGCCGATCAGCAAGAGCGGCGCGGTCTCTCCCAGCGCCTGCGCCAGGCCGATAATCGTGCCGGTCAGGATGCCGGGCATGGCCAGGGGCAGAACGTGGTGGAACACCGCCTGCATCTTGGAGGCGCCCACACCCAGCGCCGCGTCGCGGATCGAGGGCGGCACCGCCTTGAGCGAGGCGCGTGTCGAGATGATGATCGTCGGCAGGGTCATCAGCGTCAGGACCAGGCCACCGACCAGAGGTGCCGATTGCGGCAGGTGCATGAACTGGATGAAGACGGCCAGACCCAGGATGCCGAAGACGATCGACGGGACGGCTGCAAGGTTCGAGATGTTCACCTCGATCATGTCGGTCCAGCGGTTCTGCGGCGCGAATTCCTCGAGGTAGATCGAGGCCGCGACACCGATGGGCAGCGACAGCAACAGCACCACCAGCATCATGAAGAACGAGCCCACCACAGACGCCCCGATGCCGGCGCCCCCGGGGTTGTCCACGCCGGAATCCGCACCGGTGATGAACCCCCAGTCAAACGCGGTGTGGATGATGCCGGCCTCGGCCAGCGCGTCCACGAGATCGAGATCGGCCAGCGTCAGGAAGCGGCTGTCCTGCAGGGTCTCGCGCTGCACGCGGCCTTTGAAATAGCCGTCCACGCGCGAGGCGGCGTTCAGCTTGAAAGCCACTTCCTCGCCCAGCTGATCGGGGTTTGCGGTGTAGTATTCCCGCAGCGTGCTGCCGATCT
This sequence comes from Mameliella sp. MMSF_3455, assembly GCF_030733205.1. Taxonomy (GTDB): domain Bacteria; phylum Pseudomonadota; class Alphaproteobacteria; order Rhodobacterales; family Rhodobacteraceae; genus Antarctobacter. The sequence goes on from NZ_JASHJL010000011.1 coordinate 7,793, forward strand.
TGCCCATGATCCGTTCGATGGCCGCCTCGTCAAAGGCCACCTGCACATTCTCCGTCTCCAGCTTTTTCTGCAGGGCAGAGATGAAGTAGCCGGAATAGGCCTTGGTCTTGAACAGCTGGCCCTCGGCCTCGTCGAACTCTTCCTGCGTCAGGGTGAAATTGACGTCGACAACGGTCGTGGTGAAGGCCGGCAGGCCCGAGCGGACGATCGAGAATGCCAGAACGGCAAGAAAGAACAGGCCGGTGGCAATGGCGAGAATCCCGTAGGCCTGGAACCGTTTTTCCGCCGCGTTGCGCTTTTTCGTGCGCGCGTCTTCGCTCACCAGAGAGGTCTTGGCCCGGCGCGGCCGGGGCGTATCCATGCTTGCGTCGGTCATTAGTCGTACTGCTCCCGGTATTTGCGCACGATGTAGAGGGCGAAGACGTTCAGCCCCAGCGTCATGATGAAGAGGGTCATCCCCAGGGCGAAAGCCACCAGAGCCTCGGGCGAGGCAAAGTCGCTGTCGCCGGTCAGCTGGCTGACGATCTTGGCGGTCACGGTGGTCATTGCCTCGAAGGGGTTGAGGCTGAGCCGGGCGGCGGCCCCTGCCCCCAGCACCACGATCATGGTTTCACCGATGGCGCGCGAGGTTGCCAGAAGCACGGCCCCCACGATGCCCGGCAGGGCGGCGGGCAGGATCACTTGCTTGATGGTCTCGGACTTGGTTGCGCCCAACCCGTAAGAGCCGTCACGCATCGCTTGCGGGACCGCGTTGATGATGTCGTCACTGAGCGAGCTGACGAAGGGGATCAGCATGATGCCCATGGCGAGGCCCGCGGTGATCACCGCACGCTGGCCACCCATCCAGCCGGTCCCGTCGGGGCCGAAGACGCTCAGCAGCATCGGGCCGATGGTCAGCAGCGCAAAGAGACCGTAGACGATGGTCGGGATCCCGGCCAGCACCTCGAGCATCGGCTTGGCAAAGCTGCGCACCGGCTTCGAAGCGTATTCCGACAGGTAGACGGCGGCAAAAAGCCCGATCGGCACCGCCACGATCAGCGCGACCAGCGAAATGTACAAGGTCCCCCAGAGCAGCGGCAGAACGCCCAGGCTGGACGCGCCGCCCCGGCCGGAAAAGCTGGGCGCCCATTCCAGCAAGGTGAAGAACTCGCTGGCGGGATAAAGGCGGAAGAACTCGATGGTATTGCCGATCAACGAAAACAGGATGCCGACCGTGGTCAAGACCGCGATCGAGGCGGCCGCGATCAGCAACGCCATGACACCTTTTTCGACCGAGTTGCGGGCGCGGAACGCTTTGTGCGTCTCCTTGAGACCCCAGAGCGCGCCCAGAAGCGCGACCAGGATCACCGCGCCGGTCATGACCATGTTGCCGGTGCCGTTGACGATGCGGTATTTCTGCGCGGCGCGCAGGACCGGCTGCGTGATCTGGTTGGTCACGACCTGGTTGGCATCCTTCAGACGCTGCGTGACATCGGTGAAATCGGCACGCGCGTTGCGCGCGAATTCCTCTGTCATCACACCGGCTGCCACCGCGTTGTCGAGCCCCTCGGCGGTGCGGCGCACCTCGGACAGTACCAGCCCGCGGCTCGAACCCTCGGGGATGTCGCTGGCCGGGATCATGCCGGAAATCACGTTGGTGACGTAGAACGGCTGGGCCACGAGCCAGACGACCAACAGCAAGCAGGCCGGAACGACGGCCTTCAGCGCCACGTTCGACCCGTAGTAGGTCGGCAGCGAATGCAGGTGACGGCGGTCGCCCCCGGCGCTTTGCAACGCGCGGCCACGGCCGAGGAAATACCCCGCCGCCGCCAGCGCGAGCACGATCACGATGAGCCAGAAAACAGGCATGTGCCCCCCGAAGTCAGGTATGATTGAAAAGGTCCTAAAAGCATTGGGGGCGGCGGAATATGCCGCCCCCGCAGGCGTCAGGTGAAATCGACCCTCGAAGGGGTGATTACATGCCTTCGCCCATCACGACTTCGTCGGCGACCATCTGCTGGGTCTTGGCCAGCTCGGGGTCGGACACCAGGCCGTAGTTGGCGAGCGGGCCGGAGGGGCCTGCCAGCTCGTCAGCGACGAAGAACTGGGCGTATTCCTTGAGGCCGGGGATCACGCCGATGTGTGCCTTCTTGACGTAGAAGTACAGCGGGCGCGACACCGGGTACTCGCCCGACGCGATGGTCTCGGTCGAGGGCATGACGCCGGCCATGGTGGCGACTTTCAGCTTGTCGGTGTTGTTCTCGTAGAACGCCAGGCCGAACACGCCGATGCCGTGTGCGTTGGCGTCGATCGAGGCGAGGGTCTCGGTGTAGTCACCGTCGATGTCGACCGAACGGCCGTCGGTGCGGACCTCGAGGCAAGCGTCTTCGGCGTCGTCCTCGGACATGCCGGCCGCGATCATCGCGTCGTGGGCGCCGGTCATCTCGCAGCCAACCGCGATCACCTTCTCTTCGAACACTTCACGGGTGCCGTGCTTGGTGCCCGGGATGAAGGCCAGAATCTCGGCGTCCGGCAGATCGGCGTTGAAGTCCGACCACTTGGTGTAGGGGTTGTCGACCAGCTCGCCGTCGACCATGACCTTCGGCGCCAGGGCGTTGAAGATGTCTGCCTGGGTGAAGGCGTTGTAGGCCGGGCCGTCCTGCTGCGAGGCAAAGACGATGCCGTCATAGCCGATGCGGACTTCGATGATGTCGGTCACACCGTTTTCGGCGCAGGCCTTGATTTCCTTTTCGCGGATCTTGCGCGACGCGTTGGCCACGTCGGTGTGCTCGGTGCCGACACCCTGGCAGAAACGCTTCAGGCCAGCCGAGGAGCCGCCGGATTCCACAACCGGGGTCGGGAAGTCGGTGTTGGCACCAAAGGCTTCGGCCACGATCGAGGCGTAGGGCAGAACGGTCGAGGAACCGGCCACCTGGATGTTGTCACGGGCAGCAGCGGCGGTTGCCGAGACAGCTGCGATCGCCATGGCGGAGGCGGTCAGTTTAGCGAATTTCATGGATAGCTCCCTGAACTTAGGAATCAGTCATCCCCACGATGACCTTGGCCCGGACCGCTAAAGGCCCCGCGCTATGGTTTTGTGACGCTTCGGTAACAGTTTTATGACACCCGCCAGTTGAGGCCGATCAACCCCCTGTCAGGGCTGACGAATCGAACCCACCCGGCGGATCGGCAGCAAAGGCAACAGGCCGGACCCGACGTCAGCAAGGACCAAGCGACGCAAGCCACTGTTACATTCGGCGCCATCAAAAAGGCCCCCCGAATCGAAACGGAGGGCCGTATGGGCGGGAACTGTCGGGCCAGGTCAGCCCACGGGCAGGATGATCGTAAAACGGGTGCCTTGCCACTTTTTGCTGTCGATCCGGAGCCGTCCGCGGTGTCGGTTGACGATATGCTTGACGATCGCCAGCCCCAGCCCCGTGCCGCCCATCTCGCGTGAGCGGTGGTTGTCGACCCGGTAGAACCGTTCGGTCAGGCGCGGCAGATGGATAGGGTCGATCCCCGGGCCGCTGTCCTCGACGACCAGCGTCACGCCCTGCCCCTGCAAGCGCGAGACATAGTCAGCGGCCGACAGGCGCACCGTGACCGTCGTGCCTTCACCGCTGTACTTGATGCCGTTTTCGATCAGGTTTGTCAGGACCTGGCGCAACTGGTCCTCATCCCCGGGCACCATCACTCGCCGCCCCTCTGGCAGATCATGGGCCAGGGTCACACCGTTGTCCTCTGCCATCGGCGTCAGCCCCTGGATGGTCGAAAGCACCAGTTCCGCCAGGTCCAGCCGAGAGGTCGGGCGCACGCGCTCTTCGGCCTCGACCCGGCTCAGGGACAGCAGATCGCCGACAAGGCGGTTCATCCGGTGGGCCTCGGCCTCCATAATGTCGAGGAATCTCTGCTGCCCGGCGGGATCGTTGCGGGCCGGTCCCTTCAGGGTTTCGATGAACCCGATCAGGGCGGTCAGCGGCGTGCGCAGTTCATGGCTGACGTTGGCGACGAAATCACGCCGCATCTGCACCAGTTGATGCGCATGGGTCACGTCCTCGAACGAGACCATGACACCGCCGCCGGTGGGCAGGTTCACCGCACGCACGGACACGCGAAAGGTGGTGTCCTGACGACCGTCGTTGCCAAGGTAGTCGGTGGCACGTGGCGCCCCGTCGCGCAAGCAGTTCTCGATGGCGTCCAGCAATTGCGGCTGACGCAGCGCCGTCAGGAAATGCCGCCCGCCGATACCCGCGCCCAACAGGGCGCGGGCCGGTTCGTTCGCCGCCTCGATCCGTTCGTCGCTGCGGATCACCAGGGCGGGCATCGGCACCGCGTCGACGAAACCGGCGACGAAGTCGGACATCAGGCGGCGCCCCTTGCCGCGGCAAGCCCGTCGGCGAAACAGGCGATCAGGGCGTCAGGGTCTTCAAGGCCAACGGAGACGCGGAAGAACCCTTCGGACACCCCCATCTTTGCGCGCGCCTCGGGCGTCAGGGCCCGGTGCGAGGACGATGCGGGATGCGACAGCGTGGTGCCCACGTCGCCCAGCGTGGGTGCAAAGGCGATGCCGCTGGCGGCTTCGGCAAAGGCATTTGCCGCCGCACGCCCGCCCTCGATTTCAAAGCTGACCATGTGACCGCCCTGCCCCTTGAGCAGCGATTGTGCACGCGCTGCCTCGGGGTGATCGGGCCGGGTGGGATACAGCACCCGCGTTACGCCCTCGGCGCCGGAAAGGTAATCCGCCAGACGTTGCGATGTGTCCTGCGCGCGTGCATAGCGCAGCGCAAAGGTCGCAAGGCCCCGTTCGGCCAGCCAGCAATCAAAGGGGCTGGGCGTCATGCCCGTGGTGACGGCAAAGATGCGCATCCGCTCGGCCAGTTCCGGGTCTTTTGCCGCGACCCACCCAAGGGTGGCGTCGGAGTGGCCGGCCAGCAGCTTGGTCACCGAATGCAGAACGATGTCGGCGCCATGCTCGAAGGGCCGGATTCCCAGAGGCGTGGTAAAGGTGTTGTCCACCACCAGCAGCACGCCTCGTTCCGCGCAGACCTCTGCCACGGCGTCCAGGTCCGCAATGCGGATGGTCGGGTTCGAGACCACTTCGATCAGCACCATTCGGGTTTCCGGGCGGATCGCCTTGGCCACTGCGGTCGCGTCGGTGGCATCCACCAGCGTGGTCGCGATCCCAAGGCGCGGCAGATCCTCGGCCATCATGCGCAACGACCGGCCATACAATTGATCTGCACCGATCACATGTTCGCCGGTCTTGCACAGGCCCAGCAGGACCGCGCTGACCGCCGCCATGCCAGAGCCGAGCACAAGCCCCCCGCTGGCCCCTTCGAGCGCATCGATACGCTGCGCCAGGATATCCGCATTCGGGTGCCCCTCACGCGCGTAGGTATAGCCGGTTTCGCGGCCCTCGTACTGGGAGTCGAGTTCATCCGGAGAGGTCGATGCATAAACCACCGAAGGTGCAATCGGAGAAATCACCGGCGTCGAGAGAGAAGCGGGCCAACCGGCCGGACGTTGCAGGGTTTTTTTCATGTGTGGTGGTTCCTTTTGTCTGCGCCGACGCTGCTTAGCCCATCGTCCCGGCGTCGTCGATAGTCCCGGAGAGCCATCTCCGTTCGACGCAACGACAGGAATGCAGTCCAGATTTCATCCGCCCCGTCCCAAGCCGGAACAGACCGTTGCGTCGAAGGCGTGTCAGGATCGCCGGCCGGGCTGTCGTGCGGATGCACCAAGCTGTGAACGTACCACGCCGACCGACTGACGCCGTCTTTACGCCAACCGCTCTTCAGACCGGTTTCAGGCCAGCGGCAAAACGTGCCGCGTTGGCCTGGTAGCCAAGGGCGGATTTCTTCAGACCTTCGATGGCCGCCTCGTCCAGTTGACGAACAACCTTGCCCGGCATCCCCATCACCAGGCTGCCGTCGGGGATTTCCTTGCCTTCGGTCACGAGAGCGCCGGCACCGATCAGGCAATTCCGCCCGATCTTGGCGCCGTTGAGGATCGTCGCCCCCATGCCGATCAGCGTGTTGTCCCCGATGGTACAGCCGTGCAGCATGACCTTGTGCCCGATGGTGCAGCCCTTCCCGATCACCAGCGGATACCCCATGTCGGTGTGACAGACAGTGTTCTCCTGCAGGTTCGATCCTTCGCCGACACGGATTTCCTCGTTGTCGCCGCGCAGCGTGCAGCCGAACCAGACCGAGGACTTCGCCTCCATCACCACCTTGCCGATCAGGTTGGCATCCGGCGCGACCCAGGCGTCCGAGGCCAGTTCCGGGGCGATCCCGTCCAATGCGTACAGCGTCATGACAGTTCCTCGAATTCGGTTTGCAGGTGGCGGACGTGTTCAACCAGCGCGGGCTGTTGCGAGCGCCGCAGGCGGGTTGCGGTGACGATTGTCTTCAGACGGTCGAAGGTGGCGTCCAGATCATCGTTGACCAACACGAAGTCATAGCCATCCCAATGGCTGATCTCGTCCCAGCTTTTCTGCATCCGCTTGGCGATCACATCCGGCGCATCCTGTCCCCGGCTGACCAGCCGGCGGTGCAGTTCCTCGATCGACGGCGGCAGGATGAAGACCGACAGCGTATGCTGGCCAAGCGCAGAGTTGCGGATCTGCTGCGCCCCCTGCCAGTCGATATCGAACAGCACGTCGCAGCCCTGTCCGATCGCCTCTTCGACGGGTGCGCGGGGGCTGCCGTAGAAATTGCCGAACACATGCGCGTGTTCCAGCATGCCCTGCTCGGCGACCGACCGCTTGAAGCTTTCCTCGGTCATGAAATGGTAATGCTCGCCATCCACCTCGCCGGGGCGCGGCTTGCGCGTTGTGGCAGAGACCGAAAACCGCAACGAGGGGTCCCAGTCCAGCAGGCGCCGCGAGAGCGTGGATTTCCCCGCCCCCGAGGGCGAGGAGAGGATGATGAGCAAACCGCGGCGGGTCGTGTCGGGAGTCATGGTCAGGGTCACTCTACGTTCTGGACCTGCTCGCGCATCTGGTCGATCACGGTCTTTAGCGCCAGGCCCGCGCGCGTCAACTGCGTGTCGCCGGATTTCGAACAGAGCGTGTTGGCCTCGCGGTTGAACTCCTGCATCAGGAAATCGAACTTGCGTCCCACGGCCCCCTTGACCTCCAGCAGTTCGCGGGCGGCGGCGATATGGGCACGCAGCCGGTCGATTTCCTCGGTGATGTCGGATTTCACCGCGATCAGCGCCAGTTCCTGTGCCAGGCGCGCCTCGTCGACGCCATCGGCATTTTCGATCACGCGACGCAACTGTTCTCTCAGGCGCTCGGTCTGATGCGGCTGGCGTTCGGCCACGGCGGCCTGGGCCTCGTCCACCAGCTCCGCGATCTCGTCCAGTTGCTGGATCAGGATACGGGCAAGCGCGCTGCCTTCCGACCGGCGCATGGCGACAAAGCTGTTCAGCGCCAGGTCGAAGTCCGCCAGCAGCTCGGTGCACAGCGCCTTCGGGTCCGCCTCGGGCACCTCGGCAGTCAGCACGCCGCGCAGGGCCACGATCTCTGCCGCGGTTGACGGCGCCAGTGACAGCCCCTTGTCCATCGCGTCGCTTTCGATCCGCTGCATCGCGGCCAGGACGGCAGCCAGCTGCGCCTCGTCGACGCGCAGCCCGCCCTCGGTCTCTTCTGCGGCCAGCTTCAGCGAGATCTGCACGTTCCCGCGTTTCAGCCGTTCCGCACAGCGTGCCCGAACGCCGGCCTCCAGCCCTTCGATCCCGTCCGGAATGCGCAGTCGCAGGTCCAGCCCCTTGCCGTTGACCCCGCGCAATTCCCATGTCCAGCTGCGGCCAAGACCCTGGCCGTTCTGGCTGGCGAAGCCCGTCATGGATTGCCGCATCTCGCCTCTCCCCTCGTATTGCCAAAGGGGGTATCGGCAGACGCGTCCGGGCGCAAGCACCCTGCCGGTTCGTTAACCTTCGCTTTAGAAATAGGACGAATTTGAGGCGAACCTCTGCTAGTAATGATTTCGTAACCTTGATTAAGCAGGCTTGGTGGCAGGGGGCCCGCCATGCTGCACCGGACGACAGGAATTTTGGCATGTTGGGCAAAGGCGGAAGTGGCGAGGACGTCGTTTCAATGACGGATCGGGAAAAGATGCGGCGGCTGGCGCCACTGCGGCAGGTCGAGGCCTATTGGCACGGCCTTTGCGCCCGCGATGCCGTGCCGCTGCGCAGTCAGATCGACCCGCGCGGCATGGAGGACGCGCTGGAAAGCGCATTCCTGATGGAACGTATCGCGCCCACGATGGCAAAGATCCGCGTGGCAGGCACGCATCTCAACGACCTGATGGGCATGCAGATCGCCGGGATGCCCCTGTCCAGCCTGATCGCGCCCTCGGACCGTGAGCGTTTTGGCCAGGCGGTGGCAGAGCTTTTCGCCGGCCCCTGCATCGTCCGTATCGATCTCACCGCCGAAGGCGGGTTCGGCAAGCCGGACATGGAGGCCAACATGGTGCTTCTTCCGCTGCGCTCGGATTTCGGCGACCAGACCCGCGCGCTGGGCGCCCTTGTCAGCCACGGCCGGATCGGGCGTACGCCACGTCGCTTCGTGCTGCGCCATGTCGAGGTGACACCGGCCCTGACCGGAAAAGATGTCGTCCCAACGCATCGCCCCAAGGAAATCGAGCCAAGCCTGCGCGAGGACCCCGCACGTTTTGCCCCGCGGGCCAGCGAACCGAATGAAAGCACGCGCGCGCCGATCACGGAACGCGGCCACCTCAAGCTGATAGTCAAGAACGACTGAGACGGGCCGTCATCGTTCAGGGGACGCCCCGAAACACGAAGCGGCCCAAGTGAAATCGCCCCCGCAGTTTCCTGCGGGGGCGTTCCTCATTGCTGGGGCGTCAGCCTTCTCAGGCGCTGGCCGCTTCCTTTGCCTTCTCGCGACGCGCGACCAGTTCCTCGGCCACGAGGAAGGCAAGTTCCAGCGACTGCGAGGCGTTCAGGCGCGGGTCGCAGGCGGTGTGGTAGCGATCCGACAGGTCCTCTTCGGTCACTTCGCGGACACCGCCGGTGCATTCGGTCACGTCGAGACCGGTCATCTCGAAATGCACACCGCCCGGGGTCGTGCCCTCGGCCTCGTGAATCGAGAAGAACTCGCGCACTTCGCGCAGGATCGAGTCGAAGGGCCGCGTCTTGTAGCCGGTGGCCGACTTGATGACATTGCCGTGCATCGGGTCGCAGACCCAGGTCACGTTGGCGCCTTCTTCCTGGACCGCCTTGATGAGGCGGGGCAGGTTCTCACCGACCTTGCCTGCACCGAAACGCGCGATCAGGGTCAGCTTTCCTTCCTCGTTCTTCGGGTTCAGGCGTTGCATCAACACCTTGAGATCCTCGGCGGTGGTCGTCGGGCCGCACTTGAGTCCCACGGGGTTCAGCACGCCGCGAGCAAATTCCACATGCGCGCCATCCGGCTGCCGCGTGCGGTCGCCGATCCAGATCATGTGGCCGGACCCAGCCAGCCAGTTGCCCGAGGTCGAATCTCGGCGGCAAAGCGCCTCTTCGTACTCCAGCAGCAATGCCTCGTGCGAGGTGTAGAACTCTACCATCGACAGGGTGTGCGCCTGGGCCCCGGTCACGCCGGCCGCCTTGATGAAGTCCAGCGTGTCGGAAATCCGACCGGCCATCTCGCGGTACTTGGAGGCCTTCTCACCCTCGGTAAAGCCGAGCGTCCACTGGTGCACTTGGTGCACGTCGGCGTAACCGCCGGTCGAGAAAGCCCGCAGCAGGTTCAGCGTGGCGGCCGCCTGGGTGTAGGCCCGCAGCATCTTCGACGGATCGGGGATCCGGGCCTCGGGCGTGAAGTCCAGTTCGTTGATGATGTCGCCGCGGTAGCTGGGCAGTTCGACGCCATCCTTGACCTCGGTGGGCGCGGAGCGCGGCTTGGCGAACTGACCCGCCATGCGACCCACCTTCACCACCGGGACCTTGGCGCCATAGGTCAGGACCATGGCCATCTGCAGCATCACCTTGAAGGTGTCGCGGATCGCATCGGCAGAGAACTGGTCAAAGCTCTCGGCGCAATCGCCGCCCTGCAGCAGGAAGGCCTCGCCACGGCCGGCGGCGGCCAGGTGGCTTTTGAGTGTGCGCGCCTCACCGGCAAAGACCAGCGGCGGATACTTGGCCAACTGTGCCTCTACGGCATGCAGGGCCTCGGCGTCCGTATACTCGGGCATCTGAACCCGCGGCTTGGCACGCCAGTTCGTTTTCTGCCACTCGGTCATCTGTTTTCTCCGGTTGATCGTTTTCGAGCGCTAACGGAGAGGCTGTATACTCTGCGGCACTTCGCGTGACCAGCCGTGTTTTTCGCGACATGTCTTGACGCTGCTGATCACATCTGCCCATGTGCTTCGACAGATCTGCGGTCCGGCTGCCGCAGCACGATCAAGAAGGTGGCATCTCATGTTTCCCCCGCCTCAGCGCCAGGTCATCGAACTTGATACGGTTCCGGCCAAGCCTCGCCGTTTCGTCTTCGTCCTCCTCGACAATTTCACTCTGCTGTCCTTTGCCGCGGCGCTGGATTGCCTGCGCCTTGCCAACCGCATGTCGCAGAAGAACCTGTATGAATGGCGCGTCGTCAGCGAAGGCGGTGAAACGGCCAGCTGCTCCACCGATACGGTCTTTCAGCTCGACGGCGGCCTAGACGAATTGCACCGCGAAGACACCATCGTGATCTGCGGCGGGTCGGACGTGCAGAAGGCGACCTCGAAACGCCTTCTCAGCTGGTTGCGCCGCGAGGCCCGCAAGGGGCTGGTGATCGGAGGGCTTTGCACCGCAGCCTATACTCTGGCGAAGGCCGGGCTGCTGGATGGCAAGCGGGCGACGATTCACTGGGAGAACCAGGACAGTTTCGCGGAAGAGTTCGACGAGGTGGACCTGACCAAGTCGGTCTTTACCATCGACGGCAACCGGCTCACCACGGCGGGCGGCACGTCGTCCATCGACCTTTTCCTGCAGATCATCGCCAATGACCACGGCGAAGAACTGGCCACGGCAGTGGCAGACCAACAGATCTACTCCTCGATCCGGACCGACCAGGACACCCAGCGGCTGAGCGTGCCGACCCGCATCGGCGTTCGGCACCCCAAGCTGAGCCAGGTCATCCAGATGATGGAAAGCAACATCGAGGAACCAATCAGCCCATCGGTACTGGCCAAGGAAGTCGGCATGTCCACGCGCCAGCTTGAACGGCTGTTCCGGCGCTACCTCAACCGCTCGCCCAAGCGCTACTACATGGAATTGCGCCTGCAGAAGGCCCGGAACCTGCTAATGCAGACGGAAATGAGCGTGATCAACGTGGCGCTGGCCTGCGGCTTTGCCTCGCCTTCGCATTTCTCGAAATGCTACCGCGCGCATTACAAGACGACCCCTTACCGGGAACGCGGCGCCCAGTCCTCGCGCCTGTCGGTGTGATCCGGACCGCGCGCCTGCTGTTGCGGCGGGCGCGCCCAACGGACCTGGAGCCGTTGCACGCCGTGCTGTCGTATCCGCGCGCCATGCGGTATTGGGCGCACCCCGCACATGACGACATCACGCAAACGCTGGGCTATCTGCAAGGCCTCATCCACGACCGTCCCGACAGCGTTGACCTGGTGATCGAATATCAGGGAAGATGCATCGGCAAGGCGGGCATGTGGCGGGCGCCGGACTTTGGCTACATCCTGCATCCCGACCACTGGGGCAAAGGGCTGGCCTTCGAGGCCCTCTCGGCGCTCTTGCCGGAACTGGCCCGGCAACGGCCGGATCTGTCAAAGCTGACCGCCGAGATCGACCCGCGCAATACCGCTTCTGCCCGGTTGCTGGGGAAACTCGGATTCACCCACCTGAGAACCGAGGAAAAGAACTTTCTCTACGGTGGATGGGAATGGTGCGACAGTGCCTACTACGAACGCGACCTGACCTGATTCACAGGTGTTTCTCAAAGAAAACATCCGGATACGGATCGTCGTTGAAGCGCGGAATTTCGCGCCACCCGGACTTTCGGTAAAAGCGCACCGCCTCAGGCAGCGCGCTGTTGGTGTCCAGTCGCAGAGTCCTGATCCCAAGCCCTCGCGCCTCGTCCTCGATGGCCTGCATCAGAAGGTCGGCCAGTCCCATGCGCCTCGCCGAAGGCGCGACCCAGACACGTTTGACCTCGGCATAACCCTTGTCCGTGCCCTTCAACCCGGCACAGCCGATTGCCAGGCCGTCCAGAACCGCCAGCAGGAAGGCGCCACGCGGTGGTTCCATGTCCCGCGCTTCGGGATCGGCGGATAAGTTGACGTCAAACCCGCCTGAAAACCGCTCGGCAAGCTCTGCGTAGTAGGTGGCAAGACAATGCTGCGCGCGCGGGTCCGACGGCGGCACGCGCTGGATTGCGGTCCGATCGAATCCCAACGCCGTGGCGACAAGATCCATCGCCTGCAAGAGCGCCTCGGGATGGGGATGTCGGGACAGGATCGCCCCCGCCTGCGCGTCAGAGAGTGCCTCGTATGCCGCGAATTCCGTCTTCCCGGCAGGGGTCAGCTGGGCTTGTCGGCGGCGTGCATCACTGTCTGAAGCCGTGACCGTGACCAGCCCCTCGTCCTCCAGCCCCCGCAGAAGGCGGCTCATCAGGCCGGAATCGAGCTTGAGGTGCGCCCGGATCTCTGCCACGTCCGACACCCCGTTACCGATCGCATGCAGAACCCGTGCAGGACCAAGCGGACGCCCTCGGCCAAGGAAAGAGGAATCAAGCGCCCCGACCTCCGAGGTCACGGCGCGATGAAAACGGCGGGTGCGGGCGATGGCGTCGATGGTCATGCAGGCCTCGATATTTTTTCTGACTTTTGTCAATCAAATGATCCACCGTCCAGACGAAAAACAGCCCCGAAGGTCATCCGGGGCCGTCTCTTCTCGGACTATCGTGAAAGACTTCAGCCGTCCGAGGACGGCACCATCCGGTAAAGTGCCCCGTTACCGACGCTGAGGAACCAAAGCCCACCGTCCGGCCCTTGGTCCACGTCGCGGACCCGCAGGGTCTCATCGCTCTCGATCCGTTCGACTTCGGCAAGAGGGTCGCCGGACAAGCGCGAGATGTAGTCGAACTTCAACGACCCGATGAACGCATTTCCGGACCAGTCCGTCACGTTTCCGTCGTAAAAGGTCATACCCGAGGGCGCGATGGACGGATCCCAGTAGTAGACCGGCTGCGCCATGCCTTCTTTCTGCGTGCCCTCGCCGATCTTGCTGCCATTGTAATTGACGCCGTAGGAAATCACAGGCCAGCCATAGTTCGTACCGGCCGCGATCCGGTTCACTTCGTCGCCGCCGCGGGCCCCATGTTCCACGGCCCAAAGCTGGCCCGAGCCATCCAAGGCCGCGCCCTGCGGGTTGCGATGGCCAAAGGACCAGATCTCGGGCAGTGCCCCCTCCGCATCCACGAACGGATTGCCCGGCGCCGGGGCCCCGTCGCGTGTAATGCGCAACACCGAGCCATTGTGCATCGAGAGGTCCTGCGCCTTGGGGCCATCGCCCCGATCGCCCACGGTCACAAAGAGATGCCCGTCCTCGGCCTCGACAAGGCGCGAACCGAAATGGCGTCCGCCGCGCGTGCCTTCGGCGATTTCGAAGATCGTCTTACCCTCCTCCAGCCGGGCGCCGTCCGCGGACAGGCGGGCTTTGAACACGGCTGTTCCGGTGCCCCGACCCTGCTTGCGCGCGTAAGTGAAGAAGACCTCGCGGCTGGTCTCGAAATCACGAGGGACCATGACGTCCAGGAGGCCACCCTGACCGCTGTCCACGACGTCCGGCGTCCCCTCGACCACCGTCGAACTGCCATCTTTGATCCGCAGGAGACGCCCCCCGCGCTCGGTGACGAGGATGGTGCCGTCCGGCAGAAAATCGAAGGCCCAGGGAATGTCCAGCCCTTCGACCACGGGAAGGATTTCCATCGGCCCGGCCTCTGTCTGGATAGGCGAGGCCTGAATGGCGCCACCCATTCCGATCACGCCACCCGCCAGGATTGCCACCAGTGAATTCCGTTTCATTGCGCTACTCCCTTTGCCCAAGGCGTGAACCCCCGGACAGGGAATTGGTTCCGGGGCGCGGCAGAGCCAGACTGACTTGGCGTCCGCCTCCCGGCGTTCGGCGCGTGGGGCCTTTTCTTTTCGGAAAACGATGCTTAGGCTTCCGCCAGGACATCAAGATCCAACATGGGAGTTATCAAATGAAGAAATTGCTGATGGCCACGACGGCTGCCGCTCTGACCGCTTCGGCCGCCTATGCCGAAAGCCACGCGAGCGAAGCCAAGATCGGTATCATCCTCGGTTTCACTGGTCCGATCGAATCCATCACGCCGGCGATGGCCGATGCAGCCGAACTGGCGTTGTCCGAAGTCAACGACTCGGGCAAGTTCCTGGACGGTGTCATGCTGGCCCCTGCCCGCGCGGACTCCACCTGCATCGATGCCGCAGCGGCCACCGCAGCGGCTGAACGCCTTGTCTCCGAAGGCGTCGTGGGCATCATGGGCGCCGACTGTTCCGGTGTGACCGGCGCGATCCTGTCGAATGTGGCCGTGCCGAACGGCGTCCCGATGGTTTCACCCTCGGCGACCTCGCCGGCACTCTCGACCGCCGAAGACAACGGCCTGTTCTTCCGCACCGCCCCGTCGGACGCACGCCAGGGCGCCGTCATCGCGGAAATCCTTGCTGAAAAGGGCATCACCGAAGTCGCGGTGACCTACACCAACAACGACTACGGCAAGGGTCTGGCAGATGCCTTCGCATCGGCCTTTGACGGAACCGTGACGCTTTCCGCGCCGCATGACGACGGCAAGGCAGACTATTCGGCCGAGATCGGCGCGCTGGCCTCGGCCGGTGGCGAGGCCCTCATGGTCTTCGGCTACACCGACCAGGGCGGCAAAGGCATCATCCAGGCCTCCTACGACACCGGTGCATTCGACACCTATGTCATGGCCGACGGCATGTTCGGGTCCAACCTGTTCTCGGAACTTTCCGACGCACTGGAAGGCTCCTACGGTACCGTGCCCTGGGCGACCGGCGCGGGCGCAGAAGCCTTCGAGACGATCACCGCAGCTGCCGGTGTCGACCCGACCAGCTCCTTCACCCGCGAGTCCTATGACGCCGCGGCGCTGATGGCGCTGGCGATGATGAAGGGCGGCGCCGCCACCTCCGACGCCATCGCAGCCAACCTGCTGGACGTGGCCAACGCCCCGGGCGAGCCGATCCTGCCGGGTGAACTGGCCAAGGCGCTGGAGATCCTCGCCGAAGGTGGCGAGGTCGACTATGTCGGCGCCTCGGGTGTCGAACTGATCGGCCCGGGTGAAGCCGCCGGGACCTACCGCCACTACACCATCACCGGTGGTGCCGCGGAAACCGTCGAGTTCAAGTAACCGACACCATGCAAAAGAGCAGCTGGGCCAGTCCCCGCTGCTCTTCCTGCTTTACGGGGGTGCCGTTCGCGGCACCGCCTTTCGGGGGCTATCCAATTGATAAAGGTGGACAACCTGCACCGGCATTTCGGTGCTTTCCGGGCCGTTGACGGTGCCTCGCTAGAGATTGCCACGGGATCGATCACCGGGCTTGTGGGACCGAACGGCGCGGGCAAGACGACGCTCTTCAACGTGATCGCGGGCGCCCTGCCGCCGACCAGCGGCACCGTCACGATGGACGGTGAGGACATCACCGGCCTGCCGCCGCACGAACTGTTCCACAAGGGCTTGCTGCGCACCTTCCAGATCGCACATGAATTCCACTCGATGACCTGCCGCGAGAACCTGATGATGGTGCCGGGCGGACAATCGGGCGAGACGTTGTGGAACACCTGGTTCGGGCGCAAACGCATCGCCGACGAGGAACGCGCCCTGCGGGCGAAGGCCGACGAGGTGCTCGACTTCCTGACCATCTCGCACCTCGCCGATCACCCGGCAGGCGCGGTCTCCGGTGGCCAGAAAAAGCTGCTGGAACTTGGCCGAACCATGATGGTCGACGCCAAGATCGTCTTCCTCGACGAGGTTGGCGCCGGGGTGAACCGGACCCTCCTGAACACAATCGCGGACACCATCGTTCGGCTCAACAAGGAGCGAGATTACACCTTCTGCGTGATCGAGCACGACATGGATTTCATCGGACGCATCTGCGACCCGGTCATCGTCATGGCCGAAGGCAAGAAGCTGGCCGAGGGCACGCTGGACGAGATCAAGGCCAACGAGCATGTGATCGAGGCCTATCTGGGCACCGGGCTCAAGAACAAGGACCAGGTGGCAACCGTATGAGCGACAACCCATACCAGAACGACCGCGGCAACAAGGACGCCTCGATCACCCGGCCCGGCAAACCCAGCGAGATCGACTCGACCAAGCGTTCGGGGCCCATGACGGAGGCGCCCGGCGGGCCATACCTGATCGGCGACACGATGACCGGCGGCTATGGCAAGGGGCCCGATATCCTGCACGATTGCACCATTGCCGTGGACAAGGGCGAGATCGCGGTCATCGTCGGCCCCAACGGCGCGGGCAAATCGACCGCGATGAAGGCCGTTTTCGGCATGCTGGACGTGCGTTCGGGCGCGGTTCGGCTGGACGGGCACGACATCACCCAGCTGACCCCGCAGGACCGTGTGGCGCAGGGCATGGGGTTTGTGCCTCAGACCTCCAACATCTTCACCTCGATGACCGTCGAGGAAAACCTGGAGATGGGCGCCTTCATCCGTCTGGATGATTTCACCAGCACGATGGAACAGGTCTACGAACTGTTTCCCATCCTCAAGGAAAAGCGCCGCCAGCCGGCGGGCGAACTGTCGGGCGGTCAGCGTCAGCAAGTGGCCGTGGGCCGTGCTCTGATGACCCAACCCAAGGTGCTGATGCTGGACGAACCCACCGCCGGTGTCTCGCCCATCGTGATGGACGAACTGTTCGACCGGATCATCGAGGTGGCCCGCACCGGCATTTCGATCCTCATGGTGGAGCAGAACGCACGCCAGGCACTGGAGATCGCCGACAAGGGCTATGTCCTCGTGCAGGGGCGCAACGCCTATACCGGGACAGGCAAGGAACTGCTGGCCGATCCCGAGGTGCGCAAGAGCTTTCTGGGGGGCTGAGGCGATGCGGCCCCTCACCCAGGCGGCCTTGTGGTCCCTCGCCCTGCCTGCGGTCCACGCACCCGCCCACGCTGCGGTGGATACCTTCGACTGCACTCTCAGCCGGGACAGCACCCGCATGAAGCTGCGGTTCGACCTCGACCCGGCGAGTTTCGCGCCGCCTGTCGATCCGGCCGATCCTCCGCGCCGGCGCGTCAGCCGCGTCCGCATGGGAGAAGCTGAGTTCGAGGCCGAGGCAATCCTGGGCCAGGACGGCTCTCACGGGTTTTGGGCCGCGACGCGGGGCGCGTTGATGACGGTGGCGCCGGACGGCACGGCCCGCATGAGCGATCACGGGGAACGCCCCTGGCAGGGGCAATGCAAGGAGATCGGGTAATGCAGAAACTGGTACTGGCCCTCGCGCTGGCAGGATGCGCGGGCGCGTCCCTGGCCGATATCATCGAAACCCCGGGCGCCTCCCTAATGTCCTGCAACTACACCGTGGAATGTTTCGACGAAGAGGCCTGCACCTTTGCGCAGTTCGGACATGACGTCGACCTGCCCAAGCAAATGCCTGGCGAGGCCGAACTGGTCCTGGGCACGGGCCCGGCGATGGGCACGGCCCAGGTGGTGAACGACGTGCTGGTGATCTTTGCGCACGATGGCTACGGCAGCTACCTGCTCAGCCAAACGCCCGAAGGACTGGCCAAGCTGAGCGTGCAGTTCGCCGATCCGCTGACCGTCGTCACCTATCACGGCGAATGCGTGGTGACCGAGTGACCGCTCGCAATCCCATCAAGACCATGACAAGAGCCGCCGGGCCAACCGCGCGGCCGACCAACGAGGGCAACGACTGATGGATTTTCTCAACGCCATCGTGGCGCTATCCAACTTCGTGATCATCCCGGCGATGGCCTATGGCAGCCAGCTGGCGCTTGGCGCGCTGGGGGTCACGCTGATCTATGGCATCCTGCGGTTTTCGAATTTCGCGCACGGCGACACGATGGCCTTCGGCACGATGGTGGTGATCCTGTTCACCTGGCTTTTCCAGTCCTGGGGCATCAGCCTCGGCCCGCTGCCGACCGCGCTCTTGGCGATCCCTTTCGGCATCGCGGGCACCGCCGCGCTGGTACTGATCACCGACCGGGGCATTTATCGGTTCTACCGGGGGCAAAAGGCGAAACCCGTGGTCTTCGTGATCGTCTCGATCGGCGTGATGTTCATCTACAACGGGCTGACCCGATTTATCCTGGGCGCCGACGACCAGCGTTTTGCCGATGGTGAACGGTTCATCATCAATGCCCGCGAATTCAAGCAGATGACCGGGCTCGACGAAGGTCTGGGCATCAAGACCACGCAGGGTCTGACCGTGGTGACGGCCATCATCGTCGTGGCGCTGCTGTTCTGGTTCCTGAACCGCACGCGCACCGGCAAATCCATGCGCGCCTATTCCGACAACGAGGACCTGGCGCTGTTGTCGGGGATCAACCCGGAACGTGTCGTCATGGTGACATGGCTGATCGTGGCGGCACTGATCACCGTGGCGGGCACGCTTTACGGGCTCGACAAGTCATACAAGCCCTTCACCTACTTCCAGCTTCTGCTGCCGATCTTTGCCTCGGCCATCGTCGGCGGTCTGGGCAGCCCGCTGGGCGCCATTGCCGGCGGTTTCGTCATCGCCTTTTCCGAGGTGGCGATCACATATGCCTGGAAAAAGGTGCTGGTCTACCTGATGCCCGAGGCGCTGGAGCCCTCCGGCCTCGTCCAACTCATGGCCACGGAGTACAAGTTCGCGGTCAGCTTCATGATCCTCGTGGTGGTGCTGCTCTTCAAGCCCACGGGCCTGTTCAAGGGGAAATCGGTATGAGCCAGTCGATCCGCACATATGCGCTTTTCGCGCTCGTCGCGCTGCTGATCATCGGCACGGGCCTTCTGCAGGGTTGGGACCTTGCCCTCGTGATCCTGAACATGGGGCTGGTCAGCGCGATCATGTCGCTGGGGGTGAACCTGCAATGGGGCATCGCCGGGCTGTTCAACGTCGGTGTCATGGGCTTTGTCGCGCTTGGCGGCATGGCCGTCGTGCTGGCCTCCGTGGATCCGGTGGCAGAGGCATGGGCCGCAGGCGGCGCCCGCGCGATCCTTGCTCTGGTCCTTGGGGCCGCCACCATCGTCGCCACGGTCCTCGCCTGGAAAAAGACCAAGAACCGCTGGCTGACCGCCGCCATCCTGATCGCGGGTTTCGTGATCTACCGCATGGTGCGGGACCCGGGCGTCGACGCCATCGAGGCGGTCAACCCGGCAGGCACCGGTTTCCTTGGCGGCCTTGGCCTGCCGGTGGTGATCGGCTGGATGGTCGGCGGGCTGCTGGCGGCAGGCGCGGCATGGATCATCGGCAAGACGGCCCTCGGCCTGCGTTCGGACTACCTGGCCATCGCGACGCTGGGGATCTCCGAGATCATCATTGCCATCATGAAGAACGAGGAATGGCTGACCCGCGGCGTCAAGAACGTCACCGGCCTGCCGCGCCCGGTGCCCGATGCCATCGACCTGCAGAACGATCCCGGCTTCGTCGAACGGGCCGCGAACCTTGGCTTTGACCCGACCGCCGCCTCGACTCTCTACATCAAGATCGGCTACGGGCTGATGTTCGCCGCGGTGCTGATCATCCTTCTCGTGCTGGCGCAACTTGCACTGAACTCGCCCTGGGGCCGGATGATGCGCGCGATCCGCGACAACGAGACCTCGGCCCGCGCGATGGGCAAGGACGTCACCTTCCGCCATCTGCAGGTCTTCATCCTTGGCTCGGCGATCTGCGGCATCGCCGGCGCCATGATGACCACGCTGGACGGGCAGTTGATCCCGACGTCTTATCAGCCGCTGCGCTATACCTTCCTGATCTGGGTGATGGTGATCGTCGGCGGTTCGGGCAACAACCTGGGCGCGGTCCTGGGCGGTTTCCTGATCTGGTTCCTCTGGGTGCAGGTCGAGGTACTTGGTCCCGGCTTCATGACCTGGATCACCGGCGCGCTGCCGGACGACTCGGGCCTCAAGGCGCACCTTCTCGACAGCGTGCAACACATGCGTCTGCTGACGATGGGAGTAATCTTGCTGTTGGTGCTGCGCTTCTCGCCGCGGGGATTGCTGCCGGAACGCTGAGGCACATTGCCTGAACCGGCAAAGGCCCGCATCGCGTGGTGCGGGCCTTTTTCTTGGGCCCCCGCGACGACGATCCCATGCTAAAGTCGTAGGACCTGCGGCAGCCTGACCACTATCACCACGTCACGAAAAAGATACATTTGATATTTGGCGGACACGAAGGAGTGACCAAGATGGACTGGCACGAGCTTTCAGCCAACTGGGATAGCATGTTCGGCAAACTCAAACGCCGTTTTCCAGCGATCGACCGGAACAGCCTGTCCAGGGCGCCCCGGGACCGCCGGGAGCTGACGCATCATATCGCGGACATGCATGAATTGACCCTGCACGAGGCACATGATGCCCTGGAGGAATTCATGGACCGCGAAGCGCTGGCACGGCGGGCGAGCGAACTCGAAAGCCGCTAGGCAGTTCAGGCCAGCGACGTCACCCAGAGGATCGTCGCATCCTCTGGTGAGACCGAAACGACGTTGTGCCCCATCGTGGCGTCGTAGTAGGCGCTGTCGCCGCGCTTCATCTCGATGGGTTCATAGAACTCGGTGTAGAGCGTGATGACCCCGGTGAGGACAAAGAGAAATTCCTCGCCGTCGTGACGCACCCAACCGTCGAACTCCTCCATCCGCCGCGCACGCACACGGGCACGGTAAGGCAGCATCTTTTTCCGGGTCAGGGTCTCGGCCAGCAGGTCGTGTTCGTAGGTGGCTGTCGCGTGGCGCTGGCCCTCGCCCGAGCGTGTCACGACCATGCGGCCATTGACCTTGTCCTGCTGCGGCGGCGTGAAAAGCTGCGGCACAGTGATCTCAAGCCCGACTGCAAGTTTCTTGAGCGCGTCATAGGTGGGCGACATCTGCCCGTTCTCGATCTTGGACAAGGTGGATCGTGCCAGGCCGGCCTGTCGCGCTGCCTGTTCCAGCGTCCAGTTGCGTTCCTTGCGCAGATCGCGCACGCGCTGACCCAGATCGAGCGGTTCGGCCTGGGGTGTCTCGCCGCTGTCACGGGCGATGCTGATGAGGGTCTTTGGATCACGCGACATGGGCTCTTGCTATAGGCCGCGCCCCTTCCTTGTGCAAGCGCCCCTCTTGCAGGTCCCCGCGCCGCGGTCTAGGCGATGGGCATGACCCTGGATGCCTCGCTTTTCGACGAGGGGCGCTTTGACCCCTGCCCCGCTCCGTTCAACCTGGCTAAGCATGTGTTGACGGCAGGGGCCGCCACCCCCGACAAGATCGCCCTGTCGGTGGTCAAACCCTCGGGCGCTCAGCGTTGGTCCTATGGAAAACTGATTGCGGCGGTGCGCGGGACGGCGACCGGCCTCTTGCAGGCGGGACTGGAACCGGGGGACATCCTGTTGATGCGGTTGGGGAACACGGTGGATTTCCCGATCGCCTACCTTGGCGCGATCGCGGCCGGCGTGGTGCCGGTGCCGACATCGTCACAGCTGACCGCGCCGGAAGTGACCCGGATCATCGAGCATCTTGCACCAAAGGCCATTCTTCGTGCCGAAAACATCCCCTGCCCGGAGACCGGTCTTCCGGTCTTCGGACCTGGGGCCTACGAGTCCTGGCACGATCTGCCGCCGACGGACTACCAGATGGGGGATCCGGACAGGCTGGCCTATATCATCTACACTTCGGGCACATCCGGCACGCCCCGTGCGGTGGGTCATGCCCACCGCGCCATCTGGGCGCGGCAGATGATGATGGAGGGTTGGTATGGCCTGCGCGCCGAAGACCGCCTGCTGCATGCCGGCGCCTTCAACTGGACCTATACACTTGGCACCGGGTTGATGGATCCCTGGACACTGGGCGCCACGGCGCTGATCCCGGCGGCGGGCACCGATCCGGCGCAACTGGCGCTCTTGATGAAACGGTTCGAGGCGACGATCTTTGCCGCCGCGCCGGGTGTCTTTCGACAGGTGCTGAAATTCCCGGTGCCCGAGATGCCCGCCTTGCGCCATACGCTCGCCGCAGGCGAAAAACTGTCCGAGGCGTTGAGGGATCGCTGGCGCGAGGTCACGGGAACGGAAATCTACGAGGCCTACGGCATGTCGGAGTGCTCCACTTTCATCTCTTCGGCCCCCGGTCGGCCTGCCCTGCCCGGCACGCTGGGCCGGCCACAACCGGGCCGCCGCGTCGCGATCCTGGGCGAGGACGCCGCGCCAGTCCCCTTGGGGACCGAAGGCACGATCGCCATCGACCGTCATGACCCCGGCCTGATGCTGCGCTATGTCGGCGCGCCCGAGGCAACGGCAGAGAAATTCTGCGGTGACTGGTATCTGACCGGCGACCAGGGCGCGATGGATTCCGAGGGAAACATCACCTATCTTGGCCGTGACGACGACATGATGAATGCGGGCGGCTACCGCGTCTCGCCGCTGGAGGTGGAGGCGGCGCTTGCGGATCTTCCG
Source organism: Mameliella sp. MMSF_3455 (assembly GCF_030733205.1). Classification (GTDB taxonomy): domain Bacteria; phylum Pseudomonadota; class Alphaproteobacteria; order Rhodobacterales; family Rhodobacteraceae; genus Antarctobacter. The sequence goes on from NZ_JASHJL010000011.1 coordinate 30,411, forward strand.
GGGATCATCGAACTGGCGGTGACGGATATCGCGGTCAAGGAGGACGTGCGCATCGTTGCCGCTTTCTATACAGCCGATGCGGAACTGGACGAAGGGGCCCTGAAAGCCGCAGCCGCGGAACGGTTGGCCCGCTACAAGTGCCCGCGCGCCTTCATCCGCATAGACACGCTGCCACGCAATTCGAACGGGAAACTGCAACGCAAGGCGCTCAAGGATCACGTGCTGGACGGTTAAGGGCAATCGCCCTGGCCGAACAAACCGTGTAATCAGTAGCTCAGGGAGGCTATCATGATCCAGCTCGACATCTTCTCCGACCCGATCTGCCCCTGGTGCTACATCGGCAAGGCCTACCTTGACCGCGCACTGGAGGCGAACCCGGACCATCCGTTCCAGGTCCGCTGGCTGCCCTTCATGCTGAACCCGGAGATGCCCGCCGCCGGCATGGACCGGCGCGCCTATCTCGAAGGCAAGTTCGGTGGTCGGGAGGGCGCGGTGCAGGCTTATCTGCCGGTCGAGGAACACGCGGCCAAGGCCGGTTTGACCATGCACCTGGACCGGATCGAAAAGACACCGAACACCGTCGACGCCCACCGTTTGATCCACTGGGCAGGGATCGAGGGGCGGCAGACACCCATCGTCTCGGCGCTGTTCCGAGCGTATTTCGTCGAGGGGCGTGACATCGGCGAGGCAGAGGTGCTGGCCGATGTGGCCGACAGCCTCGGCATGGATGCCAGCCTGGTGCTGCGTCTGCTGGCCTCGGACGAGGACCGGCGAGAGATCGTGGAACGCGATGCGGCAGCGCGCGGCATGGGCATCAACTCGGTCCCGACCTTCATCGTCGCGGGGCAGCACGCGGTCCCGGGTGCCCAGCCGCCGGAGCTATGGAACCGGGTCATCGAAGAATTGCGCACCGGCGTCGATCCCGAAGCATGACGCGGCTGCGCTTTCTGACGCTTGCGCTGACGCTGGCGGCGATCATCGCCGCCGGCACGGTCTTTTTCCGCCTGGTCGAGGGGTGGTCCTGGCTGGACTCCTATTTCTTTTCTGTCGTGACCCTGTCGACCGTGGGCTATGGCGAACTGGTGCCCCAAACACCTGCGGGCAAGATCGGCACGACGGTCTTCATCCTGCTGGGGTTGGGCATCTTCGCCGTGGCGATCCAGCAATTCGGGGTCTTTGCCATGCGCAAGCGTGAGGAACATACCGAATGGCTCATCGCGCGCCTGGGCAGCGACACGGATGCCGCCAACAGGGATGACTCGCCCGAAAGCATCGAAAAGGCGTCAAGAGAGCAATAGTTTCCCGCTCCGAGTGCACGAACGGCCTTCGGTCTGTGCGTCAGATCACCGAACTTGGCCTTACAATCGCGGACTGTTCGGATATAGCTGGGAGTTCGAGGAAGGGCGGTTTGGCCCTTTTTCCCGAGTCCCGAGGTTTCCATGTCAAGTCTTCCCAGTAGAGGCGAGTTCATCGCCATTGTTGCGATGCTTTTTGCCAGCATTGCCTTTTCCATCGACGCCATGCTGCCCGCATTCCCCGAGCTGACGGCGCAATTCTCGCCCGACGATCCGAACCGGGTGCCGCTTATCGTCACGATCTTCATGCTGGGCATGGGAATGGGCACCTTCTTTACCGGTCCGTTGTCGGATGCGTTTGGACGCAAGGCCGTGGTGCTGGGAACCGCCGCCCTGTATATCCTGTCCGCCCTCGGCGCGCTGCTGGCGCAGAGCCTGGAAATGCTGCTGTTCGCACGCTTCATGCAGGGGCTTGGCGCCGCCGGGCCCCGTGTCGTGGCGCTGGCCATCGTGCGTGACCTTTATTCCGGGCGGGCAATGGCGCGGATCATGTCCTTTGTCATGGTGATCTTCACCATCGTTCCGGCGCTTGCCCCGACGCTGGGGGCCGGACTGATCTGGTTTGGCGGTTGGCAATCGGTGTTCTGGGCCTTTGCGATCTTCGCGACGCTGTCCAGCGGCTGGTTGGCGCTGCGCCTGCCAGAGACCCTGGCCGTCGAAGACCGGCGCCCTTTCCGCTTTGGCGCACTGAACGAGGCGCTGCGCGAAATGGTGTCACATCAGGTCGTCCGGCAATCCATGATCGCCCAGATGCTGTGCTTTGGCGCGCTGGTGGTGATGATCTCGAACATCCAGCCGATCTATGACACCTTCTTTGACCGCGCGGGCAGCTTTCCCCTGTGGTTCGGCGGGATCGCCATCCTTTCAGCCTCGGCCAGCCTGTTGAACGCGGCTCTCGTGATGAAGATCGGCATGCGCAGGATGGTGACGATCGTCCTGACGGTCGAGGTCATTCTGAGCGCATCGATGACCTTGGTCCTGCTTGCCGGCATCGAGGGAACCGCGCTGTTTGCCTGTTTCGTGATCTGGCAGACCTCGATCTTCTTCATGATCGGCCTGACGATGGGCAATCTCAATGCCCTGGGGATGGAGCCGATGGGCCATATCGCGGGGCTGGCCGCCTCGGTCATGGGGGCGCTTGGCACGGTCGGGGCGGTCATCCTTGCGGTGCCGGTCGGTCTTGCCTTTGACGGGACACCGCTGCCCGTGGTCGCCGGGATCCTGGTTTTTTTGGTCGGTGCGCTCTGGATCATGGCCCGAATGGCCAGCCGCGAAGAGATGCAACAACCGGCCGAGTAAGCCGCCGCATCCAGACATCGCCGCCCGATTGGGCGGCGATCCTGTTTCGTCACAGGCTCACAAGACGAATTCCCGTTTCCGCCCCCTACCGCCATTGGTCCCCCGGGCAGTGATCGGCTAGAGAGGCAGGGAACTGCCGCCAGCCAACATGGGAATCGTAGGATGACGAAGATCAAGGTCGACAACCCGATCGTCGAGATGGACGGGGACGAGATGACCCGCATCATGTGGGATTTCATCAAGCAAAAGCTGATCCTGCCCTACCTGGACCTCGACCTGCTGTACTACGATCTGGGGATCGAAGAACGCGATCGGACCGAGGACCAGATCACCATCGACGCCGCCGAAAAGACCAAAGAGGTCGGCGTGGCCGTCAAATGCGCCACGATCACCCCGGACGAACAGCGCGTCGAGGAATTCGGCCTGAAAAAGATGTGGAAATCGCCGAACGGGACGATCCGCAACATCCTCGGCGGTGTGGTGTTCCGCCAGCCGATCATCTGCCGCAACGTGCCGCGCCTCGTGCCCGGCTGGACCTCTCCGATCGTCGTCGGACGCCATGCATTCGGCGATCAGTACAAAGCCACGGATTTCCATTTCCCCGGCGCCGGCAAGCTGACGATGAAATGGGAAGGCGCCGACGGCGAGGTGATCGAGCGCGAGGTCTATGACGCGCCGGATGCGGGCGTCTACATGGGCATGTACAATCAGGACGCCTCGATCCGCGACTTTGCGCGCGCCTCGCTGAACTACGGTCTGAACCTTGGCTGGCCGGTCTACCTGTCGACCAAGAACACCATCCTCAAGGCCTATGACGGCCGCTTCAAGGATCTCTTCCAAGAGGTCTACGAGGCCGAGTTCGAGGAGAAGTTCAATGAGGCCGGTATCTGGTACGAACATCGCCTGATCGACGACATGGTCGCCTGTGCCCTGAAATGGAACGGGAAATTTGTTTGGGCCTGCAAGAACTACGATGGGGATGTCCAATCCGATACCGTGGCCCAGGGGTTCGGCAGCCTTGGCATGATGACCAGCCAGTTGATGACACCCGACGGCAAGATCGTCGAGGCCGAGGCGGCACATGGCACCGTCACTCGTCACTACCGTCAGCACCAGGCCGGACAGTCGACCTCGACCAATTCTATCGCCTCGATCTATGCTTGGACCGGCGGTCTGAAGCACCGCGCCAAGCTGGATCAGAACGTCGCCCTGCGGGCCTTTGCCGAAACGCTGGAACGCGTCATCGTCGAGACCGTCGAAGCCGGCCACATGACCAAGGACCTGGCGCTGCTTGTCGGCCCAGACCAGGGCTGGCTGACCACGATGGGCTTTCTCGAAAAGATCGACGAGAACCTCAACAAGGCTCTGGCCGGTTGATGCCCGTTTCACGGGCAAGTGGTGCGGGCGCAGAAATATCTGCGCCCGTTTGACTTGCCAAAGGCGATGCCGACGGGCATCGGACCTGCATGACCATTCTGTCTCAGCCCCCTGCCGACCGTCACAGCCTCTGGGAAGATGCCCTGGGCTTGATCGTTGGCACCTGCATGATGGCGCTGGCGATCATGTTCCTGACATCCAGCGCGCTGATCACCGGACAGATCGCGGGCCTTTCGCTGATCGTCAGCTATGCGGCGGGATGGTCCTTTGGGGCGGTTTTCTTCGTTCTGAACCTGCCTTTCTACATTCTTGCCGTCCGGCAGATGGGGTGGCGCTTTACCCTGCGCACCTTTGCCGCCGTCGGTCTCTTGTCGCTGCAGACCGAGTATCTGCCCACGGTCCTGCGGCTGGAGCCAGTTCATCCGTTGGTCAGCGCCGTGCTCTTTGGCCTGCTGGCCGGGTTGGGCCTGATCGTGCTGTTCCGGCACGGTGCAACGCTGGGCGGCGTGGGAATCGTGGCGTTGTGGTTGCAGGATACGCGCGGCATTCCCGCGGGAAACGTGCAGTTGGGATTTGACCTCTGTGTCTTTGCCCTGGCGCTGGCGATCTTCGACTGGATGACCGTGGCAGTGTCGCTGACGGGCGCGGTGATCCTGAACCTGATGGTGACGATCAACCACCGCCGCGACCGTTACGTGGCCCGGTCCTGATCATGGCTTAAGGAGCGTTTGAAAAACGTTTTTTCAACGGCTTGCCTGCGCCTCTTCACCCATCTCCAGCGCCCTTAAACGCCCCCGGCCTTCAGCTCCGGTGGAAAAAGGGTTGCACCGCTGCTGCACCGTCACCTGCCAAACCCATCGTTGGCTTGGAAAAATCCGCCCCAACGGGCTATGACTTGGGTTGCTGCCACGCGACAGGCCCCGGAGTCCCTCATGAAATCTGCTCTTTTTTCCCGTTTCCTCCTGCCCGCGCTTCTTGCCTCCGCCTCGCTTGCGCCGCAGACCGGCCAGGCGGGTGAGATCACAACCGCGCCGAGCGCGCATTTCGACTGTGCGGCGACGCTGACAGGCACGATCCAACCCGGCGATCTTGAGCGAATCCAGTCACTTGACATGCGCGCTTTTGCCAATGGGGACCGACCGCTCTGCCTGGACAGCCCCGGCGGTTCCTTTGGTGAGAGCCTCAGGATCGCGGATTTCCTGCATGATCGCGGTATCCCCACCGCTGTCGATGACGGTGCGGAATGCCTGAACGCCTGTGCGCTTGTCCTGCTGGGTGGCAGCCGCCTGACGCGCGACGCCGGGCCGGTGCCGAACAAACGGATGCATCTGAACGCAAATGTGGCATTTGGGGGCCTGCACCTGCCCATCGCACAGCAGACCTATACTCCCGACCAGGTGGCCGAGGTCTATGGCGCCGCAATGCAGGCAGCGAGTGCATTCACCGCGCGGCTCGACACGCTCGACATTCCCACCGATCTCGCCGCCCAGATCCTTGCCCTGACCAGCAACGAACAATTGGCAGTCGACCGCGTGGACGAGGCCCGCGCCCTTGGGCTACAACTCGAAGGCTTCGAGGCCCCCAGCAGCCTGAGCGACACGATGGTGACGCGCTCCTGCATCCAGTCCAACCGGGATTTCGACCCGGATCACACCAGCCCGGGGCGGTCCGTCTACGATCACCGTGTTCTGCGCGAACAGGGTGCGACGGCGCATCGCAAGGCAACATACATCGTCGAGGCGATCATCGACGGCGTTCCGTCCTGGCTTGGTTGCCAGGTGGAACTGAACACTTCCCCGCCCGCCGAAGGACAGACTGCCGCCGCGCTGCGTCTGCGCACCAGTCCGGAATGGACCTCGGGCGGCAATCCGACGCTCTTTCAGGTGCACAAGGCCCTTCTGCCGCAAGACTGGACCGGCGTGCCTTTTCGCGATTTCTGGAAGCTTATTCCAGAGAACCAGACCCTTGCCGAGGCGCGCAAGATGACCGCGCCGGATGCCAGTTCTTCGATCATCGTGTCACCCGTGCGCAACCTGCCGGCCACCACGCTGGGCACAGAAGCAGCACTTGGCCTGCTGTTCGACGACCGGCAGGAAATCCAGAACCGCCTGACGCTCTTGGGGTTTGACACCCGCGGCGCCGACGGGATCTTTGGCCCCGGAACCCGTGACGCGATGCGCGAATGGCAACGGAGCAACGGGCTGGAGCCGACCGGGTTCCTGGATCGTACGCAACTGGACATGCTGAACCGGCAGAGCGCCTCGCTCTACGGCGTCTTTGCCGAGGAACAGCGGCGCGAGGAAGAAGAACAGGAACGGCTGCGCAACGCCCCTGCCCCGGTCTTCAACCCGCCGGCCTCGGCCGATGCGCCCGCGCCGGAACCAGAGGGGCAGCGCGTCCGGGTCTGCCAGCGGACGATCTTTGGCGAGCTGGTGAACTGCCGGATCGAATTCCGCTGACCTGGTGACCCGGTGATCTGCAAAGAAAAACGCGCGGCGACCAGGGGCCGCCGCGCGCCGGTGTCATGCCCCGGGGACAGGGGCATGGTCCACGCCGATCAGGCGTCGTTTGCCGGGATCAACCCGTCGGCACGGGCCGTGTCCAGCTCTTCGGCGCTCAGCAGGCCGTCGCCATCTGCATCCGCCTGAGCATAGTCATCCTGCGAGACGTCCGGGTACATGACCTGCACCTCTTCCAGCGACACCATGCCGTCACCGTCGGTGTCGAGCGCCACGTCGCCCTCCATGTCCTGCGCAAAGGCGGGAAGGGTGAACAGGGCCAGTGCGGCGCCGGTCAGGATCTGCGTTTTCATAGTCTTTCCTCCATGAGTGGTTGGTTGGAAGTGAGCCAAACATGGGACGAGTTTTTCCCCGCTTCGAGGTCTTGCGGCCAGCCGCTTGAAAACACGCGGCAAACTGCCGGAAATGCTGCTTCGCGCAAGCGGACCTTGGCCGGCGCCAAGCCGCACGCGGGACCCCGCATACAGGGCACGCGCATTCCGGCATGACACCGCCGAAGACGCACTCCGTGGGTCATTGGCGGGAACCTGCCCGCGCCGATGTCAGGGAAAAGAAAGGGGGCGTCCCTTTGGGGAAAGGACGCCCCGAGTTTCGCGTACAAGGCTCATCTGATTCACCGCCCGTGTCTTTTCTGCCTGCGGCCTTGTCAGCGTCTGGGGCCAGCGCACCGGCCCCTGGAACGGATGGCGGGACGGGACTCCCGGACCACCCTAACCACGCGGGGTCACTGGCAACGTGTCCCCGCATCACCCCCCCAGGGGTGTCTCTTCAGGCGCTCCGCCGGTCCTCGACCGGCAGGGCGCCAAGCGTCCGGAAATAGGCAATGCCCGTGGTCATGTCGAAGCGGTGGACTGTCAGGTCGAACCCGCTGCCGTCATGCGCGGTGGCCCTCAGGGGCGCCTCGCTGCGCATTGCCGTCCCGATGAAGCGCGTGGGCATTGCAAAGGACCCGGCGCCGCGGTGATCCGGACCGTCCGGGATCACGTTGACCGTGAGGGTCATCGGATCGCTGAGAATGCCATCCCATTCAAGCACGCAGTCCATCCGGAAGGACGCCATTCTATCGCTCCTCAGCTGCAGCCCGAGGTCGCGCCGCAGGTGTTGCACTTCATGCAGGTGCCGTTGCGCACCAGCGTGTAGTTGCCGCACTCGCCGCAGGCTTCGCCCTCGTAGCCCTGCATCTTGGCCTTGGTGACCGCCGTCATGGCCATCGCCGAGGAGGCCGATCCGCCGGACTTCGGTCCTGCAGCGGTGGCGGGCACCAGGGTCCGCAGCACTTGATCGGGGTCTGTCCCAGCTTCCAGCGCGACAGTCGCCTGGCCACCCTGCAGCACCACCAGTTCCTGCGGCAGACGCTTGCGCAGGTAGCCGGTCGAGCTGATCTGCTTCAGCACTTCCAGGCTGCGGCTGGCGGCGGTTTCCGACAGTTCCTGGACGTTCGACACGCCCTCTTCCTCGCCCCGGCCAAGGTCGTCAAAGCTGGCGCCCTCGGGTTTGACATGGGCCAGGTCGGTACGGTCAAGGTAGGACACGGCCAGTTCGCGGAAGATGTAATCAAGGATCGACGTGGCGTTCTTGATCGAGTCGTTGCCCTGCACCATGCCCGCCGGTTCGAACTTGGTGAAGGTGAAGGCGTCGACGAATTCCTCCAGCGGCACGCCGTATTGCAGGCCGACCGACACGGCGATGGCGAAGTTGTTCATCATTGCACGGAAGCCGGCGCCTTCCTTATGCATGTCGATGAAGATCTCGCCAAGGTTGCCGTCCTCGTATTCGCCGGTCCGCAGGTAGACCTTGTGACCGCCGACGATCGCCTTTTGCGTATAACCTTTGCGACGCTCGGGCATCTTGGTGCGGCCGGCGCGGGCCACTTCCTTGATCACGACCTTTTCGACGATCTTCTCGGCCAGGACCTGTGCCTTTTCGTGCTGCGAGCCGCTTTCCAGCACTTCCGCCGCCTCGTCGTCATCCTCGACCAGCGCGGCCGCAAGCGGCTGCGACAGTTTCGAACCGTCACGGTAGAGCGCGTTCGCCTTGACCCCCAGCGACCAGCTGAGTTCATAGGCCTTCTGGCAATCCTCGATGGTCGCATCGTTGGGCATGTTGATCGTCTTGGAGATCGCGCCCGAGATGAAGCTTTGCGCCGCCGCCATCATGGTGATGTGGCTGTCGACCGAGAGGAAGCGCTTGCCCTTCTTGCCGCAGGGGTTGGCGCAGTCGAAGACCTTGAGGTGTTCCTCTTTCAGGTGCGGCGCCCCTTCCAGGGTCATGGTGCCGCAAACGTGGTCGTTCGCGGCCTCGATGTCGGCCTTGGAAAAGCCCAGGTGCCGCAGCAGGTCAAAGCTGGGATCGACCAGTTTCTCCGCCGGAATGCCCAGGACGTCACAGCAGAACTCTTCGCCCAGCGTCCACTGGTTGAAGACAAAGCGGATGTCAAAGGCCGAGGCCAGCGCGCTTTCCACCTTCTCGATCTGCGCCGGGCCGAAGCCGTGGCCGATCAGGGCGGTGTGGTTGATGCCCGGCGCGTTGCCCAGCGTCTGGTGGCCCACTGCATAAGAGATGATCTCTTCGATCTGGCTGGATGTGTAGCCGAGGTTCTCCAGGGCGCCGGGGACAGACCGGTTGATGATCTTGAAGTAACCGCCGCCGGCCAGCTTCTTGAACTTCACCAGGGCGAAATCGGGCTCGATGCCGGTGGTGTCGCAGTCCATCACCAGGCCGATGGTGCCGGTCGGCGCGATGACCGAAACCTGAGCGTTGCGGTATCCGTGCTTCTCGCCAAGGCTATAGGCCTCGTCCCAAGACGACATGGCCAAGTGCACCAGGGCCTCGTCCGGGCAGTTCACAAGATCCAGCGGCACCGGCTTGACCGCCAGCTTGTCATAGCCTTCCGACGCGCCGTAGGCAGCGTTGCGGTGGTTCTTGATGACACGCAGCATGTGCTCGCGGTTGCGCTCGTAGCCCGGGAAGGCGCCCAGCTCACCGGCGATCTCTGCCGAGGTCGCATAGGATGTGCCGGTCATGATCGCGGTGAGCGCACCGCAGAGCGCACGGCCCTCGTCCGAGTCGTAGCCGTACCCCATGTTCATCAGCAGGCCGCCGATGTTGGCATAGCCCAGACCCAGCGTCCGGAAATCATACGACAGCTGCGCGATTTCCTTCGACGGGAACTGTGCCATCAGAACCGAGATTTCCAGCGTCAGGGTCCACAGGCGCGTGGCGTGGATATACCCCTCGGCGTCGAAACGGCCGTCCTTGAGGAAGGTCAGCAGGTTCATCGAGGCCAGGTTGCAGGCCGTATCGTCGAGGAACATGTACTCGGAACAGGGGTTCGAACCGCGGATCGCGCCGTCTTCCGGGCAGGTGTGCCAGGCGTTGACGGTGTCGTGGAACTGGATGCCCGGATCGGCACAGGCCCAGGCCGCGTGACCCACCTGCTCCCAGAGGTCGCGCGCCTTGACGGTCTTGGCGACCTTGCCGTCGGTGCGACGGATCAGTTCCCAGTCGGCGTCGTCCTTGACCGCCTTGAGGAAGGCATCCGTGACGCGGATCGAGTTGTTGGAATTCTGGCCCGAGACCGAGGCGTAGGCTTCGGAGTCCCAATCCGTGTCGTAGGTCGGGAACTCGATCGAGGCATAGCCCTGCCGTGCGTAGTCGAGCACGCGCTTGATGTAGGTCTCGGGGATCATGGCGCCCTTGGCCGCACGGATGGCCGCCTTCAGGGTCTCGTTGCTCTTGGGATCATATGCGTCGGCTTCATCGCCGTCCCAGACACGGATCGCCTCGAAGATGCCGTTCAACATCTTCTCGTGCATCTTCGAGCCGGCGACGATGGACGCCACCTTCTGCTCTTCCTTCACCTTCCAGTTGATGAATTCTTCGATGTCCGGGTGATCGGCGTCGCAAATCACCATCTTCGCTGCTCGACGGGTCGTTCCGCCGGACTTGATCGAGCCCGCGGCGCGGTCGCCGATCTTGAGGAACCCCATCAGGCCGGAGGACTTGCCTCCGCCTGACAGCGCCTCGCCCTCGGCACGCAGGGAGGAGAAGTTCGTGCCGGTGCCAGAACCGTATTTGAACAGGCGCGCCTCGCGCACCCACAGATCCATGATACCACCCTCGTTCACCAGGTCGTCCTGAACCGACTGGATAAAGCAGGCATGCGGCTGCGGATGCTCATAAGCCGACTTGGATTTCACCAGCTTGCCGGTTTTGTAATCGACATAGAAATGGCCCTGGCTGGGACCGTCGATGCCATAGGCCCAGTGCAGGCCGGTGTTGAACCACTGCGGGCTGTTCGGCGCGGCCATCTGGGTGGCCAGCATGTAGCGCATCTCGTCGAAATAGGCCTGGGCGTCTTCCTCGGTCGTGAAATAACCGCCTTTCCAGCCCCAGTAGGCCCAGGCGCCTGCCAGACGATCAAAGACCTGGCGCGCGCTGGTTTCTCCGGTGCGCGGCGTGTCCTTCGACGCCGGGACAGAGCGCCACAGGAATTCCGGCACGCCTTCTTCCTTGACGCGCTTCAGCTCGGTCGGAACCCCGGCCTTGCGGAAATATTTCTGTGCGATCACGTCGCTGGCCACCTGGCTCCAGCCCGCGGGCACTTCCAGCTGATCGAGCGCAAAGACAGTGGTGCCGTCAGGGTTACGGATTTCCGACTTGGTGATGACAAAGTCGATTTCGGCGTAAGCGTCCTGACCGGCCTTGGTGAATTTGCGTTCGATTTTCATCCCGGATGCCCTTAAAGTGTGTCCCGTTTTTTCGTGCCGGTCGGCAAGGCAAAGGACAAAGGCACCCTCCCGCTGTTGCCACGCGGGCCGAGGTCCACGCCCCGTTCAGATCCATGTTGTGCTTGTCTGTCCCTTGCCGTCGCCCACTACATCTAGTGGCTGTCGCGATCGGCCTACACAAAATGGCCCTGACGAACCGGAGTCGTCAACGCGTTTTTTTACGATATCTACATATATTTTGTGTTGACCAAACGGCACTCTACTAGGGGCGGTAGAGGGTCTCCGATTCATCCCGGATCTGTTAATAATTTCCGCATTCCCGCAAACCGTGGAAATACAAAGAGAGACGGCAGTTTATGCACAAATGCTTGTGGAAAACTTCGCGGATGACGGCCTAAATGGTTAATCTTTGTTAACTTCTCGGATGACCACCGATGTTGCAGTTCGAACACGCACAACACGCCAATTCGGGGAACAGCGCCCCAGCCCCACCACATCTAGTGTGGTGACCGATTCTTTGGCAGGCGCCAAAGAGAGGCGCCCGGGCCGCTGGCCCGGACGCTTGTGGTCGTGGCAGAACGCTGTGCTCAGACCAGGATCATCTCGCCCGAGACCTGCGCCAGTTGCGTATCTTGCAGCGTGACGGTCACATCCTGGTCCATGAAAACCACATCGTCCCCCTGCTGCATCATCAGTCCGATGGCCGCACCCGCATCCGGGTAGCCAAAGGCGGTGAAATCCAGCATGTCCCAGGACTCCAGGTCGGTCACGATGTGGCTGCTGCCCGTGTCGGTGCCAAAGACGAAGGTGTCCGACAGGTAGCCGCCCGACAGGGTGTTGGTGCCCCCGTTGCCCGCAATCACGTCATTGGTGCCCTGGGCATCGACCCAGTCTTCCAGGTCCGAAGCGCTGCGCATCTGCATTTCGGGGCTTTCCGAAAAGCCCAGAAGCACATCGGCCCGGGATGCACCTGCCTCCAACTGGCCGACCCAATGCGCCAGACCACCGGGATCCGCGCCGCGATCAAGGGTGTTCTGGTACATCGCCCGAACGAAGTCCTCGTTTGTACCGCCGCCAAAGACGGCGTTGAACTCGGGCGAATTGGCGAAACCGTTTGCCGCCGCGCTCAGGCCGAAAGAGCCCGACCCGATTCCGGTCGCCCAGGATTCAAAGCCGGGACCATCCGGGTTGCGGTCAAACGCGGTGACATACAGGCGATAGATCTGGCCTGTAATCCCTTCGATATCGCCGGAAAACATGCCATCGCCGAAGATCATGTCATCGCCACCACCGCCGCCGATGTTGTCCGCGCCCATGTTGCCGAACAGCATGTCGTCGCCTCCTGCCCCGCGCAGGATGTCATCGCCGCCGTCACCATAGGCCACGTCGGCCATGATCCCGGTCTGGGCATTGGGCAAACCCTGGTCGCTGTCCGACCAGGACCCGGTGTGTATCTCGTCGTTGCCCGCGCCACCGTGGATCGTGTCCATTCCGTCGGCCATCGCGTCAAAGGTCGATCCGGTCGCCTCTGCGGTGCGGCTGTCGCCGTCACCGGTCAGGATCTCGTCGCCCGCGCCGCCCATGATCATGTCGTTTCCGGCACCACCCGCGATGCCGCCGTCATAGTCGGCCAGCGTCAGCCCCCCCGAGGCGCCCGCATCGGCGGTGTTGGGACCATTGACGTCCATCTGGCCCGAATCCAGCATGTCGTCGCCGGCGTTGCCCTCGAGGATGTCGGCGCCAAGGCCGCCCATAAGCGAGTCATTGTCCGCACCGCCGGTGATCGTGTCGTTGCCCGCCAGACCGTCGACGATGTCATCCCCGGGCCCGGCGTCGAACATGTCGGGGTTGGGGGTCAGGACAACCGTGTCACTTGCGGTGTCGCGGTGCTCTGCCAAGACGGCAAGGGCCTCTGCCCGGGTGGCGACCTCGATGTCCCCAGCTGCGGCCGGTAGGATGCCGATATAGCCGTTCGTGCCGCCGGCGACCTCACCGCCCGTGCCCATGCCGATACCATCTGGAATCTCGACTCCGTGCAGCACGATCTCACGCAGTTCCAGCGGCATCAGGTCGGAAGCAAGGTAATCGGTCATCGTGACCGGGCTGAAGAAGTTGCTGTTGTCGCCGAGGTCATAGCTCTGGACGAAGGAGATTCGTCCCGAGGCGTCCGCCATCGGCATCATGCCGTCCATCGACAGCGGCAGGATCACGTCGCCATACTTGCCTACCCCTTCGAGTACCTCGACCATGCCATCACGGTCCAGGTCGTCCGCGATGGTTGGTGCCACGGAATCGATCGGCGCGCCCGTCTCGTCGAAAAGACCGTGAATGTGTTGTGCATGGGTCTGCGACGGTGTCAGCCCGGTGGCCGAGATCGCGACATTCAGATAGGCCGAGCCATCGTCGTCGGTGACCATCGCCAACACTGCGGTGCCCTCCACACCCGAACTGTTCAGCGCGCCCAGATCTACGGTCCAGAAGGCATCCGCCTGATCCAGAAACGTTTCGAATGAATCGTAATTTGAGGCCAAGTGGGCCATGAAAACTTCCTCCTGTCGCTTTTCGCGTGACCAGAGTCACGATTCAGGAAACAGAAAGTTTCATTGATCCGGGGAATTTCAGGTCGGCCGAGGCGCCAGAGGCCTTGATCGCGTCGGGATCGATAGCGCCGCGCGGAAAGAGTCCATTTAGAATCAGTAAATTACAGGAAGTGGTCGGGGCGGCGAGATTCGAACTCACGACCTTCTGTACCCAAAACAGACGCGCTACCAGGCTGCGCTACGCCCCGACGGTCCGTGCGGTCTAGCCGCACGGAGCGGGCTTGAAAAGCCCCTTTTGCAGATCAGCAGGGCCAGGCGGCGCGGCGGATCGCCGGGTGACGCATTTGCGCCCCTTCCTTGATCCCCAGCATACGGGCGTAGCCGCCGTTGATCTCAAGGACAAACTGGATCTGTTCGCCTCCGGGGATCGACGTCTCGTCATGCGGCTTGGCGTTCTCATGCACATGGACGACCACCCCCCGGCTATCCGCAAAGATGATGTCAAGCGGGATGAAAGTGTTCTTCATCCAGAAGGCCACCGGCTGCGGCGCCGGGTAGATGAACAGCATGCCCTTGCTTGCCGGCATGGACTTGACGTTCATCAGCCCCTGCGCCCGGCTGTCGGGCGTATCGGCCACATCCACGTTGAAACGGGCCAAGGCGTGACCGCCGCGCACATAAAGCGTGTCCTCACGGCACGCGCCGACGCGGTTGTCCGGGTCCTTTACCTTGGTCGGCTCCGGCGCGGCATCGGCCAGCGGTTCGTCGCCGATGGGCAGGATCGGGTCGATCAGTGGCGGCTTTTCATCGGACGGTTCCTGTGCCGGTTCGGGCTCGCGGGCCTCTTCTGCGGGGGCCGAGGGATCGGGGGTCACCCGCGCGACGGGTTCGCCTTTGTCCGGGGCATCCGGAACGGGATCAGGCACGGGCGCTTCGGCGGCGGGATCTGCCGGCGCCGGGCCGTCCTCGACCGGGGCGGCGTCCGGTTCCGTGTCCGGAGCCGCTTGGGCCGCCGGTGGCGGCGGCGCGGTTTCCTGTTCCAGAATGACAGAGCCTTCGTCCTGGCTCCAGGCGGGCCACGCAACCAGCGTGGCGACCATACTCAACGCGACAAGGCGCTTTCCCATGCGTTCACTTCCATCGCCATGCGTCCGCGCTTGCCCTCGACCACGCGAATTGCCAGGGCCTCGCCCGGTTGCAGATCCGCGAGGCCCGAGCGGCGCAAGACCTCGATATGAATGAACACATCTTCCGGTTTTCCGAAGACATTTGCAAACCCGAAACCCTTGGCCTTGTCGAACCACTTGACGCGCGCCGGTTCCAGCGGCGCCTGGGCCATGATCTCGGGATCGAGTTGTTCGAAATCCGCAAGCGGCGCGCTTTCCGGGGCTTCGGGCGGTTCCACCTTCAGCACCTGTGTCGCCTGAACACCCCGTTCCGTGCGCTGGACCGTGATTTCTATGCGGGCGCCGTCCGCGACCGAACTCTGTCCGAAATTTCGCAGGACATTGGCGTGCAGAAGAATGTCCGGACCCCCCGTGTCCGAAATCACAAATCCGAAGCCTTTGACCGGGTCAAACCATTTCACCCGTCCAGAGATCGCCTCGTTTTCAGTATCCTCTCGTGTCAACGTCGTTCCCGATTGTACAAACTTATCCCCATTAGAATTCTTGAAACAAAGCCCTCTCGCAGCGCAAGCCCGGAGAATTGTCCTTTTTTGTGTCAGATAGGTGGGCGATGCCCTAAAAATCCCGGTGAACAGGCCAGTTATTTGCCTGATTCCAATATGGTTCACGGATTGAGACGGTCAACAGTCCAGGAGGAGGACATATCCTTTCGCGCCCAGCGAAACCTGTCGTGGAGGCGGAACGCCCCGTCTGCCCAGAACTCGATTTCTACCGGACGGATTCGATAACCGCCCCAGAAAGGCGGGCGCGGCGGGTTGGCCCCATGCCGGGCGGTGACACGAGCCACCTCGGCCATGAGAGCGGCGCGGCTGTCCAGCGGACGGCTCTGACGGCTGGCCCAGGCGCCAAGTCGGCTCTTGATGGAGCGCGAAGCATAGTAATCGTCGGCCTGCGGCCCCTCTTCCTTTTCGACAAGACCGCGCACACGCACCTGCCGGCGCAGGGATTTCCAGTGCATGACGAAGGCCGCCTTGCCCGCCTGGTCGATCTCGGAAGCCTTGGCGCTTTCGTAGTTGGTATAAAAGACGAAGGCATCCGCCTCGATATCCTTGAGAAGGACCATCCGCGCATTGGGCAGACCGTCTGCGTCTACCGTCGACAGCGCGATGGCGTTGGGATCGTTGATCTCCTTGTCCTCAGCCTCTGCCAGCCAGTTGCGGGCGATCTGAAAGGGGTCGTCGCCTGCGAAAATCCCGCTGCGGTCGCTCATCGTCGTGCTCTCCTTCTGTCCGTTCCGGGCCGGACGCGCCGGAAATGTGACCTGTGTCGTGCCGGATGCAAGCCCCGTTTTGGGTACACGGCAGGCTTGATGGTCCCGGACCGATCGCCTAAAGGTCGCTCCATCGACGATCTGGCGGAAAGGGCGCTCATGTCAAACCAGTTGATGGCGGGAAAACGCGGTCTGATCATGGGCCTGGCCAATGACAAGTCAATCGCCTGGGGCATCGCGAAGGCCTGTGCCGACGCCGGCGCCGAACTGGCCTTTTCCTACCAGGGCGAGGCGTTGAAGAAACGCGTCGATCCACTGGCCGGGCAATTGGGATCGGATTTTGTCCTGCCCTGCGACGTCAGCGACGAGGACTCGATCGACGGGCTGTTCGACGGACTTAAGGAACGCTGGGACAGTCTGGATTTCATCGTCCACGCCATCGGCTTTTCGGACAAGTCCGAACTGCGCGGTCGGTATGTCGATACGTCCAAGGACAACTTCGCGATGACGATGGACATCTCGGTCTACAGCTTCACCTCCGTGATGCAGCGGGCCGAGAAGATGATGACCAAGGGCGGCAGCGCGGTCACGCTGACCTACTACGGCGCCGAACGGATCATGCCGCACTATAACGTCATGGGTGTTGCCAAGGCCGCGCTGGAAGCATCGGTCCGCTACCTGGCCGAGGACCTGGGCAAGGACGGCATTCGCGTCAATGCCATCAGCGCCGGGCCGATCAAGACGCTCGCCGCCAGCGGCATCGGCGATTTCCGCTACATCATGAAGTGGAACGAATACAACTCGCCCTTGCGCCGCAACGTGACGATCCAGGACGTCGGCAATTCCGCGCTCTACCTGCTGTCCGATCTGGGCGCGGGCGTGACCGGAGAGACGCATCACGTCGACGCGGGCTATCACGTCGTCGGCATGAAAGCGGTCGACGCGCCGGACATCACCAAGGGCTGAGCGCCCTGCCCGCCTGACAGACAGGACTGGAAAGAAACCCGGCCCCGGCACCCGTCCCGGGGCTTCTTCGTTTGACATCGGAACGGTGCTCTGACGTTCTGATCCCGTGATGGGAAGGAGCCGCCATGACCTGGACACATCTGCTGGCCTTCAACCTGACCCTGCTGGCCGCGATGGCGGCTCCGGGACCTGCCCTGCTCTATGCGCTGCGCCAGTCGATCGCGGGCGGATTCCGCACCGGGGTTGCGACGGGCACGGGCCTGGGCCTGATGGCCGCCTGCTGGACCGGTGCCGCGCTCCTGGGGCTGGAGGTGATCTTTGCGCTCTTTCCCTTTGCCTACGGCGCCATGAAACTGGCCGGCGCGCTATATCTCATATGGATTGCCTGGAGCCTTTGGCGCGATGCGCGCAAGCCGGTGGCAGACAGCGCGCGGCCCGGCGCAAATGCCTTTCTGGGCGGGCTTTTGGTGAACCTGCTGAACCCGAAATCGGTGCTGTTTGCCGCCTCCGTCCTAATCGTGATCTTTCCCGCCGACATGGGTCTTGGGGGCAAGGCACTGATCGTGGCCAATCATTTCCTGGTCGAGGTGACGGTCTACGGGCTGTTCGCCGCGCTCCTGTCCACTGCGCCCGCCCGTGCCGGTTACCTGCGGGCCAAGCCGGTGATCGACCGGGTGGCGGCGGCCCTGCTTGGGGCTTTGGGGCTGCGGCTGTTGCTGTCGCGGTAACGAGCGCTTGCCCCGTGCTGTGCCGCTGACGTATAGGCTCTGTCCACAGCGCTTGCCGAGGAGAATGCCATGACCGACCGCCTGCCCCACGAAAAAGGGTTCCACGTCAGCTGGGACCAGTTGCACAGGGATGCGCGGGCGCTGGCCTGGCGGCTGCAGGGACAGGGGCCGGACAACGGTTACTGGAAAGCGGTGGTGGCCATCACCCGCGGCGGCATGGCGCCGGCGATGATCGTGGCGCGGGAACTGGACATTCGCACCGTCGATACGATCAGCGTCAAGAGCTACCACTCGGGCGGCGGCAAGGCCGATCAGCGGCGCGAGGCACAGGTGCTGAAATCCCCGGATGCCGAGCTGGTCGGCGAAGGCGAAGGCGTTCTGATCATCGACGACCTGGTGGACAGCGGCAAGACGCTGGAACTGGTTCGCAGCATGTACCCAAAGGCACATGTGGCGACGGTCTATGCCAAGCCGCAGGGCCGCCCGCAGGTCGACACCTTCATCACCGAGGTCAGCCAGGACACCTGGATCTTCTTCCCCTGGGACATGGCTCTGCAATACGTCAAACCCTATCGCGGCGACGATTGAGCGCGTGATCCAAAGGCGCGCCTGACGGCGCCCTCTCACTCTTGGGGGCAAGGCCCCCGAACCCCGGCGAGGGCGCTGCCCTCGCGCTCCCGAAGTATTTCCGGCCCAAAGAACCACATGGATGGAGCACGCGGATGGTCACGCGCACCGAGGCAACCTTTTTCCCGCCCATCCCCGAGGCGCAACGCTGGCTGAAAGGGATGGACTTTCCGCCGGAGCGCCCGCTGATCAACCTCAGCCAGGCGGCACCTGCGGATCCGCCACCCGCGCCCATGCGTGCCGCGATGGCCGAGATGCTGGAGGATCCGGCCAGCCACTTGTACGGTCCAGTGCTGGGTCTGCCCGCGCTGCGCGAGGCCTTGGCGGAGGATTGGGCGCGCCAATATGGCGGCACGGTCGCGGCGGCCCAGGTCGGCATCACGGCGGGCTGCAACCAGGCCTTTGCTGCCACCATCGCAGCCACCTGCGGCGAGGGTGACGAGGTGATCCTGCCGGTGCCCTGGTACTTCAATCACAAGATGTGGCTGGACATGAGCGGGGTGCACGCAGTGCCCCTGACCTGCGGCAAAGACCTCGTGCCTGACCCGGAGGCCGCGCGCGCGCTCATCACGCCGCGCACCCGGGCCATCGCGCTTGTCACCCCCAACAACCCTTGCGGCGTGGAATACCCGGCGGAGGTGCTGGAGAGGTTCTACGACCTCTGTGCAGAGGCCGGTATCCGCCTGATCGTCGATGAAACCTATCGCGATTTCGACTCGCGCAGCGGGGCACCGCACGGATTGCTGGCGCGCAAGGGTTGGGACAGCGTCCTGGTGCAGCTCTACAGCTTCTCCAAGGCCTACCGGCTGACCGGCCACCGTGTCGGCGCCGTCATCGGCCAGCCCGAGTTGCTGCACCAGATCGAGAAGTTTCAGGACACCGTGGCGATCTGCGCCCCTTCTCTGGGCCAGCGCGCCGCTCTCTGGGGGATTGAAAACCTTGGCCAGTGGAAGGCCGAACAGCGCGCCGAGATACTGGATCGCCGTGCCGCGATCGAGGACTGTTTCGCGCCGCTGGCCGCGCGCGGCTGGCGGCTCTTGGGCTGCGGCGCCTATTTCGCCTATATCGAACATCCCTTTGCCGAAGGCTCTGCCACGTTGGCGCCGCGGCTGGTGCGCGAGGCGGGCGTGCTGATCCTGCCGGCCACGATGTTCACGCCCGAGGGCGACCCCAGCGGCGACCGGCAGTTCCGGGTCGCCTTCGCCAATACGGACCGCGCCGGGATCGCCGAGTTCGCGCGCAGGCTGGCGCAGGTCGACGGGCCTCTTGCAGCCCCCGGGGGAGCCGCATAGACAGGGGCAAACCGACAGCGGGAGGTCGAGATGGCGGACAAGAAGAGCGGCGTGGGAAAGTACCTGGTCTGGGGTCTGCTGGGCCTTTTGCTACTGGGTCTCGGCGGCTTTGGCGCCACCAATTTCTCGGGCACGGTGCGGTCGATAGGCAAGGTCGGCGAGGCCGAGATCTCGACCAATGACTATTTCCGGGCGCTGCAGAACGAGATCCGCAACATCCAGCAGCAGAGCGGACAGGCGCTCTCCTTCCAGCAGGCGCAAAGCCTTGGCCTGACACAGCAGGTGCTGAGCCAGCTGGTCGTCACCGCCGCTCTGGAGAACGAGGCCGACACGCTGGGCCTGTCCATCGGCGACACCCGCCTTGCCGAGGATCTGCGCCAGATCCGCGCCTTTCAGGCGGTTGACGGCAGCTTCAACCGTGAGGCGTACAGGCTGACCCTGGAAAACGCGGGCCTCACGGAACGCGAGTTCGAGGAAAAGCTGCGCAATGAAAGCGCCAGCTCGCTGCTGCAGAGCGCCGTTCTGGCCGGTATCCGACTGCCCGACTCCTATGTCGACACGCTGATCGGCTATACCGCCGAACGTCGCAGCATCACCTGGGCCGTGGTCGGGGAAAGCCAGCTGGACCTCGACATCGCCGCGCCGACCGAAGAGGACCTGCGCACGCACTACGATGACAACATCGACAAGTTCACCCGCCCCGAGACCAAGCGCCTGACCTATGCCTGGGTGACGCCCGAGATGCTGGTTGACAGCGTCGAAGTGGACGAGGACAGCCTGCGCGCTGCCTATGATGACCGCAAGGACGAGTTCGACCTGCCCGAGCGGCGGCTCGTGGAACGGCTCGTCTTCAACGACACCGCCGCCGCCGAGGCCGCGCTGGCGCGCATCACCTCGGGAGAGATCGGCTTTGGCGACCTTGTCGACGAACGTGGGCTGGCGCTTGAAGACACCGACATGGGCGATGTCACCCGCGCCGACCTGCGCGATGCGGCGGACGCGGTCTTTGACGGCGAGGTTGGCCAGGTGGTCGGCCCCGCGCCAACACCGCTTGGTCCGGCCCTTTTCCGGATCAACGCCGTCCTTCCAGCCCAGTTGACACCGTTCGAGGATGCGATCCCCGGCCTGCGCGGCGAACTTGCGCTGGACCGCGCGCGTCGGGTGATCGACGCCCAGGCCCAGGGGTACGACGACGAGCTTGCCGCGGGTCTCACGCTGGAGGAACTGGCGGAGACAACCGATCTTGACCTGGGAGAGATCGGATGGACCGGCGACAACGACGAGGGCATCGCGGGCTACCCTGCCTTCCGCGATGCGGCTGAAGCCGCGAAAGACGGGGATTACCCGGCCATCGCCACCCTTGGCGACGGCGGTGTCTTTGCCTTGCGGCTGGACGAGGTCGAGCCCCCCGCGCCCTTCCCCTTCGACGAGGTGCGCGAGCAGGTCGAGGCCGACTGGCGCGAGGTGCAGAAGGCGGACGCGTTGTTGAAACAGGCCCAGGCATTGGCGGGTCAACTGGGCGAAGGCGCCACCTTCGAGGGCCTGAACCTGACCGCCCAGACCGAAGAGGCGCTGACCCGGACCTCTTTCGGCGCGGTGCCGCGTGCAGTCTTGGAAGCGGTCTTTGACATGGAGCCCAACCAGGTCCGCGCCGTCAGTACCGGCGCATCGGCTGTCGTGGTCCGTCTGGATGAGATCCTGGACGTCGATCCCGAAGACGAACAGGCCAAACAACTGGCACAATTGTTCCGCGACCAGGCGGCACAAGCCGTGGCTCAGGACCTGTTCCGCGCCCTCGCCTCGGACATCCAGGACCGCGCCGGCGTGGACCTCGACCAGGCGGCGATCAACGCCGTTCACGCCAACTTCCAGTAGAGACGATGGTACAACTTATCCCTTCCTTCGACGGCTTCGCCGCGGCCTACGAGGCGGGCCGCAACCAGGTTGTCTATGCCCGCCTGGCTGCCGATCTCGACACGCCTGTGTCGCTGATGCTGAAGCTGACCGGTGCAGCGCGCGATGCCTTCATGCTGGAATCCGTGACCGGCGGCGAGGTGCGCGGGCGGTATTCGATTATCGGGATGAAGCCGGACCTGATCTGGCAATGCCACGGTGACCAGAGCCGCCTCAACCGCATGGCACGCTTCGATCCCGACGCCTTCGAGCCGCAGCAGGACGATCCCCTGACCGCACTGCGCGCGCTGCTGGCCGAAAGCCGCATCGACCTGCCCGACGACTTGCCACAGGCTGCGGCCGGCCTGTTCGGCTACCTGGGCTACGACATGATCCGGCTGGTCGAACACCTGCCGGATGTGAACCCTGATCCGCTGGGCCTGCCCGACGCGCTGCTCATGCGGCCCTCGGTCGTGGCGGTGCTGGACGGGGTCAAGGGCGAGGTGACGGTGGTCTCTCCCGCCTGGGTGCAGGACGGGCTGTCGGCGCGCGCCGCCTATGCGCAGGCCGCCGAACGAGTCATGGACGCGGTGCGGGACCTGGAACGCGCCCTGCCTCAGGCCTCGCGCGATCTGGGCGACGCGGCAGACCTGGGTGAACCGGTCTCCAATTTTGCCCATGACGCCTATCTGTCGGCGGTGGACAAGGCCAAGGAGTACATCCGCGCGGGCGACATTTTTCAGGTGGTGCCATCACAGCGCTGGACGCAGGACTTTCCCTTGCCGCCATTCGCGCTCTACCGCTCGCTTCGGCGCACCAACCCGTCGCCGTTCATGTTCTACTTCAACTTTGGCGGGTTCCAGGTCATCGGCGCCTCTCCCGAGATCCTCGTACGAGTCTTCGGCAACGAAGTGACGATCCGCCCGATTGCGGGCACGCGTCCGCGCGGCGCCACGCCCGCCGAGGACAAGGCGCTGGAAGAGGATCTGCTGGCGGACCAGAAGGAACTGGCCGAACACCTGATGCTGCTGGACCTTGGCCGCAACGACACCGGCAAGGTGTCGAAAATCGGCACCGTCCGACCGACCGAGAAATTCATCATCGAGCGCTACAGCCACGTCATGCACATCGTGTCGAACGTGGTCGGCGAACTTTCCGAGGATCAGGACGCGCTCTCCGCCCTGCTGGCGGGGCTTCCTGCGGGCACCGTCAGCGGCGCCCCGAAGGTCCGTGCGATGGAAATCATCGACGAGCTGGAACCGGAAAAGCGCGGCGTCTATGGCGGTGGCGTCGGTTACTTCAGCGCCGGCGGCGACATGGACATGTGCATCGCCCTGCGCACGGCATTGGTGAAGGACCGCAAACTATACATCCAGGCGGGCGGCGGCGTGGTCTACGACAGCGACCCCGAGGCCGAGTACCAGGAGACGGTGCACAAATCCAATGCGATCCGGCGCGCCGCGGCAGATGCGGCGCGTTTCACCGGCGACGGCAACGGTTGAACCGGGGCAGCGGGCTTCCTCGGTTTGCGGCAATCGCCGCCGCAGCCTAAGCCGCCGCCTCCTGGCGAATCCTCTCGATCATGGCGCGCAGCCCGTTTGATCGCTGCGCCGACAGGTGCTCGTGCAGCCCCAGCCGGCCCAGTTCCGCGCGCGCGTCGACGCCGGGCACCTCGGACAGTGGCAAACCGTCGTACAGACGGTGCAAGAGCGCGATCAGCCCCTTGACGATCAGCGCGTCGCTGTCGCCCTGGAACCGGAAAACTTCGTCCTCGGGCGTCATGTGCAGCCAGACTTGGCTGGCGCAACCTTCGACCTTGGTGGCGGGCACTTTCAGTGCTTCGGGCATCGGCTCCATGTCCTTGCCCATTTCGATCACCATGCGGTAGCGGTCCTCCCAGTCCTCCAGGAACTCGAAATCCTCGACCACGTCTTCGAATGCTGCCTGTGCCATTCTGACCTCCGTTTGCCGCAGACCTAGGCAGAGCCGCGACAAAGGTCCAGCCCCCAACCGGCGCGAGGTTCTTTTCAACGGCGCAGTTCTGCGCTAACCCTCCGTGAAATCTGCTTGGGGGCGTAACATGTTCAAACCGGTATCCACCCTCGTACTTGCGGCGATCCTGCTGACAAGCTGCGGTGTAGTACGCGACAGCCGCCTGAACCCGGTGAACTGGTTCGGGCGCAGCGAGTCGCGCCCAGTGGCCACGGTCAACGAAGAAGTGAACACCCTGATCCCCCGCGCGCGCGAGTCGATCTTTCGCGAGGAAAAGGACACCACCTATCGCGGAACCGACATGGGCGAAATCACCGAACTGGTGATCGAACGCCGCCCCGGCGGCGCCATTGTCCGCGCGACCACCGTTGCCGACTACCAGGGCGCCTTCGACGTCAAGCTGGTCAAGATCGAGGAGGAAAGCGGCGAAGGCACGCTGACCTACGCCTTTCGCGGATTGCAGCCGCGCGGCGCCAAGGGACCGGCCCAGTCACGGACCCATACGGCGGCCGTCTGGCTGACCGACAACGAACTGCTGGACGTGCGCCTGATCCAGGTCAAGGGCCGGCATAACGTGCGCAGCGCGCGCCGCTGAGCGGCGCAGCCCGCTCGCTTAGCGGCGGTCAGAGGTCGATGACCTTGACCGCCTTGCCCCGGGCCCCCAGAGCGATCTCACCGTCACAGAGACGCAGGGCATCCTCTCCGAAAACTTCTCGCCGCCAGCCGGTCAGCGCGGCCACGTCGCGCTGGCCTGCCGCGATGGCATCCAGGTCCGAGGCCGGCGCGATGAGCTTGGACGCGACGCCGTAGCTCTCGGTCTTGGCCTTAAGGAGAACGCGCAGAAGGTCGGAGAGAGCCGGGTTCACCTGCAGTTTCTCGCGGTCGTTCACGACATTGGGCAGGTTCTCCTTGGGGCATTCCTGCCCAGCGGCGACGGCCGCAAGGATTCCGTCGGCGATGGCGCCCTTGCGCGCCTCACGCAGCAGCAAACGCGACCGGCCCAGATCATTCATGTTCTGCGGTTTTGTCGAGGCCAACTCGACAAGAGCATCGTCCTTGAACACCCGGTTGCGCGGGATATTGCGTTCCTGCGCATAGGCCTCTCGGAAGGCCGCAAGCTCGCGCACGATGGCCAGGAAGCGGGGCGAGTTCGACCGCGTCTTGACCCGTTTCCAGGCATCCTCGGGATGGGTCACATAGGTCTGAGGATCGGTCAACACCGCCAGTTCCTCGGCCACCCAGCGGGCGCGGCCGGTCTCTTCCAGCTTGGCGTTCAGGAATTCGTAGATCTGGCGCAGGTGCGTGACATCCGCCAGCGCATAGGTCTTTTGCGCGTCGGTCAGCGGGCGTCGCGACCAGTCAGTGAACCGCGAACTCTTGTCGAGCTGCTGCTTGGCGATCCGCTTGACCAGCGTTTCATAGCCGACCTGTTCCCCGAAACCGCAGACCATCGCGGCCACCTGCGTGTCGAAAAGCGGCTCTGGGATCACGCCATGATCGACGTGGAAGATTTCCAGATCCTGCCGCGCCGCATGGAAGACCTTGACCACGTCCTTGTTCTGGAACAGCGCCATCAGCGGGTCCAGCGAAAGATCCCCTTCCAAAGGGTCGACCAGCACTGCATCCGCGTCATCCCGGCCCGGCAAGGCCAGCTGGATCAGGCAGAGTTTGGAGTAATAGGTCCGCTCCCGCAGGAACTCCGTATCCACGGTCACGTAAGGAACAGAGGCAGCTGCCTCGCAGAAGGCCGCCAGCTCTTCCGTCGTCGTCAAGGTTTTCATGCGGGCTCCGGCTGGATTCACGGGCCAGGTAAGGCCCGCTCCGTGAAAGGTCAGGCAAGGTCATGGCGCCGATGGGCCCCTTGCGTCCGGCCACCATAGAACAATCCCCGGGGACATTCAAAGCCCGTCTGGCAAGCCGCACGCCGGATGGCAACCCATCATGAATCGTGATCCGATGCGATCCAAACATTCATTTCAAGAATGAAGGCGGCGCGCCTATCTGCCTGTCATCGCAAACAGGAGACCGCCGATATGACAACCGTCGACCATCACATTCACCAGGCCGCCCCGCGGTCCGAGAGTGCCGAAACCCCGCGCCTGATCGCCATGATCGTCACCTTGGCGGCGCTGGCGTTCATAGGGCTGGCAGCGCTGAGTGCCCCTGCCTCTGCGCCTGACCCGGAGGGCTGGCACGGCAACTCCGCGTCGATGCAGCGGCTCGACGGCTAGGTGGGCTCAGGGCAAGTCCACGCGCGTCCGGTCCCCGGCGGCAAAGCGGCGCAGGACCGCCGGGTACAGCTGGTGCTCCATCCTGAGCACCCGCTCCGCCAGCGCCTCGGTCCTGTCCCCCGGCAGGATCGGCACCCTTGCCTGTCCAAGGATCGGGCCGTCGTCCAGTTCCGGCGTCACCTCGTGCACGGTACAGCCGGCCTCCGTGTCGCCCGCCTCGATCGCCCGGGCATGGGTGTTCAGCCCCCGGTACTTGGGCAAGAGCGAAGGGTGGATGTTGAGCATGCGCCCTTCCCAGGGCGTCACAAATCCCGCTGTCAGGACGCGCATGAACCCGGCAAGACACAGGATGTCCGGATCGTGCGGAGCCAGCGCCTGTTGCAACGCCTCTTCAAAGGCTGAGCGGTCGCCGCCAAAGGGGCGATGATCGACGACAGCGGTCGGCACGCCGCGCTCCGCCGCCTTCTGCAACCCGCCCGCGTCGGCATTGTTCGACAGGACAAGGACCGGCCGCGCCGGATGGTCTCCGGTCATGCTGTCGACCAGCGTGACCATGTTGGACCCTCCGCCGGAGATGAAGATGGCGACCCGTTTCACCCCAGCGACCCGCTGTAGGTGACGCCGTCACCGGAGGTGACGCGGCCCAGCCGGTACACTTTCTCGCCATGTTCGGCCAGCAGCGCGTCGATGGCATGTTCGCTTTCGGGGTCGACAACGAGGATCATGCCGATGCCGCAGTTGAAGGTCTTGAGCATTTCGCCCTCTGCGATACCGCCGATGCCGCGCATCCACTTGAAGAGATCCGGCAGGTCCCAGGCATTCAGGTCGATCTCGGCGCCAAGCCCCTTGGGCAGCACCCGCGGCAGGTTCTCGGTCAGGCCGCCGCCGGTGATATGGGCCAGCGCGTGCACGCCGCCCACGCCGATGGCCCCCAAGGCAGGCTTGACGTAGAGCCGGGTCGGGGCCAGCAGCGCCTCGCCCAACGTCGCGTCGCCCCAGGGGCAGGCCGCGTCCCAGCCCAGTCCCGACATTTCGACCAGCTTGCGCACGAGGCTGTAGCCATTGGAATGCACCCCGTCCGAAGCCAGGCCCAGCAGGACGTCGCCGTCCTTGACCCCATCGGGCAGCGCCGCGCCGCGCTCCATCGCTCCCACCGCAAAGCCAGCCAGATCGAAATCTCCCGCCGGGTACATGCCCGGCATCTCGGCTGTCTCGCCGCCGATCAGGGCACAGCCCGAGCGCACGCATCCCTCGGCGATGCCTTCGACCACCCGCGCGGCGGTCTCTGTCTCCAGCTTGCCGGTGGCAAAGTAGTCGAGGAAAAAGAGCGGCTCTGCCCCCTGGCAGACCAGATCGTTGACGCACATGGCGACGAGGTCGATGCCGACGCCGTCCACATGGCCGGTGTCGATCGCGATGCGCAGCTTGGTGCCTACGCCATCGGTGGCCGCCACCAGCACCGGATCGTCGTAGCCCGCCGCCTTGAGATCGAAGAGCGCGCCGAAGCCGCCCAGCCCGCTCATCACGCCCGGACGCGCGGTCCGTTTCGCGGCCGGCTTGATCCGTTCGACCAGCGCGTTGCCTGCGTCGATATCCACGCCCGCCTGGGCATAGGTCAGCCCGTTCTTGCCATCGCTCATAGGGATCTCCTTCAGGCCCGTGCCCGATTTTCGCTCGCGCTTAGCGCATCGTAGGGCGCCCTGCAACGTGGACGCTTGACGCGGCAGGGCGCCGTGGTAGTGAGAACGTCACGGTGGGCCTGTAGCTCAATTGGTTAGAGCAGGGCGCTCATAACGCCTTGGTTGGGGGTTCGAGTCCCTCCGGGCCTACCACTCCCGCCGCCTTTCGATTCGCGGACGCCTCCGTGGTCTGATCGTTGTGATCCGGCCGCTCCGCATCGGCTCTGGCCGCGGGGCCATGCGGGCTGGCTCATGCCTTGTTGATGACGGCCAGACATTGCTACGCTCCATCCGCCTTTCCTTTCCACAATTTCCAAGGATACCGATCCATGGCGATCACAACGCTTTCGACAATCGTTAACACCACGCAATCCATCGTGTCCGATGACGATCTGCTGATCCTGTCGACCGGCGGCATTGTCTTGTCGGCTGGAGCCGTTTCGGCCCCATCCGGGAACGCCAAGTTGACAAACTACGGACTCATATACACCGAGGGCAACGCGTTCTCGGACCCCGTCGGCTTCAGCACCATCACCAACTTCGGGACAATGGAAACCAGCAACTTCCCGGCCGTCATCGACGCTGGCTCAAATGTCGCGCTGACCGGCCTGAGGCTGTTGAACTACGGGGACATCATCGGAAGCGGCGCATTGTCCGATGGTCTTCTGCTGGCTTCCGGCGGGAACTTTCTCTACAATTACGGGACGATAACGTCCAACTCCGACAATGCGATACAGATCGATTCGACGTTCGAAGGCGGATCGCATGCAAACTACATTTTCAACGCCGGACTGCTTCAGTCGAATTCACTAGCAACAATCACCACGGGCGCTGACGTCGAGACGATCCGGAACGATGGCACCATCGATTCCGCCAATGCCGCTGCGATCGTTACCGCTGGCGGGGACGACAAAGTTTCCAACAGCGGCAAGATTTTCGGCGACGTCCTCCTTGGCGACGGAGCCGATCTTTACCGCGGTCTGATAAACGGGTTCGTCGATGGCGAGGTTTTTGGCTCAAACGGCAATGACACTCTGATCGGCAGCGCGGCAGACGATAACCTTTCCGGCAGCAATGACGATGACCTGCTCGTGGGCCACGACGGCGATGACACCTTGGATGGGGGCACTGGTTTTGACACGCTCTTGGGCGGGGATGGAAACGACTCGATGATCGGTGGAAGCTCCGACGACACGGTGAACGGTGGCGCCGGATCCGATACCGTCACCGGCGATGCGGGCAATGACTTGCTGATTGGCGGGGACGGCTCCGACCTTCTCGAAGGCGGTTCCGAAAACGACACGATGGAAGGCGGCAACGGGGACGACAGCCTGGAAGGCGACGACGGCAACGACATCCTGCGCGGCCGCGCGGGAGAAGACGAATTGGTGGGCGGTCTTGGCCGGGATTTCCTGACCGGCGGCCAGGATGCGGATATTTTCGTCTTCCGTTCGCTGGCGGAAACGGTCGTGGGCGCCAACCGGGACCAGATCCTGGACTTCGAACAGGGCGTCGACCTGATCGTGGTCGCCGGGCTTTCGCCGGGTGTCTTCGAGTTCCGCGGCACCGGTGGATTTGCCCCTTCGGGCAACCCCGAGCTGCGCTTGCTGGAAACCGCCACGGGCTCGACCCTTGTCCTTCTCGATGCCGATGGCGATGGCATACAGGATGCGGAAATCCGAGTCGCGGGCGTGACCGGCCTGACGGCGGATGACTTTACACTTTAACGAAAAGGGGCGCGCCCTGCCCGCCCGGGCGCGCCCGGATCACCGGCCCTTGAACAAGCTGCCTAGGACGCCGCGCACGATGCGGCGTCCGGTTGTGCCGGTCAGTTCCTTCATCACCATGTCGCCCATCGCCCGGCCAAAGCTCTTGCCGCGCCGTACCGGGCGAGAGGTCGACCGGCTGACGCGCGCGCCCGAATACCGCCGGGCTGCGCGGAATTCACGCGCCGCGGCTTCTTCCTCTTCGCGCTCTGCTGCCTCGGCGGCCTTTGCCGCGGCCTCGGCCCGGGCGCGCAGGATCTCGTGGGCGGAGTCCCGGTCGATGGCAGTGTCGTATTTCCCGGCCATCTCCGACCCGGCCATAACGGCGCGTCGCTCAGCCTCGGTGATTGGGCCCAGTTGCGAGGACGGCGGACGGATCAACGTGCGCTGCGCGATTCCGGGCGCGCCTTTCGCCTCGAGAAACGATGTCACGGCCTCGCCCACGCCGACCGTACGGATCGCCTCTTCGATGTCGAAGGCAGGGTTTTCGCGGTAGGTCTCGGCGGCCAGTCGCAGTGCCCGCTTGTCGCGTGCGGTGAAGGCCCGCAAGGCATGCTGGACCCGGTTGCCAAGCTGGCCCAGCACATCCTCTGGGATATCGTCCGGCGACTGGGTGACGAAATAGACGCCGACCCCCTTGGACCGGATCAGGCGCGCCACCTGTTCCACCTTGTCCACCAGTGCCTTGGGGGCGTCGTCGAACAGCAAGTGCGCCTCGTCGAAGAAAAAGACAAGCCGCGGCTTCTCGGGGTCGCCCACCTCTGGCAGTTCCTCGAAAAGTTCGGACAAGAGCCACAGCAGGAAGGTCGCGTAGAGGCGCGGTCGCGCCATCAGCTTGTCGGCGGCTAATACGTTGACCATGCCCCGTCCATCCGCCGCAACCTGCATCAGGTCCGCCAAGTCCAGCGCCGGTTCGCCAAAGAACGCTGCGCCACCTTCGTTTTCCAGCACCAGCAGACGCCGCTGGATCGCGCCAATGGAGACGACGGAGATATTGCCATAGCGTAGCGACAGGTCCTTGCGGTTCTCCCCCAGCCAGACCAGCATCGCCCGCAGGTCATCGAGGTCCAGCAGCGCCAACCCCTCCTCGTCACTGAGCCGGAAGGCGATGTTCAGGATGCCCTCCTGCGCCTCGCTGAGATCCAGCAGGCGCGACAGCATCAGCGGCCCCATCTCCGTCACCGTGGTGCGCACCGGGTGGCCCTGGGCACCGAAGAGGTCCCAGAACCTGACCGGAAAGGCATCATAGGCGAAATCGTCGAACCCCATCTTGGCGCAGCGATCCATGAAAGCGCCGTGCAGCTTGTGCGTCTCGTTGCCCGCAACCGCCAGACCCGACAGGTCGCCTTTCACGTCGGACAGAAACACCGGCACACCGGCGGCGGAAAACCCCTCGGCCAGGATCTGAAGCGTGACGGTCTTGCCGGTGCCCGTCGCCCCCGCCACCAGCCCGTGCCGGTTGGCATAGCCAAGGTCCAGAAACTGCCTGACGTCATGACTCTCGCCCGCGCCACCCACGAAAACCGCCTTGTTCATGATTGATCCCCCAGCTCGCACGGCATGAACATACAACGTTAACCATTTGATGCCAGTATGTTTCTGGTCCGGGACGACATGTCCTCTCCTGTCCCGGGCAGACTTCCTCCCTGTCAGACTGGCCGCGCCCTAGGGCGCGGCTTTTTTGTTCCGGCAGAATTGCACCTACTGACGTGAAAAGAAGGTGGAAATCCCTGTTGACCAAGCGCAAGTCTTCTCGTAGCGTCACGACCAATGACAAAGTCGGCCGGTCCGACAGGGAGTGAAATGGAAAGGGGCCCTCGGGCCCCTTTCCTTTTGATCGCAGACGCCCGTCCCCGGGGATACCGGCGCCGAGGCTCTGACAGATGTCCGCGGCATGTCGCGCATTGCCGCTGCGGCACGGCGGAATTCTTCCCTGACAGTCCGTCCGACGCGTGCTAATCGACAGGTCAGGCAAATGACCGGATTTTAGAGGACATCATGAAGAAACCGCTTATCCTACTGTCGTTGATCGCCTCGTTGGGCGCAGGCACGGGCTATGCCCAATCCGCCGACGGCGGCGATCCGGCGGCCCAACCGGCCGATCCGGGAATCGAACTCGGGCAGCCTGTTCGCAACGAACCCTATATCAAAGAGGTCTACGACGACTGGACGCTTGAATGCATCAAGGATCAAGCTGACAACGAAGCCTGCACGATGGTTCAGCTCCTGAAAGATCCCCAGAACAACCAGGACATCGCACAGGTCGAAGTCAAAAGGGTCGAGAACGCTGGTCAGATCGCGGCGCTTGTGACCGTCATCGTTCCCCTTGAAAGCTCACTGAAACATGGCCTCAAGGTGTCCATCGACGGGCGCGAAGGCAAGCAATACCCCTATGACGTCTGCTCGCGTATCGGCTGCATGTCGAGATATGGACTCGTCGCTGAGGACGTCGAGGCCTACAAGGCCGGGAATGTCGCGACGATCACCATTGTGCCGTTTCTTGCGATGAACCAGCCGATTCCTCTTTCCCTCTCGCTCAAGGGCTTTACCGCCGCCTTGGCGGAGGTCAGCGTCGTCAGGCCCTGAGGCTCTGACCGAATTTGGTCGGCGCTCCGGAAACCGGGGCGCCGTTTTCGTTTCCGGTCCACTGCCGGGCGCTCAATGCGCCTTGGCGTCACCCTCTCCGAAGAAACGCGCCCAGACCGGCGCGACCAGCTTGGTCCCGATGGGGATAAGGACCAGCCCGGCCAGGAACCCGATCACAAAGTCGATCCCCGCCGTCACGCCCCATTCCAGCAGCGCATCTCCATTGCCGATGGAATGCGCGATGTCATGCACCGCCTGGTACGGCACGCCCCATCCCATTTCCTTCAGCGAATTTGTGAGGATGTGCCCCCCGACCCAAAGCATTGCTGCCGTCCCGATGATCGCCAGCGCCTTCAGCAACCAGGGCATGAACTTGACGATGGCGCGACCAAAACCGCGTGTCGCGCCTAGGCGACCGCGTTGGCTCAACCACAGGCCCACGTCGTCCATTTTCACGATGATGGCCACGGCGCCGTAGACGGCAAAGGTGATCAGCACCGCAACTACGGCCAGCGTCGCGGCCTGCATGGCGAAATTCGGCGCCTCAATGGCCGAGAGCGAGATCACCATGATCTCTGCCGAAAGGATGAAATCCGTCTTGATCGCGCCCTTCACCTTGGCCTCTTCAAGGTGCGTGGGATCGCCGACGTCATGGCTGCCGTCCGGTCCGCCGGAATGATCGTCATGGGGCATCATCACATGGACGATCTTCTCTGCCCCCTCGAAACACAGGTAGCACCCGCCCAGGATCAGCAAGGGCCAGACCAGCCAGGGCGCAAAAGCCGCCATCAACAGGGCCGCCGGCATCAGGAAAACCAGCTTGTTGATCAGGGACCCCCGCGCGATCCGCCAGATGATCGGCAATTCGCGGGCCGGTTCAAAACCCTGCACGTATTTCGGTGTCACCGCTGCGTCGTCGATGATGACGCCCGCGGTCTTGGACCCGGCTTTCATTGCCGCCGCGCCAATATCGTCGACCGAGGCCGCCGCCACCTTGGCGATCGCAGAAACGTCATCGAGAAGTGCCAGAAGTCCGCTCATACCGCGCCCCCACTCAACCTGTTCAACGCGAACCTACCCCTTGGGACGCAAACCGCAAGCGCCACGCCCCGCCGCCCTGCCCGGCCAGCACCAGGCAGCCACCGGCGATGGCCCAGTTCTTGACGAAGATGCTCATTTGCCAGGGATCGTCCGGCACCAAGTGAAAGAAGGACGTCCCCATGCAATACAGCGCCAGCGACAGGGCCACCGGACGCAGCGCGATTCCCAGGATCAGCGCCACCGCCGCCCCGAGGTTGTAGGCCATCGCTAGCCAGACCAACCCGAATGGCAGCCCCCAACCTTCCAGCATCTCTCCGGCCGAGGTCGAATCGATGGCCTTCTGCACCGCCCCGGCAAGGAAAAGCGCCGCGATAAGGATGCGCCCGGCAAGGCTGACAAGGTTGTTCCATCTCTGCATGGCGAAGATCCCCTGTGGTTCCCACCACGTTACCGCAAACGCGATCGGAGGGTTAGCGCCACCACGCGAATCCTTGTCACGTTTACCGCTAACATATTGTTCCACAATGGTTATTGGACTTTGCAGAGGCAGAAGGCGTCCTTATACGGAAGCCGACAGAATTTTCAGGAGGCGAGCATGACCGTCACGATCGGGATCAACGGATTTGGCCGCATCGGCCGCTGCACTCTGGCGCATATCGCGGAATCCGCACGCAACGATGTCCAGGTCGTCAGGATCAACGCGCCCGGTCCGATCGAGACCCATGCTCACCTGTTGCGCTACGACAGCATCCACGGTCGCTTTCCCGGCGATGTCACGGTCAAGGACCAGGCGCTGGATCTGGGCCGTGGCCCCATCGACGTGATGTCCTCCTACGAGATGGGTGACCTCGACTGGAGCGGCTGCGACGTGGTCCTAGAATGCACCGGTAAGTTCAACGACGGCGAAAAGGCCAGCGCCCACATGAACCGGGGCGCAAAGTCGGTGCTGATCTCGGCGCCCGCCAAGAACGTGCAGCGCACCGTGGTCTACGGCGTGAATCACCGTGACCTGGTCAAGGGCGAGACCATGATCTCGAACGGGTCCTGCACGACCAACTGCCTCGCGCCGCTGGCCAAGGTGCTGGACGAGGGCATCGGCATCGAAAGCGGCATCATGACCACGATCCACAGCTACACCGGCGACCAGCCGACGCTGGATCGGCGCCATGCCGATCTCTACCGCGCGCGCGCCGCAGCGTTGGCGATGATCCCGACCTCGACCGGCGCCGCCAAGGCCCTGGGCGAGGTGCTGCCGAATCTCCAGGGCAAGCTCGACGGCTCTGCCGTCCGGGTGCCCACACCGAATGTCTCTGCCGTGGACCTGACCTTCTATGCCTCGCGCGACGTGACCGTCGACGACGTCAACGAAGTGGTGGCAGAGGCCGCGGCGGGCCGCATGGGCGCCGTGCTCTCCTACGATCCGGAACAGAAGGTCTCGATCGACTTCAACCACACCACGCATTCGTCGATCTTTGCCCCCGACCAGACCAAGGTCGTCGGCAAGCGCATGGTGCGCGTGCTGGCATGGTATGACAACGAATGGGGCTTTTCCGCCCGCATGGCCGATGTTGCCGCCGCGATGGGCCGCCTGCTGCACTGATCGGAACATCAGAACCCTGCTCTCGCCGCGTCCCTTTGTCAGGGTCGCGGTGATGTTGCTTCTCCAGGTAGACGATGGATTGGCTAAAGAAGCTCTTGGGGATCCGCAGTCACGATGACGGACCGCCCCCGCGAGACCTCGAGACCCTCCGACGGGAATTTGACAGTTTTCTGCGCGCCCGCCTGGACAGTTTGGTCCCAAAGCCGACCCCGATCTTTGATGGGTTCGAGCCGGCCACTCTGCCTGTCGAGATGACCCACCTGCATATAGAAATGTTCGACGATGTCGGCTATGAGTTGCGCCTGATCGGCTTTGGCGCCTACGGGACCGAGTTCTTCGAAACCGCCCCCAAAGACCGATCCCCACAGCCCGCTAGCGGTCATGCATTCCTTTGCCCGCCAGGATCCGCGGCGCATGCCTGTCGATGCGGGCGCTGCGCGTGGCCGATTGTTTTGCCTCCGAAAAATGCAGCAGGTAGCCGCGCCTGCGTCCTGGCGTCAGCGCCTCGAATGCCGCGCGCAGGGCCTCATCCTCTTCCAGCCGTGCCGTCAGTTCCTCTGGGTAGTCCAGATCGTCCTTGGCGAAATCGACCTTTGCGCCGCTCTTCTCAACCGCGATGGCCCGCGCGACATAGTCGCGGACCTGCCCCGCCCGGGCAGCGACCTCCTCTGATGTCTGGAACCGAAGATATTTCGACGCACGCGAGCGCGGACCGGTCAGGATCAAGGCGCCTTCCGGGTCGTCGATCAGGGCACCCTTGAAAAAGGCCAGCCGGCAGCCGTCAGAAAACCCACCCAAGATCGCCACGTTGGATCCCCCAAAGGTGTAGCAGGCAGCCCCCCATTTCAGCGTCTCGCCCAGCTCGGTCCCCGCGAGTACCGCGCGCAAAGCGGACAGAACCCCGCCCCAGGTCTCGTCGGCAAAAAAACTGTCGAGATCGGGGGCGCGGTCCATCACGGGCCTCAGAGATAGTCGGCGCGGGCCAGTCCGTACTTGGCCATCTTCTCGTTCAGCGTCCGGCGCGGCAGGCATAACTCGTCCATCACCGCCGAGATCGAGCCCTTGTGTCGCCGCATGGTGTTGTCGATCAGCATGCGTTCGAATGCCTCGACGTATTCCTTGAGCGGTTTGCCCTCCGTCGTCATGACCGGCTGCATGTCGTCATGGTCGCTCATCAGGAGAGAGGCGATGGTCCCCTGCCCGCGCCGCGATTGCAGCACCGCACGTTCGGCAAGGTTGATCAGCTGTCGCACGTTGCCCGGCCAGGGCGCCTGCAAGAGCTGCGCGGCCTCCTGTGCGCTGACCTTGGGGGCATCGCAGCCGTATTCCTCGGCAAAGCTTTCCGACAGCCGGGTAAAGAGCGTCAGGATATCCTCACCGCGCGACCGCAGCGGCGGAACGACGATCTTGAGAGCGGCCAGCCTGTAGTAGAGATCCGGACGCAGCGCCTGCTCGCAGGTGCGGCCCTCTTCCTGCAGGTTGGAAATGGCAACGATGCGTGTTTCGGGCGGCGTGCCCTCGTCGTTGATCGCGTTCAGC
This sequence comes from Mameliella sp. MMSF_3455, assembly GCF_030733205.1. GTDB lineage: Bacteria > Pseudomonadota > Alphaproteobacteria > Rhodobacterales > Rhodobacteraceae > Antarctobacter. Next base: position 66,568 of record NZ_JASHJL010000011.1, read on the forward strand.
AGGCGAGCCTGCGCCGCATCCGATAGGACCTCGATATCTTCCAGAACCAGCGTGCCGCCGCGCGCCTCCTCCATGGCCGGCAGGCGCGTGTCCTCAGGCTGCATCGGGCCGAACAGGCGCCGGGTCAGCGCATCCTCGTCCATTGCCGCGCAGCGCACGAGGGTAAATTTCTTGCCCGCCCGCGCGCCGACCGCGTGCAGCGCATGGGCCACCAGTGTCTTGCCGGTGCCGGTCTCGCCCTCGATCAATACGTGCCCGTCCGCCTGGCCAAGGTCCAGAATGTCTTCGCGCAGGCGTTCCATCGCGGGGCTGGCGCCGATCAACTTGGACATGATCTGACTGCCATCCGCCAGTTCCCGGCGCAGCGCGCGCGTATCAAGCGTCAAGCGTCGCGCGTTGGTGGCCTTTTTTGCCAGTTCCGACATGCGATCCGGGTTGAACGGCTTTTCAAGGAAATCGAAGGCCCCGATGCGCATCGCCTCCACCGCCATCGGCACGTCGCCGTGCCCGGTGATCATGATGACCGGCAGCGCGCTGTCCGTGCCCATCAGCTTCTTGAGGAACTGGATCCCGTCCATGCCCGGCATCTTGATGTCCGAGATGACGATGCCCGGGAAATCCGCATTGAGCCGCCCCAGCGCTTCTTCGGCACTGGAAAAGGTTTCGGTGTCGTAACCGGACAAGGCCAGCCATTGGCTGATCGACTGGCGCATGTCCTGTTCGTCATCCACGATGGCGATTTTCATTGCGTTGGCCATTGGCAGTTTACTCCGCTGCTTCTGTGGATTCGTTCAAGACGGGCAGTTGCATCTCGAAGACGGCACCGCCGCCCTCTCCGTTGCGGGCGGTCAGGCGCCCCCCCAGTTCGGACACGATGCCCGAGGAGATCGCGAGGCCAAGACCCACGCCATCGCCCGGCTGCTTGGTTGTGTAAAAGGGCTCGAAGAGCGCATCGAGGTTTTCGATCCCGGTTCCGTTGTCGCGTACGGTCAGTGTCGCGGTTTCGCCCGCGGCCAGGATGATGTCCACCTGCGGGTCATCGACCGACTTGGTGGCGTCAAGCGCGTTCCGCAAGAGGTTGACCAGAACCTGCTCGATCCGCATCCGGTCCCCCATGACGCGCACGGGCGTCTCTGGCAGGATCTTGGTGATCTTCACGCGGCGCGATTTCAGTTGCGGTTCCATCATCGCCAGCGACGAGGCCAGCGCCTCTCCCATGTCCACCGGGCTGAGTTGTTCCTGGCCCTTGCGGGCAAAGCTCTTCAGCTGGCGGGTGATCGCGCCCATGCGTTCGATCAGGTCGTCGATGCGGTGAAAGGCGCTGAGCGCCTCGTCGGGGCGGTTGCGGCGCAGCAGAAGGCGCGCGCCGGCCAGATAGGTCTTCATCGCGGCCAGAGGCTGGTTCAACTCGTGGCTGACGGCGGCGGACATCTCCCCAAGGGCGGCCAGTTTCGACGACTGCGCCAGCGACTGTTCCGCAACGGCCAGGTTCTTCTGCACCCGCTCACGTTCCGCGATTTCGCGTTGCAGACGGGCATTCAGCGCGCGCAGTTCCGTGGCGTCCCGCTGGAACAGCGCCATCCGGATCGCCGTCTTGCGCGAGAGCGCGTAGAAGACCAGCGCCGCCAATAGCGCAAACCCCATGATCTCCAACGCCAGAACCGCGTTCACCCGCTCGCGCACGCTGGCATAGGTGGTGAAGGTGACCAGCGTCCAGCCGCGAAAGGGAATACGCCCGTCTATCCGCATGACGGCCTCGCCGCGCAGGTAAGCGTCGGCCTGTTGCGCGGTCCAATCGGCGGTGGCGCGGATGGCGCGTTCGATCGCACCTTCGGCGGGCTGGCGCTGCAAGGCGTCCGTGGGTGTCAGCCCGCGCCAGCGGGGTTCCGTCGCCAGGATGATCGTGCCCTCGGAATTCGTCACCATGACCGCATCGGTGATCCCCGCCCAGGCCCGTTCGAACTTGGCCAGGTCGACCTCGACCATGATGACGCCGACCGTATCGCCGCCACTTTCCATGCGCCGGGCATAGGTAAAGCTGAAGTTGCCCGTCTCTAGCGGGAGAGCGGTAAAGACGGTGGTGTTCGACCGCAGCGCGTCGACGAAATAGGCCGCTTCGCGGTGCGACTGACCCAGCCGGTTGCGGTCGGTTGCGGCCACGGTACGTCCGTCCCGGTCCAGCAGCATCAGCGAGGCGGCGCCGATCTCGTCCACGAAGGAAATCAGGCGCTGAGAGCTCTGGCTGTAGTCCTGCGCGTTCAGCGCGGCGATCAGGGCCGGGTCGCGGGCCAGCAGTTGCGGCACGATGGCATTGCGGCGCAACTCAGAGATCAGGTTGCCGGAATAAAGCGCCAGGCGCAGTTCGGCCCGGTTGCGCACGGTCTCGGTGAAACGGTCGGTCAGCAGCCAGTTGGTGACCCAGACGGTGCCGACGGCGGCCAGCAGCAGCAGGACAAGCGCGATGCGCGCACGGCCCGAGAACGGGCCGGCGCGACGCAGTCCAGTTCTGGTGCCATCCGATGCCATGGCGCCCAGAATAGGCTGCGCGGGCCGCACCCTCAAGTCAGGCGGCGGTCAGGGCCCCTGCCAGATGGGCGAAAAGGCGCGCACCATCCTCGTTGCCGTGCGCCGCTTCGCTTGCGCGTTCGGGGTGCGGCATCATGCCCAGCACGCGCCGGTTGGCCGACAGCACCCCCGCGATGTCGCGCGCCGATCCGTTCGGATTGTCCGTATAGCGGAAGGCCACCCTGTCGTCTGCTTCCAGCATGTCCAGCGTTGCCTCGTCGGCGAAATAGTTGCCGTCATGGTGCGCGATAGGCAGCGCGATCTCGGTATCGCGGCCATAGCCCTCGGTGAACACGCTGGCGCCCTCGGCGCGCAGACCCACGGTGCGGCAGATGTATTTCAATCCCGCGTTCCGCAGCAGCGCCCCGGGCAGCAGCCCGGTTTCGGTCAGCACCTGGAAGCCGTTGCAGATCCCCAGGGCATAGCCGCCGCGTTCGACATGCGCCTTGACCGCGTTCACGATGGGCGCGTTGGCCGCGATGGCGCCGCAGCGCAGGTAGTCGCCAAAGGAGAACCCGCCGGGAATACCGACCAGGTCGATACCTGTGGGCAGGTCCGTGTCCTTGTGCCAGACCATCTGCACCTGCAGGCCGGCCTGCTCGAAGGCAACGGCAAGATCACGGTCGCAGTTGGACCCGGGAAAGACGATGACGGCAGCTTTCATCAGCACGCTCCTTGTCAGGCGGTGAGTGTCAGGCGGTGAAATCGGTGACAACGGCCACGCCCGGCGGCGTCGGCCCGTTGAAGGCGGCAAGTTCGTCCGAGACCTGACCAAGGCCGATCTCGCGCCCGATCATCGGCGCCATGTCGACGGCTCCGGACTGGATCAGGCTGAACAGTTGTTCGTAACGCCAGGGCGGCATTCCACGCGACCCGTAGACGGCAAGGTTCTTCATGAAGATGCCGTTCATGTCGATCTCCATCCTGGCCGTATGGCCGATGGGCATCCCGACCTGGACGTGGCGCCCCAGCGGGCGCAGGCACTTGATCGAGGCATTGGCCGTGGCCGCGATGCCCACCGCCTCGATCGAGACATGGGCGCCGCCGCCGGTCAGGTCCTTGATGGCGCGGTGCGCCTTGCCGTCGGAGGCATCGACCACCGCGTCGGCGCCATGTGCCAGCGCGTGGTCCAGCTTTTCACGCACCACGTCCACGGCAATGACCCGCGCGCCCATCGCCTTGCCGATCAGAAGCGCCGCGAGACCGATCCCGCCGGTTCCATGCACAGCCAGCCATTCGCCCGGCTGCAGCGCCGCGCGGTCGGTCAGCGCGTGCCACGATGTCATCACCCGGCAACCCAGTCCGGCTGCGGTGGTCGGCGTCATGAACTCGGGCAGGCGCGACAGGTTGAAGTCGCGCGGCACGGCGACGTATTCGGCAAAGGCCCCGTCCGAGCCGATGCCCGGATAGACCATGTCGTTGCAGGTGTGCTGGGCCCCTGCCCGGCAGTCGTTGCAGGTGCCGCACCCCAGCAGGAAGGGCGCGACCAACACGTCGCCGACAGCGAATTGCGCGCGCGGGCCGGCCTCGACCACCTCGCCGCAGAATTCATGCCCGCCGATAGCGCCCGGTTTCACCCGGGGGTGTTCGCCCATCCAGCCATGCCAGTCCGAGCGGCACACACCGCAGGCCAGAACCTTGAGCACGACGCCGTCCTCGGGACAGGCCGGATCGGGACGGGTCTCGATGGTCAGCGGCGCCTGGTACTCGCTCAGGACGGCCGCGTGCATCACAGGACCTCGATGCGGTAGCTCTCGATTACCGTATTGGCGAGCAGCTTTTCACACATCTCGGCCACGGTCTCCTCGGAGGTGCCATCGGCGAGGTCCATCTCGATCACCTTGCCCTGGCGCACCGATCCGACCCCGTCAAAGCCCAGGGCGCCAAGCGCATGGCGCACCGCCTCGCCCTGCGGATCCAGAACCCCGTCCTTGAGCATCACATGCACGCGCACTTTCATGATCATCCCCTTGCTTGTCTTGTTGGGCAGGAACCGCATCACGCGCTGGAATGCAAGAGCAAAGAAAAACGCCGCCCCCGAAGGGGCGGCGCCGTGACAGTCCGTCAGGACCGCTTATTCCTTGTTGCCGCGGCGGATGACGTTGCCGGCGTCCGCCTCGATCCGGAAGGTGCCGGCGGTGTTGCCGGTCAGATCGTTGTTCTCGTAGGTGCCGCCACCGCCTTCGCGGACGCGGATCGCCTCGTAGACATTGCCAAAGATCTTGTTGCCACGCACCAGCGGGGTGGACTTGCCCTTGACGGACACGCCGTAGAAGCCGTTGCGGAAGATCTCGTTGTTCTCGATCACGCCGCGACCGCCGTCATGGACGTAGATCGCGGACTGCTGACCATCACGCAGGATGTTGTCAAAGATCGAGGGGTTGGCATTGGTCTTGATCTCGATCCCGGCATAGGCGTTGCCGTAGATCTCGTTCTTGGTGATCCGGGCGATGGTGCCTTCCGACGCCATGATGCCGCCCTGCTGACCGTCACGGATGGTGTTGCCCGTGATCAGCGGATCGTCCGCGGCCTTCACCTCGATGCCCGACAGCGAGTTGTTGAAGATCGTGTTGCCTTCGAACCGGCCCTTGCCACCTTCGTTGATGAAGATGCCCGAACCGCCGCCATCACGGAAGGTGTTGCCCTTGACGACCGGATCGGCGCCTTCCTTCAGCTCCAGGCCTGCCAGCGAGTTGCCGAAGATCGTGTTGCCTTCGATCGTCGCCTTGCCGGCCTCGAACATGAAGATACCGCCCTGTGCACCGTCGCGGATGGTGTTGCGACGCACGGTGGCATCCTTGTTGTCACGGATCGCCAGAACCGCCAGCCCCTTCGAGGTCATGTCGTTGTCCTCGATGATGACGGACCCCGCCGCAACGTGGAAGTTGAAGAACTTGCCGCCGTCCTGGTGGATCGAGAGGCGTGCCACGCGGCCCGACTCTGCGGTCCAGCGGATCGCGTTGTCATCGGCCACCCGCAGGACGATGTCCTTGACCGGGCCGACCCCGACGATTTCCAGCGGCTTCGACACGTCGATGCCCTGGGTGTAGACGCCGGGATAGACTTCGATGCGGGCGTTCGGCTCTGCCGCGCGGACAGCATCCGCCAGGCTGGAGTAGTCACCGCCCCCCGAGGCCTTGACCGTCACGACATTGGTGCTGACCGGGTCCGGGGTCCGGGTAACCTGGCCCGGGCCCTCGATGTTGCCGATCCGGATGACCTTGCCGGCATCGGGTTCGATACGGAAGGTCCCGGCGGTGTTGCCCGACAGGTCGTTGCGCTCGTAGGTGCCGCCGCCGCCTTCGCGGATGCGGATCGCTTCGTAGATGTTGCCGAAGATCTTGTTGTCACGGACCGTCGGGTTGGAGTCACCCTTGACCGAGACACCGTAGAAACCGTTGCGGAAGATCTCGTTGTTCTCGATCACTCCGCGGCCACCGTCGTGGATGTAGATCCCCGACTGCTGACCGTCACGCAACTTGTTGTTGTAGATCTGCGGGTTGGCATCGGTCTTGATCTCGATCCCGGCGTAGGCGTTGCCGTAGATCTCGTTGCCCGTGATCCGTGCCACGGCGCCTTCCGACGCCATGATGCCGCCCTGTTGACCGTCACGGATGGTGTTGCCCGAGATCATCGGATTGTCCGCGGCCTTCACCTCGATGCCCGACAGCGAGTTGTTGAAGATCGTGTTGCCTTCGAACCGGCCCTTGCCACCTTCGTTGATGAAGATGCCCGAGCCGCCACCGTCACGGAAGGTGTTGCCCTTGACGACCGGATCGGCGCCTTCCTTCAGTTCCAGGCCTGCCAGCGAGTTGCCGAAGATCGTGTTGCCTTCGATCGTCGCCCTGCCGGCCTCGAACATGAAGATACCGCCCTGAGCACCGTCGCGGATGGTGTTGTTCCGGACAGTCGCACCATCATTGGCACGGATCGCCAGAACCGCCAGGCCCTTCGAGGTCATGTCGTTGTTCTCGATGATGACGGAACCCGCCGCGACGTGGAAGTTGAAGAACTTGCCGCCGTCCTGGTGGATCGAGAGGTTCGAGACCAGACCGGATTCCGCGGTCCAGCGGATCGCATTGTCGTCGGCGACCTTCAGGACGATGTCTCGCTTGTTGCCGACACCGACGATTTCCAGCGGCTTCGAAACGTCGATGCCACGGGTGTAGGTGCCCGGGTAGACCTCGATGCGGGTGCCGGGCTCTGCCGCGGCCACGGCTGCGGACAGGTCGGAATAGTCACCACCCGAGGGACGGACCGTCAGAACCGGGCCACCGTGTTCGGTGGGTTTCTTGGTATTGTCGACCGTCCGATCGGGGATCGAACATTCACGTTCGATGATGCGCTGAGCCATCGGCGCAAAGGTGTGGTCGCCACATTGCGCGGCGTAGACTTCATAGCCGGCACAGCCCAGGATCTTGGCCTCGGCCCACATGGCCGAACATGCCTGCGCGCGACCCCGGTTCGGGTCGACGACGGGATCCGGATCAGGGCCGGGACCGGGATCGACGGCAATGCCCGCGGTCGCCTTGAGCACGCGGCTCTGCGGCAGGATGCGGGTCATCGGGATCGCCATGTTGAAGCCGGTGCGGCTGTCGCCCGCGTGGTGCAGGCCGATCACGGCATGGTCGCTCAGGCGGATCACCGGCGAGCCGGAGTTGCCGCCCAACGTGTCACAGCTGTGCATCAGCTTGCCCTCGGCCGAGATCGCCGGGATCGCGGCGGCACAGCCTTCGCGGCTGATGTGCTGGGCCTGACCCTGCGGGTGACCGATGATCCAGAGGAATTCGCTGTCCTGCGGGTCGGCCTCGGCCAGCTTCAGCTTGCCGTATTTGGTCGACGGGTTCCCGAAGACGCGCAGCACCGTGTAGTCCAACTCGCGGTTGGTCTCGATGATCTGCGGGCTGACGGTATAGCGATCCACCCCTTCCGAGCTGCCGGGCTTGATGAAACCGGCAACGAACTGTGCCGCCTGCACGCCGCTGTCACGGCCGGTGGGATCACCGTCCATGCCCGGAATGCAGTGGTGGTTGGTCAGGATGTGCTGATCATCGACGATGAAGGCGGTGCAAAAGCCCGTCTTGCCATTCTTGAACAGCATGTCCAGGCGGCCGATCGGCCGGCCCAGCTTGATGATTGGGCTGCTTTCACCGTACTTGATGATCGGTTCGTTCTGGTAATCGCCGAAGGCCTGCTCGAAGACAAGCCCGTCACCGCCCGCCGCCTGGCGCGGCTGGATGACGATCTTGCCAAAGTCTGCGGGATCGAATTCGGCGGGAGCCTGCTGCGCTACGGCTGGGCCGAATGCGGCCACCGCCCCGGCACAAAGTGCGAGTGCTGACATGAGTTGACGCATGATAATGTCCCCGTTGGAAAGAATACTCTTTGAAACTACTTTGAGCGCCGCCTTGCCGCCAAGTAAAGAATTCCTTGCCTGACGTCGCGCCAGCGCCCGTTGTGCGGTGGATTCGGGCAACGATCACTGTGTTTCAAAAGACGAAACAGCGACGCAACGCGCCGCTGTTGCCGCCCCGTTCACGCCTGCGTGATCACCCGCGCCCGGAAGCCTGCTGAAGCCGCTCCAGCGCGCCGCGCGTGGTCGGGCCAAAGGCACCGTCCACCTGCCCTGCCCCAAGGTAGCCGCGCCGCACAAGCTCTCTCTGGATCTCGCGCGTGGTGGCATTGGGCAGCTTGTGCAGTTGGGTGATCGGATGGGCATAGCCATCGGCGATGGACTCGACCAGGTAGCGCGCCGCCTGAACGTGATCGGCACGCACCGCACGGCCGAGGCTGTAGTAGACCCCGAGCGAGAACTTGCCCTGTGGCAGTCCGGCCGACGCGGTCTCGCGGTAGATGGCCAGCGCCCGGTCATAATCCTTCCGCACACCAAGACCGCTGTTATAGGCCACCCCCAGCGAATAGCGCGCGGGCATGAAACCGGACATGCGCGGGTTCCGCAGGATCGGCAGAGCCTCGTCATAGCGTTTCTTGGTGATCATGGCGCGGGCATAGCCATAATGTACCGCCGGGTCGTCGCTGACCTTGCGCGCCGCGCTGCAAGCCAGTTCCGCCGCATCGGCATCGAAATCCGCGCGCGACACGCCGGTAATCCCCTCGACCGCGAACACGGGCATCGAAACCTCGAGACAGCGGATGACGATGGGCGGGCGCGCGGCGGTCTCTTCGGCCTCCAGCCGCAGCGCGGCAACACGGACCTCGGTCTTGGCATATTGTTCGCGGGCGTCCGCGAGATGCGCCTCGACCACCGAAAGCCAGTCATCCGCAAGCGCAGCCGTGCTTTCGACACGCTCCAGCGCCTGGCGGACCTCTGTTTCGGTTCCGGCCTTTCGGATGGTCTTCAGCCCGCTTCCGATGGCACGGCCAAAACGCTCCATGCCTTCGACGCGGGATTTCACCCGCAGGGTTTCGCCAGCCAGCCCGCGCCCAAGGCTTTCCCAGACATCGGCCGCCTCGGCATCGCCGGGGCCACCGGACCGGCGGGCGGTGGCGGCCTGCGTCTTGGCACGGTCCACCAGGGCCTCGTAGACGGCCAGCAGTTCCTTGGCCTTTTCATGATCCACGCTCATCGCCAGACGGGCATCATTGGCCTTGATCAGCGCCCGGTCGATCGTGCGGCGCAACGCGGCGGAACGTTGATCCTGCACCGCGTCCTTCAGCATCGCCACGGCGCGCAGTTCTCCGTCCTTGAACAGGGTTTCGGCCTCGCTCTTGCGGGACGAGACAAAGGCAAGCCGCTCGCGGCTGGACTCTGCCAGCGTGGCGGTACGCTTCAGGGCCGACTCGATCTCCGCCTCGGTCGTGGCGCCGCGCAGCACCTCCACTTCCCGATCGAACGAGCTGAGCAGCGTCGGCATCGCCCGGGCGCGCTCCTGCGCCTCGGTGAGCGGGGTGCGCAAGCGCTGCGTGATCCGGTCCCAGAGCGCCGACACCTCGGCGCTGCCCGGGTTGACCGAGGTTTCGGCATCCCCGGCGCGGGCACGGGCGCGGTTGACCGTGCCTTCCAGGCTCAGCACCGCGCGTTGTGCGGCGCTGACCTCGCGCGAGATCTCGGCCCGCTGCACCTCGGCGCTGCGCAGGGCCTCGTCGATACGTGCTTTCAGGGCGTCGGCCTTGTCCGTGTCGACCGGGTCCGGATCGGTTTCCTCGGCCAGCTTGCAGGCCCGTTCCGCCAACCCCTGCGCCAACGGCGCAAGCGGGTGTTCCGCGCACTGGCCCAGGAAGGTCTGGTAGCCAAGGCACCCATGCTGTTCCGCCGCCGTCCAGAGAATCTCACAAGCGCCCTGCCCCTTGGGCGGCTCCGGCGGACGGACCGGGGCGGCGGCCTTGAGGATCGCGCTTTCCTTGAGGATGCGCGCCATCGGGATGGCAAAGTTGAACCCGGTGCGGTTGTCGCCGGCGTGGTGCAATGCCACCACCTGCCGGTCGGAAATCCGGAACACCGGAGAGCCCGAGTTGCCGCCCAGGGTGTCGCAGGTATGCACGACCTTGCCCTCGGTCGAGACGGGGGGATCACCGGCGGCACAGCCCTCGCGGCTGATATGCTGGGCCTGCCCCTGCGGGTGACCGATGATCCAGAGAAATTCCGACGGATCGGGATCCGCATCGGCCAGTTCGACCGTGCCGTAACGTGTCGAGGGGTCGCCGAAAACGCGCAGCACCGAGTAATCCAGCGCGGCGCTGGTCTCCAGCGGTTCCAGACCCACCTGGAACTTCTCGGCCTGGTCGGGCTTGGCGGCATCGACATAGCCCACGACGAACTGCGCCGCCTGCACACCCGTGCCGTCGATGCCGGGAATACAGTGATTGTTGGTCACCAGGTGCTGGCTGTCGACGATGAAGGCCGTGCAATAGCCGGTCTTGCCGTTCTTGTAGAGCACGTCCAGCCGCCCCACCGGGCGGCCCAGGCGGCGCGCGATGCTCTTTTCGCCATATGAGATGACCGGCTCGTTCTGATAGTCGCCAAAGGCCTGTTCCAGAACCAGCCCGGTGCCCGCGGACTGGCGCTTGGCCACGACGATCTTGCCAAAGTCGGAGGGGTCGAATTCCACCGGCTGCGCGGCCAGTGGCGCGGCGAGCATGGCGGTCAGAAAGACACTCAGGACGGAATGGCGCATTTGTGGCCTCGTCGGGAAATGGGTTGCGACAGGTTACGCCCCGTCGCCCCCTATCGCCAAGTCCGGAATCTCTGGCCCTAGTCCGGGCGGGAAATGACCTCCTTCAAGGTTCCATAACTGTTCACCCTGCGCTTACCCTTGCCCTCTCCCAATTGCCTGGTTTGGCTACTCTCACTGTTGAACCAGCCCAGACTGGGTTCAAAAAGCAAGTCATGGACCGCGACCTGCCCGTCGCTTTCGAACCTGTACTCGACTTCCCAGACCAAGCGACGGCCCGAGTTCGACTTGGGATAGACCTTGCAGCAGCGTTGCACGACGGACATGCGGTAGACCCGTTCCGGCACTGGATCCGCGTCCCAGTTCCAGGCTTCGGTCCAAGTCATGCGTTTGCCGTCGCGCATCGGGTAGAACGAACCTCTGGCCTCCTCAGTTATATCGACCTTCTGTGACCCTGACTGGTTCAAGATGTCCGCTGCCGTCAGCCCCATGCCCGGCGCGAGTTCTTCTAAAGCATAGACTGATGCGACAAACTTGAACCCGTCGCGCTGAACGTAAGCGTCACAAGTGTCGTTGTCCTCCTTGCAACGCAGGTAGGCCACATGCCCCTCTGGTGCAGGAAGAAAATGATAGGTCACATAGTAGCTTTCGGTGTCTTCCTGTTCGTCGTCGACGTAGGTTCTGCGATAGTCACGGAAACTGAACTGCAGCCCGGCCAGCGGGCCGGGATCGGGTTCGATCAGGGTGGCGGACAAGGCTTTCATCGCCGCTTCGCGTTGCTTTTTCACGTCGGTCGCCAGCGGCACCAGCCGGTCGTTCTCTGTCGTGTAGCGTTGGAGTCTCGCCAGCAAGTCCGCTGCGGACTCGCGCGCGGCAGTCTCTGTACCTTCGCGAATGATGGCAAGGTCACCGCGCACCTGCGCCAGGATCCGCTTGTCCTCCAGGTCACGCGCCCCATAAATGGCCTCGACCTCGGCATGGATATCCAGGATCCTCGCGACATGAGGCGCGACAGCCTCGCGCGCAGGCGCGGCCAGGGGATTTCCGTCCATCGCCTCGGCGAAGATTTCCGTCAGGATTTTTGCGTTGATTGCTTCGTCCCGGGCCCAACGCGTATCGTCAAGCACCTCCTCGATCTCGCGCTCCGTCTCCCGCGCCCAGTCCTCAAGAGCCTCGCGCGACAGCGCGTCCAGATCGACGACGTTCTCTGCCGGGACGACGGTTTCGGCCGACGGCAGAGAATCGGTCCGCGCGGTCTCCCCGGCGGGCAACTTCTCGGGTGCGTCGGGCGCCTTTTCCTCGGGCACGGCGGCAAGACGGCGCGCGTCCTCTGCCGCCTCCAGCTCGCAGACCCGTTCCGCGTGGCGCGACACCATCGCCGCCAGCGGATGTGCCTCGCAGGTCTCCAGGAAGGTCTCGTAGCCCGCGCAGCCATAATCCGGCGCGGCCTCCAGCATCGCCTCGCAGCGAGCATCCACCTGCGGCAGTTGCGGAACCGGCGCCGCCGCCTTGAGCACCGCGCTTTCGGCCAGGATGCGCGCCATCGGGATGGCGAAATTATAACCCGTCCGATTGTCGCCCGCGTGATGCAATGCCACGACCTTGCGATCGGTGATCCGAAAGACCGGCGAGCCTGAATTGCCGCCCAGCGTGTCACAGCTGTGCACCAGCTTGCCCTCGGGCGACACGGCGGGATCGTCGGCGGCACAGCCCTCGCGGCTGATATGCTGTGCCTGCCCCTGCGGGTGGCCAATGATCCAGAGCAGTTCCGCATCCTCGGGCGCCTCTGACGCCAGCTCTGCCCTGCCGAAGCGCGCCGAGGGATCGCCAAAGACCCGCAACACGGAATAGTCCAGCGGAACACTGGTTTCGACCGGCCTGGTCGAGACCTGGAACTTTTCCGCGCCACGCGCCTGGGCTCCGTCCACGAACCCGGCAACGAACTGCGCGGCTTCGACCCCTGCCCCTCCGGCTCCGGGAATGCAGTGGTTGTTGGTCAGGATATGTTGCGCATCGACGATAAAGGCGGTGCAGACCCCGGTCTTGCCGTTGTCATACAGCACATCCAACCGCCCCACGGGCCGGCCAAGACGTCGCGGCAGGCTGTTTTCGCCATAGGTCAGGATCGGCTCGTTCTGATAGTCGCCAAAGGCCTGTTCAAAGGCCAGCCCACCACCTCCGGCGGATTGTTTCGGTGCCAGGATGACCTTGCCGAAATCGGCCGGATCGAACTCGACCGGTTGGGCCACGACGGGCGCACCGCAGAACAGGGCAAAAACAAACGTGAAATATCGGATCATGGAGACCTGGCCTCGAATGAAGTTTCCCCCACGCTAGGACGTCACCGGACAAAGACCAAGGGCGGGTTTTGCCGACGCCGGGCCGCGGCGCTAAGGCAGGCAGTCGTCGTCCGGCCCCGGATGGCAGGTTTCGGCCTGTTTCCGCGCGATCCGCGCGATCCTCGGGCTGGCCGCGATGATCCGGTCGATGGGCACCGCGATTGCATTGCCTGCCAGCCCGTTACCCCACCGATGCAGCGCGGCCACCGCCAGTGGCCCCGAAACGTCGAACAGCGGCGCACCCGAAGCCCCCGGCAGGCTATCGCAGCCATGCCCCAGCCAGCCGTCTTCGGTCATGGCCGGGTCTGTCGCGGCACAGTCCCGGTGCGCGATCCGCATCTGGCCGGCCAATGGATGGCCGATCATCCATAACGGCTGCGCGTCCTGGACCCCGCGCGTTGCCAGCCGCGCGGTACCATAGCGCCGGGACGGGTCGCCAAGAACCTGCAAGAGCGCATAGCCCGCGTCATGGTCGATCTCGATCGGCAGGTGATGGACGGTAAAGGTCTGTGCCGCCGAAGGCTTGTCGCGATCGACAAATCCCATCACCAACGTCGCCATCACGATACCTCCCTCAGAGGGGAAGCAAAGGTCGGAGGTCAGGACAAGATCCTCATCCAGCACGACGGCGGTACAGTGGCGCACCTTGTTGCCTTGGCTGGAATAAAGCACGTCCAGCCGCCCGACGGACCGGGCGGCCATGCGCATCGGGGATGTCTCGGCAAAGATCGACAGCGGCGTATTGATGTTCCGCGTACCCGCGGCGCCAACCCGGACAGACCTTACCGGAACCGGCTGGAGAACCCGGCCAAACGCCAATGGGTCGCCATCGAACGGCTGCGCCTGCGATGCGGGCACCATCGGACCAAGGATCAAGATCGCTACGGCGAAGACACAAGCTACCGTTCTGAACATCATTGATCCGTAACACACTGACAAGAAAATGGTGTGACGTCACACCTCGGCCGTCAAGGCCCCGTTCACTCCTCCGGGCAGTTCCAGCCCTCGTACCGCCAGCGCCATTCAGCGAGAGCCTTTTCAAGCTCGGCTGTATGCGCGTCGAAATCTTCGCCCGCCACGGCGCATTCCTCGGCAAAGGCAAAGCCCCCGCCCTCTGTGCCGCAGAGCTTGAACCCCTTCATGGCCAGGAAATCCTGGACAACGGTGGCGTTGATATCCCCTGCCGGGCTGGGCGTCGTGCGATGCACCACACGCCGCGCCACGGTGCCATCGTCGCCTCGTTCCGCAAGCTCCGCCCTCAGCGCGTCGTTGCGCACCCGGTGAGGGGCCTTTCGCTTGCGGAACAGGCCGAACATCAATTGATGAGCTTGGGCTTCGCCATGTGGGTTGCGGATTTCGGCATGACCCCCAGGCGGCGGGCCACCTCAGTGTAGGCGTCCGCAAGGTTGCCCAGATCCTGCCGGAACACGTCCTTGTCCAGCTTCTGGCCGGTCTCGATGTCCCACAGACGGCAACTGTCGGGCGAGATCTCATCCGCCACGATCAGGCGCTGGTAATCGCCGTCGTAGACCCGGCCGACCTCGATCTTGAAGTCCACCAGCCGAATGCCGACGCCGTACATCAGGCCCGACAGATAGTCGTTCACCCGCAACGCCAGGGCCACGATATCGTCCATGTCCTGCTGGCTGGCCCAGCCGAACGCCGCGATATGCTCCTCTGTCACCAGCGGATCGCCCAGCTTGTCGTCCTTGTAGCAGTATTCGACGATCGGACGCGGCAGCGCCGTGCCCTCTTCGATGCCAAGACGCTTGGACATCGACCCGGCGGCAAAATTGCGCACGATGATTTCCAGCGGCACGATCTCGCAGGCACGGACAAGTTGTTCGCGCATGTTCAGCCGCTTTAGGAAATGGGTCGGGACGCCGATACCGTTCAGCCCGGTCATGAAGAACTCGGACAGCCGGTTGTTCAGCACCCCCTTGCCTTCGATCACGTCCTTCTTCTCGGCGTTGAAAGCAGTGGCGTCATCCTTGAAGTATTGCACGATGGTGCCCGGTTCGGGGCCTTCATACAGGATCTTCGCCTTGCCTTCGTAGATTTTCTTGCGCCGTGCCATCGGGGCCCTTTCCAAACGGATAGACCGCGCATGGAGAATCCGGGCGCGGTGGCGTTTTCCTTATATCAGGGGCCGGAATGCTGCAAGCCACGCGCGGCCTGCGGCGCTTCTACCTCTTGCACCGCGCGTCCCGGAGCGGCATATCCGAAGGGAAAGCCATGTTGCCGAGGGAGCCCTGCTCATGACCACCTTCGACGATCGCGAAAATGCGTTCGAGAACAAGTACGCCCACGACGAAGAGATGAAGTTCAAGGCCGAGGCGCGCGCCAACAAGCTTCTGGGCCTGTGGGCTGCCGAACTGCTGGGCAAGACCGGTCCCGACGCCGACGCCTATGCGGTCGAGGTCATCAAGGCTGACTTCGAAGAAGCCGGCCACGAGGACGTGGTGCGCAAGGTCGCGGCCGATCTGGGCGACAAGGCCACGGCAGACGAGATCCGCAACAAGCGCGCGGCCCTGCTGGTCATGGCCAAGGACCAGGTCATGAAAGAGGCCTGAAGGCGCCTCTCGTACGAGCGAAAAGCCGGCCGCCCTGGCCGGCTTTTTTTGTGCCGTTTCCCCGTCACCGGAGCCATACAGTGAAACGCCTGTTCAACCTGTTCCGCCCGCGTTTTGCCTCGCCTCATGTCATGGCCGAGGGCAACCACGAGGAAAACCTGGCCGCCCATCCGTATGTGCAGATCCGCCCGGTCGGAACCGTGGCAGAGCTTGACCTGCCGGTTTGGGTCGATATCGCCCCTGACCTGCCCAGCGAGACCACCTACGAACAGCTGCTATGGGAGGTCGAACCCTGCGGCGAATACCTCTACCATCTGTCCGGGGACTTTCCCCGCAATGAAAAGGGCCTCTTGCGACATGGATCCGCCTCGCTCAGTGCAGAGGTCCATGTCAGCTTTGAATCCGATGCCATTGATGTCGCCCGGCATGACCAAGCCCGCTATGCGGACCTGGCCCGCAGCGCGGCCTGCGACGAGTCTGACCTTTCTGCGCTGACCGTTCCCGAGGCGCAGGCCATTCTGGCGCAAGGCACCGGATTTGCCCTGCTGCGGCACGCCCCGGACTGGAGCCATGTGGAAGGGCGGGCATGGGTCGGACCGCTGGACAAGGTCCACCGTCGGGCGATTGTCCTAACGACCTGCCTGGTCTACAACGCCGCCCCACGTCCACGCATGACGATGATCCGAACGGCCTGCTCGCGCGAGGATCAGCAGGTGGGGGCCCTGACCCGCCACCACATGACCCTTGTCGATCGCTATCGCGCGATTGCCCCGCACCGGCTCAGCGGCGCGATCCGCATGTGACTTTCCGTTTCCGGCGCCGGGTCTCCGGATGCCTCGCCTGCTGTCGGCTGGACATTTCCGCGCCGCTCTGCACAGATGCGCGGCAGATACGGAACGGGACCTCCCACATGCACGACACGTTGCGCGGCTGCCTCTGGATGACAGGGGCCATCGCCTCTTTCACTGTCATGGCCATCGCAGGGCGCGCGGTCAGCCTCGATCTCGATACCTTCGAGATCATGCTCTACCGTTCGCTCATCGGCATCCTGATCGTGCTGGCCGTGGCCGGGATGGCGGGCACCCTGTCCCACATCACGACGCGGAACATGCGCACCCACCTGTTGCGCAACGTCTTTCACTTCTCCGGGCAGAACCTCTGGTTCTTCTCGATCACCGCGATCCCCCTGGCGCAGGTCTTCGCGATCGAGTTCACCTCGCCCTTCTGGGTCATGCTGCTGAGCGCGCTGATCTTGGGCGAGCGGCTGACCCCGAACCGTGTGGGTGCGGCGATCCTCGGCTTCATCGGCATTCTCATCGTCACCCGCCCCTCGCCCGAGACCGCCCATATCGGCCAGCTGACCGCCGCGCTGGCCGCCGTCGGATTTGCCGGATCGGCGGTCTTTACCCGCCTCCTGACCCGGACCGAGCGGATCACCTGCATCCTCTTCTGGTTGACCGTCATGCAGGCCGCCTTCGGCCTTGTCTGTGCAGGGATCGACGGCGACATCGCCGTGCCCGCCGCCAGCAGCCTGCCCTGGGTGGTGCTGATCGCCATTGCCGGACTGGTGGCCCACTTCTGCCTGACCACGGCGCTTTCGCTGGCGCCGGCAACGGTTGTCATGCCAATCGACTTTGCCCGGCTGCCGGTGATCGCGCTGGTCGGCATGCTGATCTACGCCGAGGCGCTGGACCCGCTGGTCCTGCTGGGCGCTCTGGTCATTTTTGGCGCCAACTACGGCAACATCTGGTTCGAAACGCGCAAGACACGCTAAACAGGACCGTTTCGCGGACAATGGCGCCCGGATCCGAGGTGTTACAATTTCGTGACGTTGCGTTGCGGACACGGGTGATGACGTATCGTCACAGATTGACCGTTTCCTTACCCCCTCAATAGCCTATCCACAGGAGACTTCCCACACTCGGGGATAGAGGGACAAAATGAAAAAACGACTTATAGGGGTGGGCGCGCTGGCGCTGGCACCGCTGGCGGCGCAGGCTGGTGGCATCGACCGTTCGGGCCAATCGATCGGCGTGATCTTCGAAGAAGGCACCTATGCCGAATTCAGCTTCGGCTCGGTTTCGCCGGACGTGTCCGGCACGCAGCTCGTCACCTTTCCCGCCTCACTGGGCGGCTCGACGGCGGGCAGCAAGTCCGGCGACATGACAAACAGCTACCTGCAATTCGGCGCCGCGCTGAAACACGACTACAACGACAAGTTGTCGGTCGCCCTGATCTTTGAACAACCCTTCGGCGCCGACGTGGAATACGACACCGGCACCGGCTACTTCGCTTCCAGCGCCAGCGCCAAGCTGCAATCCGAAGGGCTGACAGCCGTCGCGCGGTACAAGTTCAACGAGAACTTCAGCGTGCATGGCGGCGTCCGCTACCAGCGCCTCACCGCCGAAGCCTTCATTCCCTACATCACGCTGCCCGCCGGGCCGCTGGCCGGCACGCCCTATAGCGCGGATACCGACCGTGACGGCGGTTGGGGCTACCTGCTGGGGGCCGCCTACGAACGGCCCGACATCGCCCTGCGCGTCGCGCTGACCTACAACTCGGGAATCCAGCATGATCTGCCGACGGTCGAAAGCTCGGCCATCGGCCTCGCCAACAGTTCGACCACCGGGATCAAGACGCCGCAATCGGTGAACCTGGAATTCCAGACCGGCATCGCCCAGGACACGCTGCTTTTCGGTTCGGTCCGTTGGGTCGACTGGAGCGAATTCGAAATCCGTCCCACCGATTACGACGCCCTGACCGGCACGCTGGCCGGCGGCCCGGGCGTTGCGCTTGTCGCCTACGAGGATGACACGATCACCTACAACCTCGGCGTCGGTCGCCGCTTCAACGAGAACTGGACCGGCTCCGTCTCGGTCGGCTATGAGCCCGCGAACAGCAATTTCGCCTCCAACCTCGGACCCACCAACGGCAACTGGAGCATCGGACTCGGCGCTGCCTATACCCAGGGCAAATACGAGATTTCCGGCGGCGTGCGCTATGTCCGCATCGGCGACGCGGAAACCGAAGTCGGCCCCTTCTCGCCCGCGACCTCCTTTGACGACAACCATGCCATCGGCGTCGGCATGAAAATCGCGGTCAACTTCTGATCCTGCACCGCACCGAACGGTTTGACCCGGGGCTGCCAGCGGCCCCGGGTTTTTCATCTGGCGCTGTCCAATGCGCAGGTTTCGGATCGCGCGGCGGGCCGTTCGGGACTAATCCGGTGACATGACACAGACCTCGCTATCCCCCCGCGCCTGGGCCGAACTGATCCTGCTGGGCCTGATCTGGGGCGGCTCCTTTCTGGCCATCCGCACCGCGCTGGACGAGATCGGGCCGCTGACCTCCGTCCTCTTTCGCACCGGCATCGCGGCGCTCGTGCTCTGGCCGGTGATCCTCTGGCGCGGGATCGCCCTGCCGCGCGGCTGGCGGACATGGCGCGCTCTGCTGGTCATGGGCGTGCTCAACAACGTGATCCCCTTCACCCTCATGGCCTGGGGGCAGTTGCACATTCCTTCCGGCCTGACCTCGATCCTCAACGCGACGACGGCAATCTTCGGGGTGCTGGTCGCCGCGGCGGTCTTTGCAGACGAGCGGCTGACCCCGCGCAAGGCACTGGGTGTCACGCTGGGTTTTGCCGGGGTCGTGACCGCGATCGGTCCGGCGGCGCTGCTGAGCCTCGATTTGACCTCGACCGCGCAACTGGCCGTGATCGCCGGGACGTTCTCCTACGCCTGTGCGGGGGCCTGGGCGCGCATCCACCTGCGCGGGCTGGCACCGCTGGCCGCCGCCGCCGGAATGCTGACCTCCTCGACGCTGGTCATGGCACCGCTGACCCTGATGACCGAAGGGATGCCCAGCCTCGCGCTGTCCCCGGCCACCTGGATCGGCATCCTCTACTATGCGCTGATCGCCACCGCGCTGGCCTACCTGCTGTATTACCGCGTGCTGGCGATGGCGGGCGCGGGCAACCTGATGCTGGTCACGCTGCTGATCCCGCCCACGGCCATCGCGCTTGGCGCACTGGTGCGCGCCGAGGACCTGCACCCGGGCGCCTACGCGGGGCTGGCGCTGCTTGCCCTTGGCCTGTGCGTTCTGGACGGACGGCTGTTCCGGACGGCGGTCAGGGTTTGACGCGGGCGCATGGCCCGCGTAATCCATCCCAAACCGACGAAACGGGATGCGATCCACGATGCTCTACCCCACTGCCCAGGCCTGGCGCGATGCGCCCCGCAAACGCGTTGTGCTTTATGCCATGTCGGGCCTTGGCAAGACCCATGTGTCGAACCTGCTGCGCGAGGAAGGCGGCTGGTTCCACTATTCCATAGATTACCGCATCGGCACCCGCTACATGGGCGAATACATCGCCGACAATGCCAAGCGGCACGCCATGCAGGTGCCTTTCCTGCGCAAGCTGCTGCTGACGGATTCGATCTACATCGGCTCCAACATCTCCTTCGACAACCTCACGCCTGTCTCGACCTACCTCGGCAAGCCCGGCAGCCCCGAGCTTGGCGGCCTGACGATGGACACGTACCGCCTGCGCCAGTCGCAATTCGAACGCGCCGAACGCCAGGCCCTGCTGGACACCGAGTATTTCATCTGGCGGGCCGAGGATCTCTACGGCTACCCGCATTTCATCTGCGACACCGGCGGCAGCATCTGCGAATGGGTCGACCCCGCGGACCCCGAGGACGAGATCCTGACCGCGCTCAGCCAGCAGGCCCTGATGGTCTGGATCAAGGGCAGCGAGGCCCATACCGAGGAACTGATCCGCCGGTTCGACCGCGCGCCCAAGCCGATGGCCTACCAGCCAGCCTTTCTCGAGGACGCCTGGGCCCGCTACCTGGATGAATTCGACCTGACCGAACAGCAGGTCGACCCCGACACCTTCATCCGCTGGACCTATGCCCAGGCCCTGGCCCACCGCCAGCCTCTGTACGAGGCGATGGCCGAGAACTGGGGCGTGACGGTCGAGGCCACGGATATGGCGCAGGTGCGCGACCAGGCCGATTTCATCGAACTGATCGCCGCCGCCCTGCCACGGGGCTGATGCGCGGCACCTGAACCGGTCGCTGCACAAGAATTGGACGCCCCCGGCAATATCTCTGCCTGAAACGCCGGGGAATGTTGCTCGGCATGATCCCGACACATAGTGTCGGGCGCATATGCGAACATCCTGGTTCACATTCGGAAAGACCGGCGGACAAACCGGGGCCCGGCCCCATCGGCGCGCCGGTGCCCGCGGAGGCGGACCGGCAATCCGGGCAGGCACGCATGTCTCCGGCACAAGGCCGCCCTGACGGTTCCCGTACCCCCGCCTCATCCCCGGTTTTCACCGCTGCCCCGGCTCCGCCCCGGCCATTTGGCCCGGATCCGTGCGGGCGGCCCGTTTCTCCCGCTTGCCCCATGACAGCCGATCCCCTATCTAGGCCTCCGCGCCGTGAAAGGACCCGACCGATGCCCATCAAGCTGCCCTCCGACCTGCCCGCCTTCGACGTGCTCACGCGTGAAGGTGTCATGGTCATGACCGAGGAACAGGCAGCCCGGCAGGACATCCGCCCACTGCGCATCGGTCTGCTGAACCTGATGCCCAAGAAGATCCAGACGGAAAACCAGTTTGCCCGCCTGATCGGGGCCACGCCGCTGCAGATCGAATTCAGCCTGATCCGCATGTCGGAGCACCAGACCAAGAACACCGCCGCCGAGCACATGGAGACCTTCTATCGGCCCTTCGCCGAGGTCGCGGCCTCCGGTGAGAAGTTCGACGGGCTGATCATCACCGGCGCCCCGATCGAACATCTGCCCTTCGACGAGGTCACCTACTGGGACGAGTTGCGCCAGGTCTTCGACTGGACCCAGACCCATGTGCATTCCACCTTCGGCGTCTGCTGGGGCGGGATGGCGATGATCAACCATTTTCACGGCGTCAAGAAACACATGCTGGAGGCCAAGGCCTTTGGCGCCGTGCGGCACCGCAACCTGGAACCGGCCTCGCCTTACCTGCGCGGGTTCTCCGACGACATGGTGATCCCCGTGTCGCGCTGGACGGAAATCCACCGCGAAGAAGTGTCCGCCGCCGGCCTGCCTATCCTCATCGACTCCGAGGACACCGGCCCCTGCCTGGTCGAGGATTCCTGCCACCGGGCGCTCTATATCTTCAACCATCTGGAATACGACAGCGGCACGCTGAAGGAAGAATACGATCGCGATGTTGCGGCGGGAAACCCGATCAACGTGCCCGCCAACTATTATCCGGACGACGACCCGTCGAAACCGCCGCAGAACCGGTGGCGCAGCCATGCGCATCTTCTTTACGGAAACTGGATCAACCAGATCTACCAGTCGACGCCGTTCGAACTATCCTTGATCGGAAAGGCCCCCGTCGACGCCTGACAGGGGCCCGGTTCGACACGGAGTAAAAGGTGTTGCGTATTCTGGGTGCTGTTCTTCTTCTTTCGCTGCTGGGCGGTTGCGCCGTCACGCAGATCCGCGCCGACCGCATGGAACGCGAGGCAGAGACACGCTGGCCCCCCGTAGGCCAGTTCGTCGAGGTCGATGGCCTGCGCGTCCATTACGTCCAGAAAGGCCGCGGACCCGACGTTGTTCTGCTGCACGGGGCCAGCGGCAACCTGCGCGACTTCACCTTTCAACTGGTCGACCGGCTGGCGCGCGACTATCGCGTGACCGCCTTTGATCGTCCGGGACTGGGCTACACCACGCGCGAGGTGCGCTTTCAGGGCGCCTTCAACGCCCGCGCGGAAACCCCGCAGGACCAGGCTGCCGCGCTGGCGGCGGCGGCGGAAAAGCTGGGGATCAGGCGGCCCGTGGTGGTCGGCCATTCCTTTGGCGGCGCGGTCGCGATGGCCTGGGGGCTGGACCAGGACGCTGCCGCCGTTGTCAGCCTCGGCGGCGCGATCATGCCCTGGCCGGGGTCGCTCGACAGCCAGTACCAGGTGCTGGGCAATCCACTGGGCGGCGCGGTCGTGCCGCAATTCGTGACCGCCTACTACGGCAGCGACCGCGCCCGGCAGGCGGTGGCGGGCATCTTCGCGCCCCAGGACGTGCCCGAGGGTTACCTCGACCACATCGGCCCCGGCCTCAGCCTGCGGCGCGAGACGATCCGCGCCAACGGGCGGCAGGTCGCCGCCCTGCGCCCCGCGCTGGTCGAAATGTCGAAACGCTACCCGCAGATGACAATTCCCGTCGAACTGCTGCATGGCACCGCCGATACGACCGTGGGCTATGAAATCCACAGCGTTGCCGCCGACAAGCTCTTGCCCAACGCCCGAGTCACCCCGCTGGATGGCGTCGGCCACATGCCCCAGCACGCCCGCCCCGGCGCCGTGGTCGAGGCGATCCGACGGGCCGCAGAACGGGCGGGCCTGCGCTGATCCCCGCCCCCGTCCGGGCCGTCACGGGGGCGACAATGGTTTGCGTTAATCCTCTTAACATCCCATAGTGCCGGTCACTTAGACGCGCGAGGCCCTCCATGACGCTCCCCTTCGACGGCGCCATCTCCAGCTACTTCGAGCATGACGCCCCCAAGCCCGTGCGCGAGGCGATCAGCCGCGCCGACAAGGACGACATCCTCGACACCAGCTATCCCTATTCCGAGGAGATGAAGCGCAAGACCTACGACAAGGAGATGGAACGCCTGCAGATCGAGCTGGTCAAGATGCAGGCCTGGGCCAAGGAAAGCGGCGCCCGCCTTGCGCTGGTCTTCGAGGGACGCGACGCCGCCGGCAAGGGCGGCACGATCAAGCGTTTCCGGATGAACCTCAACCCGCGCGGCGCCCGTGTCGTGGCGCTTGGCAAACCCTCGGACACCGAGGCCACGCAATGGTATTTCCAGCGCTACATCGACCACCTGCCGGCAGCCGGGGAAATCGTCTTTTTCGACCGGTCCTGGTACAACCGGGGCGTGGTCGAGCATGTCTTCGGCTTTTGCGACAACGCACAGCGCGAGCATTTCTTCAGCCAGGTCCCCGCCTTCGAAAAGATGCTGGTGGACGAGGGCATCCATGTCTTCAAGTTCTGGCTGAACGTCGGCCGCGCCGAACAGTTGCGTCGCTTTCTGAAGCGCGAGAACGACCCGCTGAAACAGTGGAAGCTCAGCCGTATCGACGTCGAGGGGCTGGCCCGCTGGGATGCCTATTCCGCTGCCATCCAGGAAACCCTGACCCGCACACATACCTCCCCCGCGCCCTGGACGGTGGTCCGTTCGGACGACAAGAAACGCGCCCGGCTGGCCGCAATCCGCCATGTGCTGACCCATCTCGATTACGCGCGCAAGAACAGCAAGGCCCTGGGCGCGCCCGATTCCAAGGTCCTGGGCGGGCCGGAGATCTGGGAGGCCTGAGGGGCCGGACATGGTCAAGAAACGCGGATACCATCACGGCAACCTGCGCCAGGCCCTGGTCGAGGCCGCGCTGAAGCTGATCGAGCAGAAAGGCCCCTCGGGCTTTACCCTCTCGGAGGCGGCGAAACAGGCCGGCGTCACCCCGGCGGCGGTCTACCGGCATTTTTCCGGCCGCGAGGACCTGATCGCCGAAGCCGCGCGGCAGGGCTACGAGATATTCGCCGATGTCATGCAATACGCCTATGACAAGGGCCAACCCTCGGCGCTGGCCGCCTTCGAGGCGACGGGCCGGGCCTACCTGGCGTTTGCGCGCAAATATCCCGGCCACTACATCGCGATGTTCGAATCCGGCGTTTCGGTCAACCATTCTCCGGAACTGGCGATGGCCTCGTCCCGGGCGCGCGCGGTGCTGGAAACCGCGGCAGAGAAGCTCTCGCAGCATATTCCGCCCGAAAAACGTCCGCCCCCGGCGATGTTCTCGGCCCATGTCTGGGCTCTCAGTCACGGGGTTGTCGAGCTTTTCGCCCGCAACTCGCCCGGCACCCAGGCCCCCTTCCCGCCCGAGGACCTGCTGGAATCGGGCATCGGCGTCTACCTGCGCGGATTGGGCCTGATACCGCCGGATCAATAGAAGCGGCCGGGTGGCGGCTTGCCCCCGCTTGCCACAGGCAAGCCGCCCGAGGTATTTCCGGCCCAGCGAAACGACAGGCGCGCGCCATGACCGCCGCCAGGGAGCCAGGATGACCAAGACCTTCTTTCTCGGCCTCGGGGGCCAGAAATGCGGATCCTCCTGGATCCAGGCCTACCTGGCACGCCAGCCGGGATCGGATTTCGGCCGCTTGGGGGAATACCAGTCCTGGGAACATCACAGCGGCGGCGTCTTTGCCCGCTACCGCGCGCCCGAACCCTCCACTCTGGGCAAGCTGCGCGCCCGTGCCAAGATCGCGCTCGGCGCGCCGGAGCCGGCGGCGCATCTGCGCTGGCGCCTGCAACAGGACGAAAACGCCTATTTCGACTATTTCGCCGGGCTTCTCGCACAGGACGGGATCACGCGCACGGGTGACATCACCCCCTCCTACGCGGCGCTTCCCGCCGATACTCTGGCCCGCATTCGCGACGGGTTCGCCAGCCGGGGCATCGCCGTCAAGCTGCTGTTCTCCATGCGCGACCCGGTCGACCGCCTGCGCTCTCACATGCGGATGGAAATGGAAAAGGGCCGCCTGCCAGAGGCCGCCGAGAACGAGGCTCCCCTGCGCGCCTTCTACGCCACCCCGGAGGCCGAGGCGCGCAGCCGTTACGATCTGACCCTGTCGGCCATAGAGGCGGTCTTTGACCCCGGCGACGTCTTTCTGACCCCGTTCGAGACGCTGTTCACGGCCAATGGAATCGCCGACCTGTCGCGCTTTGCGGATGTGGCGGTGGATGCCCAGGCCGGGATGCGCGCGGTCAACAGCCGCGCCAAGGGATCGGGCCTTTCGGAAGACCTGGAAGGCGAAATCGCCTGCCACTATGCCCCCGTCTACGAGGCAGCGGCCCTCCGCCTGCCCCAGGTCGCCGAGGCCTGGCCCTCGGCCCGTTTCGTGCTGCCGCCTACCAGCGCATGAGCCCGCAGCGCAGCAGCTGCGCCGGTCCTTCGTAGGACACAGAGCTCTCATCGAGGAATCCATCCTCGACGTCCTGCATACGCTCCAGCAATTGGGCGTAATATCGATACTTGGCGGCAGCGTTGGCATGGGCGCCCCAGGCGGTCGCCCGGTCGATCTTGTCGGCAAACTGCGCCGTAAAGACGAAGTGCGCCACCGTCAGCAGCACCTCGGACGAGGGGGCCAAGTTGCCATAATGTGACCCGGTCAGGCGGCTTTGCGCATCGCGCAGCACCAGCGGCGTCTTGTGTCGGGGCGATTTCTGGAACTGCTGCGCCTTCTTGGCGCGCGACGACATCCAGACCCGCTGCCAGCCCCGGCGCACCACCTGCGGTTCGACCCCGTACCGTTTGAACAGCCGGGCCGTCTTGGACTTGCCCAGCAGCTCGGGCTGGGCGCCCGGCCGCAGGGCGACCAGCGGCTCGCACTGGAAATACGGATAGGCCTTGATCAGCGCGTCGAAATTCTGCGGCAGTTCCCCTTTCAATCCATCGGCCGAGGCCGGAAAGAACTCCACCACCGAGGCCACCGCCGAAGGCGCGCCTTCTGTCCGCAACCGGTCGACCACCTCACGGATCGAGGTGACACCCAATGGCAGGAACAGAAACTCATCCGCGTCGACATAACCGACAAAGGCACCATCGAAGAAAAGATGCGGCAGGGCGATCTTGAAATAGGTCCCCGCCCGCTCCTCTCGCACGGCCCCGTCCGGATCACGATAGCGCAGCAGATCCCCGAAAGAGAGGTCCGAGTGCATCACCACCACGTCCGGCTGCGCGCACAGATAATCGAACGATCCGTCGTCGCTGGCATCGTCCCAGATCAGGAATTGTTCGAACCCGATGGCGCGATGATGGTCCAGCCAGGCCGGCAGGAAACCCATCTCGTTCTTCATCGTGGAAAACAGCGTCAGCCGCTCGGCATCGACCGTCCCCGACACAACATGCGCCAGCCTGCCCGCATCCTCGATCCCGACCGTTTCCACCCGCGCTGCCCCCCTTCTTTCCTGCGTCCCCAATACCTCCGGGGGCTTGCCACAGGCAAGCATCGGGCCGGAACCCCCACACCCAAAAAAGAAGGGGCCCCGAAGGGCCCCTGCAATCGCGATGTCGAAACATTTAGCGCTTCGAGAACTGGAACGAACGACGCGCCTTGCGCTTACCGAACTTCTTACGCTCGACGACACGGCTGTCGCGGGTCAGGAAGCCGGCCGCCTTGAGCGGGCCGCGCAGCGAGGGATCGTACAGTTGCAGCGCCTTCGAGACACCGTGCTTGACCGCGCCGGCCTGACCGGTCAGACCGCCGCCCTTGACGGTGGCATAGACGTCGAATTCGCCTTCGACACCGGCCACCTGGAACGGCTGGCGCAGGATCAGCTGCAGAACCGGACGGGCAAAGTACTTGTCCATTTCCTTGCCGTTGACGGTGACCTTGCCGGAGCCCGGCTTGATCCAGACGCGGGCCACCGCGTCCTTCCGCTTGCCGGTGGCATAGGAGCGGCCCAGCTCGTCACGGACCGGCTCACGCGGGGTTTCCTCGGCGACGACGACGTCCTCGACGCCGGCTGCTGCGCCCAGCTCTTCCAGAGAGTTGATCTGATCAGCCATTATTTCGCCACCCGGGTGTTCTTGGAGTTCTTCGATTTCACGTCCAGAACCTCGGGGTTCTGGGCTTCGTGCGGATGCTCGGCGCCGGCGTAGATGCGCAGGTTGGTCAGCACCTTGCGCGACAGGCGGTTGCCCGGCAGCATGCGCTTGACGGCCTGGAAGACGACGCGCTCGGGGTGGGCGCCTTCAAGGATCTGCGCCTTGGTGCGCGACTTGATGCCGCCCGGGTGGCCGGTGTGCCAGTAGAAGTGCTCGTCGCGCTTCTTGCCGGTCAGCTGCACCTTGTCCGCGTTCACGATGATGACGTTGTCACCACAGTCCATGTGCGGGGTGAAGGAAGGCTTGTGCTTGCCGCGCAGCCGCGTGGCGACGATCGAGGCAAGACGACCCAGAACGAGGCCTTCGGCGTCGATCACGATCCATTTCTTGTCGATGTCTGCCGGAGTTGCAGAGTAGGTTTTCATATGTATCGGTCCGTTTCGAGTGAGAAAGCCGAGGCGAAGCCCCGGCCCTGAATTCGATTGCGCCGTTATACGCAGGCAATTTTCCCAGTCAAGCGCGCGGTCGCAGAATTAATTGTACAAAATCAATCGCTTGAGATTACGGTATCATATTACCCCAAATTTTCGCACCTCTCGACCACCGCACAAGGTCAGGGAATACTGCCTTGCGATAGGTCTGGCCGCCATGCAGTCTGCGCCCGAACAACGACAAGACCCCCGATGCAACCATTTTCTCTTCTCGGTCCGCTCCTGTCCGGCCTCGCCCTTTTGGCACTGTCGACCGCCATTGGCGCCGGGGCCATGCGCAAGCTGGTCCACGTCTACGAGGCCAAGCACGAGCTGAAACAGGGATCCGCCGGGTTTCTGCGAACCATCGCGGGATGGTCCTGGATCGCGATCTGGGCAATGGCCACCTGGTTCCTGGCCACGATCATCGGCGACTGGGGCGCTTCGGGCGATCTCGACGGTGCCATCGCGCGGTCCTGGCTGAGGCTTGAAGTCCTGCTGCACATCGCCAGCGCGCTTTCGGACGCGGATTCATGAACGTCATCGACACCGACCAGTCAGAGCTCCGCTGCCCGAACTGCGGCGGCCAGTGTCTCTACGATCCTGCCGTGCAGGCGCTGGCCTGCACCAGTTGCGGCGACACCCGGACGCTGGAAACGCCCTGGGACGGGGCCGCCAGCGCCGAAACGGACTATCACGCCGACACGCCCGAAACCCTGCCGCCCGACCTGCCCGACAGCCGCGCCCACCGTTGCGAAACCTGCGGCGGAGAAGTGGTCTTTACCGGTGCCGCCCTGTCGGACCGCTGCCCCTATTGCGATGGCGCCGTTGTGCTGTCCTCGGCGGACACGGGCTATCGCACCACTGCGCTGATTCCGTTTCGCGTCCCGGAAAAGGACGCGCAGAAACATGCGCTGGACTGGGTGCGCGGCCGGCTCGCGGCCCCCAAGGACCTGGCCGCGACCGTGGAAAAGGGCCGTGTCGCAGGGCTTTTTGCGCCTTTCTGGACCTTCGACAGCACCGAGGCCGTGGACTACTGGGCCAGCTACACCACCGGCAGCGGCAAGAACCGCCGTACCCGGCGCACCAGTGGCAGCATGACCGTGGATTTCGACGACCTTCTGATGCCCGCCAGCCCGCATGTCACGCCACTGATCCGCGACGGCATCCTGCATCATTTCGACCCCCGCCGCCTGCGCCCCTACCGCGCCGGATACCTCGCCGGTTTCGCCGCCGAACGCCATCACCAGAGCGTCGCCGAAGGCCTGGCCGCCAACGAGGCGGACAAGCGGCTGCTGATCCGCAACCGCATCAAGGGCCACATCAACAAGAGCCGCGTGTCCAACATCGGCTTCAACGCCGACACCTCGGGCATCCGCTATCGCCGCATCCTGCTGCCGGTCTGGATCCTGCACTATCGCTGGAACGACACGCCGATGAAGGTAGTCGTCTCCGGCCTCGACGGGCGCACCTTCGGCGAACGCCCCTTCTGCCGCTGGAAGCTGACGGGATACGCCGCCCTGGCCAGCCTGGCGGTGATCGGCTTCGGCCTGTTCTGGGGCATCGGCGCCGCGCCCTGACCGCCCTGTTCCGAACGCATGGCGGATTTTCTCGCGCTTGCAGAAATTTTCTCTTGAACGACTCAAGGCAGGCTCTTAGGTGGGCCTTACTTTCGGACCCGATCCCAACCCGGACGCCCAGCCATCGTGCTGGGCTCATGTGTCTTCGGGGGGCGCTAAGGGACCGACTGGAACGCACTGCTGGCTTGAAGGAGGCATGTCATGAAGGACATCAACCTCTTCCAACTGGGGTACGGTCTGGAGACAGGCGCCCAAGAGGAAGACACCACCCGGGGTCTGGCCCCCGCAAATGAATCCGTGATGCCGCGCGACGTCTTTGACGAAAACCGCGACGATCACTTCATCCGCCGCGACGGCAGCGTCTTTGCGGGCACCCACCTGATCATCGAAGTGGTCGACGGAGAGGGTCTCGACGACGAGGCGCGCATCCAGCAGGCCTTTCGCGACTGCGTGGACACCTGCGGCGCGACCCTGCTGCACATCCACACGCACAAGTTCAGCCCCCAGGGCGTGAGCGGCGTGGCCGTGCTGGCCGAAAGCCATATCTCGGTCCACACATGGCCGGAAATCGGCTACGGCGCCTTCGACGTCTTCATGTGCGGCGATGCCGAACCGTGGAAGGCCGTCGATGTTTTGGGCCGCGCCTTCTCGACTGCCGACGTCCGCGTCAAGGAACTCAAGCGCGGCGAAGGCGTGGTTGCCGAGGCCGGCGTCGCCGCCTGACCAATCCGCGCAGATCGCGTCAAAGGGCGGCCCCTGCCGCCCTTTTTTCATTGCCCCCGTCGAGGTGGCCGGACCGCCCGCTATCCTCGCGCCCGCATACCGCAAGGAGACCGACCCGATGACCGACAAGACCTGGATGCGCGAAGCCCTGCACGGCCATTACGCCCAGAGCTTTACCGTCGATGAACTGCTCTACGACAGCGAGACCGACCACCAGCGCCTGCGCGTCTTCCAGAACGGCACCTTTGGCCGGATGCTGACGCTGGACGACGTGGTGCAGACCACCGAGGGCGACAATTTCATCTACCACGAGATGCTGACCCATGTCCCGATGCTCGCTCACGGCGCGGCGAAACGGGTCTGCATCGTCGGCGGCGGCGATGGCGGTATGGCACGCGAGGTGCTGAAACATGCAGGTGTCGAACAGGTCACGATGGTCGAGATCGACGCCGGCGTGGTCGAGTTTTCCAAGCAGTACCTGCCGATGCTGTCCCAGGGCGCCTTCGACGACGACCGCCTTGACCTGGTGATCGCCGACGGGGCCGAGTTCATGAAGGTCACCCAGGGCGGCTACGACGTCATCATCGTCGACAGCACCGATCCCATCGGCCCCGGCGAGGTCCTGTTCACCGACACTTTCTACGGCCATGCCAAGCGCGCGCTGGCCCCTGGCGGCATCCTGGTAACCCAGAACGGCGTGCCCTTCCTGCAGGGCGAGGAACTGACCAACACCATGCGTGCCTTCCAGGCCCTTTTCACCGATGCCACCTGCTACATGGCCACCGTGCCGACCTACGCGGGCGGACCGATGGCCTTCGGCTGGGGCACCGATGGCCCGGCGCGCAGCGTGACGGTCAAGGACCTGACAGAGCGTTTCGCCACCGCCGGCATCGCCTGCGACTACTACACGCCAGAGGTGCACAAGGCCGCCTTTGCCCTGCCCGGCTACGTGTTGAAGCTTATGCCCTGACGGCGGAGCACGGGTGGAGGGCGGGGGTCACCCCGCCGCCCCCTCACCGCGCGGGCGGAATCGAATAGGTCAGCGAGGCATGGGCCAGCGGTTTGGCCTCGCCCTCGCTGAACAGAAGAACATCCGTCACCGACAGCGTACGTCCCAGTTTCAACACCCGCGCCTCGGCCAGCACATCGACCCCGGCGGCGGGTTTACGCATGAAGTCGATCGAACAATGCGTGGTGACGGTCAGCGCCTGCTTTCCGATTCGCGCCAGCGTCGCCACATAGGCCGCCACATCCGCCAGGCTGAACATCGCGGGACCGGACACCGTGCCCCCGGGCCGCAGGTGCCGCTCGTCGTTGAACAGGCGCATGACCAGCAGGTCCTCGTCCAGCCTGTCGATCCCGAACATGCCATCCACCTGCGGAAAGACCTCCTCCAGGTAGTCACTCACCTCTGCGGCATTCAGTTTCAGCGTCACCGTCTTTCCTCCCGATCTGGCGGCAGCTAATCTGCCCCAAACGAGGAGGACAAGATGCAAATCCTGGAACGTCACGACACGGACGGCATCGCGCATCTGCACATGAACGCCCCCGAACGGCTGAACGCCCTCTCGGACGAGATGCTGGCCGCGCTGCAATCCCAGATCGACGCGCTGGCCGAAGACCGCGAAACCCGCGTGGTCGTGATTTCGGGCGCGGGCAAGGCCTTTTGCGCCGGGCATGACCTGAAGCAGATGCAGGCCGGACGCCAGGCCGAGGATGGCGGCCGCGGCTACTTCGCCGATCTGTTTGCCCGCTGCACCAGCGTCATGACCGGGCTGACCCGCCTGCCCCAGCCGGTGATTGCCCAGGTGCATGGCATCGCCACCGCCGCCGGCTGCCAGTTGGTCGCCTCCTGCGACATGGCCGTGGCGGCCGAGGGCACGCGCTTTGGCGTCAACGGGGTGAACATCGGGTTGTTCTGCTCGACGCCAATGGTGGCGCTGACGCGCAATGTCCACCGCAAGAAGGCCTTCGAGATGCTGACTACGGGACGTTTCCTGTCAGCCGATGAGGCCGAGGCCGCGGGCCTCGTGAACAAGGTCGTGCCCCCTGACCAGCTGGACACCGCGACGCGCGACCTGGCCGAGACCGTGGCCGCCAAGCTGACGGCGGCGGTGAAAATCGGCAAGGGCACCTTCTACGAACAGATCACGATGGACCTCGACGCGGCCTATGCCCACGCCGGTCAGGTCATGGTCGAGAACATGCTGTGGCGCGACACCGACGAGGGGATCTCGGCCTTTCTGGAAAAACGTCCGCCCGACTGGCAGAAGGGTTAAGGCTTTCTGACTCGTTTGTACAAAACGTCGGAATCGGCGTACGTTTCGTACAAAACGTACAAAACGTACAAACTCCGAAGGGGTCTTGGCAGCGGCGCTGTCCTGGCCTAGATGCGCGCCATGACACAGGAATTGCATATCGTCGGCGGCGGAATGGCCGGATCCGAGGCGGCCTGGCAGGCCGCCAACATGGGCGTGAAAGTGGTGCTTCACGAGATGCGCCCGGAGGTGAAGACCTTCGCGCATCAGACTGGAAACCTTGGAGAAATGGTCTGCTCCAACTCCTTCCGGTCGGATGATCACGAACAGAATGCCGTGGGCCTTTTGCATTGGGAGATGCTGCAGGCCGGCGGATTGATCATGGCCACGGCCTATGACCGGCGCCTGCCCGCAGGTGGCGCCCTGGCCGTGGACCGCGAAGGTTTTGCCGAGAGCGTCACCGCCGCCTTGCAAGACCACACCAACATACTGATTTCATACGAAGAAATCGACACGCTTCCGGACGAGGGCCAGTGGATCTTTGCCACCGGGCCGTTGACTTCCCCCGCCTTGGGCGAAGCGATCCAGCGCGAGACCGGCTCTGACCGGCTGGCCTTCTTCGACGCGATCGCGCCGATTGTTTATGCAGAAAGCATAGATATGTCAGTGGCTTGGCGGCAATCCCGTTATGACAAGGGCGAGACGGAGGAAGAGCGCAAGGCCTACCTCAACTGCCCGATGACCAGGGATCAGTACGAAGCTTTCATCGACGCCCTTCTGGTGGCGGACAAGACCGAATTTCATGAAGGCGAAACAGCAGGTTACTTCGACGGCTGCCTGCCGATCGAGGTCATGGCCGAACGCGGACGAGAGACCCTGCGCCATGGGCCGATGAAACCCATCGGTCTGACCAATGCGCACAAGCCCGAGGAAAAACCCTATGCCGTCGTGCAGTTGCGCCGCGACAATGCCCTGGGCACGCTCTACAATATCGTCGGCTTTCAAACAAAGATGAAGTATGGCGCGCAAGCCTCTGTTTTCAAAATGATTCAAGGGCTGGAGAATGCCAGTTTCGCGCGTCTCGGCGGGATCCACCGGAACACCTTCCTGAACAGCCCGACCCTGCTGGACGAACAGATGCGGCTGCGGTCCAAGCCGAACATCCGCTTCGCCGGCCAGGTCACCGGCGTCGAGGGTTACGTGGAATCGGCGGCCATGGGGCTGATCGCCGGGCGCATGGCGGCCTCGGAAATCCTTGGAAAGACAATGCCTTCCGTGCCGCAGGACAGCGCTCATGGCGCGCTGATCCACCACATCACGGGCGGCGCCGAGGCCAAGACCTTTCAGCCGATGAACGTCAACTTCGGTCTGTTCCGCCCCCTCGAAGGTCTGCGCGGTGGCCGCAAGGGACGTCGGGAACGCTACAAGGGCTACACCGACCGTGCCAAGGAGGTCTGGAGCGCATGGCTCGCCGAACAGGGGGTTGACGACCAGGCCGCAGAGTAGAACCCTGTCTGCATGAGCGATCCCTATTTCGACAAGGTCTACAAGGCCCGCACAGACGAAGAGACCCGGGAACTTTATGACGCCTGGGCAAAGACTTACGACGCAGCGGTCGCGGGCGAAGGCTATGCCACCCCACGCCGCTGCGCCGAGGCTCTGCACACGTTCATGCCGGATCTGACCGCCCCGATCCTTGATTTCGGCTGTGGCACCGGCCTGTCGGGACTGGCATTGCGACTGGCCGGATTCACGACCATCGACGGGGTCGACCTGTCGCCCGGCATGTTGGAACTGGCACAAGAGCGCCAGACGTACCGCAACCTGACCCCGATCGGCACGGACGACCCTCTGCCCGGCGGCTATGCCGCAATCGCCGCCATCGGTGTCATCGGTGCAGGGGCCGCGCCCCTTGGCGCGCTTGAACGCATCTTTGACGCCTTGGAACCGGGTGCGAAATGCGTCTTTTCCTTCAACGATCATACGCTTGAGGATCCGGCTTTCGAAGCCCTGGTGGAACGCCGCGTGGCCGACGGGAGCCTGACGCAACTCTTCCGCGAGCACGGCCCGCACCTGCCCGGAAAAAACATTGAATCAACCGTATATGTTGTTGAAAAGAAGTGATATACACTACACGCTTTGCGCCGTCCCCGACCGGTCCGCTGCATCTGGGACATGCCTATTCGGCGCTGCTGGCGCATGATCTGGCGCGCGCAGCAGCCGGGCGATTCCTGTTGCGGATCGAGGACATTGACCACACTCGCTCTCGCCCGGAATGGGAACGTCAAATCCTGGACGACCTGACATGGCTCGGGGTCACCTGGGATGCCCCGCCGATGCGCCAATCCGACCGCACGCAGGCCTATGAAGTCGCGCTGCAAGACCTGTGGTCGCGCGGCCTGCTCTACGGCTGCAGTTGTACGCGTCGCGACATCACCGCCGCCGTTGCCGCTCCGCAGGAAGGCGCCGAAGTGCCTCATGGGCCGGATGGCGTGGTCTACCCCGGCACCTGCCGACACCGCTATCCGCGCGACACCGCGAAGCCACCCGACGGGATGGCGCTGAGATTGGACATGGCCGCCGCACTGGCGACCTTGAAAACACCGCTGGCGGACTTCGTTGAAACCGGTCCCGACGGCGGCACGCCGGGCCGCAGGATCACCGTCTCCGGCGCGGACCTAGCATCAGGAGTGGGTGATATCGTTTTGTCCCGAAAAGATTTTCTTGGATCATACCATCTATCGGTGGTGTTGGATGACGCCGCACAGGACGTCACCCATGTGATCCGGGGTAAGGATCTTAACGACGCAACGCAGATCCACGTTCTATTGCAGGCGCTTCTGCGATTGGAGACGCCTGTCTACCTGCATCACCGCCTGATCCGCGATGAAAACGGTCGACGCCTCGCCAAGCGCGACGACGCCCGTGCCATCGCCACATATCGCGCCGAGGGCCGGACCCCTCGGGAACTTCGAGAAATGGTCGGCCTGACCGCGTAATCTCTTACCCGGTCATCGGCTTCATCAATTCCACTTCGTCGCCGTCGCGCAGCGCAGTGTAGAAACAACTGCGCCGGTTGGTATGGCAGGCCGGACCCGTCTGCCGCACCAGGGCCAAAAGGCAATCCCGGTCACAATCCACCCGCAGGTCGACCAGTTCCTGGATGTGCCCCGAACTTTCTCCCTTGATCCAGAAAGCCTGCCGCGACCGCGACCAATAGGTCACGCGGCCCGATTCCAGCGTTCTGGCCACGGCCTCGGCATTCATCCAGGCCATCATCAGCACCTCGCCCCCCTCGGCGTCCTGCGCAATGCAGGGGATCAGGCCGCGATCATCATACTTTAGTGTGGAGGTGTCGAAAGCCATTGGAAAAACCTTTTGCATCGGGGACCGTGCCGCCTATGTATGTGAGACCTGCAGCAGGAGAAAGCCATGAGCGGCGAAACCGACCTGATCAAGCTCTATTCCGGTCGCATCCTCGAACTAGCGGCGGAGATTCCGCATAATTCCCGGCTCGAGGATCCGCAGGTCAGCGTCAAGAAGCGCTCGCCGCTGTGCGGTTCGACCGTGACTGTCGATCTGACCATGAAGGACGGCAAGGTTGCCGACTTTGGCCAGGACGTGAAGGCCTGCGCGCTTGGCCAGGCAGCGGCATCCGTCGTCGGCGGCGCCATCATCGGGCGCACACCGGAGGAAATTCAGGCCGCCCGCGATTCCCTGCGCGCCATGTTGAAAGAGGACGGCCCGACACCACCCGCACCTTTCGACGGGCTGGAGGTGTTGCGCCCGGCAGCCGCCTACAAGAACCGGCATGCCTCGATCATGCTGGCGCTTGACGCGGCCAGCCAAGCAGTCGAGGAAGCGCGGGACTCGCAGTCCGCCTGACTGGCTCAAGCCACTATCCCGAAAAGAAAAAAGCCGCCGCACTCCGGGACAAGGAGGCGGCGGCAAGGAGCGTGTTGATCCATAGGAAACCTTGGTCGTGACCGGTTACAGGCAGGCGAACCGATCTGGGGACAGGCGGCACATCCGGACAGGCGATGTGCGTTTGACCAGGGCTACAGACACGCAGGCAGAAACTCAGAAAACGGACGGCAGGTGCAGCGCACCGATGAAGATCACCGCCAAGGCAACGGCGCCGAGGGCATCCTGCCAGAGCGTATCGTGCTGGCGGTTCAGGACGGTCTTGACGGTGTCGATCATGGCTCGGCTCCAGTGTTCCGTTTGTTGACCCTTTGTTCTCATATTCTTAACGACCTGTAAAGAACTTAATGAGAACATTTGGGAACAAATTGTGAGGCCCACTGGAAATGCGCTCTCCCCGGCGATCGTAGCCATGCAGGTCCGGGTCCCCCCGGGTTGGCCGCATGATGTCAGCCAACGCCGATAAGGCGGATGGCCTCGTCCTGCCGCATCAGCCAGAGAAGCAGGCGTGCCGCCTGTCCGCGCGGGCCGGTCAGATCCGGATCCTCTGCCAAAAGCCTGCGGGCATCGGACTGCGCAACGGACATCAGCGCCGCCTGCCGTTCGAGGTCCGCAATTCTGAAACGTGGCAGCCCGGATTGCGCCACGCCGATCACATCCCCCGCGCCGCGCATCTCGAGGTCGACCTCGGCGATGCGGAACCCGTCTTCCGTCTCACGCAGCGTGGTCAGGCGCTTCATCCCCGTCTCTGACAATGGGGGTTGATACATCAGCAGGCAGGTCGAGGCCGCCTCGCCTCGTCCCACACGTCCGCGCAACTGGTGCAACTGCGCCAGACCGAAACTCTCGGCCCTCTCGATCACCATGATCGAGGCATTGGGCACGTTCACCCCGACCTCGATCACCGTGGTCGCCACCAGGACGGCGGTCTCTCCGGCCACAAAACGCGCCATTGCCGCGTCCTTTTCCGCTGGCGGCAACTGGCCGTGTACGAGACCCACAACCCCTTCGCCAAGCGCCGCGCGCAGGTGCTGAAACCGCGCCTCGGCGGCCACCAGATCGGAGCTTTCGCTCTCTTCGACCAGCGGACAGACCCAGTAGGCCTGCCGTCCCTCGGCGATGGCGCGGCGCAGGTGGTCGACAACTTCGTCCATGCGTTCGTTGGAAACCAGCGCCGTCTTGACCGGTTTGCGACCCGGTGGTTTCTCATCCAGAACCGAAACATCCATGTCGCCGTACTGTGCCAGCGCAAGGCTGCGCGGGATCGGCGTGGCGGTCATGACCAGCACATCCGCGCCCACGCCCTTTTTGCCCAGTTCCATCCGTTGCCGCACGCCAAAGCGGTGCTGTTCGTCGATGATGGCCAGCCGAAGGTCGGCGAATGCCACATCCGCCTGAAACACCGCATGGGTGCCGACAAGGATCTGGATGTCGCCCTGCGCAAGCGCCGCCAG
Organism: Mameliella sp. MMSF_3455; assembly: GCF_030733205.1. Classification (GTDB taxonomy): domain Bacteria; phylum Pseudomonadota; class Alphaproteobacteria; order Rhodobacterales; family Rhodobacteraceae; genus Antarctobacter. Next base: position 104,240 of record NZ_JASHJL010000011.1, read on the forward strand.
CTTGGCCTTGCGCTCCGCTCCCTTGTCGCGCCCGGTCAGCAGTTCCAGAACCACACCTGCGCTTTCGGCAAGCGGCTGCAAGCCCTCAAGGTGTTGACGGGCAAGAATTTCGGTCGGGGCCATCATGACCCCCTGCCCGCCCGCTTCGACCGCGGTCAGCAACGCCATGAAAGCGACCAGCGTCTTGCCCGCGCCCACGTCGCCCTGCAACAGCCGGTTCATCCGCTGCGGCTTGGCCATGTCCTCGGCAATTTCCCGTATCGCAAGCGTCTGCGCCCCGGTCGGGCTATAGGGCAGCGCGGCCAGCACGCGGTCCCGCAAACGGCCCGTGCCCTGGCTGACGATCCCCGGGGCGCGCCGCCGTTTCGCCCGGGCCAGGGCCAGGGTCAGCTGGTGCGCCATCAGTTCGTCATAGGCCAGGCGCGCCCGTGCCGGCGCCATCGGCGACAAATCCTGCTGCCCCTCGGGCGCATGAGCCGCACGCAGCGCCGCGTCCCAATCGGGCCAGCCTTCAGAGGACTTCTGCACCGTGTCGATCCATTCCGGCAGGTCCGGCAATCGGGTCAGCGCGTCGGTCATCGACCGGGTCATCAGTTTTTGAGTGATGTTGCCGGTGAGCGGGTAGACCGGCTCGAATCCCGGCAGTTGATCCGCCTCTTCGGGGCGCAGCATATGCTCTGGGTGGACCATCTGCGGCACGCCGTCGAAAAGCTCGACCCGGCCAGAGAGGATACGCCTCTGCCCCGTGGGCAACATGCGTTTGATGTACTCGCCGCCGCCATGGAAAAAGACCACCTGAAAGCGCGTACGCGCATCGTCGGCTTCGACACGGTAGGCACCACCGCGTCGCGCGGATGGACGATGATGCCCGATCATGGCTTCGACCGTCGCGACACCCGGCAGTTCTGCGGCGATCACGCTGTCCTTCAGGTGTCGGTCGATCCCGGAATAGGGCAAGGTAAACAGCAGGTCGCGCGGGGTCTCGATCCCCGCCGCTTCGAGGGCCTGCGCCGACTTCGGCCCGATCCCGTCCAATCCGGTGAGATCGGCAAAGAGCGGCCAGAGCGGCTCGGGCCGTCCGCTCATGCGCCGATCAACTCCAGCCAGCTGTCCTCGTCCAGCACCGTCAGCCCCAGTTCGCGCGCCTTTTTCTCCTTGCTGCCGGCGCCGGGGCCAGCAACCACGATATCCGTCTTTTTCGAGACCGAGCCCGAGACCTTCGCGCCCAGGGCCTCGGCGCGCGCCTTGGCCTCGGCCCGCGTCATCCGTTCGAGCGAGCCGGTAAAGACCACGGTTTTCCCGGCGACGGCAGAGCCTTCGGTATCGGGTCGTTCGGCCTGCTGGATGGTCAGATTGTCGGTCAGACGGTCGATCGAGGCGCGTTCGGCCTCTTGTGCGAAACTGGTGACAAGCGCGACGGCGACCGTCGCGCCGATGCCGTCGATGCCGGTAATCTCGTCCCAGGCGGCGCGTGCCTCTGCGGGCACATCGGCCCAGGCGGCGTCTCGACTTTCTTTGATACGCGCGCGGCGCCCTTCTGTTGCAGCCGCACGGCGCTCGGACTCTTCGGCGGCATCGGCATCGCGCTGGGCCTTCGCCGCAGGACCAGCTGCGTCGATGGCCGCAACCAGCGTATCCCAGGTGCCAAAGTGCCGGGCCAGATCACTGGCCGCCACTTCTCCGACGTGGCGGATGCCCAAGCCAAACAGCAGGCGCGCCAGCGGAATGTTGCGGCGTTCCTCGATCGCGGCAAAGAGATTGGCCGCGGATTTCTCGCCCCAGCCTTCCCGGTTCTTGAGTTGCTGCATGCCGCTGCCATAGCGGGCTTCCAAGGTGAAGATGTCCGCCGGTTCGGCGATCCAGCCGTCAGCGTGGAATTGCTCGACCTGTTTCGCTCCCAGACCTTCGATGTCGAAAGCGGCGCGAGACACGAAATGTTTCATCTTTTCGACCGCCTGGGCCGGGCAGATCAACCCGCCGGTACAGCGGCGTACCGCGTCGCCCTCCTCCCGAATGGCATCAGAGCCGCATTCCGGGCAGGTGGTCGGGAACTGGTAGGGTTCGGCGCCTTCGGGCCGTTTGGACAGATCCACATCCGCCACCTTGGGGATCACGTCGCCGGCGCGATAGACCTGCACCCAGTCCCCGATGCGGATGTCCTTGCCATTGCGGATCAAATTGCCACTGCTGTCCCGCCCGGCAATGTAGTCCTCGTTGTGCAGCGTGACATTCGAGACGACGACGCCGCCCACGGTCACCGGGTGTAACCGTGCAACCGGGCTGAGCGCACCTGTGCGCCCGACCTGGATGTCGATCGCTTCCAGCCGGGTCCAGGCCAGTTCCGCCGGGAATTTTTGGGCGATTGCCCAGCGAGGCGTCGTGGACAAGAACCCAAGACGCTGCTGCAAATCGAATTTATTTACTTTATAGACGACACCATCGATATCATAGTCTAACGCAGCACGCTGTTCTTCTGTTTCTGCGTGAAAAGCAAGCAGGTCCTGAACTCCGCTGCAAATCCTGCCTATGCTATTCACGACAAAATCTAATTGCCGAAGAAAGGAAATGAGGTCGCTTTGCCGATCAACCGGATACTCTTCGCACTTCCCAAGGGCATAGGCGAAGAAGTTCAAGTTCCGGGAACGTGTTACGTCAGGATCAAGCTGCCTTAGCGAACCTGCAGCCGCGTTCCTCGGATTTGAGAAAGTTCGCGCCCTTCGCTCGCGTAGGCTTGAGTTCAATCGGTGGAATGAACTCTTTCGCATATATACTTCGCCACGAACTTCCAGTTCGCTCATATTTGAGCGTATTATATGTGGGATGTCGCGAATGGTTTTTGCATTCTCCGTTACATCTTCGCCAACCCACCTGTTTCCACGCGTGGCTGCATAGCGAAGATGTCCATACTCGTACATGAGCGTCACAGAGAGGCCGTCAATTTTGGGATCGGCCCAATAATCGATAGGCTCGCTCTCCGCCAATCCTAAAAAGTTATGAATTTTTCGGTCGAATGCACTTGGCGATTGGTCCGCAGACAACATGTCCAATGACAACAACGGGATCTCATGCCGAACTTTTTTGAAGTTACTTGACGGCTCGGCCCCCACCTGCTCGGACGGGCTGTCGGCACGTTTGAGGTCCGGGAAACGGGCCTCGATATCGAGATTGCGCTGCTTGAGCGCGTCGTATTCCGCGTCGGAAATCTTCGGCGCATCCTCGGCGTGATAGGCTTGGTTCGCCTCGCCCAGAATATGCGAAAGAGACGCGAGTTCCTCTCGCGCCTCTGCCTCGGTCAGATCCCCGACCGTTTTCTCACTGAAGGCTGTCTTGGCCATCTCCGCCCCCGCGTCTCACCTGCCCGAAGTGATAGGCGGGGTCAGGGACAAGGTCCAGCCATCACCCGTTCGCTGCGATCGCCTTGGGTTCTTCCTGCGTGGGTTCAGGATCACGCAGGACGTAACCACGGCCCCAGACGGTCTCGATATAGTTGTCGTCGCCCGTAGCCTCGGACAGCTTTTTGCGCAATTTGCAGATGAACACGTCGATGATTTTCAGCTCCGGTTCATCCATGCCGCCATACAGGTGATTAAGGAACATCTCCTTGGTCAGCGTCGTCCCTTTGCGCAAGGAGAGCAGTTCCAGCATCTGGTATTCCTTGCCGGTCAGATGCACGGGCTTGCCCGCGACCTCGACCGTCTTTGCATCGAGGTTGACCGAAATCTTGCCGGTCCGGATGATCGACTGCGAGTGGCCCTTGGAGCGGCGGATGATCGCGTGGATACGCGCCACCAGTTCGTCCCGGTGGAAAGGCTTTGTCATGTAGTCGTCGGCGCCGAAACCGAAGCCCTTGATCTTGGACTGCGTATCGTCCTCGCCCGTCAGGATCAGGATCGGCGTGTCGATCCGCGCGACGCGCAGCTGGCGCAGAACCTCATGCCCGTTCATGTCCGGCAGGTTGAGGTCCAGTAGGATCAGGTCGTAGTCATAGAGCTTTGCCAGGTCGATCCCCTCTTCGCCCATGTCGGTCGAATAGACGTTGAGATTTGCATGGCTCAGCATCAGTTCGATACTTTTCGAGGTGGTGGGATCGTCTTCTACCAGCAAGATACGCATTTGGGTCTCCGGGCAATGTCTTAAGGTTGTACCCATGTTTCAGCGAAAAAGGTTAACGCCCTGTTACCATAACCAGAAGGATCCAGTTTTCAACTCACGGTTGACGATATTTCTGCACACGGGTGACTTTCAGGGCGTCCTCGCCGTGTTCGGTCGCGGCCTTCACCCACTCCATCAATTCCTCGTCGCTGAGATTGTAGTGATCCTTGGCCTGTTCCTGGCTGATCAGGCCGAAGGTCACTGCCTTGACCACCGCCGCCTTGCGAGAGGCGACCCAGCGGCGGGTTTCCTGGGGCGGAAGGTCGGCACGAGTCATCGTGCTGCCATCGGGAAGCTTCACTGCGCGCGGACCATCGATCTTTTTAAGGTACATGTTGCCTGCTCCAACATTTCGTTGGCGGCCATAAAGCCACGCGGCACTTAACGACGACTGAAACGCCCCCTTGAGAATAGGTCGGATTTTCCTATATTTCCCGCCATTCCAAGGAGAGACGTCATGCCCCTCGACACGCGCCCACTGAACTCGCTGGGCCTGCCCAAACCGCCGTCCGAAACCCGCGTGGTCGTCGCCATGTCCGGCGGCGTCGACAGTTCCGTCGTGGCCGCCATGCTCAAGGAAGAAGGCTATGACGTGGTCGGCGTGACGCTGCAGCTTTATGACCACGGCGCGGCCCTGGCCAAGAAGGGCGCATGTTGCGCCGGGATCGACATCCACGACGCGCGCCGCGTCGCCGAATCAATGGGCTTTCCGCACTATGTCCTCGACTACGAGAACATCTTTCGCGAGGCGGTCATCGACGAGTTCGCCGACAGCTATCTGGGCGGCGCAACCCCGGTCCCCTGCATTCGCTGCAACGAACGGGTGAAGTTCAAGGACCTGCTGGAAACGGCAAAGGACCTGGACGCCGATTGCATGGCGACAGGCCATTACATCCAGCGCAAGATGGGTGAACGCGGTGCGGAACTGCATTCCGCCGCCGATGCCTCGCGCGATCAGAGCTATTTCCTGTTTTCGACCACCCCCGAACAGCTGGATTACCTGCGCTTCCCGCTGGGCCACCTGCCCTCCAAGGACGAGACCCGCGCGCTTGCGGCGAAGTACGGGCTGAGCGTCGCGATGAAGCCGGACAGCCAGGACATCTGTTTCGTGCCCGACGGAAATTATGCCGCGGTGATCGAGAAACTGCGCCCTGGTGCAGCCGAGCCCGGCCAGATCGTGCATGTGGATGGCCGCGTGCTGGGCGAACATGACGGTGTCATCCACTATACCATCGGCCAGCGCCGGGGCCTTGGCATCGGCGGCTTGTCGGAACCACTCTACGTCGTGAAACTGGACGTGGAGGCTCGGCAAGTGATCGTCGGCCCCAAGGAGAAGCTGGCGACCCGCAAGGTTCCCGTGCGCGAAATCAACTGGCTGGGTGACGAGCCTTTCACCAGCCGCGAGGAGTGGCACCTCATGGTCAAGGTCCGCTCGACCCGGCCCCCGCGCGAGGCGGTGGTGCGCCCGATCTCGGAGACGGAGGCCGAGGTGGAACTGGTGGTTGCCGAGGAAGGCGTCAGCCCGGGACAGGCCTGCGTCTTCTATGCGCCCGAAGGCTCTCGCATCTTTGGTGGTGGCTGGATCTGGCGCGGGTACTGACTGCAGCGTTGGCTCTCGGGACAGGAGCGAGAGGCCAGCCCCTCGCGCTCCCCGGAGTATTTTCAGCCCAAAGAAACACAGGTCAACAAAGCGAGGGCCGCACCCCGATCGAGGGTGCGGCCCTTCTGTCAGGAGCAGGCGGCTATCAGGCGCGCTCGGGGTCCAGCGTCACGGACCAGAGTTCGGTGTCCGCACGGTCCATCAGGCGCACGGTCAGCTGCTCGGTCGAACCGTCGATGTCGACAAGGCCGAAGAACTGAAGACCGGCGGAGGGCGGCAGGTTCACCTGGCCTTCTTCCGGTGCTTTCACATAGCGGACCTCGGGACCAAAGGTCATGTCCAGGTCGTTCGGGCCGAAGGTGCCGGCGTGCAGCGGGCCAGAGACGAACTCCCAGAAGGGGGCGAAATCCTGGAACTGGGCCCGGTCGGGCGAATAGTGGTGCGCGGCGGTATAGTGCACGTCTGCGGTCAGCCAGACCGTGTTGCGGATCTCTGCAGCCTTGATGAAGCGCAGAAGACCCGCGATTTCCAGCTCACGCCCCTTGGCCTCGCCATTGTCACCGTTGGCGATGGCTTCCTGACCGCCGCCGACAACAAGGCCGATCGGCATGTCGGAGGCGATCACCTTCCAGGTCGCCTTGGATTGCGTCAACTCGCGCTTGAGCCATTCGATCTGCTCGCGGCCAAGGATACGGCTCTCGTTTGTCAGTTCGCCCTGCAGGTTGTCCGTGTTCGGCCCGCGGTAGCTGCGCAGATCGAGGAAAAAGATGTCCAGCATCGGACCGTAGGATATCTTGCGATACACCCGGCCCGGTTCGGCCGGCGTGTAGCGGATCGGCGCCATCTCGTGGAAGGCGCGACCGGCGCGGGCAGCCAGCACATGCACCGACTTCTCGGAATACCGGTCATCTTCCATCAGGCTGCGCGAGGAGGACCAGTTGTTGACCACCTCGTGATCGTCCCACTGGAAGAAGGTAGGCACGGCTGCGTTCATCGCCAGAACGTGCTCGTCCATCATGTTGTATTTCCACTGGCCGCGGAATTCGTGCAGCGTCTCGGCGACCTTGCGTTTTTCATCGGTCAGAACGGTGTTCTTCCAGATGACTTCGCCGTCCTTTTCGACCTGGTCCTGCATCGGGCCATCGGCATAGATGGTGTCGCCGGAATGCAGGAAGAAATCGGGCTGGTGCCCGGCCATCGTGGCATAGGTGCGCATGCCTTCGTCGTCGATGCCCCAGCCCTGGCCGGCGGTATCGCCCGACCAGGCGAAACGCACCGAGCGACGCGCGCCCGGCGCGGTGCGGAAACGACCGACGATGGGTTCGGACACCGCGTTGATGTCGCTCAGGTCGGCGGCCGTGAAGCGGTAAAAGACGTCCTGATCCGAAGCGAGGTCGGTGAGCAGGCGCTTCACCGCGAAATCACTTTCGGGCAGCGCATCCAGCGGCGCAAGACGGCGGGCATCTGCAAAGCTCTCGGTGGTCGAGACCTCCATCATCACCCGGGCCGGACGGTCGGTGCGAGTCCAGATCATGCCCGAGGACATGTCGACGTCGCCGGACTGGACACCATGCGTAAAGACCGGGCGCGCCGAGGCGCGGCTGATCGCCGGCATCGCCAGCGATGCGGCAAAGGCGGTCGATCCGGCCAGAAAGGCGCGGCGATTGGGGCGGGGCAACAAGAGGTTGGCTTTGGACATGGCATGTCACCTTGAAGCTGTTGGAAAGACGTCCGATCTTTGGACTGCCGGACCTTTCCCCCGCGAAGACGACAGGACGATGGCACTCTTGCAAAGGTTTCGACACGGCTTTGTAACAGATCGCCCCGCCCTGCCCCTTCCAGGGTCGGTCGTCAGCCCGCCACCGCGCGCAGCAATTTCTTGCGGGCCGGCGGGATCGCTGCGATCTCGACGCCGGTAAAGACGTGAAGCGTGTTCATCCGGGCATCCACGACCGCATGATCCGACACCCATCCCCCCATCATCAGGTAGGTCCGCAACAGCGGCGGCATCCGCAACATCGCCATTTTCGCATCGGGCTTGCGCCGCAACCGCGCGGCGAACCGGAAGACATCCGGCGCCTTGACCCGCGGCAGCCAGCGCCGCGGCGCCAGGTGACGGGCCTTGAGCATGGCGAAGGCATCATAGTAGGCGCGCGCATCCGTCCCCGAGAAACTGGCACAGCCGAACAGCAACTCGACCCCCTGCGCATCGACATAGGCGGTCATCGCGCCCCAGGCGACGCGCAGGATGTCCGGGTCCTTCAGGTCCGGGTCGATGCAGAACCGCCCCATCTCGACCATTGGGCCCTGAAAACTTTCCAGCGCCGAAAGCTCGTAGTACTGGGCTGAATAGCTGCGCCCGATCTCACCGCCGCTCGCCAGCGGCAGAAAACGAAAACAGCAGACCAGAGCGCCGCTGCGGCTGTCCTCGACCAGAACGTGATCGCAGAGCGGATCGAAATCGTCCGCATCCATGCCGCCGCCGTGAAAGGCCCTGCCGCGCAGGCGTTGCGCTGCCTCGATGTCTGCCGCGCCCGCGGCCATCCGGGCCCGATAGCGCCCACGGCTCAGCTTTATCATCTCACGTTCTCCTGCCCGGACGCTCGATTCGAACGCCCGTCTTCGGCAGGGGATGCCAAAACCGCGTGACAATCGAATGACGCTTTCACGGCGCCGCTCGACCGGACGTTCACCCGCCGAGCAGGTTGCTGGCCGAGATGCCGCCGATGTTGCCGAAGAGCTTGCGGATAAAGCTGATGTCGCCATCGGTGGTCTGGGTCACCCGACGGTTGATCGCCACGACGCGGCCATCCTCCAGCCCATAGGTCGTGATGTTGGTGACGACATCGGCCTCGTCGAAGGTGATGGCGACGATGGTGCGTTCGACGACCTTGGGCTTCTGGTAGGCGAAATGGCGAACTTCGCTCTCGATGTAGTAGAAGCCCGATCCGTTCAGGACCCCCGTGGCGTTGGGCACACCGATCAGGTCCTCGACAGAGGCCTTGGTGTCGACGCCGGGCACGATCTGTTGCAGATCCGCCTCGGAGGGCAGATACCCGTGGGTGCGGTACTGCGCGGCACAGGCCGACAGCCCGACGATCATCAGCATGGCAATCACAGCCTTGAGCTTGCCTGCAAATACGTTCATCTCACGCCCCTCTTGTCACGGGCCTTTTCGCCACCTATCCCGCTTACAGAAGGAACGCCCGCCATTCAAGCGCAGGAAAACCCGACACAATGACCACCGACAAACCCGATGGATCCCCGACACCGGCGCGGCTGCGCGTCTCCGGCCTGCGGCAAACGGGCCCGACCCCGTTCCGGCTGGAGCCGGGGCCAGAGGCACGCGCCACCCACGCCGCCGAACTCGGCGCGCAAAGCCTGAGAAAACTGCGGTTCACCGGCCAGCTGACCCCGCTCGGCAAATACGGGTGGCGATTGGAAGGAGACCTGGGCGCGACGGCCGTCCAGTCCTGCATCGTCACGCTGGACCCGGTGACGACGCGGATCGACACACAGGTCGTGCGCGAATTCTTGCCACCCGAGCGCATTGCCCAACCCGAGGCCGGGACAGAGACGGAGATGCCCGAAGACGACAGCGTCGAGGAACTCGGGGACGAAATCGACCTCGAGGCGGTGATGCTGGAGGCACTCTCGCTGGCTTTGCCGACCTATCCGCGCAAGGACGGCGTGGAACTGGGCGAGGCACAGTTTGCCGCCGAAGGTGTGACCCCGATGACCGACGAGGACAGCAAACCGTTCGCAGGACTGGCAGACCTGCGCGAAAAAATGCAGAAGAAGGGCGAGGACGACTGAGAATCCGCTTGCCAAATCCTCGGCACTGCGTATTTTCGCGCGCTCATGAGAACGTCTGGCGCATGTCGCCGCGGGCACCTTCCGGGGGCAGCGCGGCATGGCCCATCCGAAACTTCCGGGAGGCCCTGCCCCCGACGACAAAACGAGGTTGAGACATGGCTGTCCAACAGAACAAGGTTTCCAAGTCGCGCCGCAACAACCGCCGCGCTCACGATGCACTGACCGCAGCGAACCCGAACGAGTGCGACAACTGCGGCGAGCTGAAGCGTCCGCACCATGTCTGCCCGTCCTGCGGCCACTATGCAGAACGCGAAATCGTCGCGATGACCGACGACATCGACCTGGACGAAGACGCGGCCTGATAGCCCAACCGGGACATTGCCTGCATGACCTCGCTGAAGGACAACAAGGACGCAGGCCCGTCCCGAATTGTGATATCGGTCGACGCTATGGGCGGCGACAGTGGGCCGGCGACGGTGGTCGCCGGCATCTACAAATCCGCCCGCAAGAATCCCCAGATTCATTTCATCCTGCACGGTCCGGCCGATGAGCTGGAGAAGCTGGTCGCGCGTCGCCGCGGCCTGTCAGACCGTTGTGAGATCCGCGATGCCCAAGGCGTCGTCAGCATGGAGGACAAGCCCAGCCAGGTTATGCGTCACGGCAAGGGCACCTCGATGTGGTCTGCACTGGACTCCGTCCGCGAAGGCGAGGCGACCGTGGCGGTCAGCTGCGGCAACACCGGCGCGCTCATGGCGCTGTCGATGATCCGTCTGCGCAAGCTGCCGGGCGTCAACCGCCCCGCCATCGCGATTCTCTGGCCGTCGCGCAATCCCCAGGGCTTCAACGTCATGCTGGATGTCGGTGCGGACATTCGCGCCGACGCCGAAGACTTGCTGCAATACGCATTGATGGGCGCGGCCTATGCCCGCAACGGTCTTTCGCTGACACGCCCGCGCATCGGCCTGCTGAACGTCGGAACCGAGGAACACAAGGGCCGGGCCGAGCTGAAAGAGGCGCATGATCGCATCGCCGCACATGAGACCGAAGGCAACTACACATTCGTGGGCTTCGTCGAGGGCGGCGACATCCCCGGCGATTCCTGTGACGTGATCGTCACCGACGGCTTTACCGGCAACGTTGCGCTCAAGACCGGCGAAGGCACGGCCAAGCTGATTGGCGACCTCCTGCGTGAGGCCTTTGCATATTCGCCCCTGTCCCGCATCGCCTCACTGCTGGCGCTGACCTCTCTCAAACGCCTGCAGAAACGGATCGACCCGCGACGCGTAAACGGCGGCGTCTTCCTGGGGCTCAACGGGACCGTGGTGAAATCGCATGGCTCCGCGGATGCGACCGGGGTTTCGGCCGCCGTGAAACTGGCCTTCGAACTTGCGCGCGCCGGCTTTGCCGACCGTCTGGCGGCACGGGTTGCCTCTGCCGCCGAGGCGGCGCAGGATGGCGCCTCAGAAGAGGACCGCAATATATCATGACCACACGCGCCGTCGTCACCGGCGTCGGGCATTACCTGCCCGACCGAGTCGTCGAAAATGCCGAATTCGAAGCAACGCTGGATACATCGGACGCTTGGATCCGGTCCCGCTCGGGCATCGAGAGACGGCATTTCGCGGCCGAAGGACAGACCACATCCGATCTGGCCACCCGCGCCGCGCGCGCCGCGTTGCAGGATGCGGGGCTGGAACCGGACGACGTCGACGCGATCATCGTCGCCACTTCGACCGCGGATCTGACTTTCCCTTCGGCAGCGACGATGGTTCAGGCCGAACTCAAGATGATGCACGGTTTCGCGTTCGACGTTCAGGCCGTCTGTGCCGGGTTCATCTATGCCCTGACCACGGCGAACTCTATGATCATCTCGGGTCAGGCCAAGCGTGTCCTCGTCATCGGGGCCGAGACGTTCTCGCGCATCATGGACTGGACCGACCGGTCGACCTGCGTCCTGTTCGGCGATGGCGCCGGTGCTCTGATCCTCGAAGCACAGGAAGGCAACGGCACAGGGGCGGATCGCGGCATCCTTGCAACCGACCTCAACAGCGACGGCCGTTACCGTGACATCCTTTATGTCGACGGCGGCGTCAGCACGCAGTCCACGGGTTTCCTCCGGATGCAGGGCAAGGAGGTCTTCCGCCACGCCGTCGAAAAGCTGGCCTCGACAGCCATGACGGCGCTCTCCAAGGCGGGGCTGAGCGCGGATCAGATCGACTGGGTCGTGCCGCACCAGGCCAACATCCGCATCATTGCCGGAACCGCCAAGAAACTGGGCCTGTCGATGGACCGGGTCGTTGTAACCGTCCAGGATCACGGGAACACCTCGGCAGCCTCGATTCCCCTTGCCTTGTCCGTCGGAAAGGCACGCGGCCAGATCAAGTCCGGCGATCTCATCGTCACCGAGGCAATTGGAGGCGGACTGGCCTGGGGGTCGGTGGTCCTGCGCTGGTAACAGGCGCGCATGCTTGCGTCTGTTGCATAACCGTCTTTCAGCTATGGATAAATTGCTCACCGCAAGTCGTTGATATTGACTTGTGATTTTTGACGTCGATAATCCCGTTAAAACACCGGGAGGGACCAAAATGGGTGACAAGACCCTGACGCGCATGGATCTGAGCGAAGCGGTATTTCGCGAGGTAGGCCTGTCGCGCAACGAAAGTGCCGAACTGGTCGAGGCGGTGCTGCAACATATGTCCGATGCGCTTGTCGAAGGCGAACAGGTCAAGATCTCGTCCTTCGGGACGTTTTCGGTGCGCGAAAAGGCGGCCCGGGTCGGGCGTAATCCCAAGACTGGCGAAGAGGTTCCAATTCAGCCGCGCCGAGTCCTGACTTTCCGCCCGTCGCACCTGATGAAAGACCGCGTCGCCGCGGGCAACAAGCACTGAGGCACTTTTCATGCCCAAGTCCCGCGATGCCTTCCGCACCATCTCGGAAGTTGCGGAATGGCTGGATACGCCAGCCCATGTCCTGCGTTTCTGGGAAAGCAAGTTCACCCAGGTGAAGCCGGTCAAGCGCGCTGGCGGGCGCCGATACTATCGGCCCGCCGACATGGAATTGCTGGGCGGAATCAAACGGTTGCTGCACGATGATGGAATGACCATCAAGGGCGTTCAGAAGGTGCTGCGCGAACAGGGCGTGCGCCATGTCGCCGCCCTTGCATCGCAACCGGTCGACGAGGACACCACAAAGGATGACGGCGCATTGATCGAGGATGCGCCCTATGCCGAGGTCCCGCTGCAAGAGGAGGCGGATTCCGTCGTCGCCTTCCCGGGTGAACACCTGCAACAACAGGCCAATGGGATGCCAGCGGCCGACGAGGATCCGGAAAGCACCCCGGAAAACGATTCTGGACGTGATCCGGACGACGCACAGGACACCGCGCCGGAAGCAGGACCAGAGGCACCGGATGACCCTGCCTCGAAAGAGCCCGACAAGATAGAGGCGGCAACGCCCGAACTGGCCGATGCCGCACTTGCCGCAGACGACTTGGACGACAAAACCGAATCCCTTCCGGATACCGCCGTGGAGACCGGAGAATCGCCCACTGCACCCATCGACGCCGAGCATGCACCGGCCGAAGAGGCGGCAATTGCCGGTGATGAGACCGAAGACGCGGAACCGGTGCCCCAAAACGGCGAAAATACGCCTGACAGCGTGACAGCGTCGGGTACTGCACCGACCCCGAAGCTCTGGGGTGACAGCGACGCTCCGGAACTGCCGTTTGACCTGGCTCCGCCGGCACGCAAGCCTTCGCTGCCCGATAATCTGCTCGAAGCCCTGCACTCCGACACCGCGGAGGTTCTTGAGCCCCCCGACCCGGAGGAAGCGCCAGACATTCCGGCGGAAACCGCACCAGTCTCGGCCGGGCTCGACCTGCCGGATTTCGCGGCTGGTCCCGAAGTGGATCCCGTACCCTCGACCCCTACCCCGGCCATCGGACCCTTGGGACAACTGGCACGAATCCGTTCGCTGACCCCCGATCAGAGGGCGGCCCTTTCGGCGCAGCTCCCCGCGCTGAAGGCGCGTCACGACCGGCTTTCGACACCTCTGTCCTGAAGCGCAAAAATTCGTCATTCGGGGGGTTGCTCTTGCCGAAAAATAGCGTAAGACACCCCGACAAGTCGGGCTATGGCGCAGCCTGGTAGCGCGTCCGTCTGGGGGACGGAAGGTCGCAGGTTCGAGTCCTGCTAGCCCGACCAAATCAAACCACCCCACAAAATTCTTATGACGACAAGTAGTTGTTCCCCCTATGGGGGTAACGCTGTGTGTTGGTCATATGGCAAACATTGACCAGCGTGAAACTGCCTGGCGAAAGCTGGCAAACACGTCACCGCTGCGACGTGAATTGATCGTAACAGACACCTTCTATTGTGTACGCCGCCGCCCCGTGCCCCAAGGGGCAATCAGTCTCGGACCAGCGACAGGGACGGCAAGGATGCCCCAATCGGTTTCGCAGTACATCTTTGGCAATTCACTGGTGAACTACACCGACACCGGCGCAGTCCATGCCAATGTGCCGATCTGGATGGATCTTTTCGCGGATACTGCGGGGCTCGCCTATGCCGTCTCGGGCAGTTACGGATTTCTGCGGAATTTCGCGGATTGGCCAGAACCTTATGATCAGTGGGGATTTCCCGGGGTCGCGGGGGCATGGGGATCTGACCAGATCGCTTTTGCCGATGCCGTCTTCGACATGATCCTGATCACACCGGCGAATTTCATACAGGACCTTTCCCCGGATACGGACTATGGCGGCGACACCCGTTCCCCCTTCGACGCGGTGATCGACCTGGTCGACGGGATGCTTGCAGATCATCCCGCAGCACAGTTGCTGATCTACGAAGGCTGGGCCGACATGGGCCCTTATGCCCCGGAGTTCCCGATTTCGACCGACGCGCTGACTCAATATCACGCCTACAACATGGGCGCCTATCACGACTGGTTTCTCGATCTCGTGGATATGGTGAACAGCGCACGGCCCACCGCCGATCTGGCGCTCTTGCCCGTGGGCTCGATCCTGTCGGACCTCATGACAGGCGTTCTGTCATCTGTGCCCGCAACGGCCTTTTATGTCGACAACGCGCCGCACGGGACGGACACCACCTATTTCCTTGCGGCGATGATCACTTTCCAGGCCAGCTATGGACAATTGCCGCTTTTGCCCGCGACGCTGCCTGTTGCTGTTCACCCCGATGTCCTTGCCAATTTCGACGCGATCAACGCGCAGATCGAATTGGCACTGGAAAATGCAGGTTTTGACGTGTTGGCCCCGGCCCCGGACTCCCCCGGGTACTATGACGCCGAGTACTTTGTTCTGGCCGAGGGTATAACCGACCTGGACGAGGTGGACTTCAACACACCCGATGCCGTGGCCACACGGATCATGATCGATTTCCTTGACGAAACCGGCCCGATCTGGCCAGTGGGACCAGAAGATCACATGGCCGCACGCTATACACGCACCGTGGAAAGCCCCGATGGCGGGATTTATGGCCTGCGCCTGACGGCCGATGACACCGCCCGCGTCTACGTCGATGGCACACTGGTGCTGGACAGCGCCGACGCCGAACGCAACGATCCCATCATTGCCGAGGTCAACCTGACCCCAGGCACGCACTTGGTCGAGATTCGCTATATGGACATCGCGCAAGAGGCCTCGCTCGAGGTCGCATGGGACTATCGCCGCCCCTTGCCAGAGGTCACGGATCCCCTGCCTCCGCAAGAGCCGATCCCGACGGACCGAGACAGCCTGGAACCCGGGTTGATCGATCCCGAACTGGTCCCACCGCCCGACAGCGGCACGCCGTACCTCTTTGCGCAAAGCTTTGACCCGCCTGACCCGGAGCCGGAACCGCTGGCGGCCGACGCCTTCGTCTTTGATCTGGCATATTGAGAGGCCACGCGGCAATTTGCTCTCCACCTTCGTCAACCCGCTTGATAAGACGACCGAAACGAGGGGGAAGCGATGACCGGTGTCCTGGCAAGCCAGCAGATCGAAAAGTTGATCGCAAGCGGTGCGATCCGAGCGGAGGCCCCCTTTGTTGACGGCCAGGTGCAACCCGCCAGTCTTGACTTGCGGCTGGGCAACGTCGCCTACAGGGTGCGTGCGTCTTTCCTGGCAGGCGAAGGGCGCAGCGTCGCCGCCCGCATCGACGAATTCGAGATGCACAGGATCGATCTTGGCCAAGGCGCGGTGCTCGAAAAAGGCTGTGTCTACCTCGTCCCCCTGATGGAAAGCGTGACCCTTCCGGACGATGTCCAGGCGATCGCCAATGCCAAGAGTTCGACCGGGCGGCTGGACCTTCTGACCCGCGTCATCACGGACGGCGGCATCGAATTCGACCGTATCGCCACCGGCTACGACGGCCCGCTTTTCGCCGAAATCTGCCCGCGCTCCTTTTCCGTCCTCGTGCGGCCCGGAATGCGCCTGAACCAGATCCGGTTCCGCCGGGGACGGTCGGTCCTGACGGATGCGGAACTGCAGACCTTGCACGTCGAACAAACACTTGTCGGTGGCGGGCCGGCGGTGATCTCCGAAGGTCTCGGCTTTTCGGTGGACCTGCAACCGGGGGAAAGCGGGCTGGTTGGCTATCGCGCGCGGCCTCATACCGGGGTGATCGACCTCGACCGGATCGGTGCCTATGACCCGATGGAATTCTGGGACGAATTGCGCAGCGACAGCGAACAACTGATCCTGGATCCCGGGGCCTTTTACATCCTCGTCAGCCGCGAAGCCGTCCACATTCCGCCCGGCTATGCCGCTGAAATGGCGCCCTACCTGGCGATGGTGGGCGAATTCCGCGTCCATTACGCGGGGTTCTTCGATCCGGGGTTTGGCCATGCGGCCGCCGGTGGTGCGGGTGCGCGCGGTGTCCTCGAGGTGCGCTGTCACGAGGCGCCCTTCGTTCTTGAACATGGGCAGATCGTCGGACGGCTCGTCTATGAGCGCATGTCACAGGTGCCGGGGCAGCTATACGGTGCGGGCATCGCCTCGAACTACCAGGGCCAGGGGTTGAAACTCAGCAAGCATTTCCGGGCGTGACGCGCACCGTCTGGAACCGGCGGACCTGGCGCGTGGCGCATTTCACCTGATTGCCCCTGAAGGCCGCCCGCTTCGGCGCGATCGTTCCCCGCGTCATTGCCCTTGGTCACCAGAATGGGCAGCACCTTGCGAAAGCACAATCTTGACCGGCTGATGCGCGGTCATGTCCTGGACCTGTCGGATTTCAGTCAACGCTAGCTTGGGATTGCGCCGATTTGCAGGCGTCAGTCCTCGAACAACTCGCTCTGGCCCTCCTCCATGCCTTCCTCTGCATCAACGTCGCCTTCGCCAGCCTGAGGGGCACCCAAGGGCGAGGGACGGCTTTCCAGCAGGCCGGCGGCGCGCAGATCGGCCAGACCCGGCAGGTCGCGGGCGGACTCCAGCCCGAAATGATCCAGGAACTCCTGCGTCACGACGAATGTCACCGGTCGCCCCGGCGTCATCCGACGACGACCGAACCGGATCCACTCCATCTCCAGCAGTTGGTCAACGGTGCCCCGGCTGACGGATACGCCACGGATCTCTTCGATCTCGGCACGGGTCACCGGCTGGTGATAGGCGATGATGGCCAGCGTCTCGATCGCGGCGCGGCTCAGCTTGCGGGTTTCAACCGTCTCGCGCTGCATCAAGAACCCCAGATCCGGCGCGGTGCGGATTGCCCAGGCATCGCCGACGCGAACCACGCGCACCCCCCGTCCCTCGTACCGCTTGCGCAGGTGAACCAGCGCCTCTGCGGCATCGCAACCATGCGGCATACGTTCATTCAACTCCCTGACGGTGACGGGTTCCGTGCTGGCAAAAAGGATCGCCTCGACCATGCGTTCCTGTTCGCCCATGACCGGGGCCTCGAACAGGCTTTCGCGCGGGGCGCCCTCTTCTCCGGGCGTGATCTCGGGCGTGTCACTCATCACGCGACTCCTTGCGGCGCAGCAGAATGGGCTCGAACGTCCCGGACTGTTTCAACTCTGCCTTGCCCTCTTTGACAAGCTCAAGCGACGCGGCAAAAGTCGCCGCCGTGGCCGAACGCCAACGCACCGGATCCTCTCCCCAGCCGTCGGGGAGGTAGCTCTGGATGTCGGTCCATTGCCCTGCAAAGCCGATCATCCCGCGCATGCGGTCCAGCGCCTGTTCCATCGTGAAAACCTTGTCCCGGTCCATGACGAAAGGACGAAACTCGTCGCGGGTCCGGATCCGGGCATAGCCCTGCATCAGGTCCAGAAGCGTGGCCGTGTACTTCACCTGCCGCACCTGTTCCATCTTTTCCGGCAGGCCCCGGGCAAAGAAATCCCGCCCAAGCTGATCCCGCGCCATCAGCCGCGCAGCGGCATCCCGCATCGCCTGCAGGCGCTCCAACTGGAACGCAAGGTGCGCGGCCAGGTCTTCGCCCGAGGGGCCTTCTTCGGTCGGGTCAGGCGGAAGCAGAAGACGCGATTTCAGGAAGGCCAGCCAGGCTGCCATGACCAGGTAATCCGCCGCCAGTTCGATCCTGAGCGCTTTGGCTTTTTCGACGAAGGACAGGTACTGCTGGGCCAGCTGAAGGATAGAGATCCTCCGCAGATCCACCTTTTGCGACCGCGCCATGTTCAACAGCAGGTCAAGTGGCCCCTCGAACCCGTCGACATCGACAACCAAAGCCTCGGCCGCAAGGCGTTCCGAGACGGACAGCTGGACAAGATCGGGAGTGTCGGGATCGCTCATGCGGGATCGGGGCGCAGGTCCTGGACAAAGAAGGCGTCAGCCTCGGCGCACAGCCCGTCGATGTCAACCGGCTGGGGCGCCGTGCGCGCGGCCAGAGCCCGCTCTGCGCGCCTTTGCGCCAACCTATCCATGCTGCCGACGGCCGCACACAAGTCACGCATCTCTGACAAGTCGCCGTTGCAGTGCAGGATCACGTCACAACCGGCCGCGCGCGCGGCACGCCCCCTTTCAGCGACGCTGCCCGAAAGGGCTTGCATCGAGATGTCATCGGTCATCAACAAGCCGTCAAAGCCGATTTCCTCCCGGATCAGCCGGATCATGACAGGTGACTGCGTGGCCGGGCTCTTGTCGATATCCTCAAAGACAAGATGCGCGGTCATGCCCATCGGTAGGTCGGCAAAGGCCGAGAATGTGGCAAAGTCCTCGTCCGACAGGACGGGTTTCGGCGTGGACACGCGCGGCAGATCCAGATGACTGTCCAACGTGCCGCGCCCGTGTCCGGGCATGTGTTTCATCACGGGCAGCACACCACCCTGCCGGCATCCCGCCACCAAGGCGCGCCCGTTGCGGATCACGCTGTCACGGTCAGTGCCATAGCAGCGATTGCGCAAGACGGCATGAGTGTCGGGACGGGCTATATCCAGCGTCGGAACACAGTTCCCGTCAATCCCCAGAGCCCGAAGTTCATGCGCGATCAAACGCCCCCGGACGAAGAACCGGCGCTCGGCATTCTCGGCGCCGGCATCCTCCAGCGGCGGTGCCCATGTCCGCGCCAGTGGCGGGCGCAGGCGCTGAACGCGGCCTCCTTCCTGATCGATGAAAACCGGGGCGTCGTGTCCTGCGGCGGCGCGCAATCCATCGCACAATGCCCGGATCTGGTCGGCGTTCTGAAGGTTCCGGTCAAAAAGGATAAAGCCGATGGGGCGCATCTCGGAAAAGAGAGCAATCTCTTCATCCGAGAGAACCGGACCGGCGCAGCCCAGGATGACCGCGCCGAAGCAGCTCATCTGGTGACCACCGGGATGCAATCCACTTTCTGCGCGACGAAGGCGGCGCAGAAACGGCGGGCATCCGAGAGGTCCTCGAACCCATGCGCGCGCAACCGGTAGAATGTACGCCCGCCGGACGAGGCTTTCTGGATCACGCGATCCTTGCCGGCAAGATAATCGCCAAAGCGACCATCCAGCCGCTCCCATTCGCTGCGCGCGGTTTCCGGGCTGTCAAAGGCACCGATCTGCACGAGGCGCGTGCCAGCCGACAGCGTGGCCGGGTCAATCTCGTTCACGGGTTTGGAGGTGTCCCATTCGACGGCAGCGCCGGGGGCCGCGGCCACCCGAACCGTCGCCGACAGCCCCGCGGGCCGCAGTCGCGGACGCAGGGACCGGGCAAGCCCCGGACCGGTATACCGCTCGGGCTTGGCCTGATCCGGCAAAGCCGTCGCCAGAGCCGTCACAACCTCGGCCTCCGTGCCCTCGGGCAGCGGGCTGAGCGGCTTGGACTTGGCGGCGATCTCGTCCGCAAGGGCGGCAAAGGGCCCGGTATCCTTGGGGTCCGCGCTTTCAGGGATCGGTGCCCCCTCGGGCTGCAGTGCGATCACCTCGGCGTTGCGCGCCATTGCCGGTTTGGGATCGATGGGCTTGTCCGGCGTCAGCACGCCAAGGGCCACGTCATCGGCCTGCAGGCCGGCCGGACGCGGCGCAAGGGTCAGGCGATCCGCGGGGTCGGCGGCGGCGCCGCTGCCCGCAACGGCGTTGACCGCCAGCCCCTGGTGATCGGCCAGCAGACCGCCCGGATCCTTGGGGGCTTCGCGCATCGGGCCCGACATGGCTTGAACGATGGGGACACCGGAAACATCCCGCGCCACCACACGATATCCCCAGACCGCGATCCCGGCGATCAGCGCAAGCGACACAGCCGCCCCGGCCCAATTCGCGACCGAGGCCATTTTTACCGTAGCCGGGGCCGCCGGGGCCCCATCATATGTGAAATCCGCCATCTCTGCCTCTTGTCCCCGGGCGGTGCATCGCCGCCCGAATGCCTTGACTGCTCGAACAGCCCCGGCAGAGGCGCGTTTTGTCAGCGCATTTCTTCTACCGGGGTCACGCCCAAGATACCAAGACCGGCGGAAATCACAACCGCGGTCGCCCGTGCCAGCGCGATTTTCGACTGTGTTGCAGCCGGGTCATCCTGCAGGAAACGCAACTCGGGCGCGTCGTTGCCCCGGTTCCAGAGCCCGTGCAAGTCGGCGGCCAGTTCGCCCAGGTACGTCGCGATCCGGTGCGGTTCCTGCGTCCGGGCGGCGATTTCCACCAGGCGCGGCCATTCAGCCAGCTTGGTCGCCAGTGACAGTTCCGATGCATGGGTCATGCCCGACAGGTCGGCCCCGGCCAGTGCCGCATCGCTGACGTCAACGCCATCCTCTGTCGCCTTGCGCAGGACCGAACAGATCCGCGCATGGGCATACTGGACATAAAACACCGGGTTTTCCTTGGACTGTTCGACCACCTTGTCGAAATCGAAATCCAGCGCCTGGTCGCTCTTGCGGGTCAGCATGTGGAACCGCGCCACGTCCGGACCCACCATTTCCACGAGGTCACGCAGGGTGATGAAGGTCCCTGCCCGCTTGGACATCTTGAAGGGCTCGCCGTTCTTGAACAGCTTGACCAGCTGGATCAGCTTGATCTCCAGCGGCACCTTGCCGTCGGACAGGGCCGAAACGGCGGCCTTCATCCGCTTGACGTAGCCACCGTGATCGGCGCCGAAGATGTCGATCAACAGGTCGAAACCCCGGCTCACCTTGTCATAGTGATAGGCGATGTCGGGCGCGAAATAGGTCCAGCTGCCGTCGGATTTCATGATCGGCCGGTCCACGTCGTCGCCGTGGTCGGTGGACTTGAACAGGGTCTGCTCGCGCGGCTCCCAGTCCTCGGGTTTCTTGCCCTTGGGCGGTTCCAGCACGCCGCGATAGATCAGCCCCTTGTCCTTCAGGCTGTCGATGGCCGCCTCGATCTTGCCCGTACCGTAGAGCGACTTCTCGGAAAAGAAGTGGTCCATCTGCACGCCCAGCATGCCCAGATCGGCCTGGATCACCTGCATCATCGCGTCGGTGGCGAACTCGCGCACCTCGGCCAGCCAGACCTCTTCGGGCTGGTCGATATAGGCCTCGCCCACCTTGGATTTAAGCGCCTCGCCTACCTCGACGAGGTAATCGCCCGGATAGGTGCCATCGGGGAATTCGACCTCGTGGCCATGCGCCTCGAGGTAGCGCAGGTAGACGGACCGCGCGAGAACGTCGACCTGTGCGCCGCCGTCGTTGATGTAGTATTCGCGGGTCACGTCATAACCGGCATAGGCCAGCAGAGAGGCCAGCGCGTCGCCCACGATGGCACCCCGCGCGTGGCCCACATGCATCGGTCCCGTGGGGTTGGCCGAGACATATTCGACGTTCACCTTCTTGCCCTGTCCGAAATCGGACCGGCCATAGGCGGTGCCTTCCTTCAGGATGCGGCCCGGCAGCGCCTGCCAGACAGAGGGGGCCAGCCGCAGGTTCAGGAACCCCGGCCCGGCCACCTCGGCGCTGGCGATCCGGTCGTCGATGCGCAGTTTCGCGGCCAGTGCCTCGGCGATGTCGCGCGGCTTGGCATTGGCGGGTTTGGCCAGCACCATGGCGGCATTTGTCGCCATGTCGCCGTGCAGCGGATCGCGCGGCGGCTCGGTGGTCACGGGATCGGTGTTCAGCCCGTCGGGCAGCGTACCTTCGGACTGGCAGGCGGCGATGGCATCCAGCACGAGGCTGCGAATATCGGAAAACAGGTTCATGTAAGCGGCTCCAATGTTGGCCGGTCTCTATCACTTTGGAGGGTGGCGTCAAACGTCCTCGGCGGCGGCCTCGGGCGCCTGCCGTTCCGCACGTTTCGGCAGTCGGGCAAGAAGGCGCGTGCCCGGTGCGCCGCGCAGTTCATCCTCGGGTCCCAGGAGGCGCAGCGTACCCCCCGGCCCAAGCTCGGCCATGGGTACTGCTTCGGGTTGGGCCGCGCGCCAGTCCGCTGCGGTGAACTCCTCGGTCAGCTTGGTGACGCGGAACTCGCACCCGCCCGCAATGGCGGCATTGGCCTCGAAATAGGTTTCGTTGGCGCCGAATGCCTGCCCACCCAGCGTGGCCGGCAGGGAATGCCGGCTGGAGGTTTCGCGCACGCGCTTGACCTGAAAGACATTCTCGCGGCCGAATTCCGGCGCCAGGTCGGTCGCCACCAGCGTGTTATAGGCGTCGTTGTCGCTGGCGCAGATGAGTTTTTCATAGGCCACCAGGTCGACCCGATCTTCTGCCGCCTCCGAGAGGATGTCTCCGTAGAAGGTGTCCAAACCTGCCTCACGCGCGCTGCGAAGATGGGCGTTGTTGGGATCGGCGATGATCACGGGCAGATCCATCTTCTTCAAAGCCGCGCCCAGTTCAACGGCCCATTTCGATCCGCCCATGATCAGCACACCCGGCAGGCGCGATGCAGTCAGCCCCAGCAGGCGCGCCATCGGGGCCAGGGTGAAGCCGTGCAGGACGACCGTTGCCGCCACCAGCGCAAAGGCCAACGGCGCGATCCGTTCTGCATCCGGCAGGCCAAGCTGCGCCAGCCGCTCCCCGAAAAGCCCGGCCACAGCCACCAACACCACACCGCGCGGCCCGGTGAACGCGACAAGCAGGCGTTCTCGCAAGGGCACATTGGTAAAGGCCAGCGCCGCGAGCACGGGCAAGGGACGCGCCAGCAGGATCACCGCCAGAACGAAGGCTCCGGCCCGCCAGTCGAGCACCGCCAGCCGATCAAAGCTCATCCCCGCCGCCAGCAGGATGAAGACCCCGGAGACCAGCAAAACGGTGGCATGTTCCTTGAAGCGGTAGATCTCCGCGAAACTGGGCAATTTCGCGTTGGCAATCCAGAGGCCCATGATCGTCACGGCCAGCAGGCCGGATTCATGCAGGACATGATCGGCCAGTGCAAAGACCGCAAGCAGCACGACGAACAGAACCGGCACCTTCATGTACTCGGGCACCAAGGCTTGGCGAAACGCGCGCACCACGCTCCAGCCAGCGGCCAGGCCCAGCACCGTGGCGATGGCAACGCCCATGCCGATCTCGATCATCGCATGGCCTGCGCTGGTCGCAGTGCGCAGCACCATGACGACCTCGAAGGCAAGCACCGCGGCCAGCGCTCCGACGGGATCGTTGACGATGGCCTCCCACTGCATCAGCGCGGCGGGGCGGCGCTGCAACCGCGCCTGGCGCAACAGCGGCGCGATCACGGTCGGCCCCGTGACGATCATGATACCGCCAAAGACGGCCGAGGACTCCCAGCTGAGGCCGGCGACGAAATGCAGGGCCGCGGCAGATGCGATCCAGCCCAGCGGCGCGCCGATCAGCACCAGCCGCCGCACCCCCTTGGCCGCGTCCGACAGGCGGTGCAGGTCAAGCGTCAGACCGCCTTCGAACAGGATGATGGCCACCGCCACCGCGATCATCGGTTGCAACATGTCGCCGAACTGTGCCGCCGGATCCAATACACCGGTCACCGGACCGATGATCAGCCCCGCGACCAGCATCAGGACGATGGCGGGCAGGCGCAGCCGCCAGGCCAGCCACTGGCTGCCGACCCCAAGCGCCCCAACCAGCCCGAAGGCCAGGACGGGATCCAACCCGCCCGTTTCCGCAACTGCCATGAAACGCTCCCTGCCCTGCTGCCCGGCCCGATGCCCCGCGTCAAACTAGCAGGCGCCCGCGCCGCCGCAACCGCGCAGCATGCCGGCCCCGAGGAGGCGTGGCGTCAGCTGACCTCGTCGCCGGGCCACATGCCCTCGAGAACGTCGCGCCCGGTCAGCCGCGCGTGCTGTTGCAGCGCGAACCGGTCGGTCATCCCGGCAATGTAATCCGCCACCAGCCGTGCCAGCGCCGCTTCGCCCTCGGCCGCGGCGACGTCGCCCTGCCAACGCTGAGGCAGCAGCGTCGGATCTCCCATGTAGATCGGGAACAACTCGTTGACCGCCAGCGTGACCCGGGCGCGCTGTTCCATGACTTTGGGCGCGCGGTACATGTTGGCGAACAGAAAGGCGCGGATCTGCTTGAGGTCGGTCCACATTGCGTCTGAAAAGGCGATCACGGGACGGCCAAGGTCCCGCACCTCCTGCGCGGATTGCGCGCCCGACCCGATCAGCTTGGCACGCGAGGTGTCGATCAGGTCCGACACCATCGCCCCGAAGACCCGCCGCAGCGCCTCGTGCCGGCGCCGGTAGGAATCCGTGCCGGGGTACTTGCGGTCGACCTCGGCGTAGGCCTCGCCCACGATGGGCAGCGCGGTGATCTCTTCTTCCGTGAACAGCCCGGCGCGCAGACCGTCGTGCAGGTCATGGTTGTTGTAGGCCACGTCGTCGGACAGTGCGGCCACCTGCGCCTCGGCGCTGGCATGGGTGTGCAGCTCCAGGTCATCCTGCGCATTGTATTCCGCCAGCGCATGCGGGATCTCGCCGACCAGCGTTCCATCCGGACCAAGCGGCGCCACGGGGCCGTTGTGCTTGGCGATGCCTTCCAGCGTGTCCCAGGTCAGGTTCAGCCCGTCGAACTCGGCATAATGACGTTCCAGACGGGTGACGATGCGCAGGGTCTGCGCGTTGTGATCAAAGCCGCCATAGGGTGCCATGAGCGCATGGAGCGCATCTTCGCCAGTGTGGCCAAAAGGCGTGTGTCCCAGGTCATGCGCCAGCGCCACTGCCTCTGTCAGGTCGGTGTTCAGGTCCAGCGCATTGGCGATGGTTCGTGCCACCTGCGCCACCTCGATCGAATGGGTCAGCCGGGTGCGATAGAAATCGCCCTCGTGTTCGACGAAAACCTGCGTCTTGTGTTTCAGCCGGCGGAAGGCAGAGCAGTGAATGATCCGGTCGCGGTCGCGCTGGAAACAGGACCGGTGAGCGCTTTCTTCTTCCGGGAAGTGGCGTCCCCGCGCACTGTCATGTGTCGAGGCAAAGCTGGCGCGCATGTGAAACAGTCCCAAGTTGCTTGTCCCGCGGCTCTCTTATCCGGCTGCTCTTGCAATAACAACGACTTGCGACATACCGCCCGGTCGGGCCCCGGCGCGGCCGCCAAATTCGGCGCCCAATCGCCGGTATACACCAGATGTAGAGAACCGATTTTATCCCCACGTCCGGCATCGCAGCAACGGATTCGCGGACCTTGATGCCACGAACGCCGGAAATGGCCGATTGAGCCTTTTCAGGCACTTGGAGAATTCCGCGCCCTCCCAAACGTCCGGGGTTCCTTACTTTGCCGGGTTCCGGCGAGAAGCTAGACTGGGGCCAAGATTTTTTAGCGTTCAACCCTTGGAGAAAGCCATGTTCAGCCCCCTGCGCAGCGTCGCGTTTTGCTGCATCACCCTCGCCCTGCCGGCGCCCGCGCTGGCCGATCTTGTCCTCGACAAGGACAGTGACCCCAAGAAGCGGATAAACGAAACCCTTGTCCTTGATCCGACGGCCAAGCCGGACAAGGACGATGGCACGATCACGATCAAGTCCAAGAACCCCACCGCGATCAATCCGGGCGCACCGCCCGCCAAGGCCCCCAATCCCTCGACGCGCCCGCCGCGCCCGAACCCGCCGGGCGGCCCGATTGTCACCCAGCCCATCAAGAATCCAGGCGCCACGCCGCCGCCCGGACCCAGCCCGGTAGAGCCGCAACAGGCACGCAGCCCGCTGCCCACCCCGGTGCCGCCCGCAGGCAGTCCGCCACCGCGCAACGCCGGTGCCCCGATCGATCCGACGCCCTCGGTCGATGTAACACCGGTCGAGGAAATGCCCTATATCTCCTTCGCGGCGCCGGCCTACAGCGACGGCTACGAGGTCTCGGTCATCAACAGCATGCGCGGCGCAGGCCGCATCCGCGTGACCACGGACTATGGCCCGGTCTATTGCTCTGGCTTCGTCTTTGGCCCCTCGGTGGTGGCGACCTCCTATGCCTGCGTGCCGGGCATCCTTGAAGATCCACGCGTCAGCGCCAGCAAGATCGAGGAAATCCGCATCGTGTTCGACCACGTCTTTCCCGACCAGCGCCTGTGGACCGCGCAGGGATATGTCCTGACCCTGGACAGCGAGCTGTCCAGCCGGGAAACCGGGCTGGCGATCCTGCACATCGCCGATCCCGACACGAAGTTCTCTGCCGACCGCATCCAGCGCGTGGGCCAGGCCACGCCCGATCCGCGCGCACCGCTCTACATGCTCAGCTTTCCGCGGGGCGGATCCATGCAGATGCAGCATTGCAGCGCGCTGCCGACGGATCCGGCCTACCTGCCCGCCAAGTCCTACGAGCACAACTGCCTGAGCGATTACGGCGACCTCGGCGCGCCGATCTACGATGCCGCGACCGGCGCGGTCGTCGGGTTGCACCTGAGCCACGAACTGTCGACCGGCCGCCGCTTTGCGCAGCACACGATCGACCTCGCGAACTGGATCGGCGACCAGCAATAAGCGTCAAAAACACGTAAACTGCCCACTGCGCCGCCCCTTCCCGAACCGGGAGGGGGCGGCTTGCTTGAAGGGGCCAATGTGATGCATATATTGAGGCCGAACAGGTTGAGAGGACACAATGCAACTGCCGCCGAAAGTGACCGACCGTGCCTTTGCCCGCCTCGCCGAGATCGGCGCGGGCGCGGATGGCAAGGCCCTGCGCGTGGCCGTCGAGGGTGGCGGCTGTTCGGGGTTTCAATACGACATCAAGCTGGACGACCCCGCCGATGACGACATGATCATCGCCGAGGGCGAGGAGCGCGTGATTGTCGATCCCGTGTCCCTGCCCTTCCTGTCCGGTGCGGTCATCGACTTCACGGACGAACTGATCGGCGCGCGGTTCACCATCGAAAACCCCAATGCGACCAGTTCCTGCGGCTGCGGCACATCGTTTTCAATGTAGTCCGGGCCGGTCGGGAAGAATTGGAAAAGGGCGCCACGTATGGGCGCTCTTTCTGTTTCAAGCTGACTGCCGGATCATTCGGCCGGGATGACACGGGGCCGCGACAGGTGTTCCTCGAAGACCAGCCAGAAGCCAGATCCGACCACCAGCATCACGCCCGCCCAGGTGCCCAGCGTCGGAACCTCGCCAAAGACCAGGAAGCCGATCACGACCATCCATACGAACTGCAGGTTCATCAGGGGCGTGGCGACATAGGCCGGCAGCAGGCGCAGCGCCTCGGCGACAACATAGCGGGCTGCGAAGAGGGCGGCGGCATAGGCGCCGACCCAGCCAAGGTCGGTCAGGCTCATTGGTTTCCAGACGAAAGGCAGCGCCAGCGCCATCACCACCATGAGTGCGGCATTGGGCCAGAAGACCTGTGCCAGAGGCGCACGCTCGACCTTGGCGATGGCCCGCGCGGCCAGCATCGAGCCACAGCCGGACACGGCGGCCAGCAAGGCCCAGGCATGACCGGCCTGAGCACCGGACAAACCGCCCGGCATCAGGAAGAGGATGCCGCCGACACCAAGTCCCAGAGCCGCCCAGGCCGCGGGACGCGGCGTCTCGCCCAGAACCGGGCCGGACAGGGCAGCCGCGATCAGCGGGATCAGACCGATGAACAGGAACACATCCGCGAAGGGAAGCAGGCGAAAGGCCTGAAAGAAGGCCAGCGAAGCGATCACCGTCAGCACGGCGCGGATCGCCATCGCCTTTTTCGAGCGGACCCGCAGGCCGGGTCCATTTGTGTCGGCCCGTGCCCCCGCCAGGGAGAACAGCAGAACCAGTGCCGAGGACAGGACGAAGAGCTGCGGCGCCGCATATCCGCCCGCGATGAACTTGGTGATCCCGTCCGCGGCGGCCATCATGCCGGTGTAGACGAGGATGAGCGCCGCGCCCAGCGTCGCCCCGGAAAGCGCCACCCGGGTCATGCGCGGCCTGCCCGGGCAAAGCCTTCGAAATAGGCGTCGAACAGATCGCTGGACTGCGAGGCAACGCTGAGCAGATCGCGCGCCTCGGGGGACAGAGACGGTTCCATCCGTGGCCGCATCCTGTCCCAGTCACCCGACCGGTGGTCCAGCCCGTAGATCGCCTGGCTCAGCTCGCGCAGGACGGTCTGGGCTCGGGCGCCGCGTTCGAACCGCAGCCGCTCATCGCAGACCGGCTTGCGGAACAGGGGCGCGCCGGTGACGGCCTGGTGCCAGTTGCACACGAGGTATTCGTGATAGTCGTCGTTGATCGAGGCATGAGCATCCGCGACGACACCGTAAGCTCCGGTTTCCTGTTGCAGCCAGGCCGTCCAGACGGCGGGCGGCATCTGTCCCGCATGGCGCAGGGCAATGCAGATTTCCGCCAGCAGGTCGGCGTTCTGGTCCAGGAAAGCGGTCAGCCCGGCGAAATGCAGGCTCTGGATGGCCTCCGGGGGCAGGTCCGGATCGCGGCGGCCATACTCGGACAGGTAGTAGACGATGTGCGTCAATTCATAGGCGGCCTTCTTGTTCGGCAGCGCAAAGGTCTTTGTGCGCAAGCAGAAGGCACGCAGCCGATCGTTCAGGCCGGGATCGCGGATCGGATCGACGCCGCGACGGGTCATCAAGCGCCGCGCCTCGGCACGCTGCAAGTCCGAAAGTTCGGCCTCTGCCAGCCCTTCGCGGGCCGCGAAATCCACCATTTTCTGCGCCTCGTACCCCGGCATCCCGAGGTCCTCGAGATCCAGCGCCAGCGAGAGAATGAAACGGTAGTACTGCGGAAAGAACTCCAGCCGTTGCACCGCCTGGGCGTAGAACCCCGCATGGCGGGCCAGCGCCTCTGGAGCGACGGCCTGACCTGTGCATTCAAGGATGTTCAGAAGCTCCGCGTTCTCCTTCAGCCAGAAAACGTCGTCGCCGTGGCGGCGATGATCGGCGAAGGCTCCCAGAAGCGCGGTGATCCGCGCTTCCAGGGGGGCTATCCGGGTCGGGACGGTCAGTTGGACGACATTGTTCATCGCTTGGCTCTCCTCTGTCTTGGCAGAGCGCACTGCGCCCCGCCCGGGTATCAGTGACGTCGATCAGGCGCGCGCCGGGCCGGACCACGAGGTGAAGGCTTCGACATTGTCGCCTGCTTCACGGTCGCCGGCTGCGGGACCGGACCAGCTGGTGAAGGCCTGGACGTTGTCGCCGCTCTCGATGTCGCCAGCCGCCGGGCCGGACCACGAGGTGAAGGCCTCGACGTTGTCGCCTGCGTCGCGGCTGCCGCGCGCCGGGCCGGACCAGCTGGTGAAGGCTTCGACATGGCCACCGTTTTCCATGTCACCCGCAGCGGGACCGGACCAAGAGGTGTAAGCTTCGACTGCATCACCAGATTCGCGGGTACCTGTCGCCGGACCGGACCAGGATGTGTAGGCTTCGACAGAGGCACCCGCGAACAGGTCGCCATCGGCCGGGCCCGACCACGAGGTAAAGGCCTCGACGGCGTCGCCGGCGAAGGCGCTCGTTTCCGCTTTGGAAACGGTTTCTTTAGAGGTGTGCAGCTTGATGAGGGCAGTCATGGGATCGCTCCTTTTTCAGGTTGAGCAGCTATGCCCTTGAAATCTGCACGCAAAAATAGTTTGCAAAAAAGTTAATTCTTGTTAAGGTTGTTTAAGGAAAAGTTTATCCACAGATGCGATTCGCGCAGGCGTTTCGGATCGCGCGACAATACGGGTTATCCACAGATACAAATTTTCTGTGGATAAATCCGGACTTTGCAGCGCAACGGCACTTTGCAAACTCCTAAATCCACGAATCATACCCGAATCGAGCGGGTTCCAGAGGGTGCTTTGTGCCAGGCTTTACGCCGATAGGTTGCAGGTACGTCACAAAGCTCAACCAAACTGATACAAAACAGGGCTTTACCTGACGCGCTTGACCGTCAGCCCCGCGCCTGCGATCCATGGCCCCCGGACAGGCAGGAGAAACGCGCCATGAAGATCGCTACCTTCAACATCAACGGCATCAAGGCCCGCCTGCCCGCGGTGCTCGACTGGCTGGACGAGGCTCAGCCGGATGTCGTTCTCTGCCAGGAGATCAAGTCGATCGACGAGAATTTCCCGCGCGAGCCCTTCGAGGACCGCGGCTACAACGTCGAGACGCACGGACAGAAAAGCTTCAACGGGGTGGCGATCCTGTCCAAGCGCCCGCTCGAGGATGTCCGCCGCGGCCTGCCCGGCGACGACGCGGACGAACAGGCCCGCTGGATCGAGGCAACCGTCATGGGAGACGAACAGGCCGTGCGCGTCTGCGGGTTGTACCTGCCCAACGGCAACCCGGCACCGGGCCCGAAATACGACTACAAGCTGGCATGGATGGAACGGCTGGAAACCCGGGCCCGGGATCTGCTGGCCGAGGAAACCCCGGCGTTGATGGCGGGCGACTACAACGTGATCCCCCAGGCCGAGGATGCCGCCCGGCCCGAGACCTGGACCGAGGACGCCCTGTATCTGCCGCAGACCCGCGCGGCCTTTCGCAGGATCCTGAACCTCGGTTTCACCGAGGCGTTTCGGGCACGGACGCAGGCGCCGGGGCATTACAGTTTCTGGGATTACCAGGCCGGCGCCTGGCAGCGGAACAATGGAATCCGCATCGACCACCTGCTGCTGACGCCTGCGGCCGCGGACCTGATGACCGACTGCCAGATCGACTCTGCCATTCGCGGGCGCGAAAAGCCCTCGGACCATGTCCCTGTGTGGATCGAGCTTGCCGTCTGACCGCCGCCGCCCCTGCCCGGCTTGATGCGCGTGCCTTGCACGCCGCTCGCTGGCACACTAATTCTGTAACAGACACCAGACGCGTGGAGACGCCTTATATGCCGATGTATGCCCAGGAAATCGAGGACCTGTTGCGCGAGTCCTTTCCAGACGCCACGATCACCGTCGATGGAGAAGACGGCGTGCACATGTCGGCGATGGTCATCGACGAGAGCTTTCGCGGCAAGAACCGGGTCCAGCAACAGAGAGCGGTCTATGCAGCCCTGAAGGGCAAGATGGATGGGCCCAGCGGCGCGCTTCATGCCCTTGCTCTCACAACAAAGGCCCCAGACTGATCCCATATGCCCCTAGGCGTCATCGTTCCCCTGCTGCTTCTGCCCTTTCTTGCCATTTTCGTCTATGCGGCGTGGCATGAATACCGACGCTTCAGAGCGGAAGGCAAATCGACCTATGGTTTGACCTATGACCCCGAGTCGAACACCACCTTCGTGGGCACGATCCCGGACAGCGAGGACAGCTACGATCCGCAGGACTATGACCCCGAGAATACTGGATCGGACCGGGACCACGAGTGATCGGGCCGATGACACCAGCAAAGACCACACAGAACAGGACACCCCCAGATGACCGACGTTAAGACCCGTATCGACGACACCGTGAAATCCAACGATGTCGTGCTCTTCATGAAGGGCAACAAGACCATGCCGCAATGCGGTTTCTCCAGCCGCGTGGCCGGCGTGCTCAACTACATGGGCGTTGACTACCAGGACGTGAACGTGCTCGAGGACGACGGCCTGCGCCAGGGGATCAAGGATTTCTCCGACTGGCCGACCATCCCGCAGCTCTACGTCAAGGGAGAGTTCGTGGGCGGTTGCGACATCATCACCGAGATGACCCTCTCGGGCGAGCTGGACCAGCTTTTCGACGACAAGGGCGTTTCCTACAACAAGGAAGCCGCCGACAAGATCCGTGAAGCCAACGCCTGAGCCATGTGATTGCCTGATGATACCGAACGGGCGGGGCTTTCCCTGCCCGTTTTTCTTTGATCGGTTGGATTTGAGTACAGGAGTTTCGTCGTGGAGTATTTCGTAGCCGCAGTCCTGATATTGGCCTCTTTCGCCGGCACCGGGCTGATCGCCTATGCCATCCGGCACAGCCAGAAGCGCCGAGAGGCACTGAAGACCCTGTGCGCGGAACGAGGCTGGTCCTTCGACTACCAGCCGCAAACCGGCGGGCGCGGAAGCCGAACCGTGATTTCGGACCGGTCCGAAGGCTGGGAACTGGTCCTCTATTTCCGGTCCAATTCCTCTACCGGCGGCACCACAAGTCATTGGACGGAGTTCACCCAGCCACGGCTGGCGCTGCCGGACGGGATGGCCCTGCTGGGGCCCGACATTCCCGAAAAGACCGCCGCGATAGCCGACAAGATGCTGGACAAGATGGGCGGAGGCGGTTTCGGCCAGATGGTGCTGAACAAGTTGACCGGCGGGCTTGCCGCCGAAGCGGCTGATCTGCGGTCGGTGCCCGGGGATGGATCAGGGACATTGTTTGCGACACCCGGGCGCGAAACGGCGCTGGACGCCCTCCGAGAGGCACCGGAACTGCTCGAGGCACGCAGCGGGCGCAACGAGGCACAACAGCCCATCGTCGCGCTGAGCCGTCACGGCTTGCGGCTGAGATTGCGCCACATCCTGCGTCGCCCCGAAGAGGTGGCCGAGTTCATGGAACTGGGCCGCGCTTTGACACGGCAGCTCGACGGCTGAAGCAGACGACACGCGCCTGCTACTCGGCCTTCGTCTCGTCGAACCTGTTGGCCAAGGCCTCTGCACGGGCAGCGATCTCGGCCAGTGCATCGGTCACGTCCGCCGGGATTACCGGCACTTCACGTTGCTCGGGGGCTGGCGCGGGTTTGCTCCTGAGATCGGCCAACTCGGCCTCTACCGACTTCAGCTTGTCCTGCGCCTCGCGCAGCCGTTCTTCAAGGCCCGCGGTCTTGTCCGCCAGCATCAGCCCGGCCATCAGCAGCATCCGCGCCTCCGGCATCCGCCCGATCTGCGTCACAAGCACCTGCGCCTCGGTGTCCAGAAGCTGCGCGGCAGACAACAGGTATTGTTCCTCGCCCTGCTGGCAGGCCACTTCAAAGCTGCGGCCACCGATCTTGATCTCGACTTCGATCTGGCTCATTCCCGTGCCTCCCCGTCTGCGGCTTCGGCCAGAAGCGGGCCAAGCGCCTCGATCACCGCGCCAGTCTCCGCCGCATCGGTCGCCCGCATGGTGCGCATCGCATCCAGTTCGGCCTGCAGACCCCGGTTGATCAGTTCCGGATCGCCCACACCCTGCGCATTCGCCTCGCGCAGCGCGGTGTTTGCGG
Source organism: Mameliella sp. MMSF_3455 (assembly GCF_030733205.1). Lineage (GTDB taxonomy): Bacteria > Pseudomonadota > Alphaproteobacteria > Rhodobacterales > Rhodobacteraceae > Antarctobacter. The sequence goes on from NZ_JASHJL010000011.1 coordinate 137,623, forward strand.
CAATCAGCTCTTCATTGGCGGCGCGCAGGTCCTGCAATTGCTCATCCAGCGCGATCAGGGCCTCGGGCGACGGGGCTGTCTCGGGCTCGGGGGCCTCGGCGCTTTGGGCCTCGAGGTCTGCCAGACGCGCGCGCAACACGCGCAACCGCTCTTCAAGCTGGGCATTGGCCATCTTTTCGTCTTCCAGAGCCTCTTCCAGCTCCGTGACCTCAAGGGCATCGGTCGGCGTTGCCTCAGGCTCAGTCTCGGGGGCTGCCACCGGTGCCGGCTCGGTGTCGACCTCTGCCCGGGCCTCGGCAAGGGCGCGTTCCAGTTGCGCTGCGGCCTCGGACTTGACGGCGGCAATCGCGGCATCGCGGTCGGCCTCTGCCTGTTCGCGGGCCGCGGCCACGGCAGCTTCGCGTGCCTCTTCGGCCTGGGCAAGAGCGTTGGCAACCGCCATGTCCCGCTCGGCCTCGGCCGCTTCTCGCGCGCTGGCCAAGGCCGTGTCACGGTCCACCTCGGCCTGCTCACGGGTGGCGGCCAGCGCTTCCTGTGCCTCCGCCAATGCCTGTTCCGCCGCTTCGGCGCGGCTGCGCAATGCTTCGAAATCCGCGGGTTCGGCGGCGCCGTGGTCCAGCCCGTCGATCCCCTGTCCTATACGATCCAGCGCGCGCGTGATGCGCGCCTGCAAGTCCTCGATCTGGCTCATCTGCCCTGCTTCGTCCTCTTGCCCGGCCCCGCGGCCTCAATCCCGCGCGGCCCATCGCGACACGGAACGAATCGTCCCGCATCCGGTCAATGAAAGTTTAACAAGCGAAAAAGGAAAATGCGCCCCCTTATCTTCCAAGGCCTTAGACGGCGCCCTTCATGCGACGTCAAGCGCTTGGCTTGCACTTCGGCGCGGGACTGCTATTCACGCCGCAAACCCCCAGCCAGAGGATCGAAACCCGGTGGATATCCAAGAGCTTCGCACCCGTAACCCTGATCATTGGATGCGCGCCACGGCGATCCGTGCGCTTGCGCTCGACGCCGTCGCCGCGGCCAATTCCGGCCATTCGGGCATGCCCATCGGCATGGCGGACGTGGCCACCGTTCTGTATTCCAAGCACCTGAAATTCGACGCCGCGCGCCCCGACTGGGCCGACCGCGACCGGTTCATCCTGTCTGCGGGACACGGCTCGATGCTGCTGTATTCGCTGCTCTACCTTTGCGGCGATCCGGAAATCACCCTCGACGAGGTCAAGAACTTCCGCCAGCTGGGTGCCAAGACTGCCGGCCACCCAGAGAACTTCCTGGCCAAGGCAATCGAGACCACGACCGGCCCGCTGGGTCAGGGCATCGCCAACTCCGTCGGTTTCGCCATCGCCGAAGAGGCGCTACGCGCGCGCTTTGGCAAGAAGCTGGTCGACCACAACACCTATGTCATCGCCGGCGACGGCTGCCTGATGGAAGGTGTCAGCCAAGAGGCGCTGGGCCTTGCCGGCCGCTACGAACTGGGCCACCTCATCGTCTTCTGGGACAACAACGACATCACCATCGACGGCAAGGTGTCGCTCTCTGACCGCACCGACCAGATTGCACGCTTCAAGGCGTCGGGCTGGCACGTTCAGGAGATCGACGGCCACGACCCCGAAGCCATCGACGCCGCCATCGTCGAAGCCAAGAAGACCGCGCAGCCTTCGATGATCGCCTGCAAGACCCATATCGCCCTGGGCCATGCCGCACAGGACACCTCGAAGGGTCACGGCGCGCTGACCAACGCGGATCAGAACGAAGCCGCCAAGGCCGCCTGGGGCTGGACCTCCGCGCCCTTCGAGATCCCCGCCGAGATCAAGACATGGTGGGAAGAGGTCGGGTCCCGTGGGGCCGCCGAGCGCGAGGCCTGGGAAACCCGTTTCGCCGAGACCAGCGCGGCGCGGCAAAAGGAATTCACGCGCGTCATGGACGGCGAGGCGCCGAAAAAGCTGTCTGCCGTGGTCAAGGCGTTGAAAAAGCAGGTCTCGGAAACCACGCCCAAGGTCGCGACCCGCAAGGCAAGCGAAATGGCGCTTGAGGTCATCAACCCGATCATGCCGGAAACCATCGGCGGTTCCGCGGACCTGACCGGTTCCAACAACACGCTCACCGGCGATCTGGGCGTCTTCGACACCGACAACCGCAAGGGCCGTTACATCTATTTCGGCATCCGTGAACACGGCATGGCCTCGGCGATGAACGGCATGAGCCTGCATGGCGGCGTGCGCCCCTACGGCGGCACCTTCATGGCCTTCACCGATTATGCGCGTCCGGCAATGCGCCTGGCGGCACTGATGAAGACACCCACCGTCTTTGTCATGACCCATGACTCCATCGGCCTCGGCGAGGACGGTCCAACCCACCAGCCGGTGGAACATGTTGCCATCAGCCGCGCCACGCCGAACACGCTGGTCTTCCGCCCTGCGGACGCCGTCGAAACCGCCGAGGCCTGGGAAATCGCGCTGCGCCAGACGGACACGCCCTCGGTCCTCTCGCTGACCCGCCAGGGTCTGCCGACCGTGCGGCTGGAACACAAGAACGCCAACCTTGTCGAGAAAGGCGCCTATGTGCTCGCCGAGGCCGAAGGCAAGCGCCAGGCGATCCTGATGGCGACCGGTTCGGAAGTCTCCATCGCGCTGGCCGCGCGGGACCTGTTGCAGGCTGAAGGCATTGGCACGCGCGTCGTGTCCATGCCCTGCTGGGAACTGTTCGAAGCCCAGGACGAAAGCTATCGGCGCCGGGTCCTGCCCCCCGCCGGTCCGGTGCGCGTTGCAGTCGAGGCCGGCGTGCGCATGGGCTGGGACCGTTGGCTGTGCGGCGAGCGTGGCAGCGCCAAGAAGGCCGGCTTTGTCGGCATGGAGAGCTTTGGCGCCTCGGCCCCGGCGGACGTCCTGTTTGACCACTTCGGCATCACCGCCGAGGGCGTCGCCGCCAAGGTCAAGTCGCTGCTCTGAGCGCGCAACGCACTACAAGAGCAGGGCCGGAAACGCAGGTTTCCGGCCCTTTTTTCGTCACACGATCCGAACTCAGTTGAGCGTATTGCCGTCACGCAGGCGGTCAAGAACCGCGCGCGCCGCCCGAAGACCCGGGCGTTCACCGCCCCGGCCAAGGCGTTCCATCGTCAGGTCCATCGCCTCGATCTGCGCCCCAGGAGCCTCCAACACCTGGCCCACCGCATCCGCGATTGGGCCAGGCTGACATTTCGCGCCGATGAATTCCGGCACCGTCCGGCTTTCGGCCACCAGGTTGACCAGCGTCACGCTGTCGACGCGCAACATCCGCCCGATGATCTGGCGGCTGAGCCAGCTCATGTCATAGGCGATGACCATCGGCGTACCCGCCGCGGCGAGTTCGAGCGAAACCGTCCCGGAGGCCGCAAGCGCCACATCGGCCGCCCTGAAGGCCGCTCGTTTCTGCGTCCCGCCCGGATCTTCCGAAGGGGCGATCACCAGCGGGTCACCGGGCCAGTCGGCCACTGCCTCGCGCACCGCCACAGCCACCGGTCCCGCCGCCGGAATCACCAGGCGCAGACCCGGCCGCGCGGCCAACAAGGCGCGTGCCGCCCGGGCAAAGACCGGCAGCAGACGCCCCACCTCGGACCGGCGCGAGCCCGGCAAAACCAGCATCATCTCGCCCGCTATACCGTGGGTCGCACGAAAAGCTGCGGCCTCCGCCTCGCTGGCCTGCGGCTCCATCACCACCGGGTGGCCGACGAAATCGCAGGCGATCCCCGCCGCCTCCATGTAGGGCGGTTCAAACGGCAATAGCGCCAGCACCTGATCCACATGCGCGGCCATCTTCTGCGCCCGCTTGGGCCGCCACGCCCAGACCGTCGGCGCAACGTAATGCACCACGTGTACGTCGGACACGGCCTTGACCAGCCGCGCCACGCGCAGGGAAAACTCTGGCAGATCCACGGTGATCAGAACGTCTGGCTGTTCTGCCACAACCGCGTCGGCGGTCTGCCGGATACGGCCCTTCAGCGCGCGGTATTCACGCAGGATCTCGGTGATCCCCATAATGCTGATCTCATCCATTGGGAACAGGCTGTCGAGGCCCTGTGCCTGCATCAGCGGCCCACCGATCCCGCGAAAGGTCACATCCGGCACCAGTTCCTTGAGCCCTGCCATGAGCGCCGCACCCAATCGGTCGCCGGACGGTTCTCCCGCTGTGATGAAAACTCGCATCATGTTTCCCTTTCACGCACCCAGAGGAACAGGCCAGCGGCTTCCAGCCGCTCCAGCACCTGTGGCAGGTCCAGAACCATGACGCCATCAGCCTCGATCACGATTCCCGACAGACCTGCCGCAACGGCACCCTCGGCAGTCTGAAGGCCGATGACCGGCAGGTCGGCGCGGCGCTCCTGCCCCGGTTTCGGCGCCTTGTAGAGCACGCCGCCCCGCGCCTCGTGACCAAGCCCCTGCAACATGGCATCGGTGCCGCGGTCATCCTCGCGGGCGATGACGGTGCCCTCCTTGACAACGCAGGCCTGTCCAAGATCGTGCCGCGCCTGATCCTGAGAGATCCGGTCCCCGAGGCGCGCCGCCGCGCTCGCCACCTTATCGGGTTGGGCGCTAGTGGGCACACCGGCGGCCGGCAACAGGGACGGCGCCAGTTCATGCGCGGCCAGAACCGTGAACCCGGCGTCTTCGAGAATGTCGATGGCAATGCGCAACGCCCCGTCATCCCCGCGCCGCAGCGCCCGCATGACCCGGGGCAACAGAGGCAGGGTTCGCCATCCGATCCGGGACACCGCGACATCCGGACGATCGACGGACCCGCACATGCAGACCCGCGACACGCCCCGCCGCTTGAGCCAGGCCAGAAAGGCCCCCAACCGTTCGATGGCAAAGAGATGCTCGGCCACGACCTGATCTGGCGGGGAATGCGCCATGCCGCAAATCACGACCGGTTCGCCGGCGGCGCCGGCAACGGCGGCAGGCAAGGCCCCGCGCCCGGCAATCAACGCCAGCATGGTCCGCTCAGCCCGGCGTCAGAAAGCTGCGGTCGCTGTCGCCGAGTACGAAATCGACGATCTCGCGGACGTAATCGCTCTGGGTTTCGTCGCCCAGACGGCGGGCCCGGTCCTGAAAGGCACCCTCACCCTGCGCCAGCATCTGAAACGCCGCGCGAAGCGCGGTGATGTCCGATCGTTTGACGCCGCGGCGTTTCAGCCCGACCAAGTTCAGCCCGTCCAGCTTGCCACGCGGTCCCTGAACAAGGCCGTAGGGGATCACGTCATTGGTGACCATCGTCACGGCACCGATGATGGCGCCGCGCCCGATACGCACCCACTGGTGAACCCCGGAAAGGCCGCCGATGATCACGTCATCCTCGATCACGCAGTGCCCCGCCAGCGCGGCATTGTTCACCAGGATCACCCGGTCGCCCACCTGCGCGTCATGGGCCACATGACAGCCGGCCATGAACAGGCCGTCATCGCCCACCCGTGTCACACCGCCACCGCCCTCGGTGCCGGTGTTCATGGTGACATGTTCGCGGATGCGGTTGCGGGCACCGATCACCAGTCGGGTCTTTTCCCCCCGGAACTTGAGATCCTGCGGGATCTCGCCGATCACGGAGAAGGGAAAGACCAGGGTCTCTTCGCCGATCTCGGTCGCGCCGGTCGCGACCACGTGGCTTTTGAGTTCGACCCGGTCGTGCAGCACCACCTCGGGCCCGACATGGCAGAACGGCCCGACCACGCAGCCCTGGCCGATCACCGCGCCTTCTTCGACCACGGCGGAAGGATGGATCACGGTTTCGGTCAAGACGGCAGATCCATCATCGCGGTGAACTCGGCCTCGGCGGCCATCTCGCCTTCGACCTCGGCAACGCCGCCAAATTTCCAGACCTTGCCGCCGGGTTTCCCGCGCAGAGTCGTCAGACGCATCTTCAGTTGGTCGCCTGGCACGACCTTGCGCCGGAACTTGCACTTGTCGATGGACATGAAATAGACCTTCATCTCCTTGTCGGCCATGTCCAGCGCCGTACCCACCATGACGGCGGCGGTCTGGGCCATCGCCTCGACGATGGTCACCCCCGGCATGATCGGCAGACCGGGGAAATGGCCCTGGAAGTGCGGCTCGTTCATGGTGACGTTCTTGATCCCCAGGGCCGACTGCGTGCCGTCGATCTCTTCGACGCGGTCGACCAGAAGAAAGGGATAACGATGCGGCAGGATACGCTGGATCAGCTGGATATCCGCGCTCAGAAGCGTGTCGGTCATGACTGGCGGCCTTTCTTGTTTTGGCGCACCCCTAGCAACGGCGGCGCTCAGGGGCAAGCACGCCTTCAATCCTGTTCCGCGGGCGGCTCTGGTGTTTCCAGGTCCGGGGTG
>NZ_JASHJL010000012.1 GCF_030733205.1 Mameliella sp. MMSF_3455
GATCAGCCCGGCCCCCCGACAACCCTGCTCGAACGGGGAAATCCGGCCCATTATCAAGTTTTCCGGAATAGAGTTGTCGGCATCCACTTGCTGGCCCGTTGTCGGGCGTCAGGCTAGTTTCGGGGAAATCCTAATGTCCCAGAGGCTATTATGACCGCACGCTACTATGCACAGATGGGGGGACATCCTCCTCAAGAGCAGATCATGACGGACCGCGCCGTGTTCACCGACGCCTATGCGGTAATCCCCAAGGGCACGATGCGCGACATCGTCACCAGCTTTCTGCCCTTCTGGGAAGAGACCCGCCTGTGGGTGCTGTCGCGTCCGCTGAGCGGCTTTGCCGAGACGTTTTCGCAATACATCATGGAAGTCGCGCCCGGGGGCGGGTCCGACAGGCCCGAAACCGATCCCGGCGCCGAGGCCGTGATTTTCGTTGTCGAGGGCACGGGCACGCTGACCATCGACGGGACGGCCCATGCGCTGGAACCTGGCAGCTATGCCTTCCTGCCGCCCGCGACCGACTGGACCTTGCGGAACACGGGAGACGCGTTGCTGAAGTTCCACTGGATCCGCAAAGCCTATGAGGCGGTCGAGGGACTGCCCGCGCCCGAGGCCTTTGTGACCAACGAAAGGGACATCACGCCCGCCGCCATGCCCGGCACGGATGGCAAATGGGCGACCACGCGGTTCGTCGACCAGGCTGATCTGCGCCACGACATGCATGTGACCATCGTGACGTTTGAACCGGGCGGCGTGATCCCCTTTGCCGAAACCCATGTCATGGAACACGGGCTTTACGTTCTCGAAGGCAAGGCGGTCTACCGGCTCAACTCCGACTGGGTCGAGGTCGAGGCCGGGGATTACATGTGGCTGCGCGCCTTCTGCCCGCAGGCCTGCTATGCGGGCGGGCCGGGGCGTTTTCGCTACCTGCTCTACAAGGATGTGAACCGGCACATGCCGCTGCGGTTGACGGCGCGCGGCTGATCCGTACCAAGGCGGGACCAAGAAGGGCCGGCATGGTTTCCATGCCGGCCCTTTTATTATGCGATGGATGCCGTCGCACTGCGTGGCACGAAAAAAGGCCCGCTGGACACCAGCGGGCCTTGGTCGTTTCTCGTAGAGTGGATCAGTTCTGCTTCAGCGATCCGTCGCCGTGACCGGCCAAGCCCCCCGAGACCTCCTCGGTCGATTCATCGGCCAGTTCCTGCGGCAAGAGCAGGTTCAGCACGATGGCGATCAGGGCCGCGGGCAGGATGCCCGAGGTTGCCAGGACCTTGACGGTGCTGGGCAGGTACTGCAGCGCCTCGGGTTCGAGTTGCAGGCCAAGGCCCAGCGACAGGGCAATGGCAAAGATCACCATGTTGCGGCGGTTCCAGTGCACGTCCGACAGCATCGAGACACCCGCCGCGACCACCATGCCGAACATCACGATCACGCCGCCTCCCAGGACCTCGATCGGGACCGAGGAGATGACGGCGCCGATCTTCGGCACCAGGCCGCAGAGGATCAGGAAGAAGGCGCCGATGGTGACGACGGTCCGGCTCATGACGCCGGTCATGGCGATCAGACCGACGTTCTGGCTGAACGAAGTGTTGGGGAGGGCGCCGAACAGGCCGGAAATCGCCGTGCCGATCCCGTCGGCAAAGGTCGCCCCCTGGATTTCCTTGTCCGTCGCTTCGCGACCCGCGCCGCCTTTGGTGATGCCCGACACGTCGCCCACGGTTTCCACCGCCGAGACAAAGGACATCAGGCAGAAGCCGACAACCGCCGCGACAGAGAATTCCAGCCCGAAGTGAAGCGGGTTCGGCAGCGCGAAAGAGGCCGCCCGGCCGACGTTGCCAAGATTGACCTGTCCCAACATGAAAGCCAGCGCATAGCCGACCAGCAGGCCCACCAGCACCGCCGAGACCGACAGCATGCCACGGGCAAAGAATTTCAGCCCCAGCGTCACGATGATCACCGTCCCCGCCATCAGCCAGTTGATGCCCGATCCGTATTCAGGTGTTCCGATGGCCGGAACGCCGCCAGCCGCGTACTGGACCCCGACCTTGACCAGGGCCAGGCCGATCATCGTCACCACCAGCCCGGTGACAAGCGGCGGCAGGGCAAACCGGATCTTGCCAATGAAAAGGCCCAGGAAGGCGTGGAAAATGCCGCCTGCCAGGATGCCGCCCATCAGTACGGCAATGGCGTCCACGCCCTTGCCGGCGACCAGCGGGATCATGATCGGGATGAAGGCAAAGGATGTGCCCTGGACGATCGGCAGACGCGCGCCCACCGGGCCAAGGCCGATGGACTGGAACAGCGTCGCGATGCCGGCAAAGAACATCGACATCTGGATCATGTAGATCATCTGCGGGAAATCGGGTGAGTTCGAGCCGAAGCCGAAGCCCGCCGCGCCGCAGACGATGATGGCAGGGGTCACGTTCGAAACGAACATGGCCAGCACATGCTGGATGCCCAGTGGCACCGCCTTGTGCAAGGGTGGGGTGTAATTCGGGTCGCGGAGCTGCGCCGGTGTCCCGATGGATGTGTCGGCCATGATGTTTCCTCCGTTGGATGCGGGTGCCGGCTCCTCCTCCGGCGGCCCGTTCAGGTTTCGATTTCGTAAGGCTCCTCGAACCAGTGTTCTTCCAGGTTCGGACCCTCTCCGATCCGGTCCACAACCGCGAAAAGACCCGGAGCCGCCAGCGGCGTCAGGACGCCGTGCCAGGTTCCGCGGTGAAAGTTGATGGCCTGCCCCGGTGTGGTCAAAAAGGCGCGGGGCCGCCCCGGTTTGCCGTCGTCATCCTTGGCGACGACAACCAGGAAACCGTCCATGCTCATCGGGATGAAGCACTGACTGCCCTCGGGGTGACGTTCGACCATCTCCAGCGACAGGGGCAGGCTGCGCGGTTCTGCCTTGAACAGGCTGACGCCCGGGCGCCCCCCGGCAAAGTCAAGCTGCGCGCGGTCATGGAAACGGCCGCAAAGCCCCTGGTTGATGATCTTGTCGGCCTCGCCCGCCGTGTCGATCACGTCGCCGAAACCGGCAAAGGCCTCGTGGGTCAGGGGGGCTGCGACGATGCTGCGGCTCATGCGGTGAATTTCTCCTCCAGGCGCAATTCGGCGATCCGCTCCACCTGGCGGCAGGCCTCGGCGAATTCGGTGTCGCGGTCATTGGCAACGCGGCGCTTGAAGGCCTCCATGATCGTGGCCTTGGTGTTGTCACGGACCGCGATGATGAAAGGAAAGCCGAACTTTTCGGTGTAGGCGGTGTTCAATTCGGTAAAGGCAGCGCGTTCCTCGTCGGTCAGCGCATCCAGCCCGACAGAGGCCTGTTCCGCCGTCGACTCCGCCGTCAGACGCTTGGCCTCGGCCAGTTTGCCGGCAAGGTCGGGGTGCGCGGTGAGCACGCCCAGGCGCCTGTCCTCGTCCGCGGCACGGAACGCCCGCGCCAGCGCCGAATGCACTCCCGCGGCGGTGTCATGGGTCGGCCCCAGTTCCAGCGCATGGGCACCCTCGGCAATCCAGGGGCTGTGCTCGAAGACGCCGCCAAATTCCGCCACAAAGCTGTCGCGGTCCATGTCGGAGGGGCGTTGGCGGGTCATCGGCGGGTGCTCCTTCGTCCAGTGTTCGGCGATCTGCAGGCGGGTGGCGAACCAGACACCCTCGTGCGATCGCATGTAGTCCAGCGCGCGTTTCAGCGCGGCCATCCGGCTGGGCCGTCCGATCAGCCGGCAATGCAGGCCGACCGACATCATCTTGGGTGCGCCATCCGTGCCCTCGGCGTAGAGAATGTCGAAGGAATCCTTCAGCATCGCCTCGAACGGGTCGCCGTGGGTAAAGCCGGCCTGGATCGCAAAGCGCATGTCATTGCAATCCATAGTGTAAGGCACGATCAGCTGGTCGCGGCCATTCGCCCGGTGCCAATAGGGCAGATCATCCGCGTAACTGTCTGAAATATAGGCGAACTGACCTTCTTCTGCGGCAAGATCGACCGTGTTCATGGAGCACCGCCCCGTGTACCAGCCGCGCGGCGGCGTGCCGGTGACCTCTGTGTGCAGTGCGATCGCCTCGCGAATCTGCGCGCGCTCCTCTGCCTCGGTCATGTCCTTGTGTTCGATCCACTTCAGCCCGTGGCTGGCGATTTCCCAACCGGCCTCTTTCATGGCCTTGACCTGTTCCGGGGCCCGAGCCAGTGCCGTTGCGACGCCGTAGACGGTCACCGGCAGGTCGCGCAGGGCGCGATGTACCCGCCAGAACCCGGCGCGCGCGCCGTATTCATAGATCGATTCCATGTTCCAGTGGCGCTGCCCCGGCCAGGGCTGCGCCCCGGTGATTTCAGACAGGAAGGCCTCGGAGGCGGGATCGCCATGCAGGGTGCAGTTCTCGCCGCCTTCCTCGTAGTTCAGAACGATCTGGACGGCGATCCTGGCGCCGCCCGGCCAATTTGCGGCGGGCGGCGTGGCGCCATAGCCGGTCATGTCTCTTGGATAACGTGTCACTTCTGCCCTCATCGAATTTGGGCATTCATAAACCAGAATAATCGGGCGGTTTTTCAAAAAGCGTTTGAAGGAGCCTTAAGCCCCGCAAGTTTTGCACCAGGGGGCGAACCCGCCTTATAAGACGGCAAGCAAGGGAGTTTGCAGCAATGGCCGGATACCTGACGACCCATGTTCTCGACACTGCGCGCGGGTGCCCCGCAGAGGGCATCAAGATCGCCCTTTACCGGGTTTCAGGAAACTCGCACCGGAAGATCGCCGAGACCGTAACCAATGACGACGGCCGTACCGATGCGCCGATCCTTCCGGCGGAGAAATTCAAGACCGGCACTTACGAGCTGGTTTTCTTTGCCGGCGACTACCTGCGTCGGACCGGACAGGCGAACGACGAGATCCTGTTTCTGGATCAGGTGCCCATTCGCTTTGGCATGTCGGATCCCGACGCCCATTATCATGTCCCGCTGTTGCTGTCGCCTTTCGGCATGAGTACCTATCGCGGCAGCTGAACCCGCTTTTCGGCGTCGCGGACGACGGCGCCGATGCGGTCTATCACGAATTCCATGAACATCCGTGTCTTGGGGTCCTGCCTGCGCCGATGGGTAAACAGGCAGGCCATCTGGATGGGCTCCGGCGGCGTCTGCGTCGCGACGGGAACCAGACGACCGGCTTCAAGGTGATCCGCGATCTCGAAGATCGGCTTCAGCGCGATTCCATGTCCCCCAAGCGCCCAGTCGGTCAAAACGTCCCCGTCATCGGATTCGTAGCGGCCCGCGATCGGGAATTTGCGCACACCCTCCGGGGTCTTCAGCCGCCACTGGAATTCGGTCGCGCCGGGAAAGCGCAGGTTCAGGCATTCGTGCCCCTTTTCCAGGATCTCGTCGCCGGTCATCGGCGTGCCGCGCGCCTCCAGGTAGGACGGCGCGGCGCAGAGCACCCTTTCGACATCCGAAATCTTGCGGATGCGCAGGTTGCTGTCCTCTGGCTGGCCAAGAAAGAACGCCAGGTCCAGGCCCTCGGTCGTCAGGTCGACCTTGCGGTCGGTCAGGCGCAGGCGCACGTTGACCTCCGGGTAGGTTTCCAGGAAGTCCGGGACCTGTGGTGCGATCAGGCGCCGTCCGACCCCCAGAGGGGCCGCCACGAACAGCGATCCCTTGGGGTTCTCGGTGATGCTGACCACCTGAGCCTCGGCGTTCTCGACCGATTCCAGTATCTCGCAGGCACCGCTGTAAAACGCCCGACCATGTTCCGTGGGTGTCAGGCTGCGCGTGGTGCGCTGGAACAGCCGAACGCTGAGATGTTCCTCAAGTTGGGATATTCGTGATGAAGTTACAGCCGGTGAAATGCGCAAGTCCCGCCCCGCTGCCGACATGCTGCCGAGTTCATAGACACGCACGAAGGTGCGGATATTGTCGAGATAGGACATTGTTCTGCTATTTTTGATGCTGCTTGGTATTCGGCAGCGATACCAGAACAATTTGGCTCCGCATAGTCTGCGGAGGATTCGACCCTTTAGGAGGCTTGCCATGTACGACCTGGCCATCATGTGGGATTGGGCGGCCTTTGCCGTTCGCTGGCTGCATGTCATCACTGCCATCGCCTGGATTGGCTCATCGTTCTATTTCATCGCGCTGGACCTTGGCCTGCGGAAGGTGCCGCATCTGCCTGTCGGCGCACATGGCGAGGAATGGCAGGTCCACGGCGGCGGCTTCTATCACATCCAGAAATACCTGGTCGCGCCCGAGCAGATGCCGGACCACCTGACCTGGTTCAAATGGGAAAGCTACGCCACCTGGCTGTCCGGCGCGGGGCTCTTGATGATCGTCTACTGGGTCGGCGGAGAGCTGTTCCTGCTGGACCCGACCAAGGCGGACCTGTCGTTGTGGCAGGGCATCCTGATCTCGGCCGCGACGATCGGTGTGGGCTGGCTGCTGTACGATTTCCTGTGCAAGTCGAAACTGGGCGATTACCCGACCGCCATGATGCTGGTGCTGTTCCTGATCATCGTGGTGATGAGCTGGGGTCTGAACCAGGTGTTCACAGGACGCGCCGCGCTGCTGCATCTGGGGGCCTTCACGGCGACGATCATGACGGCCAACGTCTTTTTCATTATCATGCCGAACCAGCGCATCGTGGTGAAGGACCTGCAAGAAGGCCGCACCCCCGATCCCAAGTACGGCAAGATCGCCAAGCTGCGATCGACGCACAACAACTACCTGACCTTGCCGGTCATTTTCCTGATGCTGTCGAACCACTATCCGCTGGCCTTTGCCACCGACTACGCCTGGATCATCGCCAGCCTCGTGTTCCTGATGGGGGTCACCATCCGGCACTACTTCAACTCGATGCATGCCCGCAAAGGTCAGCCGAACTGGACCTGGGCCGTCACGGTGGTGCTCTTCATCGTCATCGCCTGGCTGTCGACCGCGCCGATGCTGGACACCTATGACGAGGCCGAGGCGCGCCCGCTCTCGCCCTATGAACAGCAATTCGCCTCGGCCGAGGGGTTCTCGGAGGCCTACGACGTGGTTCTGGGCAACTGCTCGATGTGCCATGCGCGTGAACCCGTCTGGGACGGCGTGCTCTGGCCGCCCAAGGGCGTGGTGCTGGAGACGGAGTCCGACGTGGCCCGCCATGCCAAGCAGATCTTCCTGCAGTCCGGGGTGAGCCACGCGATGCCGCCGCCCAACGCGATCTCGACCATGGATGCCGAAAGTCGCGCAACGATCGTGGCATGGTACCGCGACGCGACGCGCTGACGCCGCTGTCGTTCAGGCGGCGGGGTTCAGCGCCAGGCGCTTGAGCGGGATGCCCCTGTCGGCGGCGGCTTCGGGTCGCGGTGAAATCCCGCCATCGATCAGGACGATGTTGCTGCCAGGCATGAGGGGCTGCGGTTCGGCAGGTGAGATCAGTGGGCTTTCCATGAGGTCAGTTCTTTCCAGTTGGCAAAGTGAGAGGGGGCGGCGGCCTACATCGGGTCGCCGTCATTCATGGGTCATCAGCTTGAGTTTCATGCCTTCGGTCTCGTCCGCGTGGGCGATGGCCATGCCAGTCTCGTCCTCGCCGACGACCGAGAACATGACGCCGAACCAGCCATTGGCCAACAGATTCGACATCCAGGGCAGGGCGCCCTTGACGCGATAGCCGCCGTCGACGCGGACCGCCTTGAGCTTCAGTCTTTCGATCTCGGCAATGGCCTTCATCGGGTCCGACACGCTGGGGCCGCCCTGGATCTCGCCGGTGCCCCAGGCGGCAGTGATGCTCAAATCGCCTTCCAGCTGCAGTTCCAGCTTCTGCACAGTGATGTAGCGGCCACCGCATTGGCGTGCAGACCGACTGCGATGCAGGATCTCAGCGCGGTCGGCGAGGCCTCGGAGGGGTTCGGCGCCGTGCCGTCGCCCAGCAGGGCCGGCGACAAGCCGCGAGTAATCCAGCGTGTCGCGGACATCGTTGATCGCGTAGCCAAGCCCGGAGGTGACGCCGAAGTATTCAGACCGGTCAATTTTTTGGTCATGAAATCAGGTGGACTGCCCGTATTCGGGCTAAGGCATTTTGCAGTCAGGTAAAAACGCGGATTTTTTGAGCGGTTCAGGCGGATGGAAACCTTGTCGATATATGTTTGAAAATGCGTATCCGCCAGAATCACCCAGATGCCGCGAAATGTGCCTCTGTCACCGCGTCAGTGGAAAATCGGACCAATCTGTCTTGTATTTGCCTCCTGATGCGGGACGCGGGTATCGGCTCGTCCGCGCGCGACGGGCGCGGGCCGCAAGCGAAAGGTGCCGCACTGGATGATGGACTGAACGAGGTCTGCCTGGATGACAGCGGCGGCTGGAGCTTTGCGTCGATGCAGGCAAGGAACGCGCGTGACCGCATCATGAGCTCGGTCTCGCATCTTTTTGCAGCCACGGGTTCGACGCCAAGAGGATCGACGCCATCCTGGACCGGGCAGGCACCGCCAAGGCGCCGCTCTATCATCACTTCCGCTCCAAGGAATAGCTGATCTCGGCGGTTTTACAGGCCGAGGGCGACACCTGGCGTGATTGGTTCTTCTGGCGGCTGTCTCAGGTCGAAGGGCCTGCGCGCAACCGCCTGCCTGCGGTTTTCGACGTGCTGGAGGACCGGGTCGCCGCTCAGCATTCAGGCGACCCCAACTTTGCCCGCACGGCCCGGCGACTGGCGGACTGCCACCTGGATACGGTTCTGGCTCGGACGGGCCGAGAGCTTTTGCGCGACGCGGCGGCCTTCTCTGTTTGCGGTGCCTTGCCCTTTGCTGCTCGGACTGCATAACATTGCGGCCGAGACGACTGTCCGGGCTGCCCGGCCTCCGCCCTCTTGGTGAATTCCAACTGGCGGCGAACTGAATGGGTGCTTAGATCTTGTAATTGACAGCCATGAACGGTGGGCGCGAAAACGGCGCGACACCCGGCATATCCGCGACGGTCATGCACAGCGCCGCGGCAACCGACAAAGGGAGGTGACCTTGCGATATCACACACCAACGACATTCGAGGATGCCGCGCAACTGGCCGCACGGGCCAAGGGGCTGACGCGGTTTCTGGCCGGGGGCACCGATGTGCTGGTCCAGATGCGGGCCGGCATGGTGCAGCCGGATGACCTGATCGACCTGAAAAAGATCGCCGGCGTTTCCGAAATCACGGCCACGGACGATGGCGGCTGGCGCATCGGAGTCGCGGTTCCGGGCATCGCGCTGGGCGCGCATGAGGGGCTGTGCGCCGACTGGCCCGGCGTGGTCGAAGGGATGGAGCTTGTCGGCTCGACCCAGATCCAGGGGCGCGCGACGCTGACGGGCAACCTCTGCAACGGATCACCTGCGGCGGATTCGGTGCCCGGGCTGGTCGCGGCGGGCGCCTCTGTCGAGATCACCGGACCGGATGGAACCCGCACAGTGCCGGTCGAGGACATCCCCGTCAGCCCCGGCAAGACCGCTCTGGAGGCCGGAGAGCTGATCTCGGCCATCCTGCTGCCGCCGCGCGGCCAGAACGCGGGTGACGCCTACCTTCGGTTCATCCCGCGCACGGAAATGGACATTGCCGTGGTCGGCAGCGCGGTCAGCCTGCGCCTTGACGGCGACACCGTGTCCGACGCCCGCGTTGCGCTGGGCGCCGTCGCACCAACGGTCAAGCTGGTGCCCGAGGCGGCAGAGGCCATCATCGGAACCACATTGGATGAATCGGCGCTGGAGGCACTGGCCAAGGCGGCCAGCGCCGCCTGTTCGCCCATCGACGACAAACGCGGCACCGTTGCCTTCCGGACGGAGGTGGCCGGCGTGCTGACAAAACGGGCGGCGTTGATCGCCAAGGCCCGCGCAAAAGGAGACACCGCATGAGCAAGGTTCATGTCACCACGAGCGTGAACGGCGACGAGGTCGAGTTCCTGGCCGATCCGCGCGAAACGCTGTTGGATTGCCTGCGCGATCACATCGGCCTGACCGGCTCGAAAGAGGGCTGCGGCACCGGCGACTGCGGTGCCTGTTCTGTCACGCTGGACGGCGCGCTGGTTTGTTCCTGCCTCGTCCTGGGGGTCGAGGCGGACGGCAAGCGCGTCGAGACCATCGAGGGCATGGCAGACGGCGCAGAGCT
Source organism: Mameliella sp. MMSF_3455 (assembly GCF_030733205.1). GTDB lineage: Bacteria > Pseudomonadota > Alphaproteobacteria > Rhodobacterales > Rhodobacteraceae > Antarctobacter. The sequence goes on from NZ_JASHJL010000012.1 coordinate 10,085, forward strand.
GCACCCGCTGCAGCGCAAGTTCATCGAACATGCGGCCCTGCAGTGCGGTTTCTGCACGCCGGGCATCCTGGTCGCGGCGAAGAAGCTGTTGGAAACGAACCCGAACCCGACAGAGGAAGAGGTCCGCTACTGGCTGGCGGGCAACCTCTGCCGCTGCACCGGGTATGACAAGATCATCCGCGCCGTCATGGATGCGGCTGCGGAACTTCGGCAGGAGGCTGCGTGATGGCAAAGGACGAGTTCAAGGAATTCAAGCTGGTCGGCACGCGCCCCGATCGCCCGGACGGTCTGGACAAGGTCACGGGCCGCGCGCGTTACGGTGCCGATATCTCGGCGCCGGGAATGCTCTGGGCCGCGGTGCTGCGCAGCCCGCATGCCCATGCGCGGATCGTCAAGATAGACACGTCGAAGGCCGAGGCCCTGAGCGGCGTCAAGGCGGTGATCACGCGGGCCGATTTTCCCACCGGGCTGACCGGCGAGGACTGGAACCTGCAGGAAAACACGATGGCCGGGGAACGCGCGCTTTATGACGGTCATGCCGTCGCCGCCGTCGCCGCCACGTCCAAGCTGCGGGCCGAAGAGGCCGTGCGCCTGATCGAGGTCGAATACGAGGTCCTGCCCCATGTCATCGACGTGGACGATGCGATCAAACCCGACGCGCCGGTGATCCGCGAAGGCGCAGCCGACGCCACGGTGCCCGAGGGCATGCCACCCAACGTCGTGCGCTACATGGAGTTCGGCCGCGGCGACGTGGAAGCGGGCTTTGCCGAGGCTGATCTGGTCATGGAAAAGACCTACAAGACCGAGGCCACGCACCAGGGTTATATCGAACCGCACGCCTGCATGGGCCAGATGGGCGCCGACGGCAAAGGCGAGATGTGGGTCTGTACCCAGGGCCAGTGGTTCATCCGCAAGATGTGCGCCGCCGTGCTGGGGCTGGAAACCTCTCAGCTGCGCGTGACACCGTCCGAAATCGGCGGCGGCTTTGGCGGCAAGACCACCATCTTCATGGAGCCGCTGTCTCTGGCGCTGTCGAAGAAGGCGGGTGGCAAACCGGTCAAGCTGGTCATGAGCCGGTCCGAGGTGCTGCGCGCCACCGGACCGACGGCCTCGGCCTCGATGGACGTCAAGATCGGCATGAAGAAGGACGGCACCATCACTGGCGCCCGGGCAGAGTTCCGGATGCAGGGCGGCGCCTTTCCCGGCTCTCCGGTGGACATGGCGCTGTACTGCTGCTTTGCGCCCTACAAGCTGGAGAACGTCGAACACATTGGCTATGACGTGCTGGCCAACCGTCCGAAATGCGCCGCCTACCGCGCGCCGGGGTCGCCGATGGGCGCCTTCGCGGTTGAAAGCCTACTGGACGAGATGTGCCGCGAACTGGACGTCGACCCGCTGGAAATGCGCCTGAAGAACGCGGTGCGCGAAGGCGATACCGCCAGCTACGGGCCGAAATACGGCTCCATCGGGCTGGTCGAGACGCTGGAGGCGACCAAGGCGCATCCCAACCTCTCTATCCCGCTGGGGCCGAACCAGGGCAGGGGGATCGCAGCCGGGTACTGGTTCAACCACAATGGCGAGACCTCTGTCAGCCTTGCGATTTCCGAGGACGGGACCGCGCAGGTGTCGGTGGGTACGCCGGACATCGGCGGCAGCCGTGCCTCGATCGCGCTGATGACGGCGGAAACACTGGGCATCCCCTACGAGGACGTGCGCGTGAACGTGGTCGAAACCGGCGCCCTGGGCGTGAACGAGCCGACCCACGGCAGCCGTGCGACCTTTGCCAGTGGCAAGGCCGCGGTGGTCGCGGCGGGCCATGCCATCACCGAGATGTGCAAGCGCGCGGCGAATGAATGGGGCATCGATCCCGAGGCCGTGGAATGGGTCGACGGTGCGGCGCAGCCGGCGGGTGACAACGCGGGGAAATTCCCGCCCATGACCATCGCCGAGATCGCGGGCAAGATGGGATCGACCGGCGGGCCGATCTCGGGCCACCACGAATCCGTGCCCGAGGGCGTCGGCGCCTCGTTCGGCTGTCACGTCGTCGATGTCGAGGTCGACCCGGAAACCGGGCGCACCACGATCCTGCGCTACCTGGTCGTGCAGGACGCGGGTCGCGCCATCCACCCCGCCTATGTCGAGGGCCAGTACCAGGGCGGTGCCGCGCAGGGCATCGGCTGGGCCCTGAACGAGGCTTATATCTATGGCGAGGACGGGCGTCTGCAGAACTCGGTCTTCCTGGATTACCGCGTGCCGGTGGCCTCTGACCTGCCGATGATCGACACGGTCATCGTCGAGGTGCCGAACCCGGGCCACCCCTACGGCGTGCGCGGTGTGGGCGAGACCGGCATCACGCCGCCGCTGCCCGCCATCGCCAACGCAATCCAGGAAGCAACCGGCGCGCGCCTTTGCGATCTGCCGATGTCGCCGCCCAAAGTGCTGGCGGCGATCAAGGCAAAGGGGGGCTGATGGTTGCCATCAACCTTTGGTCCAGCCTGACACGTTTTACCGAGGGCGCCCGCGTGGTCGAGGTCGAGGCCGAGACTGTCGGCGGCGCACTGGATAGGTTGGTCGCGGACTATCCGGGGCTTGAACCGATCATCGAGGCAGGCGTTTCGGTCGTCGTCGACGGTGAAGTCGCTCCGAACCGGCATACCAAGGTGCCCGAGGGTGCTGAGGTCGTGCTGATGCAGCGGCTCAAGGGCGGTTGAACCAGTCAGCCGGATAATGGCCCCCGCCGGAGCGATCCGGCGGGGGCATTTCGTTTCGAGGGGGGAGACCGTGGCATGAACCCTGCCGAATGGCTGAACCGCACTGCGACCCGCTGGCCCGCGCGTCCGGCGCTGTTCAAGGGCATGGCCTGCGATGCGGAATACGGCGCCTTTGCCGCCCGGGCTGCGGGCATTGGCGCGGCTCTTGCGGCGCGCGGGATTGGTCGCGGCGACCGGGTGGCGCTTTTCATGGCGAACCGCACCGAGTACCTAGAGGCGCTCTATGGCGTCTGGTGGGCCGGGGTCGCCGCGGTGCCGATCAACGGAAAACTGCATCCGCGCGAAGCGGCCTGGATCGTCAAGGACGCGGAGGCGGCGCTGGTCTTTACCGATGACAAGAGCGCCAAAGCACTGACGGGGATGAGCCCGGCGCCGATGATCTCGACCGAGGGTGTTGAGTTTCATGACTTGCGCGCAATGGCCTCTTTGGGCGGCCCTGCATCCCTGGCCCGGGATGACATGGCCTGGCTGTTCTATACCTCCGGCACGACCGGACGCCCCAAGGGGGTGATGATTACCTGCGAAAACATCGCCGCCATGACGATGAGCTATTTCGCGGATGTGGACGACGTACATGCGGAGGATGCGATCCTTTATGCCGCCCCGATGAGCCACGGTGCCGGTCTGTACAACTTCATGCATGTGCTGCGCGGGGCCCGTCACGTTGTTCCCGAAAGCGGCGGGTTCGACGCTGGGGAAATCCTGCGGATCGCCCCCGAAATCGGTCCCGTGTCGATGTTCGCTGCGCCCACGATGGTGCGCCGGCTGGTGGACGTGGCCAAGGCAAACGGCAGTACCGGCGAGGGCTTGCGCACCGTGGTCTATGCCGGAGGACCGATGTACGAGGCGGATATTCTGGAGGCGGTTCAGCAAATGGGGCCGCGTTTCGTGCAGATCTACGGGCAGGGGGAATGCCCGATGGGAATCACCGCCCTGCCGCGTGCAGACGTGGCTGACCGCCGGACGCCGGGCTGGCGCGCACGGCTGAACTCTGTCGGGCGCGCGCAAAGCCTGGTCGAGGTCGCGATCCTGGACGACGAAGGCGCGGAACTGCCCGCTGGCGAAGTGGGGGAAATCGCTGTGCGCGGTGCCACCGTGATGCCCGGCTACTGGCGCAATCCCGAGGCCACGGCAAGCGCGCTGCGCGACGGCTGGCTCTGGACCGGCGACATGGGCCGCATGGATGCCGAGGGCTATGTGACCCTGCACGACAGGTCCAGGGACATGATCATCTCTGGCGGGTCGAACATCTACCCGCGCGAGGTCGAGGAAGTGCTGTTGGCGCATCCCTCGGTCAGCGAGGTTGCCGTCGTTGGCCAACAGGATCCGGAATGGGGAGAGGTCGTGGTGGCCTTTGTCGTCTGCCAGCCCGGACAGATCGTGGATTCGTCGGAACTGGACAGGCTCTGCCTTGACCGGATTGCGCGGTTCAAGCGTCCGAAATACTACCGCTTTGCCGAGGCGCTGCCCAAGAACAACTATGGCAAAGTGCTGAAAACAGACTTGCGCCGTCAACTTGCGGAGGAGGACGGCTGAAGCGGCCAGATCGCCGCAGGTGGGCAGGCTTCACAGGAACGCAACAAATCTGTCACCTGGGTGAAGCACTGAAGGCCTAGGCGCTGCCGGAACGCGAACAACAAGCTGGCAGACCGGTGTCCGACCGCACGATCTTCTTGTCCGATGTCCATTTGGGAACCCGGGGCTGCCGGGCCGAACTGCTTGTCCAGTTCCTGAACAAGCACGACGCCGAGACACTCTACCTGGTCGGGGATATCTTCGACGGGTGGCGGTTGCAGCGCGGCTGGCACTGGCCGGAGGCGCATAACGACGTCGTGCAGGCGGTGCTGGAAAAGGCGCACAACGGCACCCGCGTCGTGTTCATTCCCGGCAACCACGACGAGGTCATGCGCAACTACTTCGGCGTCCATTTCGGGGGCATCGAGGTCAAGAACCAGGACGATTTCCGCGCCGCCGATGGCAGGCGTTACCTGGTGACGCATGGCGACGAATTCGACGCGGTAGTGATGAACGCCAAGTGGCTGGCCCACCTGGGCGACAGCGCCTACGCCATGCTGATCTGGCTGAACCCCCGGATCAACCGGGTCCGCCGCCTGTGGTCCCGCCGCTACTGGTCGCTGTCCAAGTGGAGCAAGCAGCAGGTCAAGCAGGCGGTCAACTACATCTGCAAGTTCGAGGAAGTGCTGGCCCAGGACGCGCGCCAAAAAGGCTATGACGGGGTGATCTGCGGCCATATCCACCACGCGGCGATCCGCGACATCGGCGAGATCCGCTACATCAACACCGGCGACTGGGTCGAAAGCTGCACCGCGATCATCGAGAACCACGCAGGCGAGATGCGGCTGGTCGACTGGGAAGCCCGGAACAACCGTCAACACATGCTGAAACAGCGCGCCAGACGCCGGGCCCGAAACGGCCAGAAAAGACAGACCAGACAGGAAGCATGATGAGCGACACGACCAGCGAACTGATCGGGGAAGCGGTCTACCAGAACCGGTCCTTCTCACTCGCGTCCCTGTCCGACCGGGTCTTTGCACGGCTGTTCCGGGGATTGGTCTATCCGCAGATCTGGGAGGATCCGGTCTGCGACATGACAGCCTTGAACCTTGGCCGCGAGGATCACGTCGTCTGCATCGCCTCGGGCGGCTGCAACATGATGAGCTATCTGACCGCGCGGCCCGCATCGGTCACCGCGGTGGACCTGTCGCCCTGGCACGTCGAGTTGAACCGGCTGAAACTGGAGGCCGCGCAGCGCCTGCCCGATCACGCGAGTTACTACGCGCTGTTCGGCCATGCGGACAGGGCGGAAAACCCGGCGCTGCTGGATCGCTACGTCTTGCCCTACCTTGACCCGCAGGCGCGCGCCTTCTGGAACGGGCGCGAGCGTTTCCGCCGCCGCAAGTCCATGTTTGCACGCGGGTTCTACCGTTTCGGCGTGCTGGGCACCTTCCTGGGGGCGGTGCATCTCGTGGCGCGGATCGGCGGCGTGGATTTCACCCGGCTTCTGAACGCCCGGACGCTGGACGACCAGCGCGCCTTTTTCGAGGACGAGATCAAGCCGCTCTACCGTTCGCGCCTTGTCCGGTTTGCCGCCCGACGCCGGGCCTCGCTGTTCGGGCTGGGCATTCCCCCAGCGCAATACGACAAGCTGGCCGCCGACGCCGATGGCGACATCGTCAAGGTGCTTGAGGAACGCACGCGCAAGCTGTTTTGCGACTTCCCGATCGGCGAGAACTACTTTGCCTGGCAGGCCGCCAATCGCGGCTACAAGGAAGACGGCACCGGCCCTGTGCCCCCATACCTGGAAAAGCGGAATTTCGAGGCGCTGCGCGCCACGGCGGGCCGCGCGACGGTGCTGAACCGCTCCATCACCGATGTGCTGGCAGAGGCCCCGGCAGCGTCGAAATCGGTCTATGTCCTGCTGGATGCGCAGGACTGGATGACGGACGACCAGCTGGCCGCCCTGTGGCGCGAAATCACCCGCACGGCCATGCCCGGGGCGCGGGTCCTTTTCCGCACCGGCGGTGGTCCGGACATCCTGCCCGGGCGGGTCCCGGCAGAGCTGCTGGATCAGTGGGCCTACGACGCCACCGCGTCAGAGCGCGCCTGTGCCGAGGATCGCTCGGCAATCTACGGCGGCGTCCACCTCTATCGTCGGAAGGCGTGAGCGGATGAGCGAGGTCGCGGATCACGGGCGGCTGATGGACGATGTCTATCGCTACCAGCGTCTTTTCTACGACATCAGCCGCAAGTACTATCTGCTGGGCCGTGACCACCTGATCGCCAACATGCAGGTCCAGCCGGGTGACCGGGTGCTGGAAGTGGCCTGTGGCACCGGGCGCAACCTGGCCGCGATCCGCAAGCGGCATCCGCGCGCACTGCTCTTCGGGCTGGATATCTCGGACCAGATGCTGATCTCCGCGCGCCGCAAACTGGACGGCGCGGCGCGTCTGGCACAGGCCGACGCCTGTTCTTTCGACCCCGAGGCGCTGTTCGGTGAGGCGCAATTCGACCACATCGTGTTCTCCTACAGCCTGTCGATGATCCCCGACTGGCAAGGCGCGCTGGACGAGGCCATGCGCCACCTGGCCCCGGGCGGCACCCTGCATGTCGTGGATTTCGGCGACCAGGGGCGCCTGCCGGACTGGTTCAAACGTGGTTTGCGCGGCTGGTTGGCGCGGTTCCATGTCACGCCGCGCGATACATTGGGGGCGGCGTTGCAGGAGATGTCAGAAGGCACCGCAGCCCTGAGCGCATGCAGCCTGTACCGGGGCTATGCGGTTTACGGCCGTCTGACCCGCCCATCGGGCCGCTAGGGCGCCCCGGCCATCCAGATCAGGGCGGTCATCAACAGGACAGAGGACAGCGCACAGGCAATTGTCCGTACCGTGTTCCAGAAGGTCCAGCGGGTCAGGTAGGTCCCGGTCCAATACTCCTGCGCCGTTGCGCCGGTCGGATCCATTGCCGCCAACCGCTCGTTCATCGGCACGTTGCGGATCACGGTGACACCGAAACACCCGACCAGGTAGACCAGCCCGGCAAGCAGGATCAGCCTGTCGGCAGGGGTGTCCAGGCTCAGCACGGCAAATCCCGACAGCAGCAGCGACACGGGGGCCATCCCCATGAAGAGGATCATGAAGACCCAGCGGAAGACCTCGCGGTTGATGACCTGCATGGCCTCGACGCCGCCGGACCCGCTGGTCCGGGAAAGCGAGCGCATGATGAAATCGGAGAAGGCCAGGAAAACGCCGGCCAACAGGGCATAGGCAAGAATGGCGCCCTGCAGGAGGGCCAGGAAGATCGTCGTCATGTCAGGGGTCCTTTTTCAGGCAATCTCGGGGCGGGACGGCAGACACCGTCCCGCCAAGGCGGTGTCAGGTCGTCTGGACGGCGCCTCGTGGTACAGAGGTCCAAAGCCCCCGGCGAAAGGCCAGAAGGCAAAGCACGGCGATGCCGATCTCGAAGGCCAGCGCCCCGAGGATGCTGCCAGAGGGCACTCCGTCGGCCAGCAGACCCATCAACCGGCCCGCCGGGAAGCCGATGTACACGGTCAGCGCGGCCACCTGTGCAACCCGGCGCATGGCACTGTTCACCATGCCCCACAGCATCAGACCGCCCAGCACGGCCAGCCCGGCCCCGGGCGCACGCAGCTCGCTCAGCAGGCTCGCGTCATGTGGCAAGGTGATGCCGTAGCCGGCATAGAACCGGTGCGGGATGGCAAGGATGCAGAGACCGATGGCCAGCGCCGTGATGCCCGCGATCCCGAGCGTGATCTTCTGAAAAGGTGAAAAAGCCATTTGAGATCCTTTCCTGCGACAGGGTGAAGGTCAGGCCGCGAGCGGCCATTTGCCGGCCTGGGCTGCCGCGCGCGCAAAGTCGGCGAAGTCCCGGGGCGCCCGGCCAAGAGCGCGCTGCACGCCATCACCGAGACTGGCGTTGCGGCCGTCCAGCGTTTCGCGCGCGATGGCGGTAAAGACGTCAGCGACGAACTCGCCCCCGGCGCTGGCCACGTTGGCGTGGAACTCCTCGAATGAAATCGGGAGGTGCCGGATCGGGCGACCGATGGCGGTGGACAATTCCCCGGCCATGTCGGCAAAGCTCATCAGGCGGGGGCCCGTCACCTCGTACAACTCGCCTTCGTGGCCGCCTTCGGTCAGTGCGGCGACCACGACGGCGGCAATGTCTTCCACGTCGATGATCGGTTCCACGACGTCACCGCCAGGCATCGGCAGGACGCCGGCCAGCACCGGATCGCGCAGGTAGCCTTCGCTGAAGTTCTGCGCGAACCAGGCGGCGCGCACGATGGTGAAATCCGGACCGGCATTGCGCACAACCTCTTCACCCAGACGGGCGTGGTGTTCGCCCCGCCCCGAAAGCAACACGAGGTGTTCGACGCCGGCGGCGCGGGCGGTGCGGCACAGCGCGTCCAGCTTGTCGACGGCGCCGGGAAAGGCCAGGTCGGGGAAATAGGTGACATAGGCGGCGCGGACACCGGACAGGGCAGGGGCCCAGGTTTCCGGCGCCTCCCAATCGAAGGGGATCGGCGCATTGCGCGATCCAAGACGCACGGCATGGCCAAGCGCCTGAAGTTTGCTTGCGACGCGCGAACCTGTCTTGCCGGTTGCGCCGATGACGTGAATGGGGTGCATGGTCTGTCTCCTTGTCTGGAAGTGATGACAAGGGAATAGACCGGCGGCGGGCAGCGAGTATTGACCGCCATCGCCAGCATTTTGACCGTTGTTGCCAATGGGGCGTCAGCCCGCGCCGTGAGCCTTGCGGTAGCTTGCCGGGGTGCGCCCGACCCAGCGCTTGAACGCGCGGGTAAAGGAACTCTGCTCGGAAAACCCGGTCAGGAAGGCGACCTCTGCCAGCGAATACCCCTCGTCGCGCAGCAACCCCTCGGCCAGTTCGCGGCGGGTCTCGTCGGTCAGGGTCTGAAAGCTCAGCCCTTGTTCGGACAGCCGCCGGTGAAAGCTGCGCGCGCTGAGGCCAAGGCCCCGGGCGATATCGCCCATTCTGGGCAAGCCCTCGCTCAGTGCGCGGGCGATGGCGGCCTTGGACCGGGATTCCAGCGTATCCGCCCCGACAATCTCGGACAGTTCCTCGTCCAGATGTGAGATCAGGAAGCGCGTGATGCCCTCATCACCCAGGATATTCGGCTGTCTGACCGACTCGTGGGAAATCAGCAGCGCGTCCTGATCACTGTCGAAACGGACAGGGCAGCCGAACCAGCTTTCGTGGTGGGACAGGGTGCGCGGCGGCGGATGTTGAAACCGGACTTCGAGCGGGGCAAAGGGCACCGGGCTGACCTGCCGGGCAATCGAGACCGCGCTGGCCAGCGACGTCTCGTTCGAGAGCCTGAGACCGAGCCGCCGCATCCCGGCCCGTTGCAGGACCAGCAGGACGCCGCGCGGATCGGGACGCAGTTCGTATTCCACCACGCTGGTCCAGACACGCGCATAGCGTTCGATCCGCGAAAGCGATCCCATGAGGTCGGGCGCGGCCTTCCAGGCCAGGCCCAGTGCCCCGTATTCGTCACAACGCATGGAGGCGCCGACCTTCAGCGGCAGGTCGGTCGGGTCGACCGTTTCGGCGATCCGTTCCAGCATGTCGTAATAGACGGTCACGGGCACCATGATCTTGGGATCCCAGGGCGTGTCGTGGTCCAGTCCCAGCCCGCGCAGCAAGCCGGGGCCGTCGACCGCCGGTCCGACGGCCGCGATCACCTTGCGCGGGAAAAGGGATGTCACATAGCCCATGCGGCCCAGTTTACCCATCGTGCCGCATCGTGGTCCAACCCCAAGGCGATGACTGCCCGGTACCCGGAGCAAAATGGCATGCAGCTGGGGTTTTTCGGCTGCGGGGCAGGCATTTCCGCGGCATCGGGTTGCGGTTGCGCCGGTGCCGGTCGTAAGCATCGGCCAGCAAGGCGGACGCCGGGTGTCCGCCACCAGACGCCGGGATCCGCCGGAATCACCGGGGCCTGCGCGCAGCGAGGTAGGGGCGCATGACGACGGGTATCGAGGTCCGAAACATCGGCAAGGACTATGCGGGGAAACCGGCCGTCGCCGAGGTTTCATTCACGGTGGCCGACCGCGAACTCTTTGTCATCGTCGGGGAATCCGGCTGTGGCAAGAGCACGCTGTTACGCCTGATCGCGGGTCTTGAAACGCCGGATCGCGGCGAGATCCTCCTCCACGGCGACAGGGTGGCAGGGCAGGGCACGATGGTGCCGCCCGAACAGCGCGGAACCGGGTTTGTCTTTCAGTCCTATGCGCTCTGGCCGCACATGACCGTCCGGGACAACGTGGCCTTTCCGCTGGAAGCGGGAGGCATGTCGCGCAAGGCGGCGGCGCGCTCGGTCGAGACGCACCTTGAAACCGTTTCCTTGCAGGACATGGCGGGGCGCAAGCCCGAGGCCTTGTCCGGCGGCCAGCGTCAACGCGTGGCGCTGGCGCGCTGCCTGGCGGGCGGGGCGCGGACGATCCTCATGGACGAACCGCTGGCCAATCTCGATCCACACCTGCGCGGGACGATGGAACGCGAATTGCTGCATTTCCATCGCTCGTCCGGGGCGACCACGTTGTACATCACCCACGACCAACGCGAGGCGATGGCCCTGGCGGACCGCATGGCGGTGATGAAAGGCGGGCGCTTTCTGCAGGTGGGAACGCCGCAGGAGATCTACGAACGGCCCGGGTCCGTCGAGGTGGCGGAATTCATCGGTCATGGCAGCGTCGTCGACGTCCTCTATCGCGACGGCATGGCAGAACTGTCCGGCTGCCGGTTTGATGTCACCACCGCACCCGGACAGCCGGAGGGGCCGGCACAGGCGCTGGTGCGCCCCGAGGGGATCGAGATCCTGGAGGACGGCGACGAAGGGCATTTGGCAGGAACGGTGCGCAATGTCCTCTATCGCGGCGGAATCTGGGAAGCGGCTCTGGACCTCGATGCGGGCGCCAGCCTGACGGTGGCCTATCATGCGCCGATGCGGGTCGGGGACCGGCTGGCCCTGCGGATCAAGCGGGCCTGGGTCCTGCCGGGATGAAGGCGCCCGAAGACTGGTTTCCACCGGACGCGCCCCGACTGGCCCATATCAGGCGGGTTATGGAACTGGCCCGAAGGGTCGAGGCGCGGCAGGATTTCGGCGGGCGGCTGGTCATTGCTGCCGCCTACCATGACATCGGCTATGCCGAGACCTTTGCCAAGACAGGCTTTCACCCGGTCGACGGGGCCATTCTGGCCCGGTCCGACGGCTGCGATGCCGAGGTTGTCGATGCGGTGCTGCACCATTCCGGCGCGCGCGGGCTCTGCCTGCGGACGCGGCCGGATCTCGCCGAGCACTACGGGCCGACCTGCCGGATGATGGATACGGCGCTCAGCCGGGCGCTGACCTTTTGCGACAACCGGTCCGGCCCGAACGGAGAGGCCCTGACCCTGTCCCAGCGGATCGCGGACATACGCCAAAGACACGCGGGCAATCCCGCGCTGCTGGAAACGACCGCTGACCACTTGCCCCTGTTCGAGCGGATCGACGTCGAATTCGCGCCGCTCCTGTCCTGAGGCGGGTCACATCCGCCAGGGCACCACGCCGCGCGGCGCCTGTCGTCCCAGCCGATCCAATGCGGCCATCAAAAGGATCGTGGCCACCACCGTCACGCTGGCCATCGCGGCAGCAAGGGTCGTGTAACCGCCATCCTCGTAATTGTAGATCGTCGTGCCGATGGTCTCGTTACCGCTGGACCACAGCAGGGCCGAAACCGTGACCTCGTTGTAGGCGGTCAGAAAGACAAGGATCGCCCCCGAGGCTGCCGCCGGTGCGATGAGCGGCAGAAAGATCCGTCGCATCCGAAGTCCGTAGCACGCGCCAGAGATCCGGGCGGCCTCGTCCAGCGCGGGGTCCAGTTGCACGAAGGCGGCGCTGACGGGTTTCAGCGCGATGGAGAAGAAGGCGCAGAGATAGGCGACAAGGATGATCCCCAGCGTGTTGTAGAGCGAGACGTTGAACAGCGGCAGGGGCTTGAGAAAGGCGAGGATGAAGGCGATCGAGATCACGAGGCCCGGAATGGCGTAGGTCATCTCGCTCAGCGTCGCGATGCCCAGGCCGGTGCCCCGCACGGGACGCCGGGGCGAGGACATGAAATGCGCGACAAGGATGCTGCCCAGGGCGATGATTCCCGCAGCCGTGGCGGCCGTCAGCGAAGAATTCAGAAAGGCGCGCGCGGTGACGGATTGCCGGAACAGGATCTCGGCAAAATTGTCCAGCGTGATCGTGTTGCCGTTCAGCGGCAGGCCGTAGGTGCGCACCAGGGCCGTCGCCACCAGCGCCGCGATGGGCAGAACCAGCGTGCCCAGCACCAGCAGGGACAGCCCGGCCTCGGTCCAGCCGCGCATGCGTCCCAGGCGGATGTGCAGCGGCGGCTGAGGCGGGCCGATCAGTGTGCTGCGGGCATTCCGCAGCAGCAGCATCTGCAGCAGGATCACCATCACCGCCAGGAGCGCCAGGATCGAGGCGATCACCGCCACGTCGGTCAGCACAGAGGGGCCGAAGCTGGCCAGCCGTTGCCAGATCAGCACCGGCAGGGTGATGTAGCGCGCGGGAATGCCCAGCAGCGCCTGAATGCCGAAATTCCCCAGCGCCGAGACGAAGGCCAGCGCATATCCGGCGATCAGTGTCGGGGCCAGCAGCGGCAGGATTATGCGCCGGAGCAGTCTGCCGCCACCGGCGCCGGCGATCCGTGCGGCATCGCTCATCTCGCGCGGCAGGGCGCGGAGCGCGGCCAGGACAACAAGAAAGACCAGCGGCGTATGCTGGACGCCCAGCAGAAAGATCAGCCCGCCGGGGGAATAGAGGGGGTGCGTGGTGCCCAGTTCCGGCGCGATCCCCAGGCTGCGCAGGATCGGAGAGGACGGGCCCATCGCCTGGATCCAGGCAATCGCCGTGACATGCGGCGGAATCATCATCGGGATCAGCAGGAGAAAGGTGAAGATACCTTTCCAGCGGATATCGGTCAGACCGATGGCCAGCGCGATCCCGGTGCCCGCGACCAGCGAGATAAGCGACGAGAAAAGGGCGCTTTCCAGTGAATGCGTGAAGGCGCGCCAGACCGAGCGCGAGGACAGTGCATCCGACAGGGGCGCCAGCGAAAGGACGTCGTCCTGTGTCACACCGACACGCGCCAGCAGGCCCAGCGGAAAGACCAGCAGGGCCAGCGCGAAAAAGGTGACAGCGGCAAGGGTCAGGCCCTCGCCGCTGCGCAGGAAGTTCAACAGCCGCAAGAGGTCAGCCGCCGAAGATCTCGGTGAACTTCATCTTGTTGGCCTGGTCGTTTTCCAGGGCCTTGGCCGGGTCGAAGTCCAGCAGCTTGATGTCGTTCAGCGCCGGGAACCCCTCGGGCGGGGTGATGGCGGGATGCGCGGGCAGGTATCCCATGTCGGCGGCCAGTTGCTGGCCTTCTTCCGAGATCAGGAAGTCGACAAAGGCCTTGGCGGCGTCCGGGTTCTGCGCGGTCGACAGGATCGCGACCGGCTCTGTCACGGCCGAGACGCCTTCCTCGGGGAAGACGAACTCAACCGGGGCGCCGTCCAGCTTGTTGCGGATCGGCAGGAAGTCGACCACGAACCCATAGAGTTTTTCGCCCCCGGCGACGGCCTTGTAGGTGCCGCCATTGCCGCCTTCGGGGATGGCGCCCTGTGCGGCCAGGCCTTCGTAGAAATCCCAGCCCAGGTCGGGATGCGCGGTGATGGCGGCCATGTGGATGGTCGCCGCGCCGGATGTCAGCGGCGAAGGCATCGCCAGCTTGTCCTTGGCCGCCTCTTTCAGCAGGTCGGCATAAGAGGTCGGGACCATCTCGGCGCCGGTGTTGTAGACGATGCCGGTGGTGATCAGCTTGGTCGAGAAATAATGCCCTTCGGCATCCATCAGCGCGGGGTCATAGGCGCTGGTGTCGGCCTCGGGGTAGGCCATCAGGCGACCTTCGGCCTCGAGCCCTTCCATCGTGACCATGTCGGCGATCAGCAGGACGTCGGGCTGCGGGGCGCCGGCGGCAAATTCGGCGCGCAGCTTTGCCATGACCTTGGTGGTGCCGTCGCGAATCCATTCGACCTCGACCTCCGGGTACTTGGCCTGGAAGGCGTCGACCGTTTGTTGTGCATCGGCATTGGGCTGCGAGGTATACAGCACCAGCTTGCCCGACACCTCGGCCATCGCCGAAGTCGAAAGCAGCGCGGCAGCAAGCGCGGTAAGGGCGAAACGCATGAGGGTCTCCATGATTTGGTTACATCGGCGACGGGCTATCAGAGCAATGTGACAGTCTTTCAACGGTCGGTCCGGTGCTACAGCGCATCCGCCCAGGCGGCCAGCAGCAAAGCGGCCGAGTCCGCGCCCGGGTCGACATGGCCGATGGACCGCTCGCCCAGTTTCCGGGACCGGCCCTTGGCGCTTTGCATCTGCGCGGTGGCCTCTGCGCCACGTCGGGCTGCGTCGCGGGCGCGTTCCAGCGTTTCGCGCAATGAGGCCCCCTCGTTGGTCGCAAGCTTTGCCGCCTCTGTGGCGGGCAGCCAGGCGTCCAGCATGGTCTTGTCGCCAAGTGTCGCGCCACCACGTCCCGCGATGCCCTGCGCCATGCCATCCAGCCAGGCGGCCAGCGCCCCGGCATCCAGCGCCCAGCGGTCGGAGACAGCCCGTCCGGCCGCGCCAAAGCCCGAGGCATAGAGCGGCCCGGCTGAGGCGCCGACGGCAGAAAGAAAGCTGTTGGCGATCACTTCGCAGAGGCCGGTGATGGTCATGTCGCGATCGGCGTCGTCCATCGCGTCCAGCACGGCCTTCCAGCCGAGTTCCATCGTGATGCCGTGATCGCCATCGCCGATTTCTCCGTCGAGCGCGCAAAGCCGGTCAACCGCCGCAAAGATCGCCTCGGCCCCCGCCCGCATCATGGCGCGAAACTCTGCCGGGGTGACGTCGCCATCGGTGCGCAGGTTGGCACGATCTCTGGCGTCCGCCACGCGATCGGCCCTGTGTCTATGCCTGCGCGGGCGGGCGGTGCGGGTCACATCGGGTTTGCCGACGCGCAGGGCGGGTGTCTCGCAGGGATGGTCAAGCCATTCCTGCAGCTCTGCGTCCAGCTTCATCAGCGTGATCGAGGCGCCTTCCATGTCCAGCGAGGTGCAGTATTCGCCGACCCAGCTGTGGTGAATGGTTATCTGTCGGTCGTCCAGCAGGTGCGCGACACGCCGATGCAGCAGGTAAAGCTCCATCAGGCTGGTCGAGCCCAGCCCGTTGACCAGCACGGCAACCCGGTCGCCCGCCGTGCAGGCCAATTCATCAAGGATCGGCGGCAGCAGGCGGTCCACGACGGCGTCTGCCCCCTCGGCAGGACCGCGTTCGATGCCCGGCTCGCCGTGGATGCCCATGCCGATCTCCATCTCGCCCACGGGCAGGTCGAAATTGGGGCGCCCGGTCTGGGGCAGGATGCAGGCAGAGAGCGCCACGCCCATCGTTCGCGTGGCCGCGTTCGCGCGCGCGGCGGCCCGTTCGACGGCATCAAATGGCAGGCCAAGATCCGCCGCCGCCCCGGCGACCTTGAAGACAAAGAAATCCCCGGCGATCCCGCGACGCTCTTCTGCCCGGTCCGGCGGGGCAGAGGCGATGTCATCGGTCACGAGGAAAGAGCGCGCGGTGATCCCGTGTTCTGCCAGTCCCTCTTCGGCCATGCCGAAATTCATCACGTCCCCGGTGTAATTGCCGTAGAGGAACAGCACCCCCGCGCCGCCATCGGCGGCAAATCCCGCGTCCATGATCTGCTTCGGTGAGGGAGAGGCAAAGATGTTGCCAAGGGGGGCCGCATCGGCCAGCCCCTTGCCCACATAGCCCGCGAAGGCAGGTTCGTGACCCGAGCCACCCCCGATGACGATACCGACCTTGCCGTCGCGCGGGCCGTTCAGCGCGACGATGGCCCGGCCGGTATCGCCTTCGACGCAGATGAGGTCGGGATGGGCCGAGACCATGCCGGCCACGAGGTCCTCGATCAGGTGGTCGGGATCGTTGATCAGCTTGCGGTGCTTCTGCGACATGATGCGGCCTCCCTGTCGGCGCAGGCTAGCGCAAGTCGAGGTGAACGCCATGCCTTTCGGACAGGAGGGTCGCCAGATCCGCCAGTTCCTGCTGCGTCCGGTCAGGGCCCCAGCCCAGGGCGCCGCCCGCAATCTCTGCGACCGCGCGGCACAGGGCGGGTGTCAGGCGACCACTGATGGCCAGCGATGTGCGGCGCAACAGGATGTCGGACAGGTGCTGGACCGACTCGTGCCGTGCGATCCAGTCGATCTCGCGGTCGGAGTGGTCCGGCGCGTCGGGCAGGGCGGTGGCCTCGACGCCCTCATGCGCGGCGATCTGGCGTGCGGTGGTCCCGTAGCGTTCCAGCAGCACGGCCAACCGGTCCGGTGCAACGGCGGTTTCTGCCGCTACGTCTGCGATCCAGTCCCGGCGCGCGTCCTCTGTCCGGGGCATGTCCCGCCCGCCGCCGATGGGCAGGTCGTCGGTCGTTTGCTGTCGCGGCTTGCCAAGCTCGGCTAGGATCCGGTCGCTGACCTCTGCCGAAAAAGCGCGGAAGGTGGTCCATTTGCCGCCCACCAGGGACATGACCGGAAAGGCGCGCCGTGATGTCGCCGGCTCCAGCGGAGCGGAATGGTCGCGGCTGATGAGCCCCGGGGCCACGCCCTCGGAGTTGGGCAGGGGGCGAATGCCCGCGTAGGCATAAACGATCTGGTCGTGATCGAAGTGAAGCCCGGGCAGCAGGTCGCGCAGGCTCTGGATGAAATAGTCGGTCTCGGCCTCGGTACAGACTGCGGCATCGGGGTCTTTCGCCGGGATGTCGGTGGATCCGACCAGTGCCTTGCCGTGAAAGGGAAAGACCAGCAGGATGCGCCCGTCGTCCCCTTCGAAATAGATCATCCGCCCGTCCAGTTGATCCAGCAGGTCGGGGTGATCCAGCAGGATATGCGAACCCTTTGTGCCGCCGATCAGCCGGGTCTCCAGCCCCAGAATTGCGTTCGCGCGATCGATCCAGGGCCCCGCGGCATTGACCACGAAACGCGGGCGAACGACACGGGATTGTCCCTGCGGCCCGCGCAGGGACACGGCGCCGTCACGGTGTCCCTCGACGGCGGTCCAGTTCAGTGCCTCTGACGCGGGCGACAGGGCGACCCCGTCAGAGGCCAGCTCCATCACCAGCCGTTCCGGGGCGGTCACGGTGGCGTCGTAGTAGGTGCCCACGGCGACGATCCGGGGTGTCAACGCCGGGATCTGGGCAAGGGCGCGCGCCCGGCCCAACATGCTGTGCCGGGGCATCTGGCGCGCTTTCGCACCGTAGAAGTCGTAGATCGCCAGCCCGGCCTTGATCAGCAGCGCCCCACGGCTGCGTGGCGCGGTCTTGGAGCCGAAAAAGGTGCGTAGCGCGGCCCAGACGCCCTTTGTCCAGGACTGGATCGGGATCACGGTGGGCAGGGGCCGGACGAGGTGTGCCGCGTTCTTCAGCAGCAGGTTCCGTTCATAGGTGGATTCCGCGACCAGGCGAAATTCCCCGGTCTCGAGGTATTTCAGCCCGCCGTGGATCAGGCGTGACGGGGCCGCACTGGTGCCTGACCCGAAATCGCCCTTGTCGACGATCATGCATTTCAGCCCCTGCGCGCAGAGATCGCGGAACACGCCGGCGCCATTCACCCCGGCGCCGATGATCAGAACGTCAAACTCTTCTGCCTCGGGGTCAGTCATCGGTGTTGCCCCGGGCAAGGGTTTCGAGGCTGTTCAGGCGATCCCAGGCCGCCCCCATGTCTTCGGCAATCTCGTGGTAGACGGCGTAGCGCCGTGCATAATGCGCGACGCGTTCGGGCGCGGGCAGATAGGTGGTTTCCAGCGCGGCCAGGTCACGCGGATCCGCGTTCCAGCCCGCGAAGGCGCCCACCGCGGCCCCGGCACAAAGTGCGGCGCCCCAGGCGGCGGCCTCGTCCGTGTCGGTGACGGTCACGGGCATGTCCAGAACATCGGCAAAAAGCTGTGCCACCGACGGGTTGCGCGAGGCGCCGCCGGTCAACCGGGCCTCGCTGCCGCCGAAACTGTCCCGCAGTGCATCGACGTGATCGCGGTGGTTGAAAGCCACGCCTTCGAGCAGCGCGGCCAGCAGGTCGCCACGTTCGTGCCAGCCCCGCAGGCCCAGAAAACCGGCGCTGGGCGCCGCACCCATCGGTGAGCCAAAGAGATAGGGGTGATAGAGGATCGAGGAGGGGCGGCTCAGCGCCGCGTCGATCTCGGGGCGCAGCAGGGCGTGGATATCCTGGCCCTCGGCTCGGGCTTGCGCGCGCTCCACGGCGCAGAAGGTATCCAGGAACCAATCGTAATTCGTGGTCGAGGCGGGCGAGATCGACATGTTGTTCCACTGGCCCCCGTCGATGGCATTGCGGCAGAACCATCGCGCATCCACGATCGGCTGGGTCGAGACGCTTTCGTTGATCGAATAGGTGCCCGCAACGATCCCAACGACTCCGGGCCGATGCGCGCCGACCCCCAGCGCCGAGGCGGTCACGTCATGCAGACCTGCCGCCACGGGGGTTCCGGGGCGCAGACCGGTTGCCTCTGCCGCCTCTTGCGTGATCTCTCCGACGAGGCTGGCGGAATGGTCGGCGCGGGGCAGGGCATCCTGCAATTTGCCCAGGCCGAAGAGATCCAGGGCTTCTTGCGACCAGACCTGTGATTGCACGTCGGTGAAGGAGGTACTGGCCTCGGTGTGATCGGTGCCGATGCGACCGCTGAGGCAATAGCACAGCCAGTCTTTGCAGGCGAGGACATGACCGATCTGCGCATAGCGGTCCGGTTCGTGCCGTTGAATCCAGCCAAGCAGGGCGGAGTGGGCCGAGACATGCGGCACCTGTCCGGTCAGGGCCAGCGCGCGCTGATCCGTTCCGTCGGCCTGCCAGTCCTCTACGATCCGAAAGGCGCGGCTGTCCAGCGACAGGATGCCGGTCCCCAGCGGGGCGCCCGCCTTGTCCAGCAGGTAGATCCCGTCGCCATGTGCGGTGGCAGCCACGGCGACGATGCGCGCCGGGTCGGTCCCGCTGGATTCGAGCACGTCGCGGATGGCCGAGGCGGTCTGCCGCCAAAAGTCGTCCATGTCCCGCTCGACCCGGCGTGGGGCGGGTTTCAGCTGGGTCACGTTGCGGCGTACGACGGCCAGCTGCGTTCCCTTCAGGTCGAAGATCACCGCCTTGGTCACGGTAAGGCCGCTGTCGATGGCCAGGATCCGGTCCATGTCATGCCCCTCGGGTTTGTCCGGGAAAAGGACGGAGCCCGGGGGAGGAAGGCCGGGCTCCGGATGTGGCGTGCATGCTTGGCGCCCGTGGGCGCGCCGGCATCACGCCTTGTTGTATTTCGCGTCGACCTCGTTGATCGCCTTCACGTTTCCGGCCGAGCGGCCCTCGGGGTCGAAGGAGGTCGACAGGAAGGCATCGGCGATGTCCTTGGCCAGTTCCGCCCCGATCACGCGTGCGCCCATGGTGATGATCTGCGCGTTGTTCGAGGTCGAGGCCTTGCCCGCCGAATAGGTGTCATGGCACTGCGCGGCGCGGATGCCGGGGATCTTGTTGGCCGACATGGCAACACCGATGCCGGTGCCGCAGATCAGGATCGCGCGGTCGTATTCGCCTGCCATGACGGCGCTGGCCACGCGGTCCGAGAGATTGGCATAGAACGGGTCCGGCCCTTCGCTGGTGCGCGAGATTTCCGCGACGTCGTGCTTGTCCTTGAGGTGGTCGGCGAGGACCTTTGCCAGTTCTTCGCCTGCGCTGTCGCCTGCAACTGCAATCTTCATGGGATCGTGTCCTTTCGTTCAGATGGCGGTGGAGCACCTGGCAAGGATGTCGAGGTAACCCTCGACATTCCAGGCAGAGCGCCCGATGAAAAGCCCGTCGATATGCGGGCACTGGATGAGTTCCTCGCAATTGCCGGGGTTGACCGACCCGCCGTAGAGACAGGACACGCGGCGTCCCAGAACCTCTTCGGCAACTGCGATGATCTCACCCTGCCGGTCGTCGGCATAGTCCGATGTGGCGGGGATGCCGTTCTCTCCGATGGCCCAGACGGGTTCATAGGCCAGCAGGATCGGCGCGGTTTTCCCGGTGTCGTCCAGCTTGCCCAGGGCGCCGCGCACCTGCGCTTCCAGCACCTCTTGCGCACGGCCCCCTTCGCGCTCGGCCAAGGTCTCGCCAATGCAGATAAGCGGGATCAATCCATGGCGCACGGCGGCCTCGGTCTTGAGGCCCACGGTCTCGTCGGTCTCGCCGAAATGTTCACGTCGTTCGGAATGGCCCAGTTCGACGATGTCCAGCCCGCAATCGGTGAGCATGAGCGGAGAGACCTCCCCGGTCCAGGCGCCCTGGTCGGCCCAGTGCATGTTCTGGGCGCCGACCTTGACCGAACTGTCCGCAAGGATCTGCTTGACCTCGCGCACGGCGGTGAAGGGCGGGATGACGAAGCGTTGGATGCGCGGGTCGCGATCCGCGTCCGCCCCTGCCAGCGCGGAGGCAAAGGCCTGTGCCTCTGCCAGCGTCTTGTTCATCTTCCAACTGGTTCCGATCCAGAACTGCGGGTGTGTCATGCCTCGGCCTCTTGGGTGTCTGCGAATGTCAGGGGCAGCCCGGCCTGCTCCAGGGCCGCGCGGGCCTCGGGGGCGGGGGGCTGGTCGGTGATGATGTGGTCGAACTCGGACAGGGCGGCCAGTCGGTGCAGGGCGGCATTGCCAAAGCGGCTGTGGTTGACCAGCAGCACCCGGCACGCCGCCTGCCGCATCATCGCCAGCTTTGACCGGACCACGGTTTCATCCATGTGAAACACCTCCAGCCCCGATACGGCGGGAGAGGAGATAAAGGCCACGTCGGCGCGCAGATGCGCCAGCGCATCCTCTGTCACCTTGCCGAGATAGGCGTTGAACTTGGCGGAATAGACGCCGCCGAGGGCGATCAGCGTGACCCCGGCTTCTGCTCTCAGCGCGTCCATCACCGCCGCGTTGTTGGTGATCACGGTCAGCGGACGGCACGCGGCAAGCTGCTGGCCCAGGATCGCGGCCATCGAACCGTCATTGATCATGACCGTCATGCCCGGCTCGACCAGGCGCAGAGCGGCCCGGGCCATCGCCATCTTGGCCGGTGCGCCCTGCCGTTCGCGAAAGCGGAAATCGCTTTCGAACTGGGTGCCGGAGCGGATCGTGGCGCCACCGCGGATCTTGCGCAAGAGCCCCGCGCTTTCGAGGTCGTCGAGGTCGCGATGGATGGTCATGCGGGACACGGCGAAACGATCGGCAAGCGCATCAAGCTCAACCTCTCCGTCCGTGACCAGCAGGTCCATGATCGCCTGTTGCCTGTCGTCTCTCTTCACCGGTCACCTCCTGAACGTAACATCTCACATCACAGATTTACCGTCAATTATGTTATTTTGGGATTTCATGTTGTGATTTTTATCAGGTTCGCGTAACACCGGGGCAACGCAGGAGGACATGATGCCCAAAGATTCGATGCCGCAGGCGATTGCTGCCAAAGCTGCGCTGGACCCCGGGGGCTTTGCCCTGGCGAACTGTATCCGTGCGCTTTCGATCGACGCGGTCGAAGCTGCGAAATCGGGTCATCCTGGCGCGCCGATGGGCATGGCGGATGCGGCCACTGCGCTGTTCCGCGATCACCTGAAGTTCGATGCCTCCGCCCCCGACTGGCCGGACCGTGACCGGGTGGTGCTGTCCAACGGCCACGCGTCGATGCTGTTGTATTCGCTGCTGCACCTGACCGGCTATGCCGACATGACCATCGAAGAGCTGCGCAACTTCCGCCAGCTTGGCGCCCGCACCGCGGGCCATCCGGAATACGGCCATGCCAAGGGGATCGAGACGACGACCGGGCCATTGGGGCAGGGTATTGCCAGTGCCGTCGGCATGGCGATGGCCGAACGCGCATTGGGCGCCGAGTTCGGTGCCGACCTTGTCGATCACCACACCTATGTGTTCCTCGGTGATGGCTGTCTGCAAGAGGGCATCGGGCAGGAGGCGATCTCGTTGGCCGGGCACCTGGGGCTGGGCAAGCTGATCGTTCTCTACGACGACAACCGGATTACCATCGACGGGCCGACCTCGGTGTCGTTTTCCGAGGATGTGCCAGCGCGCCTGCGGGCTTGCGGCTGGCATGTGCTGGAATGTGACGGGCATGATATTTCTGCCGTTTCGACCGCTATCGCAGATGCCAAGGCGGAAACGGGCAAGCCGACCCTGATCGCCATGACGACGACCATCGGTTTTGGCGCGCCGTCAAAGGCGGGCACGGCCTCGGCGCACGGTGCGCCGCTGGGCGCCGAAGAGGCCGCCGCCACGAAGGCAGCACTGGGCTGGGAGGCCGCCCCCTTCGAGGTGCCCGCAGAGCTGGTCGCCGAATGGCGGGCCATCGGGGCACGGGGCAGTGCTGCCCGCGAGGAGTGGGAAGCCCGGCTTGCCGCCTCGCCCGACCGGGCAGAGTTCTCGCGCCGCATGACGCGCGAGCTGCCCGGAGGATATGACGCGGCGGTGGCACAGGCCCGCGCGGCGCTTTTTGCGGAACCGCAAAAGAACGCCACCCGCAAGGCCAGCCAGGTCGCGCTGGAGGCGCTGGCGCCCGCATTGCCAGAGCTGATCGGCGGTTCGGCCGACCTGACCGGTTCCAACCTGACCCGGGTCCCGGCGGTGGACAGTCAGTTCTCGCGCCAGCAGCCCGGCCGTTACGTTGGATACGGTGTGCGAGAATTCGGCATGGCGGCGGCCATGAACGGGATGAACACCCACGGTGGTCTGATCCCCTACGGCGGCACCTTCCTTGTCTTTTCGGACTATGCCCGGAACGCGATCCGGCTGTCTGCGCTGATGGGGGTTGGCACGATCTATGTCATGACTCACGACAGCATCGGCCTGGGTGAGGATGGTCCGACCCATCAGCCGGTGGAGCACCTGACCTCGCTGCGCGCGATCCCGAACCTCCATACTTTCCGGCCCGCCGACGCGGTCGAGACGCTGGAATGCTGGGACATCGCCATCCGGTCACGCGGCACCCCCTCGCTGCTGGCGCTCAGCCGGCAGGGCGTGCCGCAATTGCGGCTGGAGGCCGGCGACGAGAACCTGAGCGCGAAGGGCGCCTATGTCCTGCGCAGCTACGGTGCAGGGCGCGACCTGACCCTGCTGGCCACGGGCACGGAGGTCAGCCTAGCGGTCGAGGCTGCCGAGACGCTGGCGGAACGGGATTTGGGGGTGGCCGTCGTCTCGATGCCGTCCTGGGAGCTGTTCGAGGCGCAACCGGCAGAGTACCGCGCCGAGGTTCTGGGCACCGCGCCCAGTATCGCCGTCGAGGCAGCCAGCACCTATGGCTGGACCCGGTATGTCGCCTCCGAGGAGGACGTGATCGGCATGCGGGGCTTTGGGGCCTCCGGCCCGGCAGAAGATCTGTACCGCAGTTTCGGCATCACGCGCGAGGCCATCGTCGCCAAGGCGGATGCATTGCTGAATGGGAAGGGCTGAGGCCATGCAGGCGCCCCTGAAACTGGACGGCGATACGGCCGTCACCGCCCCCACATTGACCGCGCATCTGGCGGATTGGGCGGGCGACGACCCTGCGCGCGGCGCGCTGGCGGCACTTCTGAACCGTCTCGCGGAGGCCAGCGTGCCGCTGGCCAGACGCCTGGCGCAGGGGCATCTGACCGGCGACCCGACGCATGTGATCGGCACCAACGATTCCGGCGACAAGCAAAAGGCGCTGGACATGGGCGCGCATGACCATTTCATCGAGATGCTGCGCGGCATGTCGGTGGCGCGGGTCCTGTCCGAAGAGGCCGAGGAGGTCGAGACCATCGACCCGGACGGCGCATTCGACCTGGCGATGGACCCGATCGACGGCTCCGGCAGCATTGGCATCGGTGCACCGCTTGGCGCGCTTTTTGCGATTTTCCCGGCGGGCGACAGTTTCCTGCGCAAGGGGCGCGAGATGATTGCTGCCTGCTATGTCTCCTTTGGACATTCGGTCGACTTCGGCTTCAGCACCGGGGCGGGTGTCGACATCGCCACGCTGGACCCGGTGACCGGGGTCTTTCACGTCGATACCACCGCCGTCACGATCAAGCCCGAGACCTCGACCGTGGCCTTCAATGCCTCGAACCGGCGACGCTGGTCCGAGGGGCTGCAACGCTATACCGAGGACCTGCTGCACGGGGCCGAGGGGCCGCGCGGGCGGGATTTCAACATGCGCTGGATCGCCGCCGCAGTCGGTGACTTGCACCGTATCCTGCGCCGGGGCGGGCTGTTCATGTATCCTGGCGATACCCGCCCGGGCAACGAAGACGGCTTTCTGCGGCTTGCCTACGAGGCCTTCCCGATTGCCTACCTGATCGAACAGGCGGGCGGCACGGCGACTGACGGGCGGACAGCCATCCTCGACCTGTCGCCCGCCCACCTGCATGATCGCGTGCCGCTGATCTTTGGCAGCCGCGATGAGGTGGCAAAGCTCTGCGACTACCTTTCCCCCTCCGACTGACAGGAGCCCCAGATGCCCCGTATCACCCTGCGCCAGCTGCTCGATCACGCGGCGGACAACGGCTATGCCGTGCCCGCCTTCAACATGTCCAACATGGAACAGGGGCTGGCGATCATGGCCGCGGCCAATGAAACCGGGTCGCCGGTGATCCTGCAGGCCAGTCGCGGCGCACGCAGCTATGCCAACGACACGGTGCTGGCCAAGCTGATCGACGCGCTGGTGGAAATCTACCCGCATATCCCGGTCTGCATGCACCTCGACCACGGCAATACCTTGGCGACCTGCGTCACCGCCATTCAGCACGGGTTCACCTCTGTCATGATGGACGGGTCGCTGAAGGAAGACGGCACCACGCCTGCCGATTATGCCTACAACGTGGGGATCACCCGCGCGGTGGTTGAGATGGCCCATGCCGCCGGTGTGTCGGTCGAGGGGGAGCTGGGAGTTCTGGGCTCGCTGGAGACCGGGCAGGGCGACCAGGAAGACGGGCATGGCGCGACGGGCACCCTGTCGCAGGACCAGCTGCTGACTGATCCCGAAGAAGCAGAACGTTTCGTGGCCGATACCGGCGTCGACGCGCTGGCGGTGGCGATGGGCACCAGTCACGGCGCCTACAAGTTCACCCGCCAACCCGATGGGGACGTGCTGGCGATGGAGGTGATCGAGGCAATCCACCAGCGCCTGCCCAACACTCACCTGGTGATGCATGGATCCTCCTCGGTGCCCGAGGAGTTGCGCCTGCTGATCAACGAGTACGGCGGCGAGATCAAGCCGACCTGGGGCGTGCCCCTGGACGAGATCCGGCGCGGCATCCGCCACGGCGTGCGCAAGGTCAACATCGACACCGACCTGCGGCTGGCGGCCACGGCGGCGATCCGCAAGACCCTGATGAGCGCCCCCGCCGAGTTCGACCCCCGCAAGTACCTGAAACCGGCCATGGACGGCATGAAGGCGCAATGCATCGAGAAATTCGAGGCCTTCGGCACCGCAGGTCAGGCCGAGCGCATCCGCACGCGCTCGCTGTCCGACATGGCCATGGCCTATTGATCCCCCGAAAGGAGACCGAGCTATGAAATTCTTCGTGGACACAGCCAATACCGACGACATCAAGGAGCTGAACGACTACGGGCTCTTGGATGGCGTGACGACGAACCCCTCGCTGATCGCCAAGTCGGGGCGCGACTTCAAAGAAGTCATCGCGGAAATCTGCAACGTCGTGGCCGGACCGGTTTCGGCCGAGGTCGCGGCAATGGACTTCGACGGGATGGTCGCCGAGGGCGAGCACCTGGCAAAGATCGCCGATAACGTGGTGATCAAGCTGCCGCTGACCTTGGACGGGCTGAAGGCCTGCCGTCACTTCACGTCTAAGGGCATCAAGACCAATGTCACGCTTTGCTTTGCGGCCAACCAGGCGCTGCTGGCGGCCAAGGCGGGCGCGACCTATATCTCGCCCTTTGTCGGACGGCTGGACGACCTGAACATCGACGGGATGGAACTGATCCACGAGATCCGTACCATCTTTGACAACTACGGCTTCAAGACGGAAATCCTGGCCGCCTCGATCCGTTCGGCCAATCACGTCAAGGAGGCTGCCATCGCGGGCGCGGACGTGGCGACGATCCCGCCGGGCGTCATCAAGGGGCTGGCGGCACATGCGCTGACCGACAAGGGCCTGGACCAGTTCGCCAAGGACTGGGCCGCGACCGGACAGTCGATCCTGTGAGTCCTTTTGGCGGGTCCGGCGCAGTCGCGGCGGGCCTGCCTATCCCTCCATCAGGGTTCTGGCGGTGCGTTCGTCGGTGATGAGGCCGGACAGCCGACCGCTGTTCAGTACGGCGCGGATCGCGCCAACCTTGTGCGGCCCGCCCGCCAGCGCGATGATGCGATCCTTGCGGTCCTTTCCGTCGCCCAGCGACGCTGCAATGGTTCGCTTGGTCAGGGGCGTGTCGAGGATATTGCCCTCGGCATCGAAGAAATGCCCCAGGATTTCACCGCAACCGCCCTCCGCCGATATCGCTTCTATCTCGCTCGACTGGATCAACCCGGCGACGACAAGTTGCGCGTCATAGGATGCAGTGCCGACCCCGACGAGCTTGAGAGGTGCCGCCTCGGCCATTTGCAGAACCTCCGATATCCCGCGTTGTGCCAGCAGAACCGTTCGATCCTCTGCGGAATTGGCGAAGAAGGGCACCGGCATCACGTAGGCCTGCGCCCCGGTCTTTTCGGCCAAAAGGTGCATGACATCGTGGGGATTGGCGGCGAAGTTTCGCGTGAGGCCCCCCAGAAGAGAGACGAAACGCTGATTTGGCAGAGACATGTGCGGCATGGTCCGGACGGCAGCGGTCAACGTGCGGCCGTGGCTGAGCGCGATGGTCTGATCCTCGCCATTTTCCAGGCAACGCCGCAGCCAGGAAGCCCCGGCGGCGCCAAGCGCTCGCAGCGGTATGTCCTCCTCGTCCAGATCGGGCGCGACCTCGCAAGTGGAGAGCCCGTAGCGCAGGCAAAGCGCTTGCTCGAGTTCGAAGCAGTCGATGATGTTGCCTTCGATGCTGACCTTGACGGCGCCCTCGGCCACCGCGCGGGCGATCAGGCGATGCGCCTTGACCGATTGCACGCCCAGCCGCTTGGCCACTTCGGCCTGCCGCATGCCGCCGACATAGTGCAGCCATGCGGCGCGGATCGCCAAGGAATGCTCGGCATCGCCCGACATCCGATCTTTCGCCATCTCATGTCCTCCACACTGCGGCGTCTACCGCGCTCGCTCCATGATCCCGGTCAGCGCCTCGGCATCAAGGGGAACGGGGTTGGCTTTCATCGACGATGAGCTGGCTGCCATCCGGGCGGCCTCGGCCCTATGTTCCCGGTTCACACCCTGGGCGTCGAGACCCGGCAGCCCGGCCCGTCGTGACCATTCCGCCAGCCCGGCAAAGGCCTGCGCGGGCTCTGTGCCCAGAACCTGGCCCAGGTCATCGCGCAGGGCGGCAAGGCGACGGGCGGCATCGCCTGTCGCGCGGGCCGCGTTTTCTTCAAGCACATGGGGCAGCAGGATGCCGCAGATCGCGCCGTGTGCGGCGCCGGACAGGCCGCCTAGCGGACCGGCCAGGCCATGCACGGCCCCCAGTCCCGCGTTGGCCAGCGCAAGTCCGCCAAACAGGCTGGTCAAGGCGATCTGGTCCCGCGCGTCGGGGTCCTCCTCCTGCATCAGCGTCACCAATGCCGACAGTCCCGAGGAGATCGCGGGGCGGCACAGGGCATCGGTCATCGGGTTGGCCCGGGTGCAGACATAGGGTTCGATCACCTGCGTCACCGCATCCAGCCCCGAGGCCAGGGTCACGCCGCGCGGGCAGTTGTCCGTCAGCGAGGGGTCGACAATCGCCATCCAGGGCAACATGCGTGCGTCCCTCAGGCTGACCTTGCGCTGCGCCTCGGGCACGGCGATCACCGCGTTGCGGGTGACCTCGGCGCCGGTTCCGGCAGTGGTCGGAATGGCGGCAAAGGGCAGGGGAGCGGCGTCCAACGGCAGGCCCCTGCCGACCACCTCCAGGTGATCCAGCAGCGGACGCGTCGCGGGAACAAGCGCGGCGATGGCCTTGCCCGCGTCGATGACCGCGCCGCCGCCAAGGGCGACGACCATCTGGGCCCCGCCGTCGCGGGCTGCGGCCACGCCGGCCTTGATCATCGCCAGATCGGGTTCCGCCGAGACACTCAGGCGGTCGACGGAACATCCCTCGGCCTCGAGCGCGGCGCACAGCCAGTCGGCCCGCGCCGGGGTGCCGCCCTGAACCAGCAGCACGCGCTGTCCGCGGGCGGCCAGGTCGGGCACTGCCCGCCCGGCCTCTCCCCGGCCAAAGCGGATTTGCGTGGCCGTGGCAAAGGAGAAAGCGGGCAGGGACATGGCTCAGACCTCCAGCTTGGCAATCATCAGGACCGCATCCGCCGCCTCGGCGCCCTTCTTGACGAAGTGGTCGCGGAAGAAGCCGACATGTTCCTCGGTCGGTTGGAAGTGATGCGGTGTCAGCGAGACCGAGAAGGTCGGGACGCCGGTTTCAAGCTGCGCCTGCATCAACCCGTCAACCACGGCCTGGGCGACGAAGTCATGGCGGTAGATCCCGCCATCGACCACGAGCGCGGCGCAGACAACGGCGTCGTACTTGTCGCTCTGCCCCAGCTTCTTGGCCAGGAGCGGCATCTCGAAGGCGCCGGGCACGTCAAAGGGCGTGACCTCGGCGGACGCGCCGGCCTCGGCGATCCGTTTTTCGAACCCGACCAGCGCATTGTCGACGATATCGGCGTGCCAGCGGGCCTTGATGAAGGCGATTTTCAATGTTTCAGACATGGAACCATCCTTTGCGTTTCACAAATGGTCCCAAGGCGATGCCATCCGCGCAGGCCGGACGGCCCGTCGGCTGGTTCTCTTTCATCCGGACTGTTACCGTCGGCCCCGGAATTTCACCGGTGTCTGCTGGACCCTTCCGGATTTCGCCGAAAGGCGCTCGCGGGCTATCACCGCCGGTGGGGAATTGCACCCCGCCCTGAGAACGCGGCAAGGTTTGGCGCCAAGCGGCGGAAAAGGCAAGCGCCTTTGCGACAGGTTCGCGATATCGGCGACCCCGATCAGACATTCAGGTCATTCACCCCGCTGTCGATATGTGGCGCCCAAAAGGCCACGCTTTCGGCAATCTGGGGGATCACCTGGCGGTCGTTCGGCTCGCGTTCCTTGAAGGACAGTTCAAGGCAGATCTCGTTGTCCACGGCGCCGCCTTCGGCAAGGGCCTTGAGCAGCGGGTCGGGCTGAATCGCCCCTTTCGCGTTGAATTCGGAGGTAAAGGGGCGGTGGCCGGACTTGTCCATCATCGACTGCTTGATGTGGATGATCGGGCTGACCTTCGGCACCGCGCGTGCCCAGGCGTAGGGATCTGTGTCATCCGGATTGGGCGAGGTCACGTCGCCGTGGTCGATGTCGGCCATCATCCACATCGGGACAGCCATGTTCGCCGCACTCAGTCGGTCCTGCAGCTTGATGCATTCTGCGATGGTCTCGCCGAATTCGCGGCCAACGCTCATCGGCTCCCAGAAGACGTAGTCCAGACCGGCGGCCTTCGCGTGCTCCGCCACCTCGGCCCAGCAGTCGATGGCGATCTGCAACAGCTCTTCGCGCCGGGCGGGGTCGTCGTAGTCCCGAAAGGTGAAGATCGCGAATTGTGTCCCGACAGAGGTGCCGCCCAGATCACCGATGATGTCGGCAAATGTCTTGAACCAGTCGACGTAGTAGCGCCGCACGTCGCGGTCGGGATGGCCAAAATGGTTGAGCCGTCCGTAAGGGCCGGTCATGCCGCTGGTCACGCGGGCGCCGGTGCGCGTCAGTGCGGCGCCCATCTGCCGGGTCAGCCGCCGGATCACCGGCGCGGGCCAGCCGGGATTGATGAATTCATGCGTCAGCTGGATGTCGCGGATCCGGATGTCGCGCGCGATGGCGTCGATCAGGTCGTCCGGCTCGGCAAAGCGGTTCACCAGCGGGTTGGTGTTCAGCGAAAGGGTCAGCGCCATGTCACGCGGCCTCCTGCCGGGCATCGAACCACTTGGCAAAGGCCGCTTGTTCCGCCTCGGTCATGTGCAGGCGGTGTTTTGTCCGCCGCCACAGGATGTCCTCGGCGGTCTGCGCCCATTCGTGGTTCACCAGATAAGTCACCTCGGCCTCGTAGAGTTGGCCGCCAAAGTGCCGCCCCAGCCCCTCCAGCGAGGTCGCATCGCCCGCGATCTGGCGCACCCGGCTGCCGTAGCAGCGCCCGTAGTGACGGCGCAATTCGCGCGGCATCCAGGGGTATTCCTGTTTCATCGTGTTGCGGAACAGCTCGTAGTCGGCGCCCTGAAGATCGCCGCCGGGCAGGGGGGCGTTTTCGGTCCAGTCCTTGCCCATCTTGGGAAAGAACTTCTCGATCTTGTGCATCCCGCGCTCCGCCAGCTCGCGGAAGGTGGTGATCTTGCCGCCAAAGATGTTCAGCAGGGGCGCGCCGCCGGTCTCGTCCACGTCAAAGACATAGTCGCGCGTCACGGCCGAGGGGTTGCCCTGTCCATCGTCGAACAGCGGCCGCACCCCGGAAAAGGTGGTTTCGACGTCGTCGCGGGTCAGCTCTTCCTTGAAGTAGCGGTTCACCGCGTCGATCAGGTACTGCACCTCGCTCTCGTCGGCGGTCACATCTTCGGCGCGGCCATCGTAGGCGATGTCGGTGGTGCCGATCAGCGCCTTGTCGCGCTCGTAAGGGTTGATGAAGATCACGCGCTTGTCGTGGTTCTGGACCAGGTAGGCATTCTCTCCTTTCCAGAACTTTGGCACGATGATGTGGCTGCCCTTGACCAGCCGCACGTTGCGCGCGCTGTTCGATCCGGCCACACGGGTCACCACGTCCGTCACCCAGGGTCCGGCGGCATTGACCAGCAGCTTGGCCTCGAATTCCCGTGTCTCGCCGGTGACGGAGTTTTTCGTCGTCACCCGCCAGGCGCCGTTTTCGCGCCGCGCCGAGATACAGGGAGAGCGTGTCAGTACCTCGGCCCCGCGCTCCGCCGCATCGACCGCGTTCAAAACCACGAGCCGCGCGTCATCGACCCAGCAGTCCGAGTATTCGAAGCCGCGCGTGTACTTGTCCTTGATCGCCGCACCTTCGGGGTCGCGACGCAAGTCCAGCGTCCGGGTGCCCGGGAGTTTCTTGCGCCCGCCCAGATGATCGTAAAGAAACAGACCCAGCCGGACCAGCCAGGCCGGCCGGTCCTGGGGACTGTGCGGCAGGACAAAGCGCATCGGCCAGATGATATGCGGCGCATTTTTCATCAGCACTTCGCGTTCGATCAGTGCCTCGCGCACCAGCCGGAACTCGTAGTATTCAAGGTAGCGCAACCCACCGTGGACCAGTTTGCCGGACCGGGACGAGGTGCCCTCGGCCAGGTCGTCCTTTTCACAGAGCACGACGCTCAGGCCCCGGCCGGCGGCGTCGCGGGCAATGCCCGCGCCGTTGATACCGCCGCCGATCACGAAGAGGTCGACCTTGGACATATCAGTCATCTCTCAAGCTCCTTCAGCCGCACGCGCCGCGGCCAGCCCGTCCCAAACGGGGGCAAGGCCGTCGCGTGCCTGGCGATAGGTGGTGAACAGGGTGTCGTAGACGGGCACGAGGCCCGGATCGGGCGCCTCGGAGCCGCCCAGCAGGGGGGTTGTCCATTGCGCGATGCAGGCGTCCATGTCGGCATAGGCGCCGATCGCCACGGCAGCCATCATCGCACAGCCCGCGGCGCCAGCTTCCTCGCGGGCAGAGACGCGGACGGGCGTGTTCAACGAGGCCGCCAGGACACGGCGCAGGGCGGCAGATCGTGCCGCGCCGCCGGTCAGGCGTAGTTCGCTGGGCATCTCGCCCATCGCGGCATAGCAATCCCGCGCGGCCATCCCGAGCCCCTCGACGACGGCGCGGATCACGTCCGGAAACCTGTGTGCGGCGTTGAGCCCGACAAGGCTTGCCCGCGCATCGGCATTGACGAAGGGGCCGCGCTCTCCGGCCTCGGAGATATAGGGGTGATAGACCAGCGCGCCTGGGCGCGACCTGTCCATCCAGCCGTCAATTCGGGCGACAAGATCGGCATGTGTCGGCTTTTCGCCGAACTCGCCGATCAGGTCTTCGGCCAGGGCCAGCGCCCAGTCGATGTTCAGCGTTGCGGCCATGTTGGTCTGCACCTGTGTCACCATGTCGGGCACCGGAAGACAGATCACATACCCGGTGCCTTCGGCGTTCAGGTGCACCTGGTCCGAGTTCACGGCGCGCATGTGCACGCCGGTGGACCCGACCGTGGAGCAGGCCGCGCCTGCGTCGCCCGTGTGCACACCCGCGCCAAGTGCGGTCATGACCATATCGACATAGCCCAGCGAAACCGGCGTTCCGGCCAGCAGCCCCGTGGCCTCTGCCGCCTCGGGGGTCAGCGGGCGGGTTTCCTGCGCGCCGTCGATGATCTCTGGCAGAAGATGGCGGTACGCCTGCAGCCCGAGGGCAGAAATCACCGTGTCGCTGTAGCGCCGGTTGCGGAAGTCCCCGAAGGTAAAGCTTGCTTCCGAAGGGTCGGTCGCGCGCACGCCGGTCAGGTTGAGGAACAGCCAGTCCTTGCAGTGCAGGGCCACCTCGGCCCGGTCCAGCAGCTCAGGGCAGGTCGCAGCCATATGCGCAAGCTGGCTGCCCTGCTGACAGGTGTTAAGCCCGGTTCCCGTCGCCTCGAACCGCGCGCGTTCGTCTGTACTTGCTGACAGCCGCCGGACCGTGGGCGCGGCCCGCGCGTCCAGCCAGAGCCAGGCGTCAGTCACTGCTGCGTTGCCCTTGCCTGCCAGCCAGGTGCCGTCACCCTGGCCGGTCAGGGCGAGTGCGGCGGTTCGCGGTGCCAACCCGGGCATCTTTTCGGCCAGGCCACGAAGGGCGGCGGCACAATCGGCCCATGTCTGAGGCAGGGACTGGGTCGCAGAGCCATCGGCGCCCATTGTGTACCTGTTGCGCACCGATGAGGCGGCCAGTTGGCGCCCTGCAAGATCGAAGGCGACGGCCTTGATCACGGAGGTGCCCGCATCGACGCCGATGATCACGTCAGACGAATCGGACATCACCGCCTCCCTTTTCACGTTCGGTCACCTCGGCCTCCCCCTTGTGACACTTGTATTTTTCTGCCCTCGGGGCAGCCATGCGCCGCGCGTTTTCAGGGCGGTCTGACGCCCGTCCGCACTCCGCCCGGTTGCAATTGGTGTAACACAAAGAATCACGACGCAGTGATTTTTTTTGCAGACAACGTAATTTTTTTCACTTATGGTTGGTTCAAACGGTCGCAGTGGTTTCACGGCGACGAATCGTCGGCCCATCCAGGGAATTGAGGAGTTCCGGGCACGGCGAAAGGGGAGGAGCGAAGCAACTTCAATTGGTTGCAGTTCCCTTTACAGACAGGTTTCTGTCGTTTGGCAGGAAGAAACGGAACCGCCCGGTCCGCCGGGCAGAATCGCAAGAGGGGGCACGCCTGACATGGCTACCACCGGCACAGCATCTGCCAGCGCCAGCAAGGCCAAGCGCAGGAATGTAATCATCGCGATCGCAGGGGTTGTGTTGCTGGGCGCGATCGCGCTCGACACCAAGGTCGTGGCCATCGGAGGCGAGGAAGACCTGAGACAGCAGGCCTTTGACCCGGATCGCTTTGGCGTCGACGAGTTTCCCCGAATCCGCGAGTTCGTGATGGACCGTGCCCCCGAGGCGGCCGATCTTGCCCGCGAACTGGCCGAGGACAAGGCGGCGGCAACGGCGGCCTACGGCACGATGGCGGGGGCTTTTCCGGTCATGACGGTGAAATTCACCGGCACCGTGGGCGAAGGGAAATCCGGCATCTTCAACATCGACGTGCCGGACATGCCGGAGGGGACAGGGATCCGCGTTCAGACCGGCCCGGCGATCAACGGGACTGAACTGCGGGACATCGTCGGCGACATCGAATTCGGCGCTTTCAAGAACCAGATCGAGTACCAGGACGCGGGGGCGGGCATCAACCGGGCGATGTCGGCGGATGTGCTGGCCGATCTCGACCGCGACAGCCTGCAGGGCAAGACCATCTCGGTTACCGGTGCCTTCACCATGATCAACCCGAAGAACTGGCTGGTCACGCCAGTCGCGCTTGAGGTGCAGTGATGAAGGCGCCAGAGCACGACGAAACGCCGACCGCCACGCCGGACAAGGCCGAGGTGGTTCTGGCCGCGCGCGACGTGACCAAGAGCTTTGGGGCGGTTCATGCGTTGAAGGGGGTGAACTTTGACGTTCACCGCGGCCAGGTGACGACGCTCTTTGGCGAAAACGGCGCCGGCAAGTCCACGTTGATGAAGATCCTGTCCGGCGTGCACATGCCCACGACGGGCGAATTGATCCTGGACGGCGCGCCGGTCGAGATCCGCTCGACCGTCGAGGCGCGCGAACTGGGCATTTCCATCATTCACCAGGAACTCTCGCTCGCCCCCAACATGAACGTGCGCGACAACATCTTTCTGGGGCGCGAGATCATGGGGCCGCGCGGCGTCAACTTTGCCGAGGAAGAGCGCCAGTGCCGCATCCTGATGGAAGAGCTGGAAGAGGACATCGACCCGCTGACCCCGGTCGAGGATCTGCGCCTGGGCCAGCAGCAGATCGTCGAGATCGCCCGCGCGCTGAGCGTCAATTCCCGCATCCTGATCATGGACGAGCCGACCTCGGCCTTGTCGGCGGCCGAAGTCGAGGTGCTGTTCAAGGTGATCCATGACCTCAAGGCGCGCGGCGTCTCGATCGTCTACATTTCGCACCACCTCGAAGAGGCGCTGACCATCACCGATCACGCGGTCGTCCTGCGCGACGGTGTCATGACCGCCTATGCGCCCCGCGCGGAAATCGACCTGGAATGGATCGTCCGCAACATGGTGGGCGAGAACTTTGACCTTGGCTCGCCGCCGACGGGTTACGCGTTCGGCGAAACGGCCCTGTCGATCGAGGGGCTGAGCGTGCCTGCGCCCGGCGGGTCCGGCTATTCGGTCGTGGATCGCCTGTCGCTGAACGTGCGGCAGGGCGAAATCGTCTGCATCTACGGACTGATGGGCGCAGGGCGCACCGAGTTGATGGAATGTATCGCGGGCCGCCTGCCTGCCTCTGGCGGCAAGATCCGGCTTCATGGGCAGGACCTGGCCGGAATGACCATTGCCCAACGGATCGAGGCGGGCCTGGTCCTGACACCCGAAGATCGTCAGCGGGATGGGCTGGTGCAGACCATGACCGTGGGTCAGAACCTCTCTCTGGCGTCGATCGGGGCCTTTACCCGGCGCCTGCTGACGTCGAAGGCGGATGAGCAGGAAATCATCGAACGATCCATCCGCGAGGTCACGATCAAGACCGATGGCGGCGGCGCGGCCATCGGCTCGCTCTCGGGGGGGAACCAGCAGAAGGTCGTGATCGGCAAGATGCTGGCCACCAAACCCTCTGTCGTGCTGCTGGACGAACCCAGCCGAGGCATCGACATCGGCGCCAAGGCCGAGGTGTTCCGCCTGTTGTCCGAAGGGGCGAAAGAGGGCCTCGCCGTGGTCTATTCCACATCCGAGGTCAGCGAGTGCCTGTCCATCGCCCATCGCATCATCGTCATGCACAAGGGCAAGATCTCGGCCACCTTCGGCCCGGATGCCACCAAGGAACAGATCATGGCCGCCTCGGGCGAGGTGGACCTGCAGCAAAGCCTGACCGCGGCCTTTGGCCTGGATCATTGCGAGGTTGTCACCGACCTGCACCAGGAAGACCTGGCGCTTGGCCCCCTGGGCGCGGCGGGGGGGCGTTTCCTGGCCGATGTCATCGGAGAGGGCAGCGTGAAAGTCATCGGGGTCGGCCACGGGCGGACCCTGTTGTCCTGTGTCGAGAACCTGGCGCCGCAATCGTCACCGAACCTGCGAGTCGTTTCGCTGATGGGTGCGCTGACCGCCGGGGCGGACGTGAACCCGCACGCGGTCGTCAGCCGACTTGCGGACAAGACCGGGGCCGATGCCGCCTCGATGCCCGTTCCCTTCATCGCCAATTCCACCGCGGACCGCGACGTGTTGCTGGGCCAGAAGGCGGCGCAGCAGGCCGCGGACCTGGCCGCTGAGGCCGATCTGATGGTCGTGGGGATCGGCACAACCGGGACGCAGGCGGAATTGGTCACGACCGGCATGATCGAGCAAGCGGAAATGGCTGCCATTGCCGAGGCCGGCGGCGTCGGCGAGATGCTGGGGCATTTCTTTGACAAGCGTGGCAAACCCGTGGGCCGCGAGATCACCGACCGCATCCTGACCCAGCCGCTGGAGCGGCTGAAGGGCCGCCGCATCGTCGCCGTGGCCGGGGGTGAAATCAAGACACAGGCGATCAAGGCCGTTCTCGAAAGCGGACTGCTCAGCGGATTGATCATCGACGAACATACAGCCCGGGCAATTGTCGACATGGACAAGCCCGACACGGCGCAGCACTGAACTGGAGATCGCGGAAATGACCGATGTCACCACCAACAAGAAACAGGGGTCAGGCGGGCTGATCGCCTCGATCTTTGGCGAGGATGCCAATCTCGTTCAGATCCTGCTGGAAGGTCGCGCCTTCTTTGCCCTGATCGCGATCATCATCATCTTTTCGATCCTGTCGCCGAACTACGCGACGGTGTCGAACTTCCTTATCATGGCCAATCACGTCGCCATTTTCGGGCTGCTGTCCATCGGCATGATGCTGGTGATCCTGAACGGCGGGATCGACCTGTCGGTCGGCTCTGTCCTGGGCCTGACCGGGGTCTTCGCCGGTTTCCTGATGCAGGGCGTCGAACTGGAAGCCGCCGGGGTGATCCTGTACCCGCCGGTCTGGGCTGTCGTGGTCCTGACGCTGGGCCTGGGCGCCTTCGTCGGCGCGGTCAACGGCGTGCTGGTTGCCTATTTCCGGGTGCCGGCCTTCGTGGCGACGCTTGGTTCGCTCTACGTAGCGCGCGGTGTCGCGCTGCTGATGACCAACGGCCTGACGTTCAACAACCTGTCCGGCAACGAGAGCCTGGGCAATACCGGCTTTGACTGGCTTGGCTTCAACCGTATCGGCGGCGTGCCGATCGGGGTCATCATCCTGGCCGTGGTCGCGATTGCCGCCGGACTGCTGCTGTCGCGGACCGCCTTTGGCCGCTGGCTTTATTCCTCTGGCGGCAACGAACGTGCCGCCGAACTGTCCGGCGTGCCGGTCAAGAAGGTGCAGATCACCGTCTACGTCCTGTCGGGCATGTGCGCGGCGATCGCGGGGCTCGTCCTCAGTTCTCAGCTGACCTCTGCCGGGCCCACCGCGGGCACCACCTACGAATTGACGGCCATCGCGGCGGTCGTGGTGGGCGGCGCCAGCCTGATGGGTGGACGCGGCACCGTACGCGGCACGCTGCTGGGCGCCTTCGTCATCGGTTTCCTGTCGGACGGCCTCGTGATCATCGGCGTCTCGTCCTACTGGCAGACGGTCTTTACCGGCGCGGTCATCGTGCTCGCCGTGATGCTGAACTCCATCCAATACGGGGGCAAGGCCAAGAAAGGCTAGGCCCGCCCCACCCAAGTTTCGCGGTTTCTCGGGCAAGAGGAGACCCGACGCGAAGTCAAGCCGGACCCCGGCAACAATCAACCCAAGGGAGAGAATTCTCATGATCAAGTTCACCAAACGCGCCCTGCTGGCCGCCGCCGCGTCGCTGCCCCTGATGGCAGGCTCGGCCTGGGCCGAGGGCCTGATCTCCATCATCGTGACCGACCCGGCGAACCCCTACTGGTTCACCGAAGGTCAGGTCGCCAAGGAAACCGCCGAAGAGCTGGGCTACGAAGCCACCGTTGCCGCGCACAAGGGCGACACCAACGTCGAATCCAATCTGATCGACGCGGCCATCACCAATGGTGCCAAGGCTATCATCCTTGACCCGGCCAATGCGGACGGGTCCGTGGGCGTGGTGCGCAAGGCAACCGAGGCCGGCATCCCGGTCTTCCTGGTGAACGCCGAGATCAACGAGTCCGGCATCGCCATCGCGCAGCTGGTGTCGAACAACGCGCAGGGTGCCGCGCTGGGCGCCGTGGCATGGCAGGAGCTGGTCGGAGACGAGGCCAAATACGTCGAGTTCTTCGGCAACCCGGCCGACAACAACGCGGCCACACGCTCCAACGGGTACAACACCGTGTTGAGCCAGTACCCGGGCCTCGAGAAGGTCGCACAGGAAGTGGCCAACTGGGACCGGACCCAAGGCTATACCAAGATGCAGTCGATCATCCAGGCGAACCCGATCATCGACGCCGTCATCTCGGGTAACGACGAAATGGCGCTGGGGGCCATCGTCGCGCTGAAGGAAGCCGGCAAGCTTGAAGGCACCATCGTCGGCGGTTTCGACGGTTCGCCCGATGCGGTCGAGGCGGTGCGCGCCGGCGAGATGGCCTATACCGTGTTGCAGCCGGTCGCCGTCTTCTCGCGCGAGGCGGTGATCCAGGCGGATTACTACATCAAGAACGGCGAACCGAAAGTGGCCCAGGAAAAGCAGCTGTTCGACTGCGCCCTGATCACGCCGGACAACGTCGACAAGTACACCGCGCCCTTCACTCTGTCCGAGTGATCCCGGCACGGATCCGACAAAGGGGAGGCGTGCCTTATGGCGCGCCTTTTCCTTTGCGGGGTTGCTAAACATTGGGCGCAGCGCGAGTCTGGCGCAAGTTGCCCGGCGCGGCGGTCGGGTGCGTATTGGGGGCCGCGGCCGTGTCACATTATCTTCGCTCTCTTCGGCCGGTTCAGCTGCGCCTCATCAGTGCGATTGCCAGTCATGGCAAACTGCGGCTTGCGGCGGATGTCTGCGGGATGACCACGCCCGCCGCCTCGCGGATGCTGGCTGACATGGAAGAGAACATCGGTTCGGTCCTGTTCGAACGGACACCCAAGGGGATGCGCGCCACGCCCGAGGGGACGGTGCTTGTGACCCATGCGCGCAAGCTGGTCCACGATATCGACCGGATGTCACAGGATTTCTCCGCGCACCTGGGCGGCATGGGAGGCTCGGTGCGGGTGGGGGCCGTGACCGGAGGGGCGCTTGCCGCCATGATCCCGGCGATCCTCGAGCTGAAGTCCGTGGCGCCGGGCATCGACGTGTCGCTTGATGTCTCATCGTCGTCGCAGTTGATGCGGGGGCTGGAACGCGGCGACTACGATTTCACGCTGAGTCGGGTCGGCCCGCACGATTACTCTCGCGACTTCGACATCCGGCCCGCCCATGACGAGGAAGTTCTCTTGATGGTCCGGCGCGGCCATCCGAAGGCCGCCGTGGGGCAGGTATCGCTGGCGGATCTGTCCGACAGCCTCTGGACGATGCAGGACCGGGGCGCGCCGATCCGGCATGCCCTCGAAATCGCCTTTCACGAGGAAGGCACGGACCTGCCCGACAACCTGATCAAGACCGCCTCCGTGGTGGCCATCATGGCCCTGCTGCGCGATTCCGATGTCATCGCGGTGGTCACGCAGGAGGTGGCCGACCTGCTGCTGTCGCCGCCCTATTGCGCCGATCTGGTCCTTCTGGACACGATCAGGCCCATCCCGATCGAACCCTACCACATCCTCTGTCCACGGGATCGCCTGATGTCGGCGGCCGCCCGGCGGCTGCTTGGGCTTGTCGAAAAGCGGCTGGGCAAAGGAAATTCGGACCCGACAATCATTACCAATTCTGTCAACGCGATAGACTGAGATGTAAATTGAATGTAAACGCGCGGCGACCCTACTGTGCCCCCAACACGACATTCGTACCTGGGAGGGGACATGAAGGGCCGCGCTTCGATACATCGGGATTTCAGCATCGCGCAGATCGATGACCGTCTTTATTCGGCGTTCATCGAGCACATGGGGCGGGCCATCT
Source organism: Mameliella sp. MMSF_3455 (assembly GCF_030733205.1). Classification (GTDB taxonomy): domain Bacteria; phylum Pseudomonadota; class Alphaproteobacteria; order Rhodobacterales; family Rhodobacteraceae; genus Antarctobacter. The sequence continues at coordinate 50,377 of NZ_JASHJL010000012.1, forward strand.
ACAGCGGCATCTACGAACCCGATCACCCCACCGCAAACGCCAATGGGTTCCGCAGCGATGTGCTAGATCTCGTGCGTGCGTTGAAGATCCCGGCGATCCGTTATCCGGGCGGCAACTTCGTCTCGGCCTACAAGTGGGAGGACGGCGTCGGCCCGAAAGAGGATCGCCCGGTCCGGCTGGACCTGGCCTGGCGGTCCAAGGAAACCAACCAGGTGGGTATCAACGAATTTGCCCGCTGGGCAAGGGATGCCGAGATCGAGATGATGCTGGCCGTGAACCTCGGCACCCGCGGAATCGAAGAGGCGCGCAACTTTGTCGAATACTGCAACCACCCCTCCGGCACCTACTGGAGCGACCTGCGCCGCAGCCACGGCGTCGAAGACCCCTATGGCGTCAACATGTGGTGCCTGGGCAATGAAATGGACGGCCCCTGGCAGATCGGGCACATGGAGGCCAAGGAATACGGACGCCTGGCTGACGAGACATCGAAGGCGGTCAAGGCCTTCGGCAAGGGGATCGAGACGGTGGTCTGCGGCTCTTCCAACGACCAGATGCCAACCTACCCGGACTGGGAGCGGCAGGTGCTGGAAGAGTGTTACGAGAATGTCGACTACATCTCGTTGCACAAGTATTTCGGCAACAACAGCCGCAACAGCCTGAACTACTTTGCCAAGGTCGAGGAAACCGGGCGCTACATCCAGTCGATTGCCGGGGTGATCGACTACGTCAAGGCCAAGAAGCGGGCCAAGAACGACATCTACATCTGCTTTGATGAGTGGAACGTCTGGTATCACAACCGCGAACAGGACAGCAAAAACTGGCACAGCTGGGACTGGCCCGAGGCGCCGGCGCTGCTGGAAGAGGACTACAACCTCGAGGACGCGATTTTTGTCGGCGGGTTGCTGAACGAGTTCATCCGCCGGTCCGACCGGGTCAAGATCGCCTGTATCGCGCAACTTGTGAACGTGATCGCCCCGATCCGTACCGAACGCGGGGGCAAGGCCTGGGCGACCTCGATCTACTATCCCTACCAGTTTGCAAGCCTTTACGGTCGCGGCACGGCGCTGAATGTCGCCGTGGACTGCCCGCGCTACGACGAGGCGGTGGCGCAGGATGTGAACTACCTTGACGTGGCCGCGGTGCTGGCGCCGGACGGCAGATCGATCACGGTGTTCGCCATCAACCGAAGCCCGGACGAGGCGATGGAGCTTGATCTTGCGTTGCACGGTTTTGACGATCTCAAGCTGATCGACCACCAGGTGATGGGCGGCGACAGCAGCCTGGCGCGCGTCGCCAACACCTGCGCCGAGCCGAACAAGGTCACCCCGCGCAAGGGGGACAGGCTGGCCGTGGGCGAGGGAGGTCTCAAGGGCGAGCTGCCGGCCTTTTCCTACAGCATGATCCGGCTTTCGGTCGGCTGAGGCAGGGGTGCCCGGCCCGGGAGCAACGAAAGAGGGGGAGGCGCGATGAAGGACACAGGCGTTCATCTGAGAGGGATCGAGAAGAGCTTTGGTGCGATCGACGTGATCCGTGGCGTCGACATGGACATCCAGCGCGGTCAGTTCGCGGTCTTCGTCGGCCCGTCGGGATGCGGCAAGTCCACGCTGTTGCGGATGATCGCAGGTTTGGAAGAAACCAGCGGCGGCCAGATCGCCATCGGTGACCGTGACGTGACGCATGAGGATCCGGCGGATCGCGGCGTGGCGATGGTCTTTCAGTCCTATGCGCTGTATCCGCACCTTTCGGTCTATGAAAACATGGCATTCAGCCTGCGGCTGGCCAAGCGGCCCAAGGCCGAGGTGGATGAAAAGGTCCGCGAGGCCGCCGGTATCCTGCAACTCGTCGAACACTTGGACAAGAAGCCGGCGCAACTCTCTGGTGGCCAGCGTCAGCGGGTGGCCATCGGGCGGGCTATTGTGCGCGCGCCAGAGGTGTTCCTTTTCGACGAACCCCTGTCCAATCTGGATGCCGAATTGCGGGTGCAGATGCGCCTGGAACTGGCGCGGCTGCACAAGGCGCTGGGCGCGACGATGATCTACGTCACGCACGACCAGGTCGAGGCGATGACGCTGGCCGATACGATCTTTGTTCTCCAGGGCGGGCATGTGCAGCAGAGCGGCGCGCCACTGGACCTGTATGACGACCCGTCGAACCGCTTTGTTGCGGGTTTCATCGGGTCGCCGTCGATGAATTTCCTAGATGCGACGGTGTCGGGGCACAGGGACGACGGTGTGAGCGCGACGCTGACCGGCCAGCCGGACATCAGCTTTGACATACCGCTGGCCGACAAGCCCGCGCAGGGTGCGCGGATCGCGCTGGGGATGCGCCCCGAACACCTGCAGGTGACTGAGGGGCGGGGTCTTCGGGTCACGGTCGACGTGGCAGAGGAACTGGGCGGCGTGTCCTACCAGCACGGCACCCTGGAAGGTGGCGAGCCGGTGATCTTTCAGCAGACCGGCGCCCGGCACGGGATGCACGGAACGGTCCAGACGGTGACGCCCGAGATCGGGCGCATTTTCGTCTTCGACGGCAAAGGCGATCGCATTCGATGAGACAACGACAGTCAGGAGGAGGACTGAAATGACTATGAAGTTTGGCAAGCTGGCCGCGGCAACCGCGGTGGCGCTGGGACTCTCCGGTCCGGCCTGGGCCCAGGTCGAAGTCGAGTGGTGGGACTTTCTGGCCGGTGGGGATGGCGTGCGCATGAAGGCGCTGATCGACCAGTTCAACGCGGAACACCCCGATATCCAGATCAGCGGTACGACGCTGGAATGGGGTCTGCCCTTCTATACCAAGGTGCGCACCGCGGTTGCGGTTGGCCAGGGTCCCGATATCATGACCTACCACTTGTCGCGGTTGCCGCTGGCACTGGAAGAGGACGTGCTGTCCCCGATCAGCGATGCCGACCTCGAGACGGCGGGGCTGTCCAAAGACGATTTCTTCGAGGCGTCAATCACCGCCGCGTCGACCGATGACGGGCAGTTGATGGCCGTGCCATTCGACATTCACGCCGTCGTTGTTCACTACAACCGCACGGCGCTGGACGGCACCAAGTGGCTGGACGCTGACGGCAATCTGACGGGCATTTCCTCCATCGCGGAGATGACCGAACTGTTGACCTGGGCCAAGGAAGAGGGCTTTTCCGATCCGTTGAGCTTTCAGTCCGAAGGCGGTGGCGGCACCTGGCGCATGTTCTACACGCTGCTGCGCCAGCAGGGCGGCGAGATGCTGACCGATGGCGAGGTGCTGGCCGGTGACAACATGGACAAGGCCGTGACCGCGATCCAGACCCTTGCGGATTGGCGCGCCGAAGGGCTGATCCCCGAGCAGGCCGCCTACGAGGCGTCGGTGGCGTTGTTCTCGGGCGGGAAATCGGTGCTGCACATCAATGGTGTCTGGGAGGTTCCGACCTTCAAGGACTCGACCGACGATGGTTCGCTGGGCTTTGACTGGTTCGCCAACGAAGTGCCGCAGATGATGGGCATGCCGGCGACCTGGGCGGATTCCCACGCCTTCGCCATTCCCAACGACCCGGACATGACCGACGAAAAGCGCACCGCCGTGTTGACGGTCATCGGCTGGATGCAGGAGCATTCGCTGGCCTGGGCCGGTGCCGGCCATATCCCGGCCTACAAGCCCACCGTCGAAAGCGACGACTACGCGGCGCTGCAGCCCAATGCGACCTATGCTTCGCTGGCGGACAACGCGGCCTTTGATCCGCGGTCCAAGATCGCGGGGGTTGCTTCGCCGGTCTATGACGCAGTGGACAACCTGATCGCCCCGGCCGTGCACGGGTTCCTCAGCGCCGAGGATGCCGCCGAGCAGATGAAGGCACAGTTGCAGTCCCTGCTTGACTGAGACTGACAGCCGGGGACCTGCCATGCCGGTCCCCGGCCCCACATGGGAGGGGAAAGGGAGGCCCTGATGTCGATACCAAAGCGCCGACGCCGCGAACTGCGGGCGTCGTTCCTGATGACCGCGCCGTTCCTGTTCATCTTCATCGTTTTCTTTCTCTACCCCACCTTCAGCGTGATTGCGCTCAGCTTTACCGACGCGCCGCTGATCGGTGAGGGACAGTGGATCGGTGTGGACAACTACGCCAAGCTGCTGAACGACCGGCTGTTTTATACCTCGCTCTGGAACAACCTCTATTTCGTGCTGCTGACGGTCATCCCGACGACGGTGATCGCCCTGCTGATCGCGCTGGCCGTCAGCAAGCTGAAAGGGCGGATGCAGGCGCTGGTGCTGACGCTGTTTTTCCTGCCCTACGTCCTGCCGGTTTCTGTCGTGACTATGATCTGGACCTGGATGCTGGATTTCCAGTTCGGCATCCTGCAGCCGCTGATCGCGGCCATCACGGGCAAGCCCGTGCCGGTGTTCAAGAACCCCCACTGGGTGATGCCCATGATCGCCGTTGTCACGATCTGGTGGACCAACGGGTTCAACGTGCTGCTGCTGATTGCCGGTCTGCGCAATATTCCGCCCGACCTCTACGAGGCTGCGGCGCTGGATGGCGCGACCTCCTGGCAGCGCTTCTGGCGGGTGACCTGGCCGCTGCTCTGGCCGATCACCGCGCTGGTGTTGACGCTGCAACTGATCCTGCAACTCAAGCTTTTTGACCAGGTGTACCTGCTGTCGAACGGTGGCCCCTTCAACCAGTCCTACGTCGTCCTGATGCAGATGTACCGAGAGGCGTTCCAGCTGAACAACGGTGGCTACGCCTCTGCCATCGCGATGGTGTTGTTCCTCTTCATCGTGATCGTCTCTGTCCTGCAGTTCCAACTCTTGCGCATCGGAGGCCGCAAATGACCGTCAAACGCGCCAGGGATCTTGCCTTTTCGGGCATTGTGCTGATCGCCGCCGCGATCTGGATCTTTCCGCTCTACTGGGCGCTGACCACGTCCCTTCGCAGCGAGAACCGGATCGTGTCGGATGCCGGTGTTCTCATCGACGAGCTGAACTTTTCCGCCTACCTGTCGGTGCTGTCCAATTCCAAGCTGCCGATCTGGTATCTCAACTCGGTGGGGACCTCTCTCATCATCACGATCATTGTTCTGGTGACGGGCATGATGTGCGCCTATGCGCTGTCGCAACTGCGGTTTCCCGGGCGAAAGATGCTGTATCTCGTGGTGGTGGCCAGCTTCATGGTGCCGGTCCCGGCGCTATACGTGGCACAATTCGTGCTGATGAGCGATCTGGACCTGGTCAACACTTGGTGGGGGATCATCCTGCCGCAGCTGATCGTTCCGGTGGTGGTGATCGTCTACAAGCAGTTCTTTGACGCCATCCCGCGCGAGATGCGTGAGGCCGTGCTGCTGGATGGGGGTGGAGAGTTCACCCTGCTGTTCAAGCTCTACCTGCCGCTGAACTGGGGCATCACGGCGGCGCTGGCGATCATCACCTTCATCTCGGCCTGGAACAATTTTTTCTGGCCGTTCCTGATCGCCACCAGCGAAAACATGATGACGATCCCGGTCGGCATTACGCAGGTCAACGACAGCTTCGGGGTCGCCTATGCCCGCATGATGGCATTGGCCCTTCTGGCGGCGGCGCCGGTCATCATCGGCTATCTGGTCTTTCAGAAACGCGTGACCGAGGCGGTGATGATTTCTGCCGGCGTCAAAGGCTAGGGTGTACTGGATCGGGCCGCGGGATGTCCCGCGACCCGGCCTGTTTGCCGAACTGCAGCGATCAGAGTTCGTCGATCGGTGTTTCCATGATCTCGGGCCACTTGGCAAAGGCGCCGGAGATCACGGTGTCACGGTCTTCCAGGTACTTGTCGAAGATGGCCTTGTTCACAAAGAGGTACAGCTTTCCATCGACGATGTCGGCATAACGCACGTCACCGTCCAGCTTCTTGCCGGCGTAGACGCCAAAGGCGCAGAACCCGCCGAACTGGGGCAGCATGGCCGCCGGGTCTGCGTCGAAGGCGGCCTTGGATTCGGCATTGGCAAAATAGTAGTCGACGCCGTCGTGTTCCGAGGTGAATTCGGCGTCACCGATTTTCGGCGCGTCAGCCTTGAACATCGACACCGGGTCAAAGCCGTGCATGCCCAGCGGATGGCCGGTCAGCGTCAGCCCGTTCGAGACATTGTACTCGTCGGCGGCAAAGGCGGCCGAGGCCAGCGCGATCAAAGATGCAGAGACGGCGGCGGCAAAGGTCAGTTTGGTCATGGTCTTGGTCCTTGTCTTCAGGGAGTTTTCAGGGAGGAGAAGTGCTGCGCCGCTTACGCGCCGCGAGCGATGCGGGTCACAGCGTCGTCTGTCCACCAGACGCCGTTGGCAACCATTCGGAAATTGATGATGGCGGCGAGGTATCCGTCGCCCTCCGGCACCTTCGCGCCGGCGGTGGCATCCCGAACCACGGCAACCTCGTAGCCCAGCTCCAGCAGTTCGTAGAGGTGCGCCTGGGTGCAGAGATTGGCCGACATGCCCGCCAGGATGACCTTGTCGATGCCGCGCTTGCGCAGCTGCAGGTTCAGATCGTTCTGCGCCGGGCTGTAGACCTTGTGCGGCGAACAGACGATGGTTTCGCCATCCTCGATGTATTTCTTGTACTGCGGCATCCAGTCGGCGCCCGAGCCGTCGAAGCCGTCAAGGTTCAGCGGCCCGGGACGGTCGAACATGCCGATGGCGTGCATGGTCTTTTCCAGCGTCCCCTCGAAGTGCCACTTGTGGTCATGCGGGTAGTAGTAGTGGGGCGAGATGAAGACGGGCATGCCCGCGGCCTTGGCGGCGGCAAAGAGGCGTTCGATATTGTCGACGGTGCCCTGTTCGGTCACACTTTCGCCCACGACGCCCCAGGTCACGCCGTCCTCGGACAGGAAGTCGATCTGCGGATCCGTCACCACCAGCGCGGTGCGGCCCGGCGTGATGTCCATGTCGATCTGGGGCAGGCCGGGGTCGGCCGGATCCGCATACAGCGCGCGGGCCTCCGGCGTGGCGGCATGAGCGGCAGAGCCGGCAATGGCTGCGGCCCCGGTGGCCGCAGCGCCGGCCAAAAGGCGGCGGCGTGCCGTGTCCACCTGTTCGGGCGTGACGTTGCATACGCATATGTCGTGATCGTCGTGGTTCATGGTCTCTCTCCTTTGGGTCAGAGCGGGGTGGGACAGCGCGGTCGCGCTGCCAGGGCCGCGAAAGTGGGGGCGCCGCATGGCGGTGCCAGTCGCGGCCTTTGGTGTGCCGCGTTGGTCCGTGTATCTTTCGCTGTCCTTGGGGACCGGGCTGCCAGGTGGGGCGGCCCGGGAATGGGGTCAGTCCACCGCGGGCGGCAGGATGCAGGTGCAGACCGGCGGCGGCGTCAGGGCCTGGGGGCCGGGCAGCGGGGCAAGGTCGGGCAGGTCCTCGGGAAAGGCGCCCTCGGCGCGCCAGTCGACCTCGTCGGTTGTTCGCGGGAGGCGGACCAGGAGTCGCGGTCCTCCTTCGGGTGTGCTGCCGGCATAGGCCGGGGCGGACATCATGATGAGCGTGGCCAGCCCGCCGGTGGCCAGGGCGCCGGCCAAGGCCGCGATCAAGAGCGAGGTCATCTCGCGGATGCCACGCATCCTGGGCGAGCCTTGCGGAGCATGTATGACGGTTACGCGGCAAAGGCGTTGTGCGTCGGGACCCGGGCGGGCCGGTGCGGATGTCAGTTCCATGTCTTGGGCCTTTCGTGTTCGCGTTGCCCGGGGCGCTGGCCCCGAATTTCGATTACGAGGGTCGGCGCCTCATCTTGTTGATGAAATGAGATTAAACCGCCCCGGCCCTGACAGTATCGGCCCCGCCTGCCAGCCTTTGGACAGTCCCTGCCATGACCGCGCCCTGGGGTAGGCGCGGCACGTCGCAGGCGCGGTTACGGTACTGCGCCGGGGCCTGCCCAACCCAGCGTTTGAAGGCACGGCCAAAGGCGCTCTGCTCGGCAAAGCCGGTGAGAAATGCGACCTCGGCAATACTACAGTCGCTGTGTTCCAGCAGATCGCGCGCAAGTTTGACCTGAACCTCGCGGACCACGTCGCGATAGGTGGTGCCTTCGTCCGAAAGGCGGCGAAAGAAGGTCCGTTCGCTCATCCCCATATCCCGCGCGAGGCAGGCCGCGCGCGGGACACCTGTGCTGAGCGCGGTGGACAGGCGGCGGCACAGGTCCGCCCGCAGTGGCGGCTCCGTTTCTTGGGGGCCCAGTTCCTGGTCCAGGTGCCGCGTCATGAACTCCGACAGAGCCTCGTCTCCGAGACGGTTGGGCAGGTCGAGGGAGCGTAATGACAGGGCGATGGAATCGCGGTCGGCGCCAAAGAGGACAGGGCAGCCGAAATGTGCCTCGTAGCGTGCCGGATCGCCGGAACAGCTGTGCCGAAAGGTGACGAACTCCAGCTGTAGCTCGTCGCGCACGAAATCCCGCGCGTTGCGGGCAAACCCGGCAAACGCGCATTCGTTTCGCAGGGTGAGGGCCGGGTGATCCGGCGTCCTTCCTTCGAGCATCAGCCGCGCCGGCGCAAGGCTGGTGTCCAGCCGGTAGACAGCGGTGTCCGTCAGCAGGCGAAAATAGCGTTCCAGCCGCACCAGCGAGGCGCGCAGGGTTGGCGCGGTCTTGAGCGCGAGCCCCAGAACACCAAGGTCATCCATCCGGATTGCATCGGCATAGGCCGCCATCAGGCTGACGCGGTCGGGATGACGCCGCGCGATCCAGCAGATGAGATCGAAAAAGCTCTGGTCGTCCAATTGCCCGTCCACGAGAGGGGCCACCCTGTGAACCTGGACACCGCCGGAGAGGATGTCCCCCTTCGGGGTCAGGGTCAGTTTGGCGGCCTCGGTGAGGGCGTGGGCAAAGGCTGCGGTGACGGTGGGCATGGCAGGCTCCAATTCTTTGCAGGGAAATGAAAACCGCCCCCGGGGATGATCCGGGGGCGGTGTCGGGGCAGGGTCAGGGACTGGTAAAGCGCTGTTGTTCCAGTTCGGCGATGCGTTCGCGCAAGCGGCGGATTTCCTCGCCGTATTCGGCATCGGTGCGGCGCACCGGAATGTGCTGCGGGCAATTCCAGTCGAAGGCGGCCACGTGGACAACGATGGCGCGTTCGGCGGGCGGCGCATCCGGACCATTCAGATGGGCAATCACCGACGGATCCTCGGTGATCCGGGCATTTCCAAGCAGCTTGAGCCGCTTGCGCCGCGCAAAATCCACCGCGAGGATCGAGATGCGGTCATTCCTGCGCAGGTTTCCGGTGCTGATGTACTGCTTGTTCCCGCTGTAATCCGCATAGGCGACGGTCTGCGGGTCGATCACCTTGAGAAACCCGGGCGTGCCGCCGCGAAACTGGACATAGGGCCAGCCTGTCTCGGACACCGTGGCCTGGAACATGCCGTCGCGGGCCTTGATGAAGGCGGCTTCGCGTTCGGTCAGTTCGGCACCATCGTTGCGGTCGGGGGAGAGGACGCGCGCGTAGATCTCGTCCGAGCCGTGCTGATGCTGTTCCGCACGCACGGTGGGCGTAAAGGCGATCCGGGCATAGGCATTGGCCATGGTCTTTCTCCTTATAGCCCCAGGTCGGTCAGGCCGGGGTGATCCTGCGGGCGCGGGCCTTGCGGCCAGTGCATCAGGCGCTCATCTTCCCGAATTGGCAGATCGTTGATCGAGGCGACGCGGCGCTGCATTCGGCCATCGGGCGCGAACTCCCAGTTTTCGTTGCCGTAGGCGCGGAACCACGCGCCGCTGTCGTCGCGGTATTCATAGGCAAAGCGCACGGCGATGCGGTTGCCGTCATGGGCCCAAAGCTCCTTGATCAGGCGGTAGTCATGTTCGCGCGCCCATTTGCGCGACAGAAAGTCGACGATGCGGTCACGGCCCTCGAAACGCTCGGCGCGGTTGCGCCATTGGCTGTCGGGCGTATAGGCCAGCGCCACCTTTTCGGGCTGGCGCGTGTTCCATGCATCCTCGGCCAGGCGGACCTTTTGCGCGGCGGTTTCGCTGCTGAATGGGGGGATCGGGGGTCGGGTCATCTTTGGTTCCTCGGGGAAAGGTGGGCACCCCGGCGGGGGACAAGGGACAGGGAATGTGCCGGGGCGCCCTGGGGGGACCTGCGGGATCAGGCGGCGTCAGAGCTTACGACCGGAAAGTCGATCGGGGTTCCGAAGGCCTCGTTGAGGTAGTTGGTCAGCGTGTTGAGCGCGACATGGGCGACGATCTCGACGATCTGCGCATCGCTGAAGCCGGCGAGTTTGACGGCAGAGACCTCAGCCTCGATCACGTTGCCGCGCGCCTTGACCAGCGACACGGCAAAGCGGACGGCGGCATCGGCCTTGGGGTCCGTCGAACCGCCCCGGCGGTTGGCCACGATCTCGGCGTCGTCGAGCTTGGCCATGTTCTTGCCGATGAAGGCATGGGCCGACAAGCAGTAGTCGCAGCCATTCACCTGCGCGACGGCCAAAGCGATGCGTTCTCGGGTGGCAGCGGGCAGGTCTCCCTTGGACAGGGCGCCGCTCAGTTCGAGGTAGCCGCCCAGGGCTGCGGGGCTGTTGGCCGTCAGCCGAAAGAGGTTGGGTGCCGAACCAAGCGAGGCCTTGACCGCCTCGAGCAGTGGGCGCGAGGCGGCGGGGGCGTCTTCGATGGTGGCCGGAAGGGGGATACGGGTCATGGGATCTCTCTTGGTGTGGTTTCAGTGAACGCGTTTGAACGCCACTCATAAAACAGACAGGTCTGTATATTTGTCAAACCCCTATCACCAAGCTGTGAAAAATGGCTCCAGCGCTTTCACATTGAAATAGAGTTCAAAAAGCAGGATAAATATACAGAACTGTCTGATAACTGGAGAGAACGATTTGAAGTCGCGCCGTGATGATCTTGTCGAAACTGCCCTGAATCTTTTCTATGTCCACGGCTTCAACGCGACCGGCATCGACCGCATCCTGAGCGAATCAGGTGTGGCCAAGATGACCCTCTACAAGCACTTCCGCTCGAAGGACGAATTGATCCTCGCCGCCCTGCAACTGCGCGACGAACGGTTTCGCAACTGGCTCATGGCCGAGATGGAGAAGTCGTCGACCGATCCCGAAGAGCGGCTGATGGCGATGTTTCCCGCACTGGAAACATGGTTCTTGGGCAAGGCGTTCAAGGGGATGGGTTTCTACGGGTGTGCCTTCATAAACGCGGCGGGTGAGTTCGGGGACCAAGCCCATCCGGCGCATCGTCTGGCGGCGGAGCACAAGCGTCGAATCGTCGACTACCTCGTCGAACTCTGCCGTGATGCGGGTTTGCCCGATCCGGAAGGCCTGGCCGAGCAGCTTGCCCTTCTCAAGGAAGGGGCCATTGCCACGGCGCATGTCCGGAACATGCCCGAGGCGGCCCGCACCGCCGAAAAGATGGCGCGCGTTCTGATCGAAAGCGCCAAGGCAAGGCGCGGCAATCCGGCAGAATGAGCGCCGCCTCTGGACTTTTTCATCGAAATTCAGGATCGAGAGGGCTGTTTACGATAGGAAAACGGTATCATGCTCGACAAGTTAGAAATGTTCATCGCCTTGGCCCGTGAAGGCCATTTCGGGCGGGCCGCGGAGCGCATGAACATCGCGCAACCCACCTTGTCGGCGGGGATCAAGCAGCTTGAAGAGCAGCTTGGCGTCCAGCTGGTGTATCGAGGCTCGCGATTCGGAGGGCTGACCCCCGAAGGCCAGACCGCGCTGACATGGGCCAAGCGGATCACCGGCGATGCCCGTCAGTTGCGGGACGAAATGCGGATGAGCCGGACGGGCCTTGCTGGTGAAGTGCGGCTTGCCGTGATCCCCACCGCCCAGTCCTGGGCCGGACATCTCTGCACGGTCTTCGCGGCCCGTCACCCGAATGTCCGGTTCCGGATCCTGTCCCGCAACTCGCGCGAGATCCTGCAATTGCTGGACGATTTCGAGGCGGACGCCGGGATTTCCTATCTCGACAACGAGCCCCTTGGCCGTGTCGATACGGCCGAATTGTACGAAGAAAGCTACATGCTTGTCTGCGCGATATCTTCTCATTTCGCCGGTCGGGATAGCGTCGACTGGTCGGCCCTCAGCGGCGTGCAACTGGCCCTTTTGACGCCCGACATGCAGAACCGGCGTATCATCAATCGCCTGTTCACCAAGAACGGCGTCCGGCCCAGCACTTGCATCGAAACGAACTCGGTCATCGCTCTGGTGGCCAGCGTGATCCAAGGGCAATGCGTGACCGTTCTGCCCGGAGATCTCGCGCGGTTCCTTGCGGCTGGCAAGGATATTTCACTGGTCCCGCTGCAAGGGGCGGGACGCTATCACAAGGTCGGATTGATCCTGCCTCACAGGGATCCGCGCACACCGGTTCTGGATGCGCTATTGAAAGAGGCGCGCAAGCTGCCGCCAGTTTGATCGGAAATTTCTATCGACTGACGGAACAGCGTTATTGAAGGCCCCCCCTCCGAACGTGCCAGTTGGCGCCAATTCAGGAGGATCGCCATATGCCTGCCAGCGCCGACTACGACGCAGCCGAGCTGAAACTCATCATCGCCGCGCATCAGTCCCTCGAAGGACCGCTGCTGCCGCTGCTGCATGCCATCCAGGACAGCTTTGGTCATATACCGGCCAAGGCGCACGCGCAGATCTGTGATGCGCTGAACATCACCCGGGCCGAGTTGCACGGGGTCATCAGCTTCTACCATGACTTCCGCGAAGCTCCGGCAGGCCGACATGTGCTGAAGATCTGCCGTGCCGAGGCCTGCCAGTCCGTCGGCGGCAACGAACTGGCCGAAGGCCTGCTCTCGAAACTGGGACTGGACTGGCACGGGACAACCCCGAACGGCGCGGTCACGATCGAGCCGGTCTACTGCCTGGGCCTCTGCGCCTGCGCACCTGCGGCAATGGTGGATGACCGTGTTGTTGGCCGCATCGACGCAGACAGGCTGGACAGATTGCTGGCGGAGGCGGGCGCATGAAGATCTACGTTCCAATGGACAGCGCCGCCAAGGCGCTAGGCGCCGAGGATGTGGTTGCCGCCCTGCGCGCGGCAGACCCGAAAGCCGAAATCATCCGTACCGGCACGCGCGGGATGATCTGGCTCGAACCGCTGGTCGAGGTCGAGATCGACGGGGTGCGTCACGGGTTCGGCCCGGCGGAGCCCGGCGATGTGGCGGGCATTCTCGACGGAACCAGCGCCAAGGCACTTGGTCCGGTCGAAGAACTGGACTGGATGAAGCGCCAGACCCGCCTCACCTTTGCCCGCGTCGGCGTGATCGACCCGTTGTCGCTGGACGACTACCAGGCACATGGCGGGCTGAAGGGGCTGCGCATCGCGCTCGACCTGTCGGCCCAGCAGGTTGTTGACGAGGTAAAAACCTCCGGCCTGCGCGGCCGTGGCGGGGCCGGTTTCCCGACTGGCATCAAGTGGCAGACCGTGCATGACGCGGAAGCGCCGCAGAAATACATCGTCTGCAATGCTGACGAGGGTGACAGCGGCACCTTTGCCGATCGCATGATCATGGAGGGCGACCCCTTTACCCTGATCGAGGGCATGGCCATCGCCGGGCTGGGTGTTGGCGCGACCAAGGGCTATGTTTACCTGCGTTCGGAATATCCGGATGCCATCGCCGTCATGACCCGTGCGGTGGAACTGGCCCGCGCTGCCGGCGTGCTGGGCCACGACATTCTGGGGTCTGGCCGCGCCTTCGACATGGAGATCCGCAAGGGGGCGGGCGCCTATGTCTGCGGCGAGGAAACTTCCTTGCTCAATTCGCTTGAAGGCAAGCGCGGCGTGGTGCGGGCCAAGCCGCCCTTGCCGGCGCTGGAGGGCTTCCTGGGCCGTCCGACGGTGGTGAACAACGTCATCAGCCTGGCGACTGTGCCGGTGATTTTCGAGAAGGGCGCGCAGCACTATGCGGACTTCGGCCTTGGCCGGTCACGCGGTACCGTGACCTTGCAGATCGCGGGCAACGTGGCGCGTGGCGGGCTTTTCGAAACCGCCTTTGGCATATCCTTGGGCGAGGTGGTCAATGACCTGGGGGGCGGCACGGCCTCTGGCCGCCCGGTCAAGGCCGTGCAGGTGGGCGGCCCCTTGGGCGCATATATGCCCGTATCGAAATTCGACACGCCACTGGGCTACGAGGAATTCGACCAGGCGGGCGGATTGATCGGCCACGCGGGCCTGACTGTTTTCGACGACGGCACCGACATGCTGGGCATGGCGCGCTTCGCGATGGAGTTCTGCGCCGTGGAAAGCTGTGGCAAGTGCACGCCCTGCCGGATCGGCGCCGTGCGCGGTGTCGAGACGCTGGACCGGATTGCCGAGGGCGACGCCGCCGCGCTGCCCCTGCTGACAGACCTCTGCGAGACGATGACGGACGGGTCCCTTTGCGCGCTCGGGGGCTTCACGCCGTTCCCGGTCATGTCTGCCGTCACTCATTTTCCCGACGATTTCGCCCGCCAGAAGGAGGCCGCCGAATGAAGGATTTCATCCTGCCGACCGACGACCGTGACATGGGCACCCCCGCCCGCCAGGGCGCGCCCGTTACCCTGACCATCGATGGGTTCGAAGTCACCGTTCCCGAGGGCACCAGCGTCATGCGGGCCGCCGCCGAGATTGGCATTTCGGTGCCCAAGCTCTGCGCCTCGGACAACCTCGAGGCGTTCGGATCCTGCCGTCTATGCGCGGTGGAAATCGAAGGCCGACGCGGCACGCCCGCATCCTGCACGACGCCGGTGGCGCCGGGCATGATCGTGGACACGCAGTCGCAAAAGGTGCGCAAGATCCGCAAGGGCGTGATGGAACTCTATATCTCGGATCACCCGCTGGACTGCCTGACCTGTGCGGCCAACGGCGATTGCGAGTTGCAGGACATGGCGGGGGCCGTCGGCCTGCGCGACGTGCGCTACAAGGCGCCGGAACAGGGCGGGCTGGCCAACCATTTCGCGGCCCGCAACACCTCTGGCGAGGTCAACCCCGAGTGGCTGCCCAAGGACGACAGCAACCCCTATTTCACCTACGACCCCTCCAAGTGCATCGTCTGCAACCGCTGCGTCCGCGCCTGCGAAGAAGTGCAGGGTACCTTTGCGCTGACGATCTCGGGGCGCGGGTTCGACAGCCGTGTGTCGGCAGGGGGCGCCGATGACGATTTCCTGGGGTCGGATTGCGTGTCCTGCGGCGCCTGCGTGCAGGCTTGCCCCACCGCGACCCTGCAGGAAAGATCCGTGATCGAGATGGGCACGCCGGATCGGTCGGTCGTGACCACCTGCGCCTACTGCGGCGTCGGCTGTTCCTTCAAGGCGGAAATGCAGGGCGATGAACTGGTCCGCATGGTGCCTTACAAGCACGGCAAGGCGAACCGGGGGCACAGCTGCGTCAAGGGCCGATTTGCCTATGGCTATGCCAACCACAAGGACCGGATCCTGAACCCGATGATCCGCGACTCGATCGACGAACCCTGGCGCGAGGTCAGCTGGGACGAGGCCCTGGGCTTTGCCGCGGGCCGCTTGCGCGGTCTTCAGGAAAAGCACGGCAAAAAGAGCATCGGTGTCATCACTTCCAGCCGCTGCACCAACGAGGAAACCTACCTGGTGCAGAAACTGACCCGGGCGGTCTTTGGCAACAACAACACCGACACCTGCGCCCGCGTCTGCCATTCGCCCACCGGCTATGGCCTTGGCCAGACCTTTGGCACATCCGCCGGCACGCAGGATTTCGACAGTGTCGAGCAGACAGACGTGGTCATCGTCATCGGGGCCAATCCCACCGATGGCCACCCGGTCTTTGCCAGCCGTCTGAAAAAGCGCCTGCGGGCCGGGGCCAAGCTGATTGTGATCGACCCGCGCCGCATCGACCTGGTGAAATCCGCCCATATCGAGGCCGCGCATCACCTGGCGCTGAAGCCCGGCACCAATGTTGCCGTGGTCACCGCGCTGGCGCATGTGATCGTGACCGAGGGCCTGATGGACGAGGCGTTCATCCGCACCCGCTGTGACTGGGACGAATTCCAGGTCTATGCCGAGTTCGTCAGCGATCCGCGTCACTCGCCCGAGGCGACCGCCCTGCTGACCGGCGTCAACGCGCAGGAGCTGCGGGCCGCCGCGCGAACCTTTGCCAAGGGCGGCAATGGTTCGATCTACTACGGCCTTGGCGTGACCGAGCACAGCCAGGGGTCGACCACCGTCATGGGGATCGCCAATCTTGCCATGCTGACCGGCAATGTCGGGCGTCCCGGCGTGGGCGTGAACCCGCTGCGGGGCCAGAACAACGTGCAAGGGTCCTGTGACATGGGGTCCTTCCCGCATGAACTGCCGGGGTATCGCCATGTGAAAGGCGCGGAGGTGCGCGACATCTTCGAGACCGCCTGGGGTGTCGAGATCGACCCGGAACCGGGCCTGCGTATCCCGAACATGCTGGACGCCGCGGTCGAAGGCACTTTCAAGGGGCTTTATTGTCAGGGTGAGGACATCCTGCAATCGGATCCGGACACCAAGCACGTTGCCGCGGGCCTTGCGGCGATGGAATGCGTCATCGTGCATGACCTCTTCCTGAACGAGACCGCGAACTACGCCCATGTCTTCCTGCCCGGGTCGACCTTCCTGGAAAAGGACGGCACCTTCACCAATGCCGAGCGTCGCATCAACCGGGTGCGCCGCGTCATGGCACCCAGGAACGGCTATGCCGACTGGGAGGTGACGCAACTGCTGGCCAATGCGATGGGGGCGGGCTGGTCCTATACCCATCCCAGCCAGATCATGGAGGAAATCGCCGCCACGACGCCCTCTTTCGCCGGGGTGGTCTATGCCCTGCTGGAGGAACAGGGATCGGTGCAATGGCCCTGCAACGAGGCGCATCCCGAAGGTACGCCGCTGATGCATGTCGATGAGTTCGTGCGCGGCAAGGGGCGGTTCATCGTCACCGAATACGTCGCCACCGACGAAAAGACCGGCCCGCGTTTCCCGCTCTTGCTGACCACCGGGCGCATCCTGTCGCAGTACAACGTGGGCGCGCAAACCCGGCGCACGGAGAACGTGGTCTGGCATGAGGCCGACGTGCTGGAAATCCATCCGCATGATGCCGAGAACCGCGGCCTCAAAGATGGCGACTGGGTGCGGCTGGCCTCGCGGTCGGGTGAAACGACATTGAGGGCACAGGTCTCGGATCGGGTCAGCCCCGGCGTGGTCTACACCACCTTCCACCACCCGGATACGCAGGCCAACGTCATCACCACCGACTATTCCGACTGGGCCACGAACTGCCCGGAGTACAAGGTGACGGCGGTGCAGGTCGCGCCGTCGAACGGACCGACCGATTGGCAGGAGGATTACGCCGCACAGGCCGAACGGTCGCGTCGTATCCTTCCGGCGGCGGAATGAGTGCGCGCGCCGCAACCGTCAGCGCCTCGGGCCGGTCGCACCAGTCCGAGGGCACGTTGGCGATCCATCGCACCCTGCCCGAAGAGGTGCCGGTGGCACTGGTCTTCAATGGCACCACGCAGGCGGTCATGATGGCCAGTCCCGCCGACCTGGCGGATTTCGCCCTTGGCTTTGCCCTGACGGAGGGCATCGTCACCGACCCGTCGCAGGTAGAGGATTTCGAACTCGTCGAACACGCCCAGGGCATCGAGGCGCGCTTTCTGCTGGACGACGGTCGCGCCCGCGCGCTGTCCGAGCGCCGGCGCTACATGGCGGGGCCGGTGGGCTGCGGGCTGTGCGGGATCGACAGCCTGGAGCAGGCGCTGCGCCGCGTGCCTCGGGTGACCTCGGACCTGCGGCTGGAGGTATCCGAGGTCGCCCGCGCCACGGACGCGCTTCGGCGCCATCAGCGCCTGCACGACATGACCCGCGCCACCCATGCGGCGGGCTTCATGACCTCGGGGCGCGGCGTCTTCATGGCGCGCGAGGATGTGGGCCGGCACAACGCGCTGGACAAGCTCATCGGCGCGCTGGCGCACGAGGGGGGCGACGCTACACAAGGGGCCGCCGTCATGACATCGCGTCTGTCGATCGAACTGGTCCAGAAATGCGCGCTGGCGGGTATCCCGGTCCTTGTGGCCGTGTCCGCCCCCACTGGCGCCGCCGTGCGCCTGGCGCAGGAGGCGGGGATAACCCTGGCCGCCTTTGCCCGGGGCGGCGGTTTCGACATCTATTCCCATCAGCACCGTATCATAGACGAGGCACCGCATGTCGCCTGACAAGATGATCCGCATGGCGAACCAGATCGCCACTTTCTTCAAGACCCAGCCCAACGAAGATGCCCCCGCGCGGGTCGCGGCGCATATATCGGACTTCTGGGAGCCGCGGATGCGCGACCAGTTGCGCAGTCACGTTGCCCAAGGGGGCGACGGGCTGGACGAGGTGGTGGTCCGGGCCGCAGCGCAGATATGAGCCTGCTCCGGGGTGCGCGGGCCTCGATGGCACATACCACTGAGCCCCGACCCGGGATCGGATCTTGTCGGCCGTGACAGCGGCCGCTGCGTCTGTCAGGCCCGCGGTCAGCGGCGCTGGAACAGGATCACCACCAGTGCCAGCAGCGATGAACCCAGCATCAGGAGCAGTGACACCGCGTTCAGCAGCGGCGTTGACCCCTCTTTCAGACGGTCGAACATGGCGATGGTCAGCGGCGCGTCAGAGCCGACCAGCATCAGCGTGGTGTTGAAGTTCTCGAAGCTCATCAGGAAGGCAACGACCACCGCGCCGATCATCGCCGGCATCAGGAAGGGAATGGTGATCGTGCGCACCGCGGTCAATCGCGTGGCGCCCAGGTTCAGCGCCGCCTCTTCCAGCGTGCGGTCGAATTTCTGCAGGCGGGCGGTGATCACCAGCGTGGCGATCGTGGTGATGAAGGAAAACTGGCCAAGGATCACCAACAGCAAACCGGGCCGCAGCGCCTGAATATCCATCTGCGCCAGGTCCCAGATCCCGTTCGCCAGGGTCGATGAAAAGACCAGGATGGAGATGCCCAGCACGATGCCCGGAATGACCAGAGGCAGCAGCATCAGGACATAGAGCAGCCCCTTTCCCCGGAACTCGTACCGGTTGAACAGGAAGGCATTCGTGGTGCCGACACAGACCGACAGAAGCGCGACGCACATGGCCACAAAGGCAGAGGTTCCCACGGCGCGCAGGATGCCGCGCTCGTGGAACACGCCGATCTGCGGACGCTCGTCGCCAAAGAACCAGTTCCAGGTGAACCCTTCCCAGGGGAGCGAGGGAAACTGGCTATCGTTGAAGGCAAAGACCGCGACGACGGTCAACGGCAAAGCGAGGTAGAGGAAGAACAGCAGCACGTAGCTGCCGTAGATCAGGCGAAAGCTGCGGGATTGGGGGATGGTGGGGATCATCGGCTTATCCCATCGTTTCCTGAAGGGTGCGGCCGGTCAGGCGCAGCATTCCCCAGACGATCACCGACGACAGCACCAGCAGCATGAAGCCGAAGGCCGCGCCCAGCTCCCAGTTCGAGCGCACGATGAACTGGTTGTAGATCATCTCGGTGAACCACAGGCTGTCCTTGCCGCCCAGCATGGTGGGGGTCAGGTAGTTGCCCAGAGACAGCATGAAGACGACGATGCAGCCCGAGACGATGCCCGGCATGGCATGTGGAATGATGATCTCGCGCAGAACCGACAGGCCGCTGCCGCCAAGGTCATAGCCGGCCTCGATCACGCTGTCGTCCAGGCTTTCCAGTGTCGTGACCAGCGGCACGACCATAAACAGCATCGAGGTATAGACAAGGCCCACCATCATGGCGGCGTCGTTATACAGCATCTCGACCGGCTGATCGGCCAGACCCGCCCATTGCAACAGGTTCGACACCAGCCCGGTTTCCCGCAGCAGGATCATCCAGCCAAAGGTGCGCACGAGTTCCGAGACGTAGAAGGGAATGAGGCACAGCATGAACAGCACCTGCTGCAGGCGCCCCTTGGCCATCTTTGCAATGTAGTAGGAGACCGGAAAGGCGATCACCAGCGTGATGGCCGTGGCCAGGACCGACATCACCGCCGTCCGCCAGAAGGTGCGCAGGTACAGCGGTTCCGTCAGGGCTTTCTCGTACTGGGCAAGGCTGGTTTCGTAGACGCCAAAGCTGATGCGCTCGCGGATCGAGATGAGAAACATGTCGATATGCGGAATGATGATCAGCAGGCCCAGCCACAGCACCAGTGGCGTCAGCAGCAGGATGAATCCGATCCGGGTATGCGCGCGCATCAGGCGGCCCCCTTGAAACAGGTCGCCTGGGCCGCGCCCCACCCGATGTGCACGGCATCCCCCCGTTTCAGCGTCGCGAATTCGCCGGACTGCGGCAGGGTGACTTCCAGTGTCTCGCCTGCGTCGTCCTGCACCAACACGCGCGAGGCGGCACCGTTGAACAGGATGCTTGTCACCTTGCCCTGCAACTGGTTGTCGAAACCGGAAAGCGCCTCGGCGCTGGCGGCCAGGCGGATGGATTCCGGGCGGACAAAGATTTCTGCCGTGTCGCCTGCGGCCAGTGGGGACGCGGCTGTTGCCCGCATGGCCAGCCCGCTGTCGGTGCGCATCTGCAGGGCCTCGCCCTCGACACGGTCGATGCGGCCTTTCCAGCGGTTCGATTCCCCGATGAACCCGGCGACAAAAGGCGTGTCGGGGCGATAGTACAAATCCTGCCCGGTGCCGACCTGCTCGAACCGTCCGGCATTCATGACGGCGATCTGGTCGGACATGACCAGCGCCTCTGACTGGTCGTGGGTGATGTAGACAAATGTGGTGTCAAAAGCGGCCTGAAGCGCCTTGAGCTCGACCTTCATGTGTTCGCGCAGCTTCAGGTCCAGCGCGCCCAGCGGTTCGTCCAGCAGCAGAACGTCCGGTTCCAGCACCATGCAGCGCGCAATGGCGACGCGCTGTTTCTGACCGCCCGAAAGCTCATCGACCTTGCGTCCGCCGATCCCCGGCAGGCCGATGCGCTCCAGCGCCTCGTCCACCTTGCGGGCGATCTGGTCCTTGGGCATCTTCTGGCGCCGCAGCCCGTAGCCAATGTTCTCGGCGATGGTCATCATCGGGAACAGGGCCAGGTGCTGGAACACCATGTTCACGGGCCGCTTGTTCGGCGGCGTGTCCAGAACCGATTTTCCCTTGATCCGGATATCCCCGGAGGTCGGATCGAGAAATCCGGCGATCATCCGCATGATCGTCGTCTTGCCGCAGCCCGACGGCCCCAGGATCGAAAAGAAACTGCCCGGCGGCACGGAAAACGACACGTTGTCGACGGCGGTTGTTTCACCGAACCGTTTGACGAGGTCGGCGCATTCGAGATCAGGGGTCATGCGGGAAGTCCGTTCATATGGCGGCACCCGGAGGACCGGATGCCGCCCGTGTCAGATCAGTTGGCGGCCTGGACGCGGTCCAGAACCTCGCCTTCGATGGCTTCGAGACCGGCGGGCACCGGCGGATACCACTTGATGTTGTCGATGGCTTCCTGCGGGAAGCTGTTCTGGTACTTGGCCTTCAGCCCGTCCTCGACGTATTCGTCGGCCCCGGCGGAGGCGGTAAAGTTGCCCGCTGCCGCGGTGATCATGGCCGCGATTTCCGGCTGCATGACAAAGTTGATCCATTCATAGGCAACATCGTCTGCCTGGCCCTTGGCGGGCAGGACAAAGGTGTCGATCCAGCCCAGTGCGCCCGAGGCCGGGGCGACGAAGGTGATGTCGGCGTTGTCGTCGTTCAGCTTCCAGCCGCCCGTGTCCCAGGCCATCGAGGCGGTGACTTCGCCCGAACGGACAAGGTTCATCAGCTCGTCGCCGCCACCCCAGTAGGTTTTGACGTTGGCTTTGCACTCGGTCAGCTTGGTTTCGACCTTGCCCATGATCTCCTTGTACTTTTCCTCGTCGCCGTAGGCCGCGAAGGGATCTTCGCCCATGGCGAAGGCAAAGCCGATCAGCGTCGGACGCTTCAGGCGGTAGGTCACCTTGCCCGCCACGGCCGGATCGCAGAGGTCCGTGTAATCCTTGACGGTGTCACCCGCTTCGGCGGTGTTCAGCACAAGGCCGGAGGTCCCCCAGACATGGGGCACGCCGTAGACGTCGCCGTTCACGGTGGTGTTGGCCATGGTGGCCGTCAGCATGGACGGGATGAACAGCGACTCGTCGATCTTCGACATGTCGATCGGCTTGTAGATGCCGAATTCCATCTGCGGGCCCATGACGCGGTCCTGGCTGGGCTGGACCAGGTCGAAACCGCCGCCGCCGGTGGCGCGCAGTTTGGCGATCATTTCCTCGTTGTTGGACTTGGTCACCTCGACGGTGTGTCCGGTCTTCTGCTCGAACAGCTCGATGACCTCGTCGGGGGCGTAGCCGCCCCAGGTCAACAGGCGCAGCGTGTCGGCGGAGGCGGTGGTGGCCAGCCCGGCGATCAGCGTGGTGGTCAAAAGGATGGTTCTGGACATTGGTCTCTCCTCTGTCGGGTCATGGTTCTGTCCCGGGGTCTGCCGATGAAAAGGGCAGGGCTTGCCCGGGACGATTTGGACCTTATGGGCCTCTTGTTTGACGTTTACATGAAATCAGCGTGATTCCAGAAGGTTGCCCCGGCGGCAATTCCGCCGGGACAGATGTCAGAGCGCCGCCTTGAACAGCGCGGTCAGGTTCTGCTCGGTCAGTTCGAGCGGGTTGCCGCCGCAGGACGGGTCGGTGATCGCGCCCTTGACCAGCGTCGGGATCGCCTCTTCGGTCACGCCGAGATCGGACAGGCGGCGCGGGATGTTCAGGCCGTCGTTGAGATCCTGCACGAAGGCGCGGAATCCGTCAAAGCCGCCCTCGATCCCGAGATAGGCCGCCGCCGTGTCGAAACGGTCGCGGATCGCGTCGGCGTTGAAGGCCAGCACCGTGGGCATGCAGACCGCGTTGGTGGTGCCGTGGTGAGTGTTGAAATGCGCGCCGATGGGATGGCTCATGGCGTGGATCGCGCCAAGGCCCTTCTGAAAGGCGGTGGCGCCCATCATGGCGGCGCTCATCATCTGGGCGCGGGCCTCGATGTCCTGGCCGTTGGCGAAGGCGCGGGGGAGGTATTCCTTGACCAGCCGCATGCCTTCCAGCGCAATGCCCTGGCTCATGGGGTGGTAATGCGGGCTGCTGAAAGCCTCGACACAGTGGGCAAAGGCATCAAGCCCGGTGCCCGCGGTGATGAAGCCCGGCATTCCCACGGTCAGTTCCGGGTCGCAGATCACGACCTCGGGCAGCACCTTGGGGTGAAAGATGATCTTCTTTTCATGCGTCTCGGAATTGGTGATGACGCTGGCGCGGCCCACCTCGGACCCCGTTCCGGCGGTGGTCGGCACGGCGACGATGGGGGCGATGACATCCGCATTCGCGCGAGTCCACCAGTCTCCGATATCCTCGAAATCCCAGACCGGGCGCGTCTGACCGGCCATGAAGGCGACCATCTTGCCCAGGTCGAGGCCGGAGCCGCCGCCAAAGGCGATCACGCCATCGTGGCCGCCGTCGTTATAGGCCTTCACGCCCGCCGCCAGGTTTTTTTCGTTGGGGTTCGGGTCCACGTCGGCAAAGAGCGCGCGGCCAAGGCCCGCCTGTTCCAGCACGTCCAACGTCTGGGCGGTGATCGGCAGGTCGGCCAATCCGCGATCCGTGACCAGCAGCGGGCGCGAGATGCCCGCCTGCGCGCAAGCGCCCGGCAGTTCAGAGATGCGGCCCGCGCCGAACTTGATGGCGGTGGGATAGGACCAGTTTCCGGTCAGGCTCATTTCGTCACCTTCTTCAAGTGATAGGATTTGGGGCGTGTGAGGTTGTGATAGCCGATGACGGACAGACCGCCGCCGCGCCCGGTCTGCTTGCAGCCGGTCCAGCAGAGGCCGGGATCGAGGTAATCGGCGCGGTTCATGAAGACGGTCCCCGTCTCGATCCGGTCGCCGACGCTTTCGGCCCGCGCAACGTCCTGTGTCCAGAGCGAGGCCGTCAGGCCGAAATCGCTGTCGTTCATGAGAGCGATGGCCTCTTCATCATCCTTGACCTTCATGATGCCGACCACGGGGCCAAAGCTCTCGTCGCGCATGACGCGCATGTCGTGAGTCACGTCGGTCAGGATCTGCGGTGTCAGGTAGGTGCCGCCGTCATCCTCGGGGAATGTATCAATATGGGCTGTCGCACCGGCCTCGACGGCCTCCTTGATCTGGGCGCGGACCTCGGCTGCGAAACGGGCGTTGGCCATCGGGCCGATGGTCGTCTCAGAGTCCAGAGGGTTGCCCAGCTTGTAGCCGCGGACCACGGCCAGCGCCTTTTCCAGGAAACTGTCATAGAGCGATGCATGAACGTAGATCCGTTCGATCCCGCAGCAGCACTGGCCGGAATTGAACATCGCGCCGTCGATCAGCGTATCGACCGCCGCATCGACGTCCGCATCCTCCATGACATAGCCCGGGTCCTTGCCGCCCAGTTCCAGCCCGATGCCGGTAAAGGTGCCTGCCGCCGCGCGTTCCATCGCCTTGCCGCCGCCGACGGAGCCAGTGAAATTCACGAAGTCAAAGGCCTTGGCGCCGATCAGGTCAGAGGTCGTGTCGTGGCTGAGAAAGACGTTCTGGAACACCTCCTCGGGCACGCCCGCCTCGTGGAAGGCACGCGCCATGCGTTCGCCCACCAACAGGGTCTGCGTGGCGTGTTTCAGCATCACCGAATTGCCCGCGATCAGCGCGGGTGCAACGGTGTTGATGGCGGTCATGTAGGGGTAGTTCCAAGGGGCCACGACCAGCACCAGGCCCAGCGGCACGCGCTTGATGTAGCGTTTGAAGGTCGCGTCCTCGCCCACTTCGATGGGGGCCAGCGCCTCTGTCGCGATCCCGGCCATGTAGGATGCGCGCTCTTCAAAGCCGCCGAATTCGCCGCCAAAGCGCACAGGGCGTCCCATCATATGCGCCAGTTCCGGGACGATCTCGTCGTTCATCGCGCCCACGGCCGCGACGCCCGCCATGACCAGGTCGACCCGTTCCTGCAAGGGACGAGCGGCCCAGGCCGCCTGCGCGGCACGGCCCTTGGCGGCAGCGGTTTTCGCCTCGTCCAGCGACAGCGTGGGGCGTTCGGCAAAGACCGAGCCGTCGATGGGGGAGATGCATTTCAGTGTATTGCTCATTCTGTCCTCTATGGATCGGGCCGGTCGGCCCTTAGGTAAGTTCGAACCCGCGCGCGATCTCGTAGTCGGTCACGACGCGGTTGAAGTCCTCGATTTCCACCTCGGCTGCACGGGCATAATGGGCGACCACCTCTTCGCCAAAGGCTTCGCGCAGCAGGTCGGATTGCATCAGCGCGCTCCGCGCCGCGGGCAGGGTGGTGGGCAGTTCGGGCGCTTCGCCCGCGTAGGCATCGCCGGAAAAGGCAGGGGCCAGTTCCAGCCCGTCCTCGATGCCCTTCAGGCCCGCGGCGAGCATCGCCGCCATCGCGAGGTAGGGGTTCATGTCCGACCCGCCGACCCGGCATTCGATCCGTACCGCCTTTGATCCGTCGCCGCAGAGGCGGAAGCCGGCGGTGCGGTTGTCGATCGACCAGATCACGCGAGTCGGGGCGAAGGTGCCGACCTGGAACCGCTTGTAGCTGTTGATATAGGGGGCCAGGAAAACCATGTAATCGGGCGCATATTTCAGCAGGCCGGCGACATAGTTTTTCATCAGTGCCGACATGCCCAGGGCGTCGCTCTCGTCAAAGAAGACGGGTTTGCCGTCCTGCCAGAGCGACTGGTGCACATGGCTGGATGAACCGACCTTGTCATGATGCCATTTCGGCAGAAAGCTGGCGGCGTGGCCCTGCTGGTGGGCGATCTCCTTGACCGCGTGTTTTGCGATGGTGTGGTACTCTGCGGTGTCCAGCGCCGGGGCGTACTTGATGTTCAGCTCTTCCTGCCCGGTCTCGGCCTCACCCTTGGAGTTTTCGATCGGCAGGCCGGCGGCGTAGAGATGATTGCGCACCGGGCGCATGACGTGCTCTTCGCGGCTGGTCAGCTGGATGTTGTAATCCTCGTTGTAACCCGACAGCGTCGCCAAGTCGCGGAAGCCGGATTTGCGGATCTCGTCAAAGCTCTTCTCGAAGAGAAAGAACTCCAGTTCCGTCGCCATCATCGGGGTGAACCCCATCGCCTCTGCCCGGGCGACCATCTTTTTCAGCATGGCGCGGGGGGAATGCGGCACCTCTTCGTGGGTGTGGTGATCCAGCACGTCACACAGCACCATGACCGTGCCCTCCAGCCAGGGCATGGGGCGCAGGGTGGTCAGGTCCGGCTTCATCACGTAGTCGCCGTAGCCCTTCTCCCAGGAGGTTGCGGCATAGCCCTCTGGCGTGGCCATCATCAGGTCGGTGGCCAGCAGGTAGTTGCAGCAGTGGGTTTCCTCCCAGGCGCTGTTCACGAAATGGGCGGCGTGAAAGCGTTTGCCCATTAGGCGGCCCTGCATGTCCACGATGCAGGCCAGGACGGTGTCCACCTCGCCGGAGGAGACCTGCGCCTTGAGGTCATCGAATGTCATGGGGCCGGGATATGCCCCCGGACACTCCCGGGGGCATGGGGTCAGCCGTAGCGGTAGGGGCGGCCTGCCTTGGCCATGTCCGCGTTGTACTGCTTGAAGATCTCGACAACCTTTGCCTTGGTCTCGGACTCTGCCGCGATCTCGTCCCAGAAGGTGCGCGCGGCGGCCTCGACCTGGTCCCACTCGGCATCGGGGATCGAGGTCAGCTGCATTTTCTCGCCGTTGACGCGCAGCCGCGCCTCGCCGCCCCAGTACCACCACTGGCGGTAATAGTGCGACTGCTCCATGCAGGTGGTCAGCAGCAGTTTCAGGTCCTCGGGCAGCTCTTCCCAGCGGCCCATGTTGGCAAAGAAATGCCCGATCCAGGCGCCGGAAATGTTGTTGGTCAGGAAGTAGTTGGTCACATCTGCCCAACCCACCGTGTAGTCCTCGGTGATACCCGACCACGCGATGCCGTCCAGTTCGCCGGTCTGCACCGCGACTTCGATGTCCTCCCAGGGCAGGGTGACGGGCACGACGCCGAACTGGCTCAGGAAGCGGCCCGCGGTGGGGAAAGTAAAGACGCGCTTGCCCTGCAGATCGGCCAGGCTGTTGATCGGGTCCTTAGTGGCGAAATGGCAGGGGTCCCAGCTGCCTGCGCTGATGTGCTTGACGCCGACCTTGGCGTATTCCTCTGCCCAGATCTCGTTCAGGCCGTATTGGTTGAACAGCACCGGAACATCCAGCGAGTAGCGCGAGGCGAAGGGGAAATAGCCGCCGAAGACCGTGACCTCGGTCGGCGAGGCCATCGAGTCGTCATCCGACTGCACCGCGTCGATGGTGCCACGCTGCATGGCGCGGAACAGCTCGCCCGTGGGCACAAGCTGGTCGGCGTAGAACAGTTCGATCTGCATCCGGTCGCCGGCGATGGCGTTGAACCGGTCGATGGCCGGTTTCACGACGTGTTCGGCCAGAGCGGCGCCGGCGTATGTCTGCATCCGCCAGGTGATGGTGGATTGGGCCAGGGCCGGGGCGGCCAGCGGTGCGGCGGCAACGCCCACACCGGCGGTTTTCAGGAACTTTCTTCTCGAAGTTGTCATGTCCGTTCTCCTTGTTGAAAATCTGTCCTCTTTTCGAGGCTTCTGGGGGGTTATTTTCCGTATACGAGTTCCGGCAGCCAAAGCGCGATCTGCGGGAAGATCATGACCAGTGACAGGGCCAGCACCATCACCAGCGCAAAGGGGATGATCGAGCGATAGATGTCCCTGAGGCCGATTTCAGGCGGCGCCATCGCGCGCATCAGGAAGAGATTATAGCCGAAGGGCGGCGTCATATAGGCGATCTGGGTGGTGATCGTATACAGCACGCCGTACCAGATCAGGTCGAACCCCAGCGCCCCAACCAGTGGCACATAAAGCGGGGCTACGATGACCAGCATGGCAGTGTCATCGAGGAATGTCCCCATGATGATGAAGGACAGCTGCATCAGGATCAGGATCATCCAGGGGCTGAGGCCAAGTTGCTCGGTGAACAGCGACTCGATCGCCCGCACCGCGCCCAGCCCGTCGAAGATCGCGCCAAAGCCCAGTGCGGCGAGGATGATCCACATGAACATGCAGGAAATGGCCAGGGTCTGGCGCACCGATGTTTCGAAGACCTCGCGCGTCATGCGGCCCTTGAGGATGGCCGCGATGAAGGCCGCCATCGCGCCGATGGCCGAGCTTTCGACGAGGCTGGTCCACCCCTTGACGAAGGGCACCATCATCACGGCAAAGATCACCAGCGGCAGGATGCCCGCGCGCAACAGGCGCAGCTTTTCGGCCCGGCTGACATTGCGCTCATCCTCGGGCAGGGGCGGGCCAAGGTACGGCTGCAGCCGGCAACGGACGTAGATGTAGATGATGAACATCGTCGCCATCATCAGGCCGGGGATCACGCCCGCCAGCCACAGCTGTCCCACCGGCTGCCGCGCGATCATCGCGTAAAGTACCAGCACGACGGAAGGTGGGACGAGGATGCCCAGCGACGAGCCCGCCTGGATCACGCCCGTCACCATGATCTTGTCATAGCCCCGGCGTAGCAGTTCCGGCAGGGCGATGGTGGCGCCGATTGCCATGCCGGCGACGGACAGCCCGTTCATGGCGGAAATCAGCACCATCAGCCCGATGGTGCCGATGGCCAGACCGCCGCGCACCGGGCCCATCCAGACGTGGAACATGCGATACAGGTCGTCGGCGATTTTCGATTCCGACAGGACGTAGCCCATGAAGATGAACATCGGCAGTGTCAGCAGCGGATACCATTTCATCAGCTTCATGGCGGCGGCAAACGGCACATCGACGCCCCCCGTCCCCCATAGCAGCAACCCGGCCAGTGCTCCGACAAAGCCGATGGCGCCGAACACGCGTTGCCCGGTCAGCAGCATCAGCATCATGCCCGAAAACATGAGGATGGCGATCATTTCGTAGGACATCAGATCTCCACCCCGCGGATGCGGCCGATATCACGGAACAGCTCGGCGAGGGTTTGCAGCAGCATCAGGAAGATACCAAAGGCCAGCACCAGCTTGACGGGCCAAAGGAAAGGGCGCCAGGCGGTCGAGGACCGTTCGAGATAGCCCAGCTTTTCGCCGGCCGCCTCGAAGCCACCCGTGAACAGCGCGCCGAAAAACTCGGCGAAATACTCTAGCGGCTGCATCCCGAAATAGCCCATCGCGTAAGCCAGAGAGCCAAGCGCGCCGTACAGCAGGACGACGAGGTAGAACATCAGGAAGAAGACGGTGAAGGCGTCGACCCAGGCCTTGGTCTTGACCGACCAGCCGCCATAGAACAGGTCCATACGCACGTTCGACCCCAGCTGGATCGAATAGGGGCCGCCAAGGACGTAATAGGCCACCATGACGAACTGCGCGGTCTCCAGCGTCCAGAGCGAGGGCAGGAAAGCCACCTTGGACACAGATGACCACAGCAGCACGCCCACGAGGACAAAGATCAGGTACATGGCGATGCGCCCTATAAAGCGGTTCATCGCGTCGACGCCATGTACGAACCCCGTGATGATCCTAGGCATCGGTCACCTCCGCGGGGGCCGCCAAAGCCGGGCGCAGCATCGCCAGCAGTTCGTTCGCGATGGCCTGAACGTCCTCCGGCGTGGTCAGCAGGTCGTTGCGGACCTCGATCATCACGTTGGGCAATCCGCGCGAGATACCGTGCAGTTTCAGCGAATGGGTTACGCCGTCCTCGGGGCCGTAGGGCTTGTTACGGTCGACCTGCCGGTGATCTTCGGGCGCCTGGGCCAGCATCACCTCGGCAAGTCGGCTGTCGCTGTCGTGCAGGATGCCGATCTCGGTCGCGCGGGCCACACCGTGGTAGACCGGGGTAAAGCTGTGCACGGTGACGATGGCCCTTGGCCTGTCTGACAGCAGCCGGTCGACGGCTTTGCAGAAGGGGCGATAGACGGTCTCGACACGCTCGGCCCTTTGAGCGGGTGTCAGGTTTGCGTTGCCGGGGATCTCCACCACCTCCGAACGCACGGGCATCGCGCCCTCGGCCTCTGGCGGGCGATTGATGTCATAGACCAGCCGCGACACGCGTCCGGCCACAAGGGGCGAATCAAGCTCGGTCGACAGGATCCGGGCGAGGGCCAGCGCACCGGGATCCCAGGCGGCATGGCTTTGCCGCCACTCGGGGCGCAGCCCGAGATCGCCGTAGCGTTCGGGAATAAAGGCCGAAGCGTGTTCACATAGCAGCAGGGCGTCGCCCGTGCCTTCGGCATTGATCACGCTGACGGCGGTTTCACAGCCGCCGTGGTCACTTTCCGACATGCAGGTCCCCCTGTTCTGAAAAAAACTCTCCACATTGGTGCGGGTTGTGTCAATATTTCTTCAATAGGCGGCGGGCAGATTCATGCGGTTGACACGCATCGGGGCGCGCCTCGCACAAAAAAGCAGTGTTGGCGATGCAAGGAAACAAGCCGTGACCCAGCCCAGTTCGACAGTCCGGGAATTGATCCGGCAACACTATCCGGACCTGACGTTGTCAGAGCGCAAGTTTGCCAACGCCCTGTTGGAAAACTACCCGGCGGCGGGCCTGGCCTCGATCACGATCGTTGCGGGGCAGACCGGGGTATCGACACCTACCATCGCGCGCATGGTGCAGAAACTGGGGTTCAAGGGGTTCCCGCAGTTCCACAAGGCGCTGCTTAAGGAACTGCAGGCCAAGGTGTCCGGCCCGACCGAACGGCGGGCGAACTGGGCGACAGAGGCGCCCGAGTCGCACCTGTTGAACCGTTTTGCCAAGGCGGTGACGCAGAACCTCCAGACCACTTTCAGCAACGTGCCCAGCGAGGCGTTCGACGACGCGGCGCACCTGCTGGCGGACACGGATCACACGTTGTTCATCGTTGGTGGGCGGATCACCCATGCGCTTGCGGATTATGCCTTTACCCACCTGCAGGCAGTGCGGCCCCGGGTCATCCACCTGACCTCGTCCTCGGCGACCTGGCCGCACTACCTGCTGGACATGGAAAAGGGCGATACGCTGCTGATGTTCGACATCCGACGGTACGAGTCCAACCTGTTGAGATTGGCCGAACTGGCACGGGAACGCGGCGTCGAGGTGGTGCTGATCACCGACCAGTGGTCCAGCCCGGTGGCCGAGATCGCGACGCACAGTTTCAACTGCTGGGTGGAAATCCCCTCGGCCTGGGATTCCAACGTCTCGACTCTCATGTTGCTGGAGGCGCTGATTTCCGCAACGCAGGAAGAAGCCTGGCCGAACACCAAGGACAGGTACGAACGGTTGGACAATTTGTTCGAGCAGACAAGGCTGTTCCGAAAGCCGGGCGGGACATAGAGCGCGGCCTGCACAAGGTCGCCCAGCTGCCCGGCACCTCAGCCTCCTGCTTGGTCACGGTCGGCTCCGCGGCGCGCAAGTCCAATTCAGAGCCGATCTGCGAAAGGCCAATCGCGCTGCAAGACGGGGCTGTCTGGGTTTCATGATGTCCTCCCGATTTGTGCCGTCACTGACCGTCACGAGATTGACATTACTTTTTCCAACCGTGCTTTCACGGGCGGCGGCCTCGGGTGTTTTGCAAGCGGGTTTCGGCCTTGTCGGTGGGTATTTGACCCCGGTTGCTCGTCAGCCCGGGGGCGTGTCGAGAAGAGCCAGAAAGGAGGTCAGCGCCGGTTGGACGGGTCCGTCCTTCCAGATCACGCAGACGTCGATCCGTGGCTGATGGCCCTTCAGTTCAAGGTAATGCGCGCCGCTGCGGTTCATCCCGGTCATCGACCGGGGAACGAGGGAAATCCCGAGGCCAGCGGCGACCAGGCCGATGATGGTCTGCATCTGGATGGCTTCCTGGTAAATCCGCAGCGGGCGCCCGTGCTCAGCATAATGATCCGCCACGGCGTCGTAATAGGCGGGGGCGACATGGCGGGGAAAGAAGACCAGTGGCGCGTCTGCGATCCGTTCGAATTCGACGGATCCGGCGGCATTCGCGTCCGTCGGGGCCCATCGGTCTGGAACCACGGCGACCAGTGCTTCGCTGGGCAGTGGGCGATGGGACAGCGAGGGGCGGAATGCCTCGCCGGGTCGGATGATGATGCCCGCGTCGATCTCGCCCTTGGCCAGCGCCTCGAATTGCATGTCGCTGGTGGCCTCGCGCAGGTCGACCCGGACATCGGGGTAGGCATCGCGAAAGCGGCGGACCAGGTTCGGCAGCAGGCTGTAGCTGGCGATGCTGACAAAGGCGAGCCGAAGTTCCCCCATCTCTCCTCGGGCGGCGCGCCGGGCGATGGCGGGCAGGCGCTCGGCCTCAGCCAGGACACGGCGCGCGTGGTCCAACCAGATTGCCCCGGCGGCCGTCAGCGAAACGCTCTTGCGTGTGCGGTTGAACAACTGCACGCCGAGGGCCTCCTCAAGGCCGCGGATCGACATGCTGAGCGGCGGTTGAGTCATGTTCAGCCGTTGCGCGGCGCGGCCGAAATGCAGTTCCTCCGCAACCGCGATGAACTGCCTGATCTGGCGCAGATCCATCCACTTCCCCCTGTTGATATGCCCATTATATGAATGGCGCTCTTTCTATATATTTTACAGCAAATTCGGATTTGCCTAGCCTGATCCGGCCAGCGCTGCCGGAATGGCGCGATGGGTGCAATCGACGGCAGGTGGGGGCGAGTCATGCAGGGGCGGATCGGGCAGGCCAGCGGGAGTGCCACGGCCGGGCTCGGTCTGATGTGCGTCGGCGTTGCCAGTCTCAGCGCCAATGACGCGCTCGCCAAGTTCCTTGTTGCAGACTATTCGCCCGTGCAGATCCTGTTCCTGCGCAACGTGATCGCCTTGCCTTTTGCCATCCTGCTGACACTGAAGATGGGGGGCGCCGGGGCGCTTCGGTCCGGACGGCCGGTCGCGCATCTCGTCCGGGGGGTGCTCTGGATCGCCGCGACGGTACTGTTCTTCACCAGTTTCCTCTACCTCGACCTGGCCGAGGCTACGGCGCTGATCTTTGTGGCGCCCCTGTTCATCACGGCCATCTCGGCGCTCTTTCTGAAAGAACTGGTCGGCCCCCGGCGTTGGCTGGCAGTCTGCCTGGGGTTCGTCGGGGTTCTGATCGTCATCCGCCCCGGCGCCTCGGCCTTTCAGCCTGCTTCACTGTTGCCGGTCCTGACTGCTTTCCTTTATGCCCTGCTGATGCTGAGCGCGCGTTGGGTCGATGCCCGCGAAAGCGTCTGGACGATGCTTTTGTACCTGACGGGGGCCAGCGCCTTCCTGAGCGCCTTCATCGTGCCCTTTGTCTGGGTGCCGGTCCGGCTTGGCGACCTGTGGTTGTTCGCGGCGATCGCCCTGTTCGGTACGGCGGGCATGACTATGATGACGCAGGCCTTTCGCCTGGCGCCCGCCGCGATTGTCGCGCCGATGGATTACACCGCGATTGTCTGGGCCACGGCCTTCGGCTGGCTGATCTGGGGCGAGGTGCCAGACCGCACCGCGTTCTACGGGGCAGCGGTGATCATCGCCAGTGGTCTCTATGTCATCTGGCGCGAACGGAGGGCGGATGCCCTTCAGGGATAGCGGCGGTTCTCAGTCCTCCGGCCCGATCCCGAAATACAGCAGGTACTTGTCGATGGACTGGGCGATCACGGTTTCCGGGTCGTCGGGTCCGGGCATGCCGTAGATATGCGTCCGGATGCCAATGTAGACGATTCCGCCGTGCAGGTTCCAGATGTCCTCCATCGTCGGCCGGGTCTCGCCCCGCGCCAGGGCCTCTGTTTCGGCCAGCACGGGGCGGAGAATCACGTCGCCTAGGTGCATCAGGTAGCGGCGGTTCAGTACCGCGCCCGCCAGCCCCGAGGACATGAAGATCCGCATCCAGTCGCGTTCGAAGATCAGCCCGCTGTACTCGGTGTAGAAGGCAAGCAGTCGGGCCCGCAGGGGGACGGTGCGATCTGTCAACCGGTCGGGCCAGTCCGGTGACAGGCGATCCAGGTAGACCTTTTCGTAGACCGCTTCCAAGAGTTCGTCCTTGGTCGCGAAGTAATTGAAAAGAAGGGATTGCGTGACGCCCAGGCGCTTGGCCAGTTGCCGCGTGTTGCCCTCTAGCCCGACCTCGGCAAAAAAGCGCACCGCCTCGTTCACGATTTGCTCGCGCCGCTCTTTCGGGGGCAGGCGCCGGCGCGCCGTTCCGCTCTCGGATTCTGCGTTTTCGCTTTCCAACCGACCATCCATCGTTTTGCCTCTGTGACCCCGTTTAGCAGTTTTTACTTGATCTGTTCATCTTTTTATAGATCATGCGATCAACAATAGTGAGCAGATGCTCAATTGCGTCAGGGAGAGGCGCAAGGACAAGAGGGGAGGAGATCGCCATGAAGGCATCGGCGGGCGGATATGCCCGGGCCAGGGACGTGCGGCACGCGCTTGACCTGCTGGCCGCGTCCGACGGCATGGGCCGCATCCTGGCGGGTGGGCAAAGTCTTGTGGCCGCGATGAACATGCGGCTGTCCGAGGGGGACATGCTGGTCGATATCTCGCGGATCAGCGGGCTGAGCGGGGTGGCCGACGAGGGCGCCGTGCTTCGCATCGGCGCACTGACGCGTCACGCGGACATTGGGGCCGATCCGTTGATCCGGGCGCATGTTCCCCTGTTGACCGCCGCTGTCGATCACATCGCCCATGCGGCCATCCGCAACCGGGGCACCATTGGCGGGGCACTGGCCCATGCCGATCCTTCCGCCGAATTTCCCGCCTGTATCCTTGCGCTGGGCGCCACGCTGCACGCCGAGGGGCCGGACGGGACGCGGCAGATCGCGGCGGAGGATTTCTTTCAGGACGTGTTCACGACGGCCCTGGCCGAGGAGGAGATCCTGACCGGCATCACCATACCCAAGGCGGAAAAGGGGGAGGTGCAGCTTCTCGAAGAGGTCGCGCGCCGTTGCGGAGACTACGCGCTGGCGGGAATGTGCCTGGTAAAACGGTCAGCAGGGCACAGGTTGGTGGTGTTTTCGGTCGGTCCGGCGCCCCTGCTGGCAACGGATGCGATGGCCGCACTGGATGCGGGCGACATGGACGGGGCGGTTACGGCCCTGAAGGACGCGCTTGCCCCGCCTTCGGACACGCAGGCCAGCGCGGCCTATCGCAAACATCTTGCCGGGGTCCTGCTGCGCAGGGCCGTGGCCCGGATCCGGGAGAAGCAGGCATGACGGCAGTCTTTTTGGACAAGGTGGACATCGCGCTGACCGTGAACGGAGAGCCGGTCGAGGGACGCGTTCCGGCGGGTCAGCACCTGGTGGATTTCCTGCGGCAGGCGCTTGGCCTGACCGGGGCGCATGCCTCATGTGAACACGGCGTCTGTGGCGCCTGCACCCTGCGTGTCGATGGCCAGGCCGTGCGCGGCTGCCTCATGCTGGCCGCCCAGGCGGATGGGGCCGAAGTCTGGACGGTCGAGGGGCTGACCGAACAGGGCAGCAGCCGTGATCTGCAACAGGCTTTCGTGGCGCGAAACGCCCTGCAATGCGGGTTTTGCACACCGGGCATGATCGTCGCGGCCGAGGATTTGTTGGCGCAGGGCGGAGTCCCCACGCGCGTCGAAATCCGTGAACACCTGTCGGGCAACTACTGCCGGTGCACCGGCTACGAGGCCATCGTGGACGCGGTCGAGGACGTGGCGCGGGCGCGCGCCGGAAAGGGGACGGCATGACCATCGCATTCGGAAATCCCGACCGGCCCAATTCGTACATAGGCAAGACGGTGCCGCGTCCCAACGCGGAGAAACTGGTGCAAGGGCGCGGGCGCTATGTCGACGACATCACCCTGCCGCGCATGGTGCATGTGGCCTTTGTCCGGGCGCCGCTGGCCCATGCCCGGATCATCGGCATCGACACCGAGGCGGCGAAGGCCTTCAAGGGGGTGCTGCGGGTCTTTACCGGCGCCGACCTGGCCGAGGTCTGCACCCCTTGGGTGGGGGTCCTGGCGCATCTCAAGGGGTTGAAATCCCCGCCGCAACACGCGTTGGCCGTGGAGCGCGCCTGCTGGGTCGGAGAGCCGGTGGTGGCCGTCGTCGCCACGACACGTGCCGCTGCCGAAGAGGCTGCCACGCTGGTCGAGGTCGATTACGATCCGTTGCCGGCCGTGACCGATACGATGACCGCACTTGATGCGGACACGCCGGTCATCCACCCCGACCTGGGCGACAACCTGGCGTTTCGCCGCCTCCACGAGGAAGGCGACGTGGACGCCGCCATGGCGACCGCGCACAAGGTCGTCTCGGCCCGGTTTCGCACCGCGCGCCACACCGGCGTCACGCTGGAGCCGCGGTCGATCCTTGTCGACTGGAACCCGGCCGAAGGGCAGATGACCGCATGGCACGCCACGCAGGCGCCGCACATGATGCAGACCGTGCTGGCCACGCACCTGGACATTCCCGAAAGCCGCGTGCGCGTGATCTGCGGCGACGTCGGAGGCTCCTACGGGATCAAGGTGCACGTCTATCCCGACGAGGTGGCGACCGCAGCGATCGCAAGGGTCATGGCGCGCCCGGTGAAGTTCATCGCCGACCGGCTGGAAAGTTTCACCTCTGACATCCATGCCCGCGACCATGAGATCGAGGCCAAGATCGCCGTTGCCGAAGATGGCAAGATCCTGGCCATCGACGTGGACGACTGGACCGGGATCGGTCCCTATTCGGTCTATCCGCGCACCTCCGCCATCGAGGGCAACCAGGTGGTGAACCTCTGCGGCGGGCCCTATGATTTCGCGAACTACCGCGCGCAGACCACGGTGGTCTTCCAGAACAAGGCGCCGACCTGCCAGTATCGCGCAGTGGGTCATCCCATCGCCGCGGCGATCACCGAGGGACTGGTGGACATGGCGGCCGCCGCCATCGGCATGGACCCTGTCGAGATCCGGCGTCGCAACATGTATGCCGACGATGCCTATCCGGTCACGTCGCCCGCCAAGATGCGGTTCGAGGGGCTGTCGCACCACGCCTCCATGGACAAGCTCATGGAGATGATTGATTACGATGCCCTTCGTGCCGACCAGGAAGAGGCGCGCAAACAAGGGAAGCATCGCGGCATCGGCATCGCCAGTTTCATCGAGCTGACCAACCCGTCGCCCTTCATGTACGGCATTGGCGGGGCGCGGATCTCGGCCCAGGACGGCTGTACGGTGCGGATGGATCCGGACGGCTCGGTCGTGGCGCTGTCCGGTGTGACAGAGCAGGGGCAGGGCACCGAGGCGATGCTGAGCCAGGTGGTGGCCGAGGGCGTCGGCGTGACCCCGGACAAGGTGCGCATCATCACCGGCGACACGCAGGTGACCCCCTACGGCGGGGGTACCTGGGCCTCCCGCGGGGCGGGCATCGGCGGCGAGGCGGCGCTGCAGGCGGCGCGCGCGCTGCGAGGGTCGATCCTCGAGGTCGCGGCGTCGATGCTGCAGTCTGATGCGGCCAAGCTGGACATCCGCGCGGGCCAAGTGGTCGATGCCGACAGCGGCGAAGCGCGCATGCCGCTCGAGGAACTGGGCCGCATCGTCTATTTCCGGGGCGACACCCTGCCCAAGGGTCTGCCCCGCGAACTGGTTCAGACCCGGCACTTCATCACCATGGATTATCCCTTTGCCTTCACCAACGGCGTGCAGGCCAGCTATCTTGAGGTGGATACCGACACCGGCGTCGTCACCCTGCTGAAACACTGGTGCGTCGAGGATTGCGGACGCGTCATCAACCCGCAGCTTGTGGATGAACAGATCCGGGGCGGCATCGTCCAGGGGCTGGGCGGCGCGCTCTACGAGGAGATCCACTATGACGAGGACGGCCAGCTTCTGAACGGGTCGATGGCGGATTACCTGGTTCCGATGGCGGGCGAGATGCCGGACATGCAGATTGGCCACGTCGAGACCCCCACCGGCGAAAGCGAACTGGGCGCCAAGGGGGCCGGAGAGGCCGGCACCGCCGGGGCTCCGGCCGCCGTCATGAATGCCATCAACGACGCCCTGCGCCCGTTCGGCGCGCAGGTGACCGAAATGCCCTTCACGCCGGAACGCGTCCTGCGTGCCCTGGGCAAGATCGACGACTGAACTAGCAGGCGCAGGAGGCGCCTCGACCAAGGGAGGAAACACATGAAGATCACCGCAATGGCAGCTGCCACCGCGATCCTGATGGGTGGCACGGCCTATGCCCAGCAGACGATCACCGTCAACATCGGCTCGTCGCACCCGGAGGCCAACATTTGGGTCTACGCGATGAAGAACACCTTTCAGCCAGAGGTGAACCGCATCCTGGCCGAGGGCGGCAACGAATACACCGTGAACTGGGTCGAGAGCTACGCGGGCACGCTCTACAAGTTCACCGACACGCGCGAGGCTGTCATGGACGGCATCGTCGACGTGGGCATGGTGGGCACGGTCTGGGAAGGCGCCAACATGCCCCTGCAGAACGTGACCTATTTCACGCCCTTCGCCACCGAAGATCACCGCATGATCATCGAGATCTTCGACGACCTGTCCGAGAACCTGCCCGAGCTGAAAGACAGCTGGGCGCAGAACGGCATGGTGCACCTGTCGTCTCTGATCACCGACAGCTACGATATCTACGCCACCTTCCCGGTCTCCTCGATGGACGACCTGCAGAACCGCAAGCTGAACGCGCCGGGGACCTCGGCCAACTGGCTGCGCGAAACCGGAGCGACGCCGGTGGATGGCGCCCTGACCACCTA
The DNA here is from genome assembly GCF_030733205.1 of Mameliella sp. MMSF_3455. Taxonomy (GTDB): domain Bacteria; phylum Pseudomonadota; class Alphaproteobacteria; order Rhodobacterales; family Rhodobacteraceae; genus Antarctobacter. The sequence goes on from NZ_JASHJL010000012.1 coordinate 88,974, forward strand.
TTACACCAACATCCAGACCGGCGTGACCGAAGGCACCCTGTCCTTTGCCTCCGGCATCCTGCCGACCCGTGTCTACGAGGTCGCCCCGGAGCTGACCCGTGTCGGCATCGGTTCGATGTATTTCGGCGGGATCGCGGCCAACAAGGACTTTTACGAGGGGCTGCCCGCGCCTGTGCAAGAGGCCTTCCGCGAGGCAGCACAGGCGACCTCGATCGCGCATGGCGACTATGTCGCCGACCTCGCAGCGCGCGCCCTGGACGAGATGCAGGAAGCGGGGCTGACCATCCACCAGCTGCCCGATGCCGAAAAGGCCAAGTGGGTCGACGGCCTGCCCAACATTGTCGAACCCTGGCTGGAACAGACCGGCGAGGCGGGCAAGACCGTGCTCAAGGCCTATTTCGCGGCCCTCCGCGAGCGCGGGGCAACCCCCTTGCGGGACTGGGACGAAGGTCTCTGATCGGAACGTGACGGCACGGCACCCGCCCGGCAGTCTGGCGCCGGGCGGGTGCGTTCTTGAAAGCAGGATCGGGGCATGAGCGAAGACAACACGGCCGAGTTCGACGACGGGTTTGTCCCGTCCTTTTCCGAGGCGCCCCTGGGCGCGGCGCTGGGCGGTGTCGCGGCGGCCATGTCCGCGGTCGGCACGGCCGCCATTGGCGCGCTGATGCTGCTGATCGTGGCCGATGTGCTTGGGCGCAACTTCATGAACATGCCGATCACCGGCGTGTCCGAGATCGCGGCGCGGTCCGTGGTGGCCATCGTCTTTCTTCAGGTGCCCGCCGCCATCCTGCAAAGACGCCTGACGCGGGCCGATTTCCTGGTGCGACGGATCGAGCGTGCCTCGCCGACGGCGGTGTCCCTGCTCGAAGCGGTATTTTGCATTGCCGGGGCGGTGGTCTTTGCGCTGGTGCTATGGGCTTCGTGGCCGAAATTCATCCAGAGCTGGCACAGCGCAGAGTTCTTTGGCGTACAGGGTGTCTGGACCATCCCGACATGGCCTTTCCGCGCAATCACCGTGCTGGGGGCCTTTACCGCCGTTCTTGCTGCGCTTTATCGCGCGGTTGCCGAACTGCGCCGCATGGGGGGCACGACATGACAACGCTTGCTTTCGGTTTCGTCCTGATCGGCGTACTTGTCCTGCTGGTCCTCCTGGGAATGCAGATCGCCTATGCGCTGTTCGGCGTGGCCTTTGTCGGGATCTGGCTGATCCGCGACAACATCGGCCTGGCGTTCCGGATGCTGGAGCTGACCGCCTATTCCGGCATCGCCGATTACCTCTTTGCCACGATCCCGCTGTTTGTCCTGATGGGGTTGCTGGTCAGCGTGTCCAACGTCGGGCGCGATACCTTCGAGGTGGCAGAAGAGTTGCTGCGACGCATGGTCTGCGGCCTGGGCGTCGCCACCGTTGCCGCCAACACGATCTTTGCCGCCGTGACCGGCGTGTCCATCGCCTCGGCCGCGGTCTTTACCCGCGTCGCCGTGCCGGAGATGACGCGTCACGGCTATCGCCCGGCCTTTTCGGCGGGCACCGTGGCGGGGTCCTCGGTGCTGGGCATGCTGATCCCGCCCAGCCTGCTGCTGATCATCTACGGCGTGCTGGCCGAGGTTTCCATCGGCGGCATGTTCATCGCGGGGATCATCCCGGGCCTGATGCTGGCGGGCGGTTTTGTCGCCATGCTGATCGGCATCACCATGCTGTTCCCGCGCTTTGTCCTGGAAGACCCGGACAGCGTCCGGGCACGTCGTCTGGACAGCGAGTTCACGCCGATGCCGCTGGACCGGATGCTGCTCAAGCTGATCCCCATCGTCCTTCTGGTGATCCTTGTCCTGGGCGGACTCTATACCGGGTATTTCACCCCGACCGAGGCCGGTGGCGTCGGTGCCTTCGGGGCGCTGGTGGTGGCCCTGTCGCGGCGCAGCCTGGATCGGCACAAGCTGTGGCAGGTGATGAAGCAGACCGGGGTGATCTCGGTCTCGATCCTGCTGCTTCTGGTGGCGGCCTCCTTCTATTCGCGGATGCTGGCCATCGCGGGTCTGCCGAACGCGATTGCCGGGTTGGTCACCGAGTCCGGTTTCGGGCCGATGGGCTTCCTGTTCTTCTATGCCCTGATCATCCTGCTGATGGGCATGATCCTCGACAGCACCTCGATCCTGCTGATCATGGTGCCGATCGCGGCGCCCATCGCGCAGGGACTTGGGATCGATCTGATGCACTTCGGGATCGTGACGGTCATCGCGGTCGAGATCGGGCTGCTGACGCCACCGTTCGGCATATCGGTCTTTACGGTGCACAACACGCTGAACAATCCGGCGGTCTCTGTCGAACAGATATTCGGCGCCACGCTGCCCTTCATCGCGGTGATGCTGCTGGTGCTGGTGATCGTGGCGTTCTTTCCGGCGACCGTGACCCTGTTTCTCTAGGCGTCACGCGCCTGGTTCGCCCACCTTGGCGGCCCAGCGTTCCAGGATATCGGTGGCCTCGTCCGCCGCGTGCTGGGCGCTGGGCATGTCGCGTTCTGGCGCGGGCAGGCCGCATTGGGCCAGCATGTGATCGACGTCGATGGGAAAGCGGGCGTGTTCCGGCAGTTGTCCCAGCGCCTGCCCGGCCTGCGCCATGTCGGCGGCATAGTAAAGCTCGCTTACCCCGGCGATCAGCATGGCGGCCACGCACAGCGGGCAGGGTTCGCAACTGGTGTAAAGTGCGGTTCCGCGCAGATCGACGGTGCCGAGGTTGCGGGCGGCATCGCGGATGGCCTCCGTCTCTCCGTGGCTCGTCGGGTCGTGGTTCATCACCGAACGATTGATGCCTTCGCCGATGATCTTGCCGTCCTTGACCACTACGGCGCCAAAAGGTTCGGTTCCGGGGGTCGTCAGGGCCTCGGCGGAAATCTCCAGCGCGCGGCGCATGAATGCGGGATCATACATCGGTCTTTCCTTCTGCGGCGGCAAAGCAGGCGACCCGTCGGTCGTGCACGTCCGGGGTGCGTTTCGGAAGTTCACGCTTGCAGCGGTCAAAGGCCAGGGGACAGCGCGGATGGAAGGTGCAGCCCGACGGCGGCGACACGGGCGAGGGGACTTCTCCTCCCATCGGCGCGCGGTCGCGTTTCGGGGCCTCCAGATCCGGAATCGTGTCCAGCAACATCCGCGTGTAGGGGTGCAGCGGGTTCGCGAAGAGGTCCGCGGTCGGCTGGATTTCGGCAATCCGGCCGAGGTACATGACCGCGATCACGTCGGCCATGTGGCGCACGACGCTGAGATCGTGGCTGATGAAGAGATAGGTCAGCCCCATGTCGCGCTGCAGTCGTTTCATCAGGTTCAGCACCTGCGCCTGGACCGACACGTCCAGCGCGGATGTCGGCTCGTCGCAGACCAGGAACTCGGGCTCTCCCGCCAGTGCCCGCGCGATCGAGATCCGCTGCCTCTGGCCGCCCGAGAACTCATGCGGGTACTTGGCCGCATCGGCGGGCGACAGGCCGACGGTCTTCAACAATTCTCCCACCCGGGCCTCAGCCTGCACGTCGGTGGTTTCGGGAAACAGGGTGCGCAGGGGTTCGGCCACGATACGCCCCACCCGCCAGCGCGGATTGAGCGAGGCAAAGGGATCCTGAAAGATCATCTGCATCTTGGTCGGATCGCCGTTGAACCGGATCTTGCCGTCCGAAGGCGCGTGCAAACCGGTGACCAGCTTGGCGATCGTGGACTTGCCGCAGCCGCTCTCGCCAACCAGCGCCAGTGTCTGGCCTGGCAGGATGTCGAAATCGACCCCGTCCACGGCGCGCAGGGTGCGGCGCGGTTTGCCTTCCAGCAGCCGGTTCAGCCAGGGGGCGGAGACGTCAAAGCGCCGTTCCAGTGCGTCGACTTCGAGAATGGGGCGGGTCATGCGGTTGCTCCTTCCAGGGCCAGCCAGCAGGCGGCGCCTTCGCCGTGGATGCGCGGGATGTCCCGGCTGCATTTCGGTCCCGCCTGTGCGCAGCGCGGGTTGAAGGCGCATCCGGGGGGAATGCTGTTCAGGCGCGGCATGGCGCCGGGGATCATCTGAAGCTCGGTCTCGTCCCGGCGCAGAGAGGGGATCGAGCCCATGAGCCCGACGGTGTAGGGGTGTTGCGGTCTGCGGACCACGTTCTCGACCGTGCCAAGTTCGGCCAGCCGTCCGGCATACATCACCGCCACGCGATCGGCGGTTTCGGCGATGACGCCCATGTCGTGCGTCACCAGCATCACGGCCGTGCCGCGTTCCCGGCAGAGCCGTTTCAACAGCGCCGTGATCTGGGCCTGGATCGACACGTCAAGCGCGGTTGTCGGCTCGTCGGCGATGATCAGTTCGGGTTCCGCGCACAGGGCCAGGGCGATGACGATCCGCTGGCGCATCCCGCCGGAGAACTGGTGCGGGTAGTTGTCGATGCGTTCCTCGACGGCTGGAATGCCGACTTCTTGCATCAGTTCGATGGCGCGCGCGCGGGCTTGCGCGCGGGTCATCGGCGTGTGCAGGCGGATCGTCTCGACCAGCTGGTCCCCGACCTTGAACAAGGGGTTGAGCGATGTCAGCGGGTCCTGGAAGATTGCCCCGATCCGGCGCCCGCGCACGGCCTGAAGCTGTTGTTCGGTCAGGGTGTCGATACGGTCGCCGGACAACAGGATCTTGCCGGCAGCGATCCGGCCCGGCGGTTCCAGAAGGCCCAGGATGGCCATGCCGGTCATCGACTTGCCCGCGCCGGATTCTCCGACGACGCCCAGGATTTCCCCGCGGCCGATGGTCAGGGAAATATCGTCGACCGCAGTCAGCGTGCCGTGTCGGGTCGGGAATTCGACGCGCAGGCCCTGCACGTCCAGAACGGGTTGGGTCATCGTGCCCTCCGGTAGCTGGGGGTGAAAATCTTGGCCACGGGCGGGTGGCTCACCGTGCGGTCGGGGTACTTGGCGATCAGGCCGTCGAACTGTGCCTGCGCCCGCGCGGTTTCCGCCACCGCGTCGAACCCCGGGATCTCGCCATCGGCCATGACCCGGCGCCCGTCGATCCAGACGTCGCGCACGTCCCGCCCCGAGCTTGATGTCATCAGGGTCTGGATCGGGTCCGGCGTCTGCAAGGTGCCGCGCAGGTCGATCACGGTTATGTCGGCGCAGGCTCCGGGCGCCAGCCGGCCAATGTCGTCCCGGCCAAGCGCCTGCGCGCCGCCAAGCGTTGCCGCGTCGAACATCGCCTCGGACCGGATCGCGTCCATGCCCTCGGCCATCCGGGCGGTCATCATGCCCAGTTGCATGTTGAGGATCATGTCCGGCGGCCATGTGTCGGTGCCCAGCCCGATGTTGATGCCCCTGTCGCGGCATTTCGGAAAGGACCGGAGCAGGCCCCCATGTCGCGCGGCGACAAGCGGGCAATGCACCAGTGTCGCCCCGTAGTCCGCCATCAGGTCAAAGTCGCGCTCGGTCGCCTGTGTGCCATGCGGCAGCAGCCAGTTCGGCCCGATGGCGCCGATACGATCCAGCCAGTCGATGGGCGAAGTCCCGTGCTGTTCCTGTACCAGCCTGATCTCGGTCGGCGATTGGCAGGAATGCAGGCGCACGGGTGCGCCCAGTTCCGCAGCTATCGCATGGGTGCGTTGCAGCAGGGTTTCGGTGCAGGTCTCGATCCGGTCGGGGGCGAACATTGCGCGGATACGCCCGCCCGCGATACCGTCGATCCGCCGCGCATAGTCTGCCGCCTCGGCCAGGTTCCGCAGGCCACGCGCCTCGTCATAGGTCGCGCGGATGGCGCCGGCCTCGTCGGTGACCTGCCCGCCGGTCCGGTAGGCCGGGCCAAGGTAGGCGCGCAACCCCAGATCCTCGGCGGCGGCCGCGGCGGCTTCGAATTCCGCCACCGTTTCTCCCCACGCGCGGTAGAACAATGAAGCGATGGGCAGGGCCGTGGTGATCCCGTTGCGGATCAACTGGGCAAAGGCAAAGCGTTTCTGAAAGGCCAGTTCCCCGGGCGAGTACATCTCGTAGGGGCCCGCATCGACATAGCTTTGCGGCCAGACCCGGCCTTTTTTCCACGCCGGGCCGTTGTCGTAGCCCAGGATCGTCGTGTCGAGATCGGACAGCGCGTCGAGGTCGATGAACCCGGGCGACAGGATCGCCTCGCCATAGTCGATGTGCGTCTCTGCTTCGCCGTCGAAGCCGCTGCCGACATGCAGGACGCGCGTGCCCTCGATCACGACACAGCCGTTCTCGAAGACCACATGGGCGCCGTCCCGGTGCCCGACGACCCACCGTGCGGAAAGACAGGTCCGGCTCACGGGGCTGCCACCACGCAGGCACCGTCCCGTGCCGTCACGGCGCCGGCCTTGAGCACCAGCTTGCGGGGTGCGCGCAGGGCGACCGCCTCGGCCAGTGTCTCGCCCTCGACCAGGAGGGCGTCGGCGCGGTCGCCGATGCCAAGGCCATAGCCCTTGGTTTCCATGATCGCGGCACCGCCAAAGGTACAGATGTCCAGCGCAAGCTCGACCTCGTCATCCCGGCGCAGGTTGTTGCGCTGGCCGATGAACATGGCGCGTTCCAGCATGTCCGCATTACCGTAAGGGCCCCAGGTGTCGCGGATGCCGTCCGAGCCAGACCCGGTCAGGATGCCCGCCGCCTTCAGTTCCTTGACCGCCGGAACCGGGGCCGAGGCGGGGGCCGTGGTGATGATGTGGATGCGGTTTTCCGCCAGTTGTGCCTGCAGGTCGGCCACATAGGCGCGGTCCATCATGCCCAGGCAAAAGGCATGGCTGATCGTGACCTTGCCCTGCATCCCGTGCGCCCTGGTCCGGCTGATGATCTCTTCCATCGAGAAACCGCCCAGGGCGTCGCGTTCGTGCAGGTGGATATCGACCGGCTTGCCGTGTTTTTCCGCAAGCATGAACACGGCATCGAGGTGACCCTTTGGGTCGCGTTCGATCCCGCAGGGGTCGATCCCGCCGACGATATCGGCCCCCAGGGCCAGCGCTTCGTCCATCATCTCGACCGTGCCGGGCCGCGGCATCATCGAGGACTGCGGAAAGGCGACGATCTCGATGTCGACGATGTCCTTCAGCTTGTCGCGGGTTTCCATGACGCCTTCGATGCCGGCCAGTCCGTGATGGGTGTCGACGTCGACGTGGCTGCGGATCTGTGTCGTGCCGTGGCTGACGGACAGGATCGCCTGCCGCTCTGACTGGACCTGCGGATCAAGCCCCAGCGAGGCCTTCACCTCGCGCTCGTTGGTGATCTTGTCGATCAGGCGCGGGCCGACCTCGTTGCGATACCAGGGCATCCCCAGCAGGGACTTGTCCAGGTGGGTATGCGCCTCGACCAGGCCCGGGATCAGGATGCGCCCGCCGCAGTCGATGGTTTCGGCGCCATCGGGGGCGGTTTCGACGAAAACGCCATCGGCGATGTGCAGGTCCGTTGCGGGGCCACCCATCGGGCGGCAGTTCTTGAGCGTCTTCATGGGGTCATCTCAGTTTGGGGTTGAGGGCATCGCGCAGCCAGTCGCCGATCATGTTGACGGACAGCACGATCAGGCAAAGCTGGACGGCGGGGAACACGACGATCCACCACAGGCCGGAAAACAGGTATTGGTTGCCGATCCGGATGAGCGTGCCGAGGCTGGGTTGATCCGGCGGCATTCCCACGCCGAGAAAGGACAGCGTCGCCTCCGACAGGATCGCCAGGCCAAAGTTCAGCGTGGCCGCGACCAGGATCGGGGTCAGGCAATTGGGCAGGATGTGGTGCAGCATGATCCGCCAGGGTTTCACCCTGATCAGCCGCGCGGCCTGCACGTATTCCTTCTTGCGCTCGACCATTGCGCTGGCGCGGACGGTCCGCGCGTACTGGACCCAGCTTGGCACGGCGATGGCAAGGATCAGGATCGGTGCGGCCAGCACATCCTTCAGCCCCGTCGGCAAGGAGGCGGTGGCGACCGCGGTGATCAGGATGGCGATCAGGATGAAGGGCATCGACAGCAGCACATCACCCAGACGCATGATCACGTTGTCGACCCAGCCACCGAAATAGCCTGCGATCAGCCCTAGGCTCAGGCCAACGGACAGCGCCGCGATGACCGAGGCAAAACCGATAATCAGCGAAATCCGCGAGCCGTAAAGGATTGCCGAGAGGATGTCGCGCCCCTGCGTGTCGGTGCCAAGGATATAGGGCCATTGGCCGGCCTCGTTCCAGATCGGCGGGATCTCGGAGTTCCAGAGTTCCAGCGCGGCCAGGTCATAAGGGTCCTGCGGTGTGATCCATGGGGCAAAGAGCGCGGTCAGCGCCACCAGCGCCAGCAGGCAGGCGGCAAAAACCGCGCTGGGGTGGGTGCGGAAGGAATACCACAGGTCGCTGTCGCGGATCGCTGCCAGGCTCGCCCTGCGGGCGGGTTGGGGGGCTGTGTCAGTCTCTGTGTCGGTCTCGGTGGTCATGGACAGGTTAGCCATTGGCCCCTCCGGCTTTGGCGGCGTCGTCGCGCAGGCGCGGATCGACCCAGGCATATGTCACGTCCACAACCGTGTTGAGGACGACGAAGATGAAGGAAACGAGCATTAGGTAGGCGGCCATCACCGGGATATCGACGAAGGTCACCGCCTGGATGAAGAGCAGACCCATGCCTGGCCATTGAAAGACCGTCTCGGTGACGAGGGCAAAGGCGATCAGATTGCCGATCTGCATGCCCGTCAGGGTGATGACCGGCATCAGGCAGTTGCGCAGCGCATGCACCCAGTTGACCCGTCCGACCGGCACCCCGCGGGCACGGGCGAACTTGACGTAATCGGTTCGCAGGGTTTCCAGCATCTCGGCCCGGACCAGCCGCATGACAAGGGTGATCTGGAAGGTCGACAATGAAATCGCCGGCAGCACCAAGGCCGCCCGGCCCGAAGGCGTCAACAGACCTGTGGACCACCATCCGATGTCCACCGTCTCTCCCCGTCCGAAGGCGGGCAGCCAGCCCAGCGAGACGGAAAAGGCGAGGATCAGCATGATGCCCACCACGAAGGAGGGCAGCGACACCCCGACGATGGACCCAAGTTGCAGGGCGTTGGCCAGTGGCGAGTTTCGGTGCACGGCGGTGATGACACCCAGCGGGATGCCCACGACCAGGGAAATGATCGTGGCCACAAGGACCAGTTCGAAGGTTGCGGGAAACCGCTCTCCGATCAGGACCATCACGTCCTGCTGGTTGCGGTAGGAGATGCCGAAATCCCCCTGGACCGCGTTGGTCACAAAGCGCGTGTACTGCGTGACGAACCCGTCGTTCAGGCCAAGGCGTTCACGCAGTTCCGCGCGGTCGGCCTGTGTCGCCTGTTCGTTGACCATCATCTCGACCGGGTCGCCGAAAAACCGGAAGATGATGAAGGCCAGCAGGGCCACCGCCAGCATGACGAAGGCGGCGTTGGCCGTGCGCTTGATAAGGAAGGCGAGCATGGGATCTCCGGTCTTGTGGGAAGCTGCGGGGAGACCCCCCGCAGCCCGTCCTGTCGGATCAGTCTTCGGCGACGCGGGCGAACCAGAGCCGCGGCTTGTTGTCGGGGAACAGGGGCATCTCGGCCACGTCCTCGGTCACGGCCCAGGCCATCGGCTGCTGGTGCAGCGGGATCATGATCATCTCGTCCTTGACGATGCCAAGGGCCTCGGTTTCCAGCGACAGGCGCTTGTCGAGGTCCAGTTCCATGCCGGCCTGCTGGATCAGCCCGTCAAGCTCGGGGTAGGACCAGCCGCCCCAGTTGAACACGCCGGAGTTGCCTTCCTTGGAGTGGAAGATCTGCAGCAGCGGCGAATAGGCGTCCAGCATCGGCAGGGTGGCCCAGCCTAGGGTGTAGATGTCGGTCTTGCCCTGGGTGCGCTTGGGCGTCTGAACCGCGCGCGGTGCCACGTCCAGCTTGGGCGCCAGCCCGATGCGCGACCACATCGACGCGATGGCCTGGCAGAACTGTTCCTCGTTCACCAGCCCGTCGGACAGGCAGTTGAATTCAAAGGTCAGCCCCTCGGGCACGCCCGCCTCGGCCAGCAGTTTCTTCGAGGCGTCCGGATCGTATCCCGGCACCGTATCCAGTTTCTCGGCGTATCCGGGGATCGGCGGGGCGACGGTTGCGCCCGCGATCCGGGACTTGCCACGCATCACGCGCTGGTGGATCAGGTCCAGGTCGATGGCCTTGTACAGCGCCTCGCGCACGGCCTTGTCCTTGAACGGGTTGGGTTCACCGGTTGTCAGGGTGTCGCGGAAGGGAAAGCCGATCATCACGGTGCGCAGGTCGACGCCTTCCAGCACGTTCACGTTCGGGGCCGCTTCGAGGCGCGGAAGATCCTGCACCGGCGCGTCATTGGTAAAGTTGATCTCGCCCGAAAGCAGGGCGGCCACGCGGGTCGCGGCCGATGTCACCGGCGTCAGCTCGATCCGGTCGAGATTGTGCCGGGGGTCGTCCCACCAGTCGGGATTGACGACAAAGACGGTCTTGGCGTCCGGCTGGCGGCTTTCGACGATGAAGGGTCCGGTGCCGTTCGCATTGTAGGTGGCATAGCCCTCCTTGCCCGAACCGATATCGGTCGGCAGCAGCGAGTCGTTCGCCTCCATCCATTCCTTGTCGAAAATATGGATGTTCGTCAGGTCGTTGAGCAGCAGGGGATAGGTGCCGTTCAGGGTAATGTCGACGGTGTGGGCATCCACCACGGCGGACGAGACATAGGCCGGCAGGTTGCCCTTGAGCGGCGAAGTCTCGTGGCTCACCCGTTCCAGCGAGGCGACGACGTCATCGGCGGTAAAGGGCGCGCCGTCGTGAAATGTCACGTCTTCGCGCAGCTTGAAGCGCCATGTCACCTGGTCGTCGAGGATCTCCCAGGATTCGGCCAGCGCAGGCTCGATCTTGAGGTCGGCATCATAGCGCACGAGCCCCTCGTAGACGTGGTTCAGCACGTTGATCGTGAAGCTGTCGCCATAGGAGTAGGGGTCGAGCGAGCCGATGTCGCGATTGGCGCCCCATTTCAGGACATTCTCGGCCTGCACACCGCCCGCGAGAGAAGCAAGTGCCGCAGAAGCAAGCAGGAGTTTTCTGATCGTCATATCGTCTGGTCCCTGTTGTTGGATTGTACTTGGGAATCGGTAGGATTGGATACGATATACTCTTGATGCGGGATTGATTCTATTTTGGCAAGCTAATTGTATCCAATTGACGCAGCTGAGTGGATACGCTATCCCAAGTGCACAAAGAACAGACAAGAAGACGAGTCATGAGTGACCAGACCACCCTGACGGATGCCGTTCACACGCTTCTCAAGCGGGCGATCATCGAACAGGCCCTGAAGCCAGGGATGCGCCTGCCCGAGGATACGGTGGGCGAACAGTTCGGCGTGTCGCGCACGATCGTGCGTCACGCTCTGGTGCGGTTGCAGAACGAGGGGCTGGTGGTCGCGCGACGCAATCGCGGGGCCTTTGTCGCCGAACCTTCGCTGGAAGAGGCCAAGCAGATCTTCGAGGTGCGCCGCGCGCTGGAGCGCGAGGTGATCCGGATCCTGGTCGAGCGGCTGCCGGAAAGCGGCTTTGACCAGCTGGAGGCGCACGTCCGCAGCGAGCAGAGCGTCAAGGGCAAGGACGGCCCGGTGTCGATTCGCCTCGCCGGCGAATTCCATACGCTTCTGGCGGAACTGACCGGCAATGCGGTTCTGTCCCGTTACGTGTCAGAGGTGGTGCTGCGCTGCTCCCTGATCATGGCGATGTACGCCCGGACCCATTCGTCAGACTGTGCCGTGGACGAGCACTCGCAGATCATCGAGGCGATCCGGACTGCAGACATGGACAGGGCAATGACCCTGATGGATCACCACCTTGGCGCGGTTGCCGGTCGGGCCGAGCTGGAAAAACAACCGGACAGCGTCTCTTCGATCCTGTCTCACTATGGCAAGGAACTCGGACAGTGACCGACACGCGGATACACCACGCGCTGAAATTTGCGGATCTCACGCCGCGCGAGGCCTACAAGGTCATGATCGGGACCATCGTGCCGCGCCCCATTGCCTGGGTGACGACGATCTCGCCCCAGGGCGTGGTGAACGCGGCGCCCTATTCCTTCTTCAACTGCCTGTCGGCCGATCCGCCGATCCTGGCGCTGGGCGTCGAGAACAAGCCCGACCGCAGTTTCAAAGACACCGCCTACAACATCCGCATGACCGAGTGTTTCACCGTCAACATCGTCGATCGCGCCAATGTCGAGGCGATGTCCGTTACAGCGGCGGGCTTTGCGCCAGAGGTGGATGAACTGGAGATGGCGGGCCTGACGGCGGCCCCGGGCGAGATGGTCGCCTGTCCGCGGATCAAGGAGGCGCCCGTCGCCTTCGAATGCCGCCGCTACCTTGGGATCGAGATCAGCTCGGCGCGCGAGATCATTCTTGGCCAGATCGTCATGGCGCATGTGCGCGAGGATATCATCGACCTCGACACCTACTATTCGACCCATACGGCGCTGGATGCGCTGGGCCGCATGGGCGGCGATGGGTATGCCGGGACGCTGGATTATTTCGACCTTCCCACCCCCTCGGCCGCGGGGGTCCTGTCCGCACGCAAGGCGCGGCGGGCCTGATCACGCCAGGCCCGATGGTCTGCTTCTCCCGACGCTTCTGGCTGGAATGGACGGGTTGCGGTGCCCCGGGGCCTGTGCGCGCCCGTTCCCGATTTCATGACCCTGTTCAAGGCACCCATGAGGTCATCCGCGGGACGTGGCAGGCCGCATGATCATCCTCGTCATCCAGAGTGTCCCAAATGTCCGGGCGCTGTTCGACATCAGCCAAGACGGGCGGCCCGCCGAGGCGCCGAAAAAATGGCTTGAATCGCCCTCATCGGCGCATGCGGTCCGGTGTGGTTTTCGCGATGGCTCGGACGCGAAAAGTCGACTGTGATCACCGCGCGGACGGCCCGCGCGGTGATCTGCAGCGTCACGCAGCAATGGCAACGGACGGCAAGGACGATGCGCCCGTAACCCAGGTTCCGCCGTCGTAGCGCCGGAAGACGCCTGTCTTGCCGTCGATGCTGACAAGGGTCAGCCAGCCGTTGTCGAACAGTGCGCGGACATCCGGTAGCCGGTGCAGGACCTGCTGGATCATGGCTTCGGGGGCTTCGACTGCTACGACCAGCCGGCTGGGCACATGACGCAGAGTCGTCCCGTCGTGTACCGATTGCCAGGGCAGCCCGACGCGCAATGTGCCGCCATTGCCCTCGAGCACGCCGATGCCTCCAACCACGTTGTGCAACAGCTTGTTGCCCGCGCCGAATGTCTCTGGCGAAACCGCCGAGCCGTTGTATTGCAGCGCGATCCAGCTTGCGACCACCACGGGTGCGCTCAGGATCAGTTCAAGCGTCGCGGCCTCGGAATCTTGCCGCCAGTCGTAGTCATGCAGGAAGGTGGACCCGTCCAGATCCCGTCCGGCGGTGCGTGTGCGTGGGGCAGCCACGAAGGCCTTACATCCGGCCAACCCCCATTCCGGCCGCAGTTCCGACCAGTCATGCCCACGCATGGCAAGTGTTTCGGCCTCACCCCGAGGCAGCGTGGCCGCCCGCTCTGCCCGCGCCAGGGCGGCGGCGCGCGACAGGAACGATCTCAAACGGTCCAGGTCCTCTCCGGTGGCGGCGGGCTGCCCGTCTTGGAACAGGCGAACCTCGTCGGACACCGTGTCGTGCAGCCCGGCGACGAACCGGGTGTCCTCGGGGATTTCGATCCCCCGGTCCTGCAGGCCCGCGCGGACAGCGGCATCGTTGAGCAGCGAGGTCACCAGCCGGGCGTTCACGTCCCCCGCGTGACCGCCACAGGCACCACATTGCAGCGCGCTTGCATGGGGCGCATTGGTGACGGTGGCGCCATGTCCGCAAATCAGCACCAGCCGCGCAAATCCCGACGTCAGCGACATGGCCCTGAGCGTTTTTTCGGCCATGTCGATGCGTGCCGGCAGCGGCAGGTCAAGATGCGGGGCCGTATCAGCCTTGGGCAATGCCCGGCGGCCAAGGCTGTCCCGCAGCAACTTGCCGACATAGAGCGGGCCTGCCGCTTCGACGAAGGCAAAGGCCGAAACCGCGGCGCGCTTGAACCGGCCCCAGGCCCGGACGGCCCGCAAACGGATGCGGGGGCCGGTGTCGTCGCCGCTGGTCGCACTTGTGACGCCGGGCGACAGCAGGATCGGAGACCGGGCCTCGGCAATGTCCGAGGCATGGGCGTGATGCCTGACGGCAAGGCCAAAGAAGCCCGCAAAGCCGATGGTCCGCAGCCCCGGGTCAGATGCCTCCAGCGCCCTGCGCAGGCGTTCGGAGCGCACGTCGATACAAAAGGCCGCCTGGATCGCGGGCCGGGCATCGGGCTCTGCCCGGGTTGGCCCCGAAAACGTGTCGCCAAGACGCCGTTCCGCGGCCCGGTCCACGGCCTCTTGCAGGGCTGCCTCCAGGGTGGTGCCCTCGTCGATGGCAAGAGGGCGCCCATAGTCCTGCAGTGCCTGGTCCCAGGCCGCCGCCCGTGTTTCGGCGGCCTGCTCAAGCAAGGCAACCTCCCAAACCAGGCGGATCGTCAGAAGATCGAACAGCGTTTCGTCCCGCCCGCCGTCGCGCTCTGCCATCCAGCCAAGATGACGCGCATATTGTGCCCATCCCCCAAGCGTTACCAGCAGCCTGTGGAAATAGACGGGGGCGGCGTCCTGCGTCAGCCCCAGGGCCATGCAGGCGTCGGCAAAGGCCGCGCGCGCATCCGTGGGCATCGCTGCAACGCGCGCGGCAAAGCCCGACAACCCGGCCAGTTCTGAGGTCAGGTCCCGGCTGGCGAAAGTCCGCCAGGACGTCCATGCCCTGCCCTCGGGCGCAGGCCAGAAGGCTTGGCCGCGATCGAAATGTGCCGCGGCCCAAAGCCCGATCCGATCCTCGACAAAGGCGGGCCAGTCGATGCCGCTGTCGTCCTGTGCCAGGTCCGTCAACGCGGGCAGCACGGCGGTCTTCGACGCCGTCTGCCGTGCCGCTTTTGCCAGGGTGCCGGGTGCCATCCCATGAGCCGCCTCTGCGGTCCGCAGATCCTCTGCCTTGACCTCTCCTGCGTCGATCATCGCGGCCACCGTCTCTCTGGGCAGGAACATGCGACCACCACCGACGCGGGCCAGCCTTGCGGCGGCGGCCCTGCGGTCCTCCTTGGCCTGTCCCAGCCAGGGGTTTACGGCCACGGTGGCATCGAGGGGAAAGGCGGGGGGAATTTGCCGGATTGCGCTTTCTGCGGCGGCAAAGAGTTCGAGTGTCTGGCCGGGCCAGGTGACATGGGCGTTCATTGGGTTGCTCCGGACTTGGGCGTCCAGCGGCCGGACAGCCGGTCGGACACCGCGTTGAGGTAAAGGCCGTTCATCAGGTGCACGCGCAATCCCGCCGTGGCCGGATGCCCGGCCCAGAGCGGAAAGGTCGTCTGCGCCACGGCGGCCAGCGCAAAGCTCGCCAAGGCCAGAACGATCGTCGCCCAGACCAGACCGTCAGGGGCGGGCGGGGCAGGCAGGGTGCCGGCAGAGAGCCAGATCGCGCCCTGTTGCAGCGCAAAATAGGCGATGGTCGCGCTGACCGACATTGCGGCGGTCCGCCAGGCCAGGGCGCGGGGGGCCAGGTCGGCCAGGCCCTGGGCCATCAGGTAGACCACGCCAAAGATCAGCATCGCGCCAAGTGCCACGGTCTGCGGCGGTTTCGACAATATCCCGAAGGCCAGCCCGACCACGAGGTAGAGACAAAGTGCGAGGCCAAATGCCCTTGCAACGGCGCCAAGACCGGGCACGGCGACCGGGCCGGGGCGGCGGATCGAGGCAACCTCGCGCACGGCGCCGCCCGAGGCCAGGAAGGCGTGGGCCTTGTACAGCGAGTGCGCCACGATGTGCAGCAGTGCCAGGGGAAAGAGCGCAAGCCCGCATTGCAGCACCATGAACCCCATCTGCGCACAGGTGGACCAGGCCAGCGCTGTCTTGACGGCGGGTTGGGTCAGGGCAACGGCGGCCCCGATCACTGCGCTGAAGCCGCCGACAAGGGCCAGGAAGGCCAGCATCCCGGGTGCCGCCAGCATCACGTCGGCAAAGCGGATCAAGAGGAACCCGCCCGCATTGACGACCCCCGCATGCAGCAGGGCCGAAACGGGCGTCGGCGCTTCCATGACCTCTGTCAGCCAGCCATGTGTCGGCAGCAACGCGGATTTCAGGATGGTCGCGGCGGCCAGGAACAGAGCGGCCAGCCAGAGCGGACCGGACCCCTCACCAGCCCGCGCGGCGGCGTTGATCGTCGCAATGTCCGATGTGCCAAAGCTGACCACGATCAGGGCGGCCGCCGCTATCAGTGCGGCGCTGGACACAAGCCCGCTGGTCGCTTTCTTGCGGGCGGCGCGCCGGGCGCGTGGGCGGTCCGGGTAGAACAGCAACAGGCGGTGCAGCGTGATCCCGACCGCGACCCAGCCGACGACCAGTTGCACGACGTTGCCCGCGCCGACCAGCAGCAGGACACAGGCGATGGTCGCGGCCATCCAGCCCATGAAGGCGGGTTGCCGCGCCTCGCCGTCCAGCGCCACGCGCGAAAAACGCAGGACGATCCAGCCGACGAAGGCAACGGTCAGTGTCATCGCCACGCTGACGATATCGACCCGTGCCGACAGGCCCACACCCTCGACACCGACGAGAGGAGTTGTGCCGGGACCCGACAGCGCAAGGTCAACTGCCGCCGCTACAGCCAGCGCGAGGCTTGCCAGCGCGGCGATCTCCGGCAGGCGCAGGCGCCAATGGGCGCGGGCAGGCGGCATAACAGCCATCGCAACCGCGGCGGCGGCCAGCGCAAGTGGAGAGAAAAGAAGCAGGTAGCTCATCGTGGACCTCCGATTCCGTGTCGGCGGTCGATCTAGACGGCTCTCGGTATAATAAAAATTATATTGTTTGGATCATAGCGTTCTATTAAGTAGAATGGATGCACCTGAACTACCGTCATCTGCACTATTTTCAGGCCGTCGCGCGCGAAGGAAACCTGACCCACGCGGCGGCGCGGCTGAACCTTTCGCAATCCGCATTGTCGACCCAGATCCGGCAACTGGAGGAGCGGTTCGGGCATGCGCTGTTCGAACGCACCAGCCGGGCAATGGTCCTGACAGAGGCAGGGCGGATCGCGCTGGACCATGCCGAGCGTATCTTCGACGTCGGCGAAGACCTTGTCGCCACGATGACCGGGACCGGTCGGGTGAAGGCGCCCTTGCGCGTCGGGGCCCTGTCGACCCTGTCGCGGAATTTCCAGTTGCAGTTCCTGCGCCCGGTTCTGTCCGATGCCGGGGCAGAACTGGTCCTGTCGTCCGGCAACAGCCAGCGGCTGTTGCGCGCGCTGGAGGATCTGGCGCTTGATGTCGTCCTGCTGACGGACCCGCCGCCGCGCGACTCCTTTCCCCACCTTGTGGCACATCGCATCGACGAACAGCCCGTGGCGATCCATGGAACCGCGCGTCGGCTTGGTCATGGGACGCTGGCAGAGCTTCTGGCCGCGGAACCGGTGATCCTGCCGACCGAAAGCTCGATCCGCACGGGATTTGACAGCCTTGTTGCCCGCCTTGGCGTCACGCCCCGGATCGCGGCAATCGTCGATGACATGGCGATGGTCCGGCTGTTGGCCCGTGACGACGTGGGGCTGGCCATAACCCCCGCCGTTGTCCTGGCTGACGAACTGGCGCATGGCCTGTTGACCAGCGCCCCGTTTGAACTCGACATCGTCGAGAGTTTTTACGCGGTCACGGCGCCACGCACCTTTCCGCATCCGCTTGTCGGGCGATTGATCGCATCGGAGGGCCTCGCCGGGGATGGCTCATCGGGGTGAGGTCCCGGTGTTCGCGGGGGCAGAAAAAGTGGGCCCGACCCCGAACGATGGCGCTGACGGCGCAGGGCCACGAACCTTTATCCCTGCAACGTCAGCAGGGAAATTCCTCCGACCAGCACAAGGCTGAGCGCCCAGACCCTGTCCAGGTTGAACCAGCTTCGGGACAGCGCCTTGAGCCCCAGCCAGCGGTATACGGCAAAGGCAAAGGCACCGCCCGCAAGTGACATGGCGACCGTGTGCGCCAGGGCGACCAGCACCGCCACCCCCGTATTGCCGGTCATAAGGTCCGCCGCCGCGGCGTGGCCGGAATCGGTTTCGACCGTGCGGCAGATCCCGAGATAGATCGGCACCAGCATCAGGCCCGCACCATGCGCCAGAGCTGCCAGGAAAGACCATAGTACCAGCCGCGACGGGGGCACGCGGGCCAGGAACCTGGGGTGGCGGGGACTGATCAGCAGGTAGACGCCCAGGGCAATCACCAGGCAGGCGGCGCCGATCTGGATTTCCCGCTGCCATTCGACAAGGAACATCAGCGCGCCAAAGGGCAACAGGATCGCCAGGATGGCCAACACATGCCCCAGCGCCAAAGCGCCCAATGCCCGCAACAGGCTGCGCCGGCTGCGATCCATCAATGCGGCGGAGACGGCCAGCGGCCACCCCATCCCCGGATTTGCGCCGTGGTACAGTCCAGACGCGACAACGGCCCCCCAGAGGGCCGTTGTGGTGGTCAGTCCGTCCATTCTCAGGCGGAGGGATAGCAGAAGCTGTCGGTCGAACAGTCCCCGCCTTCCAGGCGGATCTGGTGGCTGCGGTAACCTTCTGGGAACTCCACGTAGAAATCCTCGGCCAGCGTTAGGCCGCCGTTTTCACCCACATGCGCCATGACCATCTGCCCGCCTTTCGCGTCGGGGTAGAACTGGTCGTCCCACGTGGAATAGAGCGAATTCGTCCAGTAGACCCGCTTGCCGTCGCGGCTGATCTCGACCATCTGCGGCCCGTAGGCAAAGGGCTTGCCGTTCGGATGCGCAGTGCCGCGCGCAATGCCGCCGATTTCGACCTTGCCGGCCAGCGTCGGGTTCATCGGGTCCGAGACGTCGTATTGGTGCATTTCGCCCAGGCCCCAGCAGGCGACATAGAGATACTTGTCGTCCAGGCTCAGGTCGATATCCGTCACGAGGGGCGGCACCGCCTCGAACCCTTGCAGCAGCGGGGGCAGGTTTTCCGCCTTTTCCGGGCGCGGGTCGATGGTGATGGTCTTTTTCGCCTCGAAGGTTCCGTCGTCCCTTTGCCACCAGGTGAAGATCGCGCCTTGCAGGTTTGTCGTGTCCACCACGACGCCGCAAAACCCGTAGTCCTTGGCCGGGTCATGAGCGGGCCGGATCTCGAGTGCCATCTGGTGGTTTTCGCCCAGATCGATGGTCTGCACGTTCTTGCGTTGCCGAAGGTTCCAGAAGTGGATCTGGTGCCCATACTTGTTCGACAGCAGGTCCTCTGCCACCAGCCCGTTCTCGAACTGCGGTGGCAGGCCCCATTCGCTGCTGACCATGTAGTCGCGCGGCAGGTTCCACCAGAAATCGTAGTGCTTTTCCTGCTTGCCGCGGTCCATCTCGTAGCGGCCCAAGATCTCGAAGGTTTCGCAATCCATGATGAAGATGCCCGGAGGGCCGTCGGTGCCATCCGCGCCACCGCCCCCAAGGGTGCTGACGTAAATGCCTTCGGGGCCGCAGTGGATGGTGTGGGGCCGTGAATAACCGGTCTTGGCCAGCACCTCTTCGGGTTCGATGATCTTGTGGATCTTGGCCTTCAACGGCTCTTTCACGTCGATGACGTAGATGCGCGACGACCGGATGCCCGGGATGATGAGGTAGCGCCGTTCAAGGAACGCGTGGCCCGAGAGCGGCGACAGGGAGGAGGAACAGGCGTTCCAGCCGAAATGGTGAAATTCGTCACCCTTGTTCGGCATGATCAGCTTGTGCACGATCTCGCCGTAGGTTTTGGATTTCGGGTCCACGTCCACCACCGCCAGGCCGTCGGGCTGGCTGCCGTCGGGCGACAGCATCAGCGTGAAGGCCAGCGTCTCGGCCGGCGCCTCCATCGCCAGCCTGGGGGTCGCGTGGAATGTCGGGTCCGGTCTCAGGTTCATGGTCTCTCCTCCCTTGGAAATTCTGGTCGTTATGCGCGTCCTCTGAATACAGGCCATCACTCTGCCATAAATTGCAGAGTCGCCGAAGAAATTTGCCGGGGTCCGTCGTCCGGCCCCGGCGGGAACTTGCCTTGTGCAGGGCGCCAACCGGCGCCTTGTCATCTCAGGCCGCGGCCAGCGACTTCTTAGGATCGAAGAAAGGGCGTTCCACCACGGTCGCAACACTGGGGCCGGAGGGCAGGACGACCTCGACCTGCATCCCCAGGTGGGCATGTTCGATGGCGACCATCGCCAACGCGATGTTGCGGTCCAGCCGGGGCGAGTAGACCGCCGAGGTGACCTTGCCGATTTCTGCCCCGTCCTTGTTAACCTGCCAGAAGGTGGTGTTTGGTCCACGCAGCGGGTCGGCTTCGATGATCAGCCCGACCTGCATCCGCTTGACGCCTTCGTCACGGATGCGTTTCAGCGCGGCCTTGCCGATGAAATCCGCCTCCATTTCGAGATCGACCAGCCGGTCAAGACCCAGTTCAAACGGGTTGGTGTGGATGTCGGCATCGGCATGATAGGACAGCATCCCGCCTTCGATACGCCGGATCGACGAGGTGTGTCCGGGTTTCAGCCCGAATTCCAGGCCGGCCGCCATGATCCGCTCCCACAGGGCGTCGCCCTTGCTACCGTCGCGCAGGTACAGTTCGTAGCCCAGTTCGCTGGACCAGCCGGTGCGCGAGACTATCAGCGGGATGCCGTCGAGTTCCATTTCGCGCAGCCAGTAGTATTTCAGATCCATGATGCCGTCGCCGAAGAGGGCGCGCATGATCTCGCCCGACTTGGGGCCCTGCAATTGCAGAGGCGAGACATCGGGTTCGCAGATATGCACGTCGAGACCGGAATTCACGGCAACGCCCTGCGCCCACAGCAGGATGTCGCTGTCCGCCAAGGAGATCCAGAAGTGGTTCTCTGCCAGGCGCAGCAGGATCGGATCGTTCAGGATGCCGCCCTGCGCATTGGTGATGAGGACGTATTTGCACTGGCCCACGGCCATCTTCGACAGGTCGCGCGGGGTCAGCATCTGGACGAATTGCGCGGCATCCGGGCCGGTGATTTCCACCTGCCGTTCCACGGCCACGTCACACAGGATCGCATCGTTCACGAGGTTCCAGAAGTTCTGTTCCGGATCGCCGAAGTCGCGTGGGATATACATATGATTGTAGACGGAGAAACCCTTTGCCCCCCAGCGCACGGTGGCGTCGAAATAGGGGGATTTGCGGATCTGCGTGCCAAAGCCGAACTCGTCTGCGTGCATAGCGTGCGTCCTTGTCTGTCTCCGGGCTGGCGGCTCGGAACACGGTTGATGATGACGCTTATCTAGGTGCGAAAGCCACCGGTCCGCAGACCAAATGACGGGCTGCGTCTGGTCTGTTCGGGCTTTATTTCCGCCCCCTGTCAGACCGTTTGGTCGCGCTGTTGGCGACGGGCCAGGCTGGCGATGTTCGGGCGCCCGGTCTTGACCACGCGGGTCGCGATGTAGGTCATGTAGCGGTCGACCGCCAGTTCGGCGTCGTGCATGTCCTGGATCAACTCCTGGAAGGCGGCCAGCGTCGTGCAGACGGTCTTCATGACGTAGTCCATGCCGCCGCCTGTGGCGATGCACTCGGTGATTTCGTCATGGCGGGCAACCCAAGCCTCGAACCGGTCGAAATCGGACTTGCGATGGTGGGTCAGCGAGACGGTCACGATGACCTGCGTGACGTCGCACAGCCGGTCAAGCGCGATGTCCGCATGGTAGCCGCGGATGTATCCCGCCGCCTTGAGCCGGTCGAGCCGTGCCCAGCAGGGCGTGGGAGAGATGTTCACGATCTCCGACAGCCGTGTCTTGCTCAGCTGCCCATGCTGCTGAACGGCACTCAGGATGCGAATATCCGTGGCATCAAGGCTCAGCTTTTTCACCGATGGGGCGCCCTCGCTCTTTCGAAACTGAACATGGCATGGCGTCCGAACCGGGCGCCACGCCCACAATATAGTCTTTATCAAGAGCTGCGGCCGCAATATTGCGACCTTTGCCAAACCGGTCGCGTCAGGCGATCTGAATGGCTCCGATCACAAGCTCTTCGAAGGCGGCTTCGTCGAGCATTTTGCTGTTCTCAATGAGTATATCAAGGTCGCCAAGTTGCAGGAGGCCATTGCCCGACGGTTGCATGGTGAAGGCATCGGCAAGCAGGGTCAGGGGATCTGCTGCCAAAGACAGTTCATCGAAACCGGCCAGAAGTATGAGGTCGTCCGCACGCAAATCGACGATCGTGTCCCTGGAACCGTCGCTCGTTCCGGCGTCGAAGACAAAACAATCCGCCCCGGAGCCGCCCGACAAGCTGTCGGCGCCAGATCCGCCGATCAGGGTGTCGTCTCCGGAGGTTCCGATGATCGTATCGTCCCCATCGCCTCCGTTCATGGAGTCGTTGCCGCTTTGGCCTTTGAGCAGGTCATCGCCGGCAGAGCCGGTCATGGTGTCGTTGTCCTTGCCGCCAAAAAGGCTGTCTGCCCCCTCGCCGCCGTTGATCGAGTCATCGCCGTTGCCGCCGTAGATCACGTCCGCATCATCACCGCCATCAAGGCTGTCGTCCCCCGTATCGCCGTACAGCCGATCCTCGCCCGCGCCACCTTCCAGCAGGTCATTGTCCTTGCCGCCTTTCAGCAGGTCCGCGCCGTCGCCGCCTTGCAAGCTGTCTGCGTTATTGCCGCCCGACAATTCATCCGCCCCGGCACCCCCCATCAGGAGATCCTCGCCAGAGTCGCCGAAAAGGCTGTCGTCCGCCGCGTTTCCAAGAACCGTGTCGTTGCCCGAGTTGCCGAAGACGGGCCCGGACGCGCCCCCCGCAAGCAGGGTGACCGTGTCGTCGCCGCCCCTGGCATCGAGTTCCGTTTCCGTTGAAGACAAGAAGACGAAATCGTCTTCGGCAGTGAACAGGTCTCGGTCGTCGGCAATGCTTATTCCGTTCGCAGCAATCGAAACCTGTACCGGTTCATTGTGCAAATCGACGGTGCGCAGAAACAGGCTCGAAGGGCTGACGGCAATCGACGCGCCGATCTTGGAAATGCGATCCAGGAAGGATTGCGGAATCTCCTCCGGCGTGGGCAGCGAGTTGCCTTGATCTTTTTTGCCGGGACGGGTCGCGTCAAGCGAGCGCGCCCATTTCAGCAAGAGAGCTTCGGTTGGCGGGGCAAGATCGAGCTCGGGAATTGGTCCGCGTGGGACATTGCCCGTCGAACCGATCGACTTCGCAAGATTCTTGGCGCCTTTGAGTGCTGGCATGGTCATTTACTCCGAATGAAATTTACTGCGCGGCTTTGCCTGACGGGCCGCAAGCCGGTTACCAGCCGATGCCCTGGCAGTTCGCGGGCTCGGTCTGTCCGGCGAACAGTCGAGCGACATCGACGACCGGAACGAACACGTCCTGCGCCGCCTGGCGGTATTCCGGCAGGGCGTGGGTCACGATCACGGCGTCCGCGTCCTGAAGCGTGTCGCCGATGTCTTCGTGCAGAAGTTGCGGCAACTGCTGGCAGAGGTCTTGCAACCCCGGTTTCGTCGAGGCCGCGTGGCGCGCGCTTTCGGCGACATTGTCAGAGGTCACGAAGTGGTCATGAGCGCTGACGGCGATGCCCTTCGCCTGCAATTGGGCGATCACATCCAGGATCGGGCTTTCGCGCAGGTCATTGGTGCCGGGCTTGAAGGCAAGCCCGAGTACGGCCACCTTGCGCGGCCGCGCGGCAAGAAGCATGGCCACGGCCCGGTCGATCTGCGCCACGTTGGACTGGTCCAAGCTGCCAATCAGCGGCAGGTCCACGTTGCGGGTCTGCGCCAGGTGGTTCATCGCCCGCACTTCCTTTGGCAGGCAGGAACCGCCGTAGGCAAAGCCCGGCTTGAGGTAATAGGGCGACAGGTTCAGCTTGGTGTCCTGGCAGAAAATGTCCATCACGTCGCGCCCGTCGATGTCCAGCGCCTTGGACAGGCGGCCGATCTCGTTGGCAAAGCAGACCTTGTTGGCGTGCCAGACATTGTCGACGTATTTGACCAGTTCGGCGGTTTCGATCTCGGTGACGATCGGCTTGGCGTCGACCGGCTCGAAGATGCGGGCCACGATCCCGACCGAGCGTTCGTCCGATGCGCCGATGACCGTCTTGGGGGGTGTTCGGAAGTCGTCCACCGCGACGCCCTCGCGCAGAAACTCGGGGACAAAGGCAATGCCGAAGTCCACGCCCGCCGCCTTGCGCGACGCCTGTTCGATCCTGCGCGCCATGACGTTCATCGTGGTGCCCGGGGGGACAGAGCACCGCAGGACAACAACGTGGAAGGTCTCCTTGGCTGCGATTGCGGTACCGATCGTGTCGGCCACGCTTTCGATGTACCGCAAGTCACAGGAGCCATCCGGAGCAGTTGGCGTGCCGACGGAAACAAAGGTCGCATCGGTGTCGGCAACGGCGGCACAGAGGTCACTGGTGGCCGAGATCGCGGCGCGTTTGACACCTTCGGCAAGCAGTTCGTCGAGGCCCGCTTCGTGAATCGGCGACCGGCCTTCCATGATGTTCGCGAGCTTGAGCGGATCGACATCCACGCCAACGATCTGGTGGCCAAGCGATGCAAGGCATCCGGCGGTCACTGACCCGACATAGCCGAGGCCCACGACACTGATACGGGGTTTGTTGTCCGGCACCAGGTAGGGCTGGAACCCCTGCGATACGTCTGGCTGCACAGTCTCAGAAAGGGTGTCCAACATTTGTCATTGCCTCGATCTATGTTCCTTTGCATGTGAAAATTAACGTCGTTTATGTCCGAAATTGGACGCCATTAAGAATATGTTAAGATTTGCTTGAGTTCGATAAGGTGCAGATTTTATGTGGTTTTTTACTTGGTGAGCCAGTTTTTGCCCTATCCGGCGGGGCGGCTGGCTCGTTGCGGAATTGGCAAGGCAGGCGCAGCCATCTGGCGTCGCATCAGGCTACGGGTTTGGCCCGAACAGTCAGAAAGGCTGAAACAATGCGCCCGAGCCCATGACCCAGGACACCGCCTGAACGAAGACAAGGACAATCGTGACGAACTGGAACATCGCGATGGCCGACTTGGCCCGGTAGGCAAGGCCGACTTCGTGCTGCGCCCTCTGGCCACCCCGGTTGGCCCAGCGCTGCTTGTGCGGAAAGAAGATCATGAACGACTTTACCGAGGCGTTCAAAAGCTGGTTGACGTACAGCAGGAAAGGCCAGGTCATGTCAGGCCGCTTGGCGTAGCGGAAGAGGAACAGGCTGAGCACCAGGCGGGACACCAGCACCCAGGACAGGGCGATCCAGACATACCCCGGGTCAAAGATCAGCGAGAGCAGGATCAGGGTGGGGCTGACCAGCATGGTCCAGATCGCAAGACGCTGATCCAGAACGCACCACCAGATGAACCAACCGACTTTCTTCGGTCCCAACTGCAGCGCGCGTGCGCCGTTGCGCAGCATGTTGCCCGACCAGCGGCGCAGGTTCTGAACCATCCGGTCGCGGCCGCTGCCCTTGATGACTTCGACGGTATAGACGCAGACGTCCGGCACATAGAGCATCTTTGCCCCACGTCCGAGCAGGTAATACCAGGTGCTCTTGTCATCGCCCGAGAGAAAGCGGAAACGCCCCCACAGCCAATGGTCGAGAAAATCCGCCTCGATGGTTCGGACAAAGCGCAGGTTGCAGATCTGCCGCGCCCGGAACATGCTCATCCGGCCGGTCAGGGTCAGGACCTTGTCGCTCATGGCGTGGCTTTGCATGGCTAGGCGACGTTGCGCGAAACGCATGTTCAACCATCGGCACAGCCAGGCCGGACCGTAGGTGATGGCCTCTTCATCGGTGGTCAGGGCTTCGAGCTTGTCGTCCGCGCCGAACATGGCGCAGCACCGGGCCAGGACGCCAGGCCCCAGAATGGCATCGCCATCCATGAACAGGATCAGGTCGTCATCGTCAGGAGCCGTGCGAATGATGGCGCGCATCACCAGACCGATGGCCATTCGCTTGCCGGGCTGGTTCTGGCGGATGAAGGCGACTTCGGCGTCAAGATCGGCGCCATACTCCCAGACGACCTCTTCGATGATGCGCTCGTCATGACGCGCGCCGCTGCCGACCCAAATGGTCGCGGGCACGCCGATTTCGCGTATCTGATCCAGAAGCGCCTTCATTACATGGCGCGTGATGGCCTCTTCTTCGTAGTAGGTGGTCATCTGGATATGCAGGTGGCGCGGTCGCCAGCCGTCGTGCCAGACCTTGTCGCACTGCCGGCGTATGCTCGGGAACTTGACCACTTCGTAGCGACGGGCACGCTGGGCGTGGTTGAACCACCAGCCGTAGCGCCAAATCCCCAGAAGCCCCAATGCCCATGTGACGTGGTGGTGTTCCACGTCGTAGAGAAACCCCGGGATCATGACGATCGCACACAGGATGAGCAGCACCATGCCTGCCAGGGCCAGCATGTCGCGAAGCCGCCATTTTCTTCCGGTCACAGGGGCCTGATGAACCCGCATGCGCTCGGCGATGTCGGCATGGGGGTCCGTGGGAAGCCAGTCGGTTTCGGGCATCAGTCGCTCTGCGTCTCTGCCACGGCCGGCGCGAAACTCAGCGCTTGATAGATGGGAAGGACCACAGGCTTGTAAGCGAAGAACGCGAACATCGCGTAGATCGCGACGGCGGTCAGGATCCGTGTCGGGCGCGGCAACGCGCGGCGTGTCTCGGCCGCTACCTCCTTCGGCGTTTGCTCCATCGAGATCTTTTCGACCGGCGCATCCATCGAAAGGATCATGCGGTCCATCGTCATGGCTCGGCCCGTTACGATCTGACGGTAGAAATTCGTCAGGACTTCCAGCTCGCGCTGGCCAATGGCCGAGAACCGAAAGCAATCTGTTTCCGGGTCAAAGGCCAATTCGACCTGCATGGTGATACCGAAGCCCTGGAACGGGATGGTGAGCGTGGCCGTGCCGCTTGCACGAGGCGTTGCTTGTGGCCGAGAGACGTGCTCCAACGACCAAGACTCCGCCCAAAAATGACCGGCACCTTCGAGGTCAACCAGTAGCGGCGCCTGGATAGTATAGCTGAGATCCGGCAAGGCCGGTTCGTACCTGACTTTCATCGGACAAATCCTCAATTGCCCATAAAATGCCGGTCGAATATGGTTAAAATTTGGCTGGTTGGCGGCAATATTCGCCGCAGGGCTTCAGTGGTGCGGGCGTTCCCGGACTGCCATCATGCGATGAGATTTGCTTGCGCAGAGGCGTGCGCCTGTATGTTTCTCGAACGATGTTATCCGAACGCGGCCAGCACTCTAGCCCGTATCTGTCAGCAGCAGGCGCTGGCCCTTTCGTTTCGCCTTGCCGCGGCCTCAGTCGGCGCCGTGGGCAAAGTCTGATGCGGTTACGCGGCTTTTCTGGATCAGGACCAACGCAACCGCGATGCCCACGCCGATCGCATCGGTGATCCAGCCGCCGGCGATCATCGTCAGCCCGCCTGCTCCCAAGGCCGCGCGCACGGCCAGGTTCGCATGTCCGAAGAACCAGCCCTGCACCGCGCAGGACAGCAGGTAGACGCCGATCAGCGCGGTGACCGCGATGTGGGCAATCTCGAACCAGTTGCCGTCCAGCAGCATCGCCGGAGAGTAGAAGAACATGTAAGGCACCACGAAGGCGGCGAGGCCGATCTTGAAGCTTTCCACGGATGTTCGGATCGGGTCCGACCCGGCCAGAGCCGAGCCCGCATAAGCGGCCAGCGCCACCGGCGGCGTGATGGCTGACATCACCGCGAAGTAGAAGATGAACAGATGCGCGGTCAGCGGCGCGACACCCAGGTTGATGACGCCCGGCGCGATGACCGAGGCCGCCACCGCATAGGCCGCCGTCGTGGGCATGCCCATGCCAAGGATGATCGACACGACCATCGCGAAGAACAGCGCGAGGATCTGGCTTTGATCGGCCAGCGCCAGCAGCACCGTCGAAAAGCGCGAGCCGATGCCCGTCAGCGCGATGACCCCCACGATGATGCCCGCCGTGGCGCAGACCGCCACCAGTTGCAGAACCATCCGCGCACCGTTGTCCAGCGCCTGGAACAGCTGGCGCGGTCCCATGCGGTGGGGCGTCAACCAGGAAACGACGGCGGCGGTGATCATCGCCAGCGTGCCGCAGCGGATCACGGAATAGCCCGCAAACAGCGCGTAGATCAGAACGACGATGGGCAGGAACAGGTAGATCTGCTTTGCCAGCTTGGCGAGCCTGGGCAGCTGGTCACGCGGCAGGCCCTTCATGTTCGCCTTCTTCGCGGCCAGATCGACCATGAAATAGACCGAGACGAAGTAGATCACAGCCGGGATGATCGCGGCATAGACGATCTCCATGTAGGAAATGCCGGTGATCTCGGCCATGATGAAGGCGCCCGCACCCATGATCGGCGGCATGATCTGCCCGCCGGTCGAGGCGGCGGCCTCGACCGCGGCAGAGGTCTGGTTGCGATAGCCCACCTTCTTCATCATCGGGATGGTGAGCGAACCGGTCGCCACGACGTTGCCCGCCGAGTTGCCGTTGATCATGCCCATCAGGCCCGAGGCAAAGATCGCCACCTTGGCCGGTCCGCCGCGCCGGTGCCCGGCGGCGGCAAAGGCGAGGTTGACGAAATACTCGCCCACACGGGTGGTTTGCAGAAAGGCCGCGAAGACGACGAACAGGATGATGTAGGTCGACGAGATCGCGATCGGGGCGCCAAGAACGCCATTGTCGGTGAAGATGTAGGAGAAGAAACGCTTTACGTCATAGCCGCGGTGCTCGAATATGCCCGGCAGCCAAGGCCCGGCGAAAGCGTAGACGACAAAGACACCGGCGATGATGACCAGCGCAAGACCTGCCAGGCGGCGCGTCAGTTCGATGATCAGCAGAACGCCGGTGATGGCCGACCACATGTCGCCCGGCAGCGCCATGGGCATCCCGGCCCGCAACTGCAATTGCCGGGCGAAAAAGATCAGGTAGGCGGTAAAGGCGACGGCGGACAGCGCCAGCAGCACGTCACCCGGCGCGAATTGCATCCGTCCGCGATGAGGAAATACCCAGCCATGCACGATGGCCAGCGCGGTGCCCGCGGTCAGTGGAATGCCGAAGGTGGACATCGCCCATTGCGGCGGCAGGCGCTCGCCAAGCACGGTCCCGTTGATCCAGACCGCCCCGACCCCGACCAGCCCGTAGACGATACCTGCCCCTGCAAGCCCAAGCAGCGCCTTGGAGAGCAGGCTGTCGCGATGGGTCGCATCGGTGTCCTCTGCGAAAGCCTTTGAGCCGAACAGCAGGAAGCCCAGCAGCAGGCCTCCGCCAACGTGGGTCAGCCGGTAGGCCCAGGTCTCCAGCGGGTAGACGTTCATGACCAGAAGGTGGAACACCGTGTAGGCCACGCACATCAGCGCGATCACCATGTTTCGGGTGCCGGTGAACAGCCTCTGGTTTGCGGCGACGGGGTCGTTGTCGACATTGGCCCTGGCCAGTTCCTGCTCGATTGCGGACTTGCCGTCCTCTTCGGCCGGGGTCGGGCCGTGCTGCTGCGCGTTGCTCATGGTCCGGATCGCTCGTGAGAATGGGAACAGAACAGGCGGCGACCGGGGATCGCCGCCTGAGAAAAGTCATGCCGTCGTCGTGGAAAGCGGATGCTTAGTCGACCGTCGGGACGTCAAAGCCGTTTTCCTCGAACCAGCGGACAGCGCCCGGGTGGAACGGGACCACGGTGTTCTTGACGACGTTTTCCGGCAGGGTTTCCCGTGCGGCGGCGTGGTTTGTCATCATGCGGTCGTGGTTTTCCATCGCCAGCGCCGTGATCTCGTAGGCGAGACTTTCCGGCATGTCCTTGTGCGCAATGGCAAAGTTCCAAAGCGACACGGTCTGCAGCGGGTCGGGCTGATCGTCGTAGGTGTCAGCCGGGATGGTGAAATCCGCCATCGCCGGCACGATTTCCTTCATCGTCGCCAGCGTCTCTGCGTCCATCGACAGGAAGCGCACGTCGTTCTCGACTGCAAGTTGCGCATAGGCGCCGGTCGGCAGACCCGCAGCATAGACGAATGCGTCAATCAGTCCGTCCTTCAGTTGGCCTGCAGTATCGGACCCACCCGCAAAGGACAGCTTCACGTTTTCATAGCCTTCGGCGTTCTCGAAGAAACGGGACCAGTAGGTTGCCGATGTGCCGCCCGCCGGGCCGACCCCCACGCGTTTGCCTTGCAGATCCTGAAAGCTCTCGATGTCCGACGAGGCCAGAACAGCGGCCTGAAGCGGTGTCTGGTACATCGGGAACAGGGCCCGCACGTTCTCGTGCGGCGTCCCGGGCATCAGTGGGCTTTCACCTCGGCGTGCCTCGTCGGCGGGGCCGAGGGTGACAAAGCCAAGCTGGTGCTCGCCGGTTTCCACGAGTGTGACGTTCTGTACCGGGCCGCCGGTGATCTCGACCCCTGCATTGACGCCCAGTTCTTCGCTGATCATCGCGCCGAAACCGCTGCCGTAGCCGAAATAGGTGCCGCCCTGGCTGCCGGTGCCGATGGTGATGCTGGCTGGCCAATCTGCATTGTCCTGCGCGACTGCGGGCAACGCGACCACGCAAGCAGCGGCTGCAAGGAATGTCGTGAATTTCATGGGTTTCCTCCTCCGTTGTATTCCCTGTTACGCGCCTGATGGTGGCGCGTCCTCCGAATGGGATAGTGGGCGAAGGACCGTGCGCGACTCAATTCGGCACGGATTATATTCATTCACGTTATAATTGTGGCGAAGCCAATGGACGCTTCAGGCGGCCAGCGCGGAATCGGCGCCTATCGCGGGGGAGGCAATGCATAGGTTTTTCACTGCGGGGGGCTGCAAGGCAAGTTGAGTGCTTGCGGCAACGGCCGGCGTTTCAGGTCCGGCGCTGATATCCGGCACCTCTGGCTTGCGATTGGTTGCGCCTGCATACGGCTTCGGTAGCGACCTGCCAAAGTCATTGAGTGTCTTGCCCGTACCCAGCCTTCAGGGGAAGCGCCTCGGATCGCGGGTCCATCGCCATGATCCGACCCGGGCGGCAGTCCGCCCGGGTCGGTTTGTGCTCTGAAACTCAGGTCTGGTCAGGATTACCGGGAATAATAGGCCGCGACGGCGTCTTCGGCGACTTGCTGAAGGAAGGCCGCGTCCTCTTCCGACACCGATCCGAAATAGTCGTAGGGATTGCCAACGACGGATTCGCCGTAGAGCGCTGCATAGGTCGTGGCCGCCGCCAGGTACGTGCCGAGAAGGGTCGGGTGGCTGCCGTCGAAATCCTTGTGCAAATTGATGTCTGGCTGTCGTTCATAAGCCATTTCGAAAGCGAGACCGACAGGGATCACCAACGCGTCGAGCGTGTTGCCGGCCGCAGTGTACCCTGCGTCGACCTTGTCGAACATCCCCGGATCATATCGGCGGTGTTCATCGCTGTAGGCAGGGGTCATGTAGAGTGCGGTTTTTGCGCCGGTGGCGGCGATGGCGGCCTGCATCTCCTTGGCGGCGTCATTGAAACGTTTGACCTTTTCGTCGGTGGTCATGGCCGTCGAATGACCCTGGAGGATGACCACGTCAAAGGGGTCGTCGACGCCCAGCTTGCCGGGTTCGAGGTGGCTGTCGATATCGTGGTGATCGAGATAGGCGCCGGAAATCGTCGCCGACTTGTAGGTGAAGCTTTCATCGGGATAGGCAGTGCGCGCCATTCTGACGACGTGATTGTGCAGGCTGTCGCCGTAGTACAGATAGCTGTTGCCAACGAACAGGAGACGCTTGGGCGCTTCCATGTCCAGGCTGTCGATTTCGGGCGCGTCCTGGGCGATTGCGGGCAGCGCGGCAATACATGCGGCGGCGGCCAGGATTGTCTTGAATTTCATGGGTTTTCTCCTCCGGTATTTCTTGTGGCGCACTTTGGACGTGCACGCCCTGCATCTGGAAGCGTGGGCAAGGCAGCTTGCCCAACTCAATTCGACATAGATTATATTCTCTCGCGGTTTAATCAGGCAGAGGCTTCGAGCGCCTCCAGTTCAGCCTCAAGAACGGTCAGGAACACGTCCCGCAGTGGGTCGCGCGTGCCTCTTGCCCAGGAGGCGGCGAGGATCAGTTTCGCCTGCGATGTCGCGTCCGTCTTGGCCAACGGGATAAAGCGCACGCCTTCGACCCGTAGCCGCGATGTCCAGCGTGGCACGATCGCAAGACCGGTGCCCGCCGCCACAAGGTTGACGATGGTCTGCTTTTCTTCCGCGATCTGGGCCACGCGCGCCGTCAATCCGGCGCCAAGAAACAGCGACATGGTCAAGTCATGCGAATGAGGCCGGGACCGCCGGTCAGGGACGATCAGCGGTTCTTCGGCAAGATCGGCGATCTCTATTGCCGCGCGGTCGGCCAGCGGGTGAGATTTGGGCAGGGCCACCACGGCGGTCTCGTAGAACAGCGTGCGGAACACCAGCTTTGGATCGCGCACGTCGGGGGGACGGCAGAATGCGATGTCGAGACTGCCGCTGAGCAATTTCGGCAGCAGGTGGATGGTCTTCTGCTCGACGATCTGGATTTCGAGATCCGGGTGCGACTCGTGCAGGGGCTGCAGTATCTGCGGGATCAGCCCGGCGGCTGCGCTGTCGATGGCGCCTACCCGCAGCACATGCGCCTCGGCGCTGCGCACGGCGCGCGCCTTTTCTTCAAGCGCTTCGGCCTGGGTGACCAGGGCGCGCGCATCTTCCAGAACGCGGTTGCCCGCCTCGGTCAGTGACACCGCCCGCGTGGTGCGATGGAACAGGGACACGCCCAGATGGTCCTCGAGTTGCTTGACGTGCCGCCCCAGTGTCGCTGGCAGAATATCCAACGACTGTGCAGCGCGTCCGAAATGCAGCGTCTCTGCCGCGGCAAGGAAACATTTCAACTGCGTGATGTTCACGATGGGCACCTGCTCGCTAGTTTATCGCGAAATCTTATATAATCGGTGTGGAATTGAGAAGCCCGGACCGGCGCCTGTAGGCTCTCGCCCAAACGGGACGAGCGTTCACGAGGAGGAGACAACATGACGATCCTGAAAGGCGGGGATACGGCAACGACGCCGTCCGGCGGTGCGCAAGCGGCCAAAGATGCGGTGAAGACCTACAGGATCGCCTCAATCCCGGCCGACGGGATCGGGCCCGAGGTCATCGCGGCGGGCTTGCAGGCGCTCGAGGCACTGGCGCGGCGCGATGGCGGCTTCACCTTCGACGTGACGGCCTTTGACTGGGGATCAGAGCGTTACAAGAAAACCGGTGCGCTGATGCCCGAGGACGGGCGCGACCAGATCAAGGATTTCGACGCGATCTTTTTCGGAGCCGTGGGCGCTCCCGACGTACCCGACCACGTGACGCTTTGGGGGCTGCGCCTGCCGATCTGCCAGGGCTTTGACCAATACGCCAACGTGCGCCCGACCAAGATCCTGCCCGGCATCACCTCGCCGCTGGCCGGTGTGGGGCCAGGTGACCTCGACTGGGTCATCGTGCGCGAGAATTCCGAGGGTGAATATTCCGGCAACGGTGGCCGCACGCACCAGGGCATGCCCGAGGAAGTGGGCACCGAGGTGTCCATCTTTACCCGCACCGGCGTCACCCGAATCATGCGCTATGCCTTCGAGCTGGCCCGCTCGCGTCCGCGCAAGCTGTTGACCGTGGTCACGAAATCCAATGCCCAGCGGTTCGGCATGGTGATGTGGGACGAGATCGCCGCCGAGGTGGCAAAGGACTTCCCTGACGTTACCTGGGACAAGATGCTGGTCGACGCCATGACTGTGCGCATGGTCAAGGATCCGAAAAGCCTCGACACTATCGTCGCCACCAACCTGCACGCCGACATCCTGTCCGACCTCGCCGGCGCGCTGGCGGGCAGCCTCGGCGTCGCGCCCACCGGCAATATCGACCCCGAGCGCCGCTATCCGTCGATGTTCGAGCCGATCCACGGCTCGGCCTTCGACATCACCGGTAAGGGCATCGCCAACCCGGTGGCCACCTTCTGGACCGCCAGCCAGATGCTCGACCATCTTGGCGAGGCTGACGCCGCGAACCGGCTGATGCGCGCGGTGGAAAAGGTCTGCGCCGACGGCATCCTGACCCCTGACGTGGGCGGCAAGGCCACCACGCAGGATGTAACAGACGCGGTGTGCGAAGCGATCCGCGGCGAGAATATCTGAGCCTCTGGAGCATGACGCACGATGACGCGCGCGGCCTGCTGGGCCGTATGCTGCGGGCAGCAATCGGCGCTGCCGATCCTGCACGTGTCCTTGCCGCGCACCTGCCGGAAAAATCGCGCGGTCGCTGCATCGTGGTTGGCGGCGGCAAGTCGGCCGCCTCCATGGCGCAGGCGGTCGAACGCGCCTGGCCCGATGTGGACCTGTCCGGCGTTGTCGTGATGCGCTACGGGTACGCGGTGCCCACGGACCGGATCACCCTGCGCGAGGCATCGCACCCGGTTCCCGACGCCGCCGCGCGCGCCGCAACGGTCGAGCTCATGTCCGCGGTCGCCGAAGCCGGAGCCGACGACCTCGTTCTCGCGCTGATCTCCGGCGGCGAGCCCACCGTGACGGTTGGCGACAGGCCTCCCGGCAGGGGTGGACGCAATACCGAGTTCCTGCTCTCTCTCGCGCTCGCGCTGGACGGTCACAAATTGATCTCCGCGATCGCGGCCGACACCGACGGGATCGATGGGACAGAGACCGCTGCCGGTGCGATCATCGATCCCGATTTTCAGGGCGATGCGGCCCGCCGCGGCATCGACGTGCGTTGCAAGCTCGAGATGCACGACAGCTTTACGGTGTTCGAGAAACTCGGCAGTCTAGTTACAACGGGGCCAACGTTGACAAATGTGAGTGACTTCCGGGCGATCTTGGTCCAAGCGTGAACGCGCCGTCAGAGCGCCCTATGAAGGCAGCCATTGGCGAGTGTCAGTCAGGTACCGCGTTGACGCGTATCCAGCCGGGCTCGCCTCGGCAGCCCGCCAATGTCGGGCGCGACAGCCAGAGGAGGTTGCGGGAATGGCGGGGCTTTTGCGCCGTCGATGCCATTGAGGACGTGCCGGAACCCATCAGCGTGCGGACGTGAGCCCAAAACAACATGGGCAAGGAGGGAAGGCTTCTCGCTCACAGCCCGGGAATTGCCGCATGAATTCTACGCCGAGACCCCCACAAGCCTGAGGGCTGTTCTTCAAGTCCCTTTCTCCACAGTTTCCCGTCGCCGCCAGCCTCGTGCGCCAGGCCGGTGACATCAAAACCCGCAACTATAGCGCGTATGGATGGAGATTTGGATTGGCGCCGGGTTGGATACACCAGTGCCGCTTGCATGCGCACGGATCCATTCCACGGCGCTTGTGACCTCGGCGACGAAGTCATGCGAAATCACGTAGTCCATCGTTCCTGCCTCCAGCAGTCCGCGCGAACAGGGGGGCAATTCGTGCCCGACAAAGACCGTTTCATGGGTCTTGCCGAACGCCTACAGCGCCTCGGCCACGCCGAGGTTCGCGCCTGCCAGGTTGTAGACCGCCGCCGGGCAACCATGCGCCTCGATATGGGCGACCAACTGTTCGCGGGTCGTGCCGGTGCTGTCGTCCGAGGTCACCCGTTCCTCGATCTTAAGGTGCGGGAACTCGCTGCGCAGCACGCGTCGAAACCCCATTTCGCGTTCTTGTTGTGAACGAAACGCTGAGTGTCAGAAGAATGCTGTTGCGTTTCTCGGGCAGAATCTGGCCGATCAACTGCGCGGCGACGCTGCCAGCGGCGTATTGGTCATTGCCGATGTAGGCCGAGCGGCGTGAAGAAGGCAGATCCGTCGTCAGGGTCACAACCGGTTGGCCAGAGCCCACCAGCTTGCGGATCGCGCGATTGATCGCGGGGTGCTCGCGCGCGTTGACGATCAGGCCGTCGGCTTCGGCAGCGTCCTCGATGTTGCGTGCAACGGGAGCGGGTCCATTTCGTTGGTCGAAACGTAGTGGCCATCGATCTCGATGCCAGCGACGCTCCGGTTGACCCGGTCGACGGCCAGTTCGACCATCGCATCAAAGCTTTCGCCGGAATCGCAGAGCAGCCGGATCCGCAGTGACGTTGCGGCCTCGCCCTGTTCATGCTTCAGCTTGTCGAAGGCGGAAAGCACTCTCGTCCGAGTCGTTTCCTTGACGCCGGGACGGTTGTTGTGAACGCGGTCGACCGAGACTGTGCCGACCCCGGCCAGCTTCGCGATCTCCTCGACCGTCGGACCCTTCCAGTGGCCCTTGGTTGAGGCTGCGGCCATCTCGCCCTCCAGATTTTGAAGTTATGAGCATCGAGAACGAAGAGATGGGTCTCATCAAGTGATGTTTCGGGCCGAATTGCAGCTAATGTCGACCGCCGAGACGGCGGGATATCAGAGGAGGAAAATCGACATGAAATTCAACTCAACCATCGCACCCGCGGCCGTTGCCGACAGCTTGTCCACAGATGCCATGGCACAGGACATCGCAGTGAGTGTTGGCTCTGCGCAGGACCGTTTCTGGAACATGGTCAAAAAGGGTGCCGAGGACGCCGCACTGATGGTCGAGGCCATGTGGGGTACAGTGAATTTCCTGCAGACGTAGAACCACGACAACTTTGGTCCGGACCTGGTTTCGCTGACCGAAGAAGAGGTTGCGCAGGGCGTCGATGGCATCGCCATCCCGAACTGGCCGCCCGAATCGGAAACGCCCGCCCTGAAGGTCGCGGCGGAACAGGGTATCACGATCATGTCGTTCGACGCGGGCCAAGGAGAAATGGGTGAATACGGCGCGACCAAGATCATGTGCCACATCCAGAACCCCGATGCGGTCAACCTGGAAACCCGCTGCAAGGGTGTTCAGGACGGTGCCGCCGAAGCGGTGGCCGAAACCTAGATCCTGCGGGTTCCGGCCACCCTCGACCAGGACATGGACGGTACGTCCGAGGTCATCAAATCCGAACTGATTGTCGATCCGGACATCGATGCGGTTATCAACCTCGCGGCCCGGGCGGCTGACGCTTCTGCATCGGCCATCGACCGTATCTAGGCCGGAACGCAAACCATGGCGATCCTCCAACTACCCTACCTCCAGGGCTTCCTGTCGACGTCGATGCTGTTCTCGAACCTGAAGTTCTGCACCGAACGGGCCATCAAGCCCGTCCTGACCGATCCGGCCATCGTCGACGCATCGAACGTCGAGACCTCCATCGACGGCGTGAAGCTCGGCGCCCGCTGATCCTTCCTCTGCGAAACGGGACCCGGTCGGTCGCCGACCGGGTCCCCCTCCAACGCCCCACCCAAGGTGGCGTGCGTGCGATACATTTCTGGAGAGGGCTCGATGACCGACACAACTTCCAAAGGCGGTTCCAGTGGAATCCCAAGCGCCGAAGAAACCTCTTCTAGCTTTTCCTTCGGAGTCCTCATGCGCAGCCCTGCAGCGGTGGCATTCATGGGTCACGCGATGGTGTTCATCGTATTCGCCATATTCGGATTTCAGCGCAATTTCCTTTCGGTCGGCGGTGGGTCGACCTGGGTGAACTTTGCCTCGACCGTCGGCATGATTGCGATCCCGGTTGGCTTCCTCATGATCGAGGAAGAGCTTGCTGTTTCCACCGGCGCGGTCCTTCCGGCCTCTGCCATGACGTTTGCCATTATCTCTGGCTACTACGAGATGCCCATCCTGCTCGAAATATTCGCGTCACTCGCGGTCGGCGCGCTGTTCGGCTTCGTCAACGGCATGATCGTGACCCGCACGCAGGTGCCGTCCTTCATCGTCACGCTGGCCACGCTTTTCGCGGTTGCCGGTCTGACGCTGACCCTGTTGTCAACGGCGGAGCAAAATCCGGCTAGTTTGGGGTGCGCGCCTTGGAGCGTGTGGCCCTCAAGTGGCAAGCACGTTCCAATGTGCATTGGCCGTCAGTCCGATTTGTTGAGGATCACTTATTGGTGGCGGCCGGGCGGGCACGGCTTTGGTTGAGACGGTAGCTTTCGCCGTTCATTTCCAGGATGTTGACGTGATGGGTCAGGCGGTCCAGCAGCGCGCCTTTCAAGCGCTCGGTGCCGAAGGTTTCGGTCCATTCCTCGAAAGGGAGATTGCTTGTGATCACTGTTGAGCCGCGCTCGTCGCGCTGTGAGATCAGTTCGAACAGGAGCTCGGCGCCGGTCTTGCCGAGCGGCACGAAGCCCAGCTCGTCGATGATCTGCAGCCTGACCATGGCCAGCTTGCGTTGAAGCTGCAGAAGGCGCTTTTCGTCGCGGGTTTTCATCAACTCGTGCTCGAGAGCCGCGGCGGTCACGAAGGCGACGCGGGCGACGAAGTCCTTGATTCAGACCGCGTGGTGGCCGTAGGCAAACGGCACCGAGCAATCGTTGCCGCGATAGCGCACCACCGAGGTGAAGGTGACCTGGCCGCTTTGCAGATCGCAGGCTTCGAAAGGGCGCGGCGGGCAAATCCTGCATCGCCGCCAGATCGGCTTGCAGCCGTTCGCCAATGCTGGTCGTGTGGCCGCGCAGGACATCGCCCTGCCGTTTGCGGTATTGCTCTTCCAAATGAGCATTGAACGCGGCCCGGTCCGGAAAGGACGGAATCGGCACCATGAAATTGCGCCGCGCGCAGCCGACCAGACCCTCCACGGCTCCTTTGTCGTTGCTCTTGCCGGGTCGCCCGTAGCCGTCGTCGATCACGTAGTGCGACAGCAATGCGCAGAACCGTTGTGTTCGCTGTCGGGGGCCATCGGGTAGAACCCTTGCAACCAGACAGCGGTCATTGTCGTAGAGGATCGACCGGGGGACCGCGCCGAAGAACGCAAAGGCATGGACGTGCCCATCCAGCCAGGCCTCGGTGGTGGCCGCAGGATAGGCCCGGATAAGAC
Organism: Mameliella sp. MMSF_3455; assembly: GCF_030733205.1. GTDB lineage: Bacteria > Pseudomonadota > Alphaproteobacteria > Rhodobacterales > Rhodobacteraceae > Antarctobacter. The sequence goes on from NZ_JASHJL010000012.1 coordinate 127,817, forward strand.
AGGCAGCGCTGTGCGGCAGGTCAAAGGCGAAGAAATGCGCCTTCTGCTCCACCCCGCAGATCACGACCAAAGATTCGCCAAAAACCGCCTGTGCGTGTCCCGGCGGATGGCTGAGCGGCACGAACATCTCCTTGCCGGACCGCTTCCGAGCCAGCACTTATCCCGCAACCGCTCGAAGATCCGCTTTGCGGTGTGGCGCTGCTTGCGTGGCCGGACTTTGTCCCCAACCGGCCACTGGTCAATCTGATCCGTGAAGGGGTCCAGCTTCGGCCGCCGGATCGGCGCCACCCGCGACACGACAACGGCGCCGCTACCGTGGCCGAGTATTGCTCTGCCGTCATCACCGGGGTCGGGGATGAGCACATGGGCCGCTTCATCACCGAACAGCTTGCGCGGGAAGGCGTCAGCACGGAAGGCGTGAAGGTGGACCCCGACCGGCTGACCGCGCTGGTTCTTCTCGGCATCCGGGATCA
>NZ_JASHJL010000013.1 GCF_030733205.1 Mameliella sp. MMSF_3455
CGCCCTGACACTTCCGGGTTCGACGAAGGTTTGCGGTGGTCGCAGATCTTCCTCTCAACCCCAACATCGTGAACAAGGCTGTTCAATGAACCAGAACATCCGTATCCGGCTCAAGGCGTTCGATTACCGCGTGCTGGACGCCAGCACCCAGGAAATCGTCAACACCGCCAAACGCACCGGCGCAACGGTCCGCGGTCCTATCCCGCTGCCGAACAAGATCGAGAAATATACCGTTCTGCGCGGTCCGCACGTCAACAAGAAGTCGCGCGACCAGTTCGAGATCCGCACGCACAAGCGCCTGCTGGACATCGTCGATCCGACCCCGCAGACCGTGGACGCCCTGATGAAGCTCGACCTCGCCGCCGGCGTGGACGTCGAGATCAAGGTTTAAGGGAGGCCGATGAACATGCGCTCTGGAGTGATCGCAAAGAAGATCGGCATGACCCGTCTCTTCATGGAAGACGGCAAGCAGATCCCCGTCACCGTGCTGCAACTCGACAGCCTGCAGGTTGTCGCGCAGCGCACCAATGACCAGCACGGCTACACCGCCGTCCAGCTGGGCGCAGGTACCGCAAAGGCCAAGCGCGTCAGCCAGGCGATGCGTGGGCATTTCGCCGTTGCCAAGGTCGAACCCAAGCGGAAGGTCGTGGAATTCCGCGTCGACCCCGAGAACCTGATCGAAGTGGGTGAGGAAATCATCGCCGACCATTACTTCGAAGGTCAGTTCGTGGACGTCAGCGGCATCACCATCGGTAAGGGTTTTGCCGGCGGCATGAAGCGCCACAACTTCGGCGGTCTGCGTGCCACGCACGGCGTGTCGATCTCGCACCGTTCGCACGGTTCGACCGGCCAGTGCCAGAACCCCGGCAAGGTGTTCAAGGGCAAGAAGATGGCCGGCCACATGGGCTCTGTCCGCGTGACCACGCAGAACCTGCAGGTCGTCCGCACTGACAGCGACCGTGGCATCATCATGATCAAGGGCGCCGTTCCCGGCCCCAAGGGATCCTGGGTGACCGTCAAGGACGCCGTCAAGAAACCGACCCCGGACAACGTCATCCTGCCGGCCGCGCTGATGAGCGCCAAGCGGGAAGCGATGAAAGCCGCCGAGGAAGCCGCCCGCCAGGCCGAGGAAGAAGCGAAAGCTGCCGAGGAGGCCCGCCTTGCGGAAGAGGCCGCCCAGCAGGAAGCCGCTTTGAAAGACGCCGAGGCTGAAATCGAGGCCGAGAAGAAGGAAAGCGACGAATGAAACTCGACGTGATCAACCTCGACGGCGGTTCCGCTGGCGAAGTCGAGCTGGACGAGGCCCTGTTCGGGCTGGAGCCGCGCGCCGACATTCTCCACCGCGTCGTCCGCTGGCAGCGCAACAAGGCGCAGGCCGGTACGCACAAGGTCAAGACCCGCTCGGAAGTGTCCTACTCCAAGAAGAAGATCTATCGCCAGAAGGGCACCGGCGGCGCACGCCACGGCTCCCGGAACGCACCGATCTTCCGCAAGGGTGGCATCTACAAGGGCCCGACCCCGCGTTCGCATGGCCACGAACTGCCCAAGAAGGTCCGCAAGCTGGGCCTGATGCACGCGCTTTCGTCCAAGGTGAAGGACGGCTCGCTGGTGGTAATCGAAGCCGCGGATTGCGATGGCAAGAGCAAGACCCTTGCCAAGCAGGTCGCGAACCTGGGCTGGAAGCGCGCGCTGATCATCGACGGCGCCGAGGTCAACGAAAACTTCGCCCGTGCAGCAGCCAACATCGAGGGTCTCGATGTGCTGCCGAGCCAGGGCGCAAATGTCTATGACATCCTCAAGCGTGACACGCTGGTTCTGACCAAGGCGGGTGTCGAAGCACTGGAGGCTCGTCTGAAATGAGCGCGAAGGCAGAACATTACGACGTGATCCGCAAGCCGATCATCACCGAGAAATCCACGATGGCATCCGAGAATGGCGCCGTGGTCTTCGAAGTGGCGATCGACGCGGCCAAGCCGCAGATCAAGGAAGCGGTCGAGGCGTTGTTCGGTGTCAAGGTGAAGGCGGTCAACACCACCATCACCAAGGGCAAGCAGAAGCGTTTCCGCGGCACCATGGGGCGCCGCAAGGACGTCAAGAAGGCCTATGTCACCCTCGAAGAGGGCAACACGATCGACGTGTCGACCGGGTTGTGATCTGGGCGGCGGGGTGATCCCCGCGCTACCGAAATCGGAAAGGCCCTCGCAGGGATGCGGGGGCCTTTTCCCTTGATGGGCGGGGGCGCTGGCGCCGGGGCTGTTTGGCTGGCTCTGATCCGTCCGAACGACCTGCCGTTCAATCGGTCCGGGGATTTGCGCGCCGTTGGCGGTCTGGTATTTGGATCAGCGCCGAACATGCGTTTCAGAAGGTTCAGGGGTGCCATGGCGCGACTGCTTTTCACTTTGCCGCGGTTTCACACCAACATGTGGTTTGCGGTCCGACGCCTACTGGCAGATGGGCACGAGGTCCGCCTGTTGGTCTGTGTTGCCTCCGGCGGAGAGGATCACTCGATGCTCGACCCGGTCGTCATGGGAAAGACGCCATCCTACGAGGAGGTTGAAAAGGAAGTTCAGGAATTCCGGCCCGACCTCGTGATCATTCGCAATGCTTGGGCCATCAGCCGTCGCGCCTCTCGGGCGGCGAGGCGAAAGGGAATCCCACGCATCCTGTACAACCAGGTGCCGGACGATGTTCCGACGGGCTTCGCGCGGCGGTTGCTGCTGCGCTACAAGGGGTTGCCGATCGAACGCTTTACCCCGGTGCGCGGGCTGGATCGCCGCAAGCCCAAGGATCCCTACGCGCGCTTTCTGCCGCTGCCCGTGGACGTGCTGCCACATGAGGTCTTGCCGCGTGAGGACGACCGGTTGAAGGTCCTTTTGGTCGGCAAGCTGGGAGCCGAACGCAAGAACCAGCACCTGCTGATCCAGAAGATAGAGGAAATGGGCGCGCAGGACCGGATCAGTCTGACCCTGGCCGGAACAATGCCGAGGCCGGACAATTCGCATTTCGCGACAATCCAGGACCTGTCGCGTCGCCCGTGGATCAAGCTGGCGGGATCTGTGCCATTCCTTGAGATGGGAACGCTCTATGCCTCACATGACCTGTGCATTTTGCCCAGCTTCGCTGAGTTGCGCGGATCTTCTCCGCTGGAAGCAATGGCCTACGGCGCGGTTCCGATGATCTCGGATCAATGCGGATCGGCGGGGGATCTGACGCATGGCGATGACGGTGTTGTTTTCGACCCGCTCCACATGGAGCAGGCGGTTGAATGGTTGTTGAAGCTGGACTCCAACCGCGAGGAACTGGATCGGATGAAACAGAGTGCCCTTGCCAAATGGAAACGCGACCTGAGTGAAGAGGCGTTTTCCCGCAATATCCGCACGTTGCTGGATGACTTCGGGGTTGCGTGACGGCGCATGTCCCGGCGCTGCCGAACTGCCGCAACAGCGGGAGTGCCGAGTTGGCGGAATGGTCCTGCGACCACTTGACGTGACGCCCGTCCTCGCCTAAACGACCGCATCCGCAGGGAGCCCCGGATTCGTCCGGGGCTTTGCTTTTCTTTGCGGAAGACGCGAATCGGGCACCTTCGGGGGCCTATACCACTGGCCACCTTCGGGGGGCTGATAACATAGGCTGGGTCACGACCCGGCCGTAAGCAACGGAAGACAGAAAGCATGGCACTCAAGTCGTACAAGCCGACGACGCCGGGCCAGCGCGGGCTGGTGCTGATCGACCGTTCGGAGCTGTACAAAGGACGCCCCGTCAAGGCCCTCACCGAGGGTCTGACGAAGAACGGCGGCCGGAACAACACCGGACGGATCACCGCTCGCCGCCGCGGCGGTGGCGCAAAACGCCTCTACCGGATCGTCGATTTCAAGCGCAACAAGTTCGATGTCAACGGCATCGTCGTGCGCATCGAATACGACCCCAACCGCACCGCCTTTATCGCGCTCGTCCAGTATGACGACGGCGAACAGGCCTATATCCTCGCCCCCCAGCGCCTGGGTGTGGGCGACAAGGTCGTTTCCTCGCAGAAAGCGGACATCAAGCCCGGCAACACCATGCCCTTCAGCGGCATGCCGATCGGCACGATCGTCCACAACATCGAGCTCAAGCCCGGCAAGGGTGGCCAGATCGCACGCGCCGCGGGCACCTACGCCCAATTCGTCGGTCGTGACGGTGGCTATGCCCAGATCCGTCTCAGCTCCGGTGAGCTGCGCATGGTCCGCCAGGAGTGCCTGGCAACGGTTGGCGCGGTCTCGAACCCCGACAACTCGAACCAGAACCTCGGCAAGGCCGGCCGCGTCCGCCACATGGGCAAGCGCCCCTCCGTCCGCGGTGTCGTCATGAACCCGATCGACCACCCGCACGGCGGTGGTGAAGGCCGCACTTCGGGTGGTCGTCACCCGGTGACGCCCTGGGGCAAGCCGACCAAGGGCAAGCGCACCCGCAACACCAACAAGGCGTCGCAGAAGCTGATCATCCGCTCGCGCCACGCCAAGAAGAAGGGGCGGTAATCCATGTCGCGTTCCGTCTGGAAAGGTCCGTTCGTCGATTCCTACGTCCTGAAGAAGGCCGAGAAGTCGCGCGAGTCGGGCAAGAACGAAGTCATCAAGATCTGGTCGCGCCGCTCGACGATCCTGCCCCAGTTCGTGGGCCTGACGTTTGGCGTCTACAACGGTCAGAAGCATATCCCGGTCAACGTGACCGAGGACATGATCGGCCAGAAGTTCGGCGAATATGCACCGACCCGTACCTACTACGGTCACGCAGCCGACAAGAAAGCGAAGAGGAAGTAAGCCATGGGCAAGGATAAGAATCCCCGCCGCGTGGCGGACAACGAAGCGATGGCAAAGCTGCGCATGCTGCGCACCAGCCCGCAGAAACTGAACCTCGTCGCACAACTGATCCGCGGCAAGAAGGTGGACAAGGCTCTCACGGACCTGACCTTCTCGAAGAAGCGGATCGCGGTTGACGTGAAGAAGTGCCTGCAGTCGGCTATCGCCAATGCCGAGAACAACCACGGTCTGGACGTCGACGAACTGGTCGTCGCCGAGGCCTACGTGGGCAAGAACCTGGTCATGAAGCGCGGACGCCCCCGGGCCCGTGGTCGCTTTGGCCGGATCAACAAGCCGTTCTCGGAACTCACCATCAAGGTGCGCCAGGTTGAGGAGCAAGCCTAATGGGTAACAAGACCAATCCGATCGGCATGCGCCTGCAGGTCAACCGCACCTGGGACAGCCGCTGGTACGCCGACACCAAGGACTATGGTGATCTGCTTCTCGAGGATCTCAAGATCCGCGAGTTCATTTTCAATGAGTATCGCAACCCGCCGAAGCAGGCCGGCATCAGCCGCGTGATCATCGAACGCCCGCACAAGAAGTGCCGCGTGACGGTGCATACCGCGCGCCCCGGCGTCATCATCGGCAAGAAGGGCGCGGACATCGAGGTGCTGCGCAAGAAGCTCTCGTCGATGACCGACTCGGAACTGCACCTCAACATCGTCGAGGTCCGCAAGCCCGAGCTGGACGCACAACTGGTCGGCGAGTCGATCGCCCAGCAGCTTGAGCGCCGTGTCTCCTTCCGCCGCGCGATGAAGCGGGCCGTGCAGAACGCCATGCGCATGGGCGCCCAGGGTATCCGGGTGAACGTCGCTGGTCGTCTGGGTGGTGCGGAAATCGCGCGTACCGAATGGTATCGCGAAGGCCGCGTGCCGCTGCACACGCTGCGCGCCGACATCGATTATGCCAACGTTGAGGCGACCACGCCTTACGGCATCATCGGTATCAAGGTCTGGATCTTCAAGGGCGAGATCATGGAACATGATCCGCAGGCCCGCGACCGCAAGAACCAGGAACTCCAGGACGGTCCGGCCCCCCGTGGTGCCGGTGGCGGCCGCCGGGATGATCGGAGGTAACCATGCTTCAGCCAAAGCGTACTAAATTCCGCAAGGTTCAGAAGGGCCGGATCAAGGGCCAGGCCAAGGGCGGTTCCGATCTGAACTTCGGCGGTTACGGTCTGAAGGCTCTCGAGCCCGAACGCGTCACCGCACGCCAGATCGAAGCAGCCCGTCGTGCCATGACGCGTCACATGAAGCGTCAGGGCCGCGTCTGGATCCGTATCTTCCCGGACACGCCCGTGACCGCAAAGCCCATCGAAGTTCGTATGGGTAAGGGTAAGGGCTCGGTCGACCGCTGGACCTGCAAGGTCAAGCCCGGCCGCGTGATGTTCGAGATCGACGGCGTGAACGAGGAAATCGCCCGCGAGGCCCTGCGTCTTGCCGCGATGAAGCTGCCGATCAAGACCCGCGTCGTGGTTCGCGAGGACTGGTAACGCAACACCCTGCGTCGCAGGGTGACGAATGTGCCGCCTCGCCGATCTCGGGATTGGCAAGGCCCGCACAATGTGGATAATGAAGGCCCCCGGCGCGAAAGCGGTGGGGGCCTTTTTGTCCGACCAATGGATCCGGGCAAAAAGCAAGAAGATTTCCTGGAGTTTTGTCCGATGCGCTCGCCTGTGGTAGATCTGTCCAGTCCGAAGTCCCTCCAGGGGGCGTTCACGCCCGAGGCTGTCTATCACAGGGCGCGGTCTTTCTATTGGCATCCGGCGCGCTGGCGAAAGTCGATCGAAAACCAGGTCCCGCAAAAGGTCGTCCGCGACTGGATCAACCGGGTTCGCTTTGGCGCTGTGGTTCCGCCAAGCGATGCCGCGATCTTTGTTGACCTAGCGGATGTCGCGCACATTTATGACAAGCCTCGGGGTCGGTTCGAGTTGCGGCGTCGCGACAGTGCCCGGGTCATCGCGGGCAACTGGGATCTTGCGCGCAAAGAGTTGGGTGAAGACAGCCGCCTCATCAGCTGTCGTATGCGATTCCAGCAAGGCGCGGACTGGGAGGAGACGCCCTGCTGGATCCGCATGGCAGGGGAACTGGAGAGAGGGCGGCAGCCCGACGGCTGCGGCGATCTGGATGATCTGCGGGCGCGTTACGCGGCGCTTGACCGCGTCTACGAGGAGACGCGGGACCGCGGCCGCTTGCTCTTGCGCGAGGAACTGCCTGCCTGTTTCCGGCGGGAGCACGGTGGCATCCTTGTTCACCTTGCCCGCGATGGTGTCTTGTTGCGCTCGGGTGGCGGGGGGCACAGGTTCGCGATTGCTCGACTGCTGGAACTGCGGGAAATCCCGGTCCAGATCGGTGCGATCCACATTGACGCGCTGCGCAACGGGCACGTTGCCCGCCTGCGCCGACAGCCGTCCCTGACCTGATTGGCGTGCGGGCGGTCAGTCCGGAAAGATGTTGGCCATTGCCCCGTCGAACCGCGCCCAGGTCATGGTCGCCTTGTTGCCGGCATAGTCCTCGTAATAGCTTTCTCCCGAGGGGAGGGGCAGGCCGGCCCAGACCTTGGCCAGCCGGTACATGAAGCTGCGGCGCGTGATTTCTCCGCGTTGGAAGGCTAGGAAACCGGCGTCGGCCAGCAATTCATCGGCCAGACGATCCTGCAACTCGTGGGTAAATCGCGTTTGCGTGTCGATGTTCAGGTCGGCAACCAAAAAGCGCAGCGTGTCTGGGATGAACTGGTAACGCCCGATGGCATGGGGCTGCCCGGGCGTGGCGGCGATCCAGTTCAGGATCTCCTCAATGGTCAGTTCTGTTGGGCGTTTCGGGGGTTTGACACGGGCGCCGTGAATGATCGCGTCATAGCCCTCCGGTCCTGCCTCGGCCTCGGCGATCAGGCTGCGCAAACGTGCTACCGCGGAGCTGCCGGAGAGAGGTCCGGCTGAGGGGTCCGGGGCAGGGCGCGCTTTTGGCATCGACGCGAAGAAACCAAGTCGCTCCGCGTCGGCGAACAGGCTGGCGGGCTGTGTCGGTCCGGGTCGAGCCGTCGTGCGCAGGGCAATCAGCGGAGATCCTGCGCCAGAGTCGCCGCGGGGAAAGAGCGAGGCGGATTGCGCCGACGCGCCGCCGCCACAGGCGAGCAGCGTCATTAGCATCAGGCAACGGATTGGGAACATTCTGTTCGGACCTCTTGATTGGCCGCGACCATGCCGCCGAGAAGTTGAGATTTCATTTCCCCCGATGTCCGGCTTGGGCTAAAGCGCGGACATGACCCAGATCCGTTCTCTTTTCGCCACCCGCCTCTACCAGGCGCCGCTGTCCGAGCATGGCGCCATCGACACCGATGAACTGGAAGGTTCGTGCTATTCCATCGCCGAGGATGACGAGGCAGGGCAGGACTGGTGCGAGGAGCAGGGGTATCCCGGCTATACCTCCTATGCCTCGCTGACGGATCTGCCCTGGCGATTCCCGGTCTTTTCCGATTTGGTGAAGGTGCTCGACAAGCATGTAGCAGCCTTTGCAGAGGACCTGGAATTCGACCTGGGCGACAAGAGCCTGGTGCTTGAGGATATCTGGATCAACATCCTGCCGGAGGGCGGCACCCATTCGAGCCACATCCATCCGCATTCGGTGATTTCGGGGACGACCTATGTGGCCATGCCGGAAGGTGCCTCGGCGCTGAAGCTGGAGGACCCGCGGCTGGCGATGATGATGGCGGCCCCGACGCGCAAGAAGGGCTGCCGCGAGGAATTGCGTTCCTTTGTCTATGTCGCGCCCCAAGTGGGCGATGTCTTGCTGTGGGAAAGCTGGTTGCGCCACGAGGTGCCGCTCAACATGGCCGAGGAAAACCGCGTCTCCGTAAGCTTCAACTACAAGTGGGAGTGAGGCGCCCTTCGGTACGGCCGGCAAGGTCTGCGATGGAAGACTGGTGTCCCGCAAGGGCGAAAGCGGTCAAACCCCTGGGTTGACGGGTCTTGGGGAAACCGGCTTGGCTTTCTCCAGCAACGTGGTGATTGCCGCGCGCAGTTCCGGGGCAGGGACGGGTTTTGCCAGCACTTGGTCGATCCCCGATCCCTGGCCGCCTGTTCCGGGCTTGGCGAGGCCCGTCAGCAGGATTGTCGGTGTTGCAGGGTGCCGCTCCTTGATATGGGCGGCGATCTCGGCACCCGTGCAGGCGCCGGGCACGTGGTTGTCCAGCAAGGCAAGGTCGAATGTAGTGCCTTTAATGGCCGACAGCGCCTCTTCGGCAGAAGTGGTGGCCGTGACCGAGAAGCCCCAGCTTTTCAGGTTGCGCAGCAAAACCTTGCGGATCGAAGTCTCATCCTCCAGCAACAGTACGTGCAGCTTGTCGAATTGTGCCTGGTCGCTGGCAGGAGCCGGGACTTCAGCCGTGCATTTGCCCTTGTGCAGGGGAAAGAACAGTCGGACGCAGGTCCCGACATCCGGCTCTGACTCGATGGCGAGTTCGCCGCCCAATTGCCGCATGAAACCGGCTGCCATCGACAGGCCCAGGCCAGACCCTTTGGAGCGCGGCTTGGTCGTGAAGAAGGGTTCGGTCACACGGGCCAGGTGCTGGGCGGCGATGCCCTTGCCGTTGTCGCGGATCGAGAGGCAGGCATATTCTCCCGCCGGGACCATCGGGGTGGCCGCTGCGGTTTCGGTCCTGACCCGGATCGCCCCGCCTTCGTGGATGGCGTCCAATGCATTGATGAGGATGTTCAGGATCACCGATTGCAGGTTGTCGCGGTCCGCAAAAATGGGAATGGTTCCCTTGGCGCGGTCGACGACGATGCTGGGCTTCTTGAAAGATGTCCTCTCGAACATGCCGACGGCGCGGGCGGTCTCTTCGCCAAGATCCAGGGCGACCGGTCGGATCGTCGCCTTCTGGGCAAAATTCAGCAGGCTGCGAGTCAATGTGCCCCCACGCTTGGAAGCGTCGACGATTTCCGCCAGCAACTGGTTTGTCAGCTCGCCGCGGGCCTCGTGCTGCAGCAATTCGGCGTTGCCCATGACCACGGCCAGGATGTTGTTGACGTCATGTGCCACGCCGGCGGTTAGTTCGCCGAGAGCGGCCAGACGGTTGGCTTGCGCCCGGCGTTCCTCGGCCAGGCGCGCATCGGTGACGTCCAGGCTGCTGCCGAGCCCGCGCACGATCTCGCCGTTATCCCCGACTTCGGGCGCGACGATCTCCCGGATGTAGCCCATACTGCGATCGGGACGGAAAAAACGATATTCCATCTCGATCGTCTCCCCCTGCAGGAGACGCTGGTACGCCTCGCGCAGCAGGTTGCGATCCTCGGGGTGGATCATCTTCATCTCGCCTTTCAGGCCGCTGACAGAGGCGATGAACTCTTGCGGGGTCTGCCCGAAAATGGCTGCGTGGCGGACCGAGCAGACCTCGACGATCGATTGCCGCACGTTGAAGACGAAATAGCCCAGCTGAGCGATGCGCGCGGCCTGTTCCAGCATAAGGGCATGGGACTGTCCGTCGATCCCGATCCGGCTATAGAGCGCATCGTCGCCAGAGGTCGACCATCCTGACATGCGCTGCATCCTCTTGCTCGTCCGGCGCAAGTATACCGAGGCCAAGAATACCCCTGCAAGCGGGCATAAAGGGGCGCGGGAAGAGGCCGCAGGTGCGCTCTCCCTTCGGTTTCGTCATATTTCCAAGGAGAGGGTTGAGAAAAGGTTAATTTCCACAAGCCCCCGTAGCTTGCCCCCGACATTTGGCGCCGGTCGATAGATTGGTCGTTTACCTGTCCCTGCTCTCTGGGGCCGAAATGCCTTCAGGGGTTCCACATAAGCATTCAAGCCGCACCGGGGGATCGGAAAGCTCCATCATCGCAACCACGGGATGACCGTTGAGACCCTTGTCTTCGAATTGACGGCCTTTCGCGGATCGCGCTAAATGCGTGCTGTACGGGAACCGCCCAGGCCGACAACTTCGACCAAGTCATTGGCGATTGCCGGGCACGTTGCGCGCGCAGGCGGCCGCTGTCGCAGATTGTCCTTGCATGGGCAGGGATTCTGGCCTAATGGGGCCGCTCATCCACGGACTCCACCGGAATCAGGGTGACCCTGCATGCTCGCAGGCAGGGGCCTACCGGTGATGTTGCAACAAAGGAGAGGCGCATGAACGCCCAGGAACTCCGTGACAAGTCCCCGGACGAACTCCGGGACCAGCTTGTCCAGCTGAAAAAGGAGGCTTTCAACCTCCGCTTCCAGGCGGCCACGAGCCAGCTGGAAAACACGGCGCGCATGCGCCAGGTGCGCCGCGACGTCGCGCGCATCAACACCGTCCTGAACGAAAAAGCCGCTGCTGCGGCCTCGACTGCGGAGGCGTAACGAATGCCCAAGCGTATCCTGCAAGGCACCGTCACCTCGACCGCCAATGCCCAGACCGTGACCGTTCAGGTCGTCCGTCGCTTCAAGCACCCCGTGCTGCAGAAGACGATCAAGAAATCCAAGAAGTACCGCGCCCATGACGAGGCAGGTGCCTTCAACGTCGGCGACGCGGTCTCGATCCGCGAATGCGCGCCGAAGTCCAAGACCAAGCGTTGGGAAGTGATGACCGACGCCATGCTTGAAGAGCACAACAAGGCGCGCGCCGAAGCGGCCGCAGCCGAACGTGCCCGCTTCGAGGCCCAGAAAGCCGCAGAGGCAGAAACCGCCCAGTAAGGGCAGAGCCGAGCCCCCTTTGCGGGGCTCGGTTGCATACGAAACCCCCGGGTCAATGTCTCCTTGACGAGCGGCCCGGGACGTCGGGAGAAAACTTATGATCCAGATGCAGACCAATCTGGATGTCGCTGACAATTCCGGAGCCCGGAAAGTTCAGTGCATCAAGGTTCTGGGCGGTTCCCACCGCCGCTATGCCTCGGTCGGCGACATCATCGTGGTGTCGGTGAAAGAGGCCATTCCGCGTGGTCGCGTGAAAAAGGGTGACGTCCGCAAGGCCGTCGTCGTGCGCACCGCCAAGGAAGTTCGCCGCGAAGACGGCACCTCGATCCGCTTTGACCGCAACGCCGCCGTGATCCTGAACAACGCAGGTGAGCCGGTCGGCACGCGTATCTTCGGTCCGGTCGTGCGTGAACTGCGCGCCAAGAACTTCATGAAGATCATCTCGCTCGCCCCGGAGGTGCTGTAAGATGGCCGCGAAACTGAAAAAAGGTGACACCGTCATCGTCTTGACCGGCAAGGACAAGGGCAAGACCGGTGAGATCGTCAGCGTTGACCCCAAGGCCGGCAAGGCCGTCGTCGACGGGCTGAACATCGCCATCCGCCACACTCGCCAGACCCAGACCAGCCAGGGCGGCCGCATGCCCAAGGCGCTGCCGATGGACCTGTCGAACCTGGCCTACGTCGACGCCAACGGCAAACCGACCCGCGTCGGTTTCCGCATGGAAGGCGACAAGAAGGTCCGCTACGCCAAGACCACGGGGGACGTGATCGATGCTTGATATGGAAAGCTACACCCCGCGCCTGAAGGCCCAGTATCGCGACACCATCAAGGCCGCGATGAAAGAGCAGTTCGGCTACAAGAACGACATGCAGATCCCGAGCCTGCAGAAGATCGTGCTGAACATCGGCTGCGGCGCAGAAGCCGTTCGCGACAGCAAGAAGGCCAAGTCGGCCATCGAGGAACTGTCGCTGATCGCCGGTCAGCAGGCCGTCGGTACGAAGGCCAAGAAATCGCACGCGCCGTTCCGTCTGCGCGAGGGCATGATCGTCGGCGCCAAGGTCACCCTGCGTGACGTGCGCATGTACGAATTCCTCGACCGGCTGGTGACCGTCGCAATGCCGCGCATCCGCGACTTCCGCGGCGTGAAGGCAGCGTTCGACGGCCGTGGCAACTTTGCGATGGGTCTGAAGGAACACATCGTGTTCCCCGAGATCAACTTCGACAAGGTCGACGAGGTCTGGGGCATGGACATCATCATGACGACCAATGCCAAGGACTTCGGCGAGCATTCGGCCGACGAACAGGCCAAGGCGCTGTTCACCCACTTCAACATGCCGTTCACCAAGGCGTAATAGGAGCGATATCATGGCTAAAAAAGCAATGATCGAGCGCGAGAAGAAGCGCGAGCGCCTGGTGGCCCGGTATGCCGCCAAGCGCGCTGAACTGAAAGAAATCGCAAACGACGAATCGAAGCCGATGGAAGAGCGCTTCAAGGCCCGCCTCAAGCTGGCCAAGCTGCCGCGCAATTCCTCGCCCACCCGGCTGCACAACCGCTGCCAGCTGACGGGCCGTCCGCACGCCTACTACCGCAAGCTCAAGATCAGCCGTATCGCCCTGCGCGACCTCGGTTCGAACGGCAAGCTGCCCGGCGTCGTGAAGTCGAGCTGGTAAGGAGGGGATGAGATGAACGATCCTATCGGCGATATGCTCACCCGTATCCGCAACGCGCAAATGCGCGGCAAGTCCACCGTGTCCACGCCGGCCTCCAAGCTGCGCGCCTGGGTTCTGGACGTGCTGGCGGACGAAGGCTACATCCGCGGCTATGAAAGCGGGACCGACGTCAACGGCCACCCGACGCTGGAAATCAGCCTGAAATACTTCGATGGCACTCCTGTCATTCGTGAGGTCAAGCGGGTCTCGAAACCCGGCCGTCGCGTCTACATGAGCGTCAAGGACATCCCGCAGGTCCGTCAGGGCCTGGGTGTGTCGATTGTCTCCACCCCCAAGGGTGTGATGTCGGACGCAAACGCACGCGCGGCCAATGTCGGCGGCGAAGTGCTCTGCACCGTATTCTAAGGAGGCCTGAACACATGTCTCGTATTGGTAAGAAGCCGGTCGAACTGCCCTCGGGCGTCTCGGCCAGCGTCTCCGGCCAGACCATCGAAGTGAAGGGCCCGAAAGGCACCCAGAGCTTTACGGCCACGGATGACGTGACCCTCAAGGTCGAGGATAACGCAATTTCGGTGGAACCGCGCGGCAAGTCCAAGCGCGCCCGCCAGCAGTGGGGCATGTCCCGCACTGTTGTTGCGAACCTCGTCCACGGCGTCCAGAACACCTTCAAGAAGGAACTGGAAATCCAGGGCGTCGGCTACCGCGCTCAGCTGGCAGGCAAGGTCCTTAAGCTGAACCTCGGCCTGTCGCACGACGTGGATTTCGAGGTTCCCGACGGCATCACCATCACCTGCCCCAAGCCCACCGAGATCGTTATCGAGGGGCATGACATTCAGCAGGTGGGCCAGGTTGCGGCCAATATCCGCGACTGGCGCCGGCCGGAGCCGTACAAGGGGAAGGGTATCCGCTACAAGGGCGAGTACATCTTCCAGAAGGAAGGCAAGAAGAAGTAAGGACGCAAGGCAATGGCAAACAGCAAACGTGTACTGTTCCAGAAGCGCCGCTTGCGCGTCCGGAACAAGCTTCGGAAGGTCAACGCGGGTCGCGTTCGCCTTTCGGTCCACCGTTCGAACAAGAACATCTCGGTCCAGCTCATCGACGATGTGGCAGGCAAGACCCTGGCAGCAGCTTCCTCGCTGGAGCCGTCGCTGGGTGTTGTCGGCAAGAACAACGTCGAAGCAGCAGCCAAGGTGGGCGCGGCAATCGCCGAGCGCGCCAAGGCGGCCGGTGTCGAAGAAGCATACTTCGACCGTGGTGGCTTTCTCTTCCACGGTAAGGTGAAGGCCTTGGCCGAGGCCGCGCGTGAAGGCGGTCTGAAGATCTGAGGATTCGGTGCGCAGTCCTTGCGCACCGTTCGCAAGCTGCGCCCGCCGGGCGCAGCTTCTTTTGCAGGCGGAAACGCCTCGATGATCGAGGGGCCATCCGGCCCACTGCGATTGAACAAACCGGTGCTCTTGGGCACCACGAGAAAAGGAATGCCTTATGGCAGAACGTGAGAACAAGCGTGGCGGCGGCCGCGGTCGTCGTGACCGCGAGGAGCAGGCGCCCGAATTCGCCGATCGCCTTGTGGCGATCAACCGTGTGTCCAAGACCGTCAAGGGTGGTAAGCGCTTCGGCTTTGCCGCACTCGTCGTCGTGGGCGACCAGAAAGGCCGCGTCGGCTTTGGCAAGGGCAAGGCCAAGGAGGTCCCCGAGGCCATCCGCAAGGCTACCGAGCAAGCCAAGCGCAAGATGATCCGCGTGCCGCTTAAAGAGGGTCGGACCCTGCACCACGACGCCAAGGGCCATCACGGCGCCGGCAAGATCACCATGCGGACCGCCCCTCAGGGTACAGGTATCATCGCCGGTGGTCCGATGCGTGCAGTCTTTGAAATGCTGGGCGTTCAGGACGTCGTCGCCAAGTCGACCGGCTCTCAGAACCCCTACGCGATGATCCACGCCACGCTGGACGCCCTGCGCAACCAGCAGTCGCCGCGCAACGTCGCGCAGCGTCGTGGCAAGAAGGTCGCCGACATCCTGCCCAAGCGTGATGACGCGCCCGCAGCCGAGACCGAGGAGGCCTGATCATGGCAAAGACCATTGTCGTCAAACAGGTCGGTTCGCCGATCCGCCGCCCCGCCATCCAGCGTCAGACCCTGGTCGGCCTGGGCCTGAACAAGATGCACCGCGTACGCGAACTGGAAGACACGCCTGCGGTTCGCGGCATGATCCGCAAGATCCCGCACCTGGTGGAAATCGTCGAAGAGCGCGACTGAGCCTCTTTTCCGATGTGAACAGAAGCGCCCTCCGGTCCTTCCGGGGGGCGTTTTCGCCTTGTGGGGGTCATCTCGCAAAGTTCAATTGGTCGCAGCCGGGGCGCGCGCTACCCTTTCGCGGGAACAGACCAAAGGGAGCGCAATCCATGACCCTCACCCGTCGAAATTTTATTCATACCGCTACCGCCGCTGGCAGTATCACGGTTCTGCCCTTCGCAGGTCGTGCCGGCGGCCACCTGCCCAACGAGTTCAAGACATCCGAAGGGACCGTCGTCGTCCATCCCGTGCACCATGCCTCCATCGTGTTGGAGACACCGGTGGGCACGATCTATGTCGACCCGGTTGGCGAAGTCTCGGAGTACGAGAACTTCCCCGAGCCTGACCTGATCCTGATCACGCACGAGCACGGTGATCATTACAATGCAGACGTGTTGACCGCGATAAAGGGCGAGAACACGCAAATGCTGACCAATCCGGCGGTTTTCGACATGCTCTCGGAAGAGTTGAAGGTGAACACCACCTTGCTTGCCAATGGCGCCAGCGCCAGCCTGACCGGCCTGCAGGTCGACGCAATCCCGGCCTACAACATGACCGAAGGCCGGGAGAATTTTCACCCCAAAGGTCGCGACAATGGCTATGTCCTGACGATGGGCGATTTCCGCATCTACGTCTCGGGCGACACCGAGGACATCCCGGACATGCGGGCGCTGGAAAGCATCGACCTGGCCTTTGTCTGCATGAACCTGCCGTTCACCATGACGGCAGAGGCAGCCGCGGACGCAGTGCGGGAGTTTGCCCCGACCTATGTCTATCCTTACCACTATCGCGGCCGGGACGGCGGTACGCAGGATCCGGCGATGTTCGCCGAGATGGTCGGCGACGCGGCCACGGTGAAGATGGGTGACTGGTACGCTGGGCTGACGGCGGCCCTTGCCGAAGTGAATAGCCTCCCGCAAAGTCCTTGCGGGAGGCTTTTTCATGGCATTGGATGTTACGACTTTCGATCTCAACGCGATCGGTCCGGACTTCATCGAAAATCCGCACCCCGTCCTGCATCGGCTTCGGCAGCAAAGCCCGGTTCACCGCAACGTGGATGGTTCTGTCATCCTGACCCGTTTCGACGATTGCATGAGCGTCTACCGAAGCCGCGATATGCTGTCCGACAAGACAAAGGCCTTTGGCGAGAAATTTGGCCAATGCCCGCTGCAAAAGCACCACACGACCAGCCTGATCTTCAACGATCCGCCTTATCACACGGTGGTGCGCAAGCTGATCTCTGGCGCGTTCACGCCGCGCAAGCTGGCCGAGTTCGAGCCGCTGATCGACGGGATCGTGGATAGCCTGCTGGACCGGGTCGAGGACCTGGGAGAACTGGACCTGATCGAGGATTTCGCCAAGGTCCTGCCGACCGAGATCATCAGCTTCATGCTGGGCATCCCCGAGGAATACCGCGCGCGGCTGCGCGGTTACTCCCTGGCGATTCTCGGTGCCCTGGACCCGGTGGTGCCGGCGGAGCGGCTGGCCGAAGGCAACCGCGCGGTCAAGGAGTTCGGCGAGATCCTTGGCGACCTTATCGACCATCGCCGCCGCAACCGAGAGGGGGCCCATGAAGGCGAGGTGCTGGAGTCTTTGATCTTTGGCGAACATGAAGGGAGGCGGCTGACGCAGGAAGAGCTGATCCAGAACTGTATCTTCCTGCTGAACGCGGGACATGAGACGACGACCAGTTTTGTTGGGAACTCCATCGGTTTGCTCATGGACAACCCCGACCAGCACCGGATGCTGCTGGACGACCCGGACCTGATCGGCCCTGCGGTCGAGGAGTTCCTGCGTGTCGAAAGCCCGCTTCAGATTGGCAACCGGCTGGCGGGGGAGGATATCGAGTTGTCGACCGGCGTGTTGCCCAAGGGAACCTATATCCATACCTCCATCGCCGGGGCGAACCGCGATCCGGCGGTCTTTGAAGATCCGGACCGGGTGGACATCACGCGGCGACCGAACCGGCATATCGCCTTCATCACGGGGATACATGTCTGCCTTGGCGCCTCTTTGGCGCGGATCGAGGGCAAGATCGCTCTTGGGAAATTCGTGCGGCGCTTTCCCAAGCTGGCGGCGAATGGTCCGCGCACGCGGGTTCCGCTGGCCCGGTTCCGGGGGTATGCAACTCTGCCGGTTCGGGTGCGATGAGCGACGCGCCCGTCGTCGATCTGAACCCTGCGGAATTGGTCGCCGATCCCTATCCGGCACTGGCCCGCCTGCAGGCAGAAACCCCCATCGCCCATGTCCCGCAACTGGGCGCGACGCTGATCACCCGGCGGAACGTGATCTTTGAACAGGAAAAGCGGATCGAGGTGTTTTCCTCGCGCCAGCCGCAGGGGCTGATGACCCGCCTGATGGGCGAGAACATGATGCGCAAGGACGGCGAGGCGCATGAGGCGGAACGGCGCGCCTGCTTTCCGGCCTATTCGCCGCGCACCGTGCGGGATCGCTGGTCCAATGCCTTTCGTGCCGCGGCACTCGCTGCGCTGGAGGATATGGGGCGGCAGGGGCAGTGTGATCTGGTGAGCGATTATGCCATGCGCTTGTCGGGTGAGGCGCTGCGGGCGATCACTGGTCTGCATGGCCTGACATGGCAGGACATGGATGCCGTCAGCCAGGAGATGATCGACGGGATCGCCAATTACACCGGCGATCCGGACATCGAGGCGCGCTGCCACGCGGCGACGGCGCGGATCGATGCGGTGATCGACGCGCAGACGGACGATCCGCCGGCGAATTCCCTGTTGGACGTGCAGCTACGCGCGGGGTTGCCCATGGACAGCGTGCGGGCCAACATCAAGCTGGCGATATCCGGCGGCCAGAACGAATCGCGTGATGCGATTGCCGGATGTGCCTGGGCGCTCTTGTCCCACCCAAGGCAGTTGGCCAAGGTGCGTGCAGGGACGGCAAGCTGGCAGAACGCATTCGCGGAATTTGCCCGCTGGATCGCCCCCATCGGCATGAGCCCGCGTGAGGTGGCGCGGGAGGATGTCGTAGAGGGCGTGCGCTTTGACCCCGGCGACCGGGTGTTCCTGATGTATGGGATCGGCAACCGGGATCCGGAGGTCTTCGACCGGCCAGATGTCTTTGACGTGATGCGCGATACGCGGCTCAGCCTCGCGTTCGGCGCCGGTCCGCATTTCTGCGCGGGCGCTGCGGCCTCGCGATCACTGATCGCCGAGGTTGCTTTGCCCATGCTGTTCGAGAGGTTCCCGGATATGGAACTGGCAGGGCCGGTGGCATTCGCCGGCTGGGCCTTTCGAGGGCCGAAATCAGTTCCGGTGAGGCTCGGGGGCGCCGGGTAGCGCCCCCGGACAGGTCAGGCCGCCTTGGCGCGGCGATTGCGGCTGCGGCGCGGGCGTCCGGGCTTGGCGCCATTGCCGGGGCGGTTGCCCGAGCGGCGATTGCCACCGCCGCCACGACCGGGTTTCTTGACCGGTTCCCATGGCTCGCCCCCCGCCACGTCGATTTCGCGGCCCATGACTTTCACAATGGCCTGGAACTCGCCCATCTCGGTCGGCGCGCAATAGGCGATGGCGGTGCCGTCGCGCCCGGCGCGGGCGGTACGGCCGATGCGGTGGACATAGTTGTCGGCCACGTTCGGCAGATCGAAGTTGTAGACATAGCGGACGGCGGGAATGTCGATCCCGCGCGCGGCCACATCCGTCGCCACCAGAACTTTCAGGTCGCCATCACGGAACGCCTTGAGCGCGCGGTCGCGCTGGCCCTGGCTTTTGTTGCCGTGGATCGACCCGGCGGCAAAGCCCTTGGCCTCGAGATGCTTTTTCAGTTTTTCGGCGCCGTGCTTGGTGCGCGAAAAGACCAGCGCGGCCTCTGTCCGGTGCCCGTCCAGATGGCTGACCAGCAAGGATGCCTTCTGCGACTGCTCGACGAAGTGCACGCTTTGATCGATGCGGTCCACGGGCTTGCCCGGAGGCGTGACCTCGATCCGAGCCGGATCGCTCAGGTAGGCGGCGGCGATTTCGGCCATCTGCTTGGGCATGGTGGCCGAGAACAGCATGGTCTGGCGTTCCGCGGGCAGATGCTTGGCGATCTGGCGCAGCGCGTGGATAAAGCCGAGGTCCAGCATCTGGTCGGCTTCGTCCAGCACCAGGAACTCGGTCCCGTCCAGCCGCACGGACTTGCGTTCCATCAGGTCGATCAGACGGCCGGGGGTGGCGACCAGAAGGTCGGTGCCCTTGGCCAGCCGCTGGGCCTGGGCGTTCAACGAGGTGCCGCCGGTGACGATACCGATCTTGACCGGGGTTCCGGCGGCGTAGATGCGCAGGTTGTCGACGATCTGCTTGGCCAGTTCGCGCGTAGGCGCGAGGATCAGGCCGTGCACGCACTTGGCGGCAGGGCGCGACTGCTTGCGCATCAGGGTCGAGATCAGCGGCAGGCCAAAGGCGGCGGTCTTGCCGGTGCCTGTCTGCGCCAGGCCCATGACATCGCGGCCGTTCATGGCGTGCGGGATGGCCTGCGTCTGGATCGGGGTGGGTTCGGTGATGTTCTGTTCGGCCAGGTTGGCCAGAAGGCGGGGCGGCAGCCCCAGCATGTCGAAATCCAAGTGTACGTCCTTTAGTGCGGGCGATACCCGCGAAATCATGCGTATCCCGCCACGAGGCATCGCGGCGCGCACGGGTGAGACCGCAAACCCGGGCGCGGGGCATCGTGCCGTCGCGCCTGTTGCGGTTCTGGACCCCCGCGTGAAATGGGAACCATGTTGGGAAGATGTGCCGAGAGGGCGCTATCGCCCGTCAGCCCCGCTCACGCGGCGGGTGCGGCAACTGGCGTGTACATGCGGTGCTGCGGTGCAGAAGTCAAGGGCTCAGGCCGGAATGCCTTGCATTGCCCGCGGGCGAAGCGGTGCCAGGCGCAGGGCCATCGCCTCGCGTTCCAGCCGTTCACGACGGTAGCCAAGACCCATCGCTCCCAGGATCGCGCAGTAAAGCACCAGCAGGTAGGCTGGGTAGGCCAAGAGGACCGGTGAAAGGGCGCCGACCGACAGCAGGCCCAGCAGCGCGGCCACCGCCGAGAGTCCCCAACAGGCTGCGGTCTCGGTGCGCGGTTCGGCATAGGCCTTGAGGATGGTCGGTATGCCGCCGAGGGCGCTGATCGCGATGGCGATGGCCAGGGCAAAGACCGCGTCGTCCGTGACCCACCACAGAGCCAGCCCGACGCCAGATACCGTGTAGATCGCCAGATCGCGCGCTTGCAGGATGCTGCCCATGCCGAAGCGGATTGAAAGAACGAAGATCAGCACCGTTTCCGCCGTTTCGACGCCGACAAAGAACAAGGAGGCATCGGCACCCTTGTCGACGTTGGACACCAGGCAGATCCCCGAAAGCACCGACCAAATCAGCCATGTCGATCGAACTGGGCGGGTGCTGCCGCATAGCATGTCGCGGATGTAGGGCAGGCAGGCGAGGTTGCTGACCACGATGGAGGCGATTCCGAAGGTCATTAGCCAGTTGTCGGCAAGGGTCATGATCGCGGCTCCGGGGTTGATCGCGCCAGGAAATTTGCGCGTCTGAGGTCAGTCTGCCCGGGCCGGGCGGGCCATGCCATTCGGAGATTCCCTACCGTATGGTAAACCGGACCTTTGCAAGCGGCGGGCTGACGGAGGGGGCGTGCAGGGAAGGCTTGTCTTGGCCGGGGCGCTTCGCTATACGCCCCCGGTGGTCCGAACGGATCCGATTCACAACCAAGAAACGCCGTGGTCTGTCCATCATCGCTTCGCGGGCAGCATCCGGCATAGGAGAAGCGACATGAAACTCAATGAACTCCGGGACAACCCCGGCGCAACCAAGCGCAAGCAGCGTATCGGCCGTGGTCCCGGTTCGGGCCGTGGTAAAATGGGTGGCCGTGGTATCAAGGGCCAGAAATCGCGTTCGGGTGTGGCCATCAACGGCTACGAAGGCGGCCAGATGCCGCTGTACCAGCGTCTGCCCAAGCGTGGCTTCAACAAGCCGAACCGCAAGGCATATGCTGTCGTCAACCTCGGCCTGATCCAGAAATTCGTTGACGCGGGCAAGCTGGACGCCGGCAACATCACCGAAGAAACGCTGGTCTCCTCGGGTCTCGTCCGCCGTTCGCTGGACGGCATCCGCGTCCTCGCCAAGGGCGAAGTGACCGGTGCTCTGACCATCAACGTCACCGGCGCGTCGAAGTCGGCGGTTGCAGCGGTCGAGGGCAAGGGCGGTTCGCTGACCGTCACCACCGCGGCAGCGGCGGAATAACGACTTGTGAGCGGCGCATCCGCCGCTTACATGTCCAACAGTTTTCCATTGCGCGCCGCCCGACGGAAAACCCGTCGTGGCGGCGTTTGACTGAAAAGAGAGATCCGCATGGTATCCGCAGCAGAGCAAATGGCCGCCAACACCAGCTGGGCGGCGCTTGGCAAAGCAACCGACCTGCGCAATCGCATCTTCTTCACCCTCGCCCTTCTGATCGTCTACCGCCTTGGCACCTACATTCCCGTTCCGGGGATCGACGGCGCCGCGCTGCAAGAGTTTGTCGAGCAGGCGGGGCAGGGCGTTGCGGGCATGGTGTCGATGTTCACCGGCGGTGCGCTGGGACGCATGGGGATCTTTGCGCTGGGCATCATGCCCTACATCTCGGCCTCGATCATGGTGCAGCTTCTGACGGCGATGGTGCCGGCGCTGGAGCAGCTCAAGAAAGAGGGTGAGCAGGGTCGCAAGAAGATCAACCAGTACACCCGTTACGGCACCGTGGCGCTGGCCGTGATCCAGTCTTATGGCCTTGCGGTCAGCCTGGAAGCCGGGGATCTCGTGACCGATCCGGGCTGGTTCTTCCGCGCTGCCTGCATGATCACGCTGGTTGGCGGTACCATGTTCCTGATGTGGCTGGGTGAACAGATCACCGCGCGCGGCATCGGCAACGGTATCTCGCTGATCATCTTCGTCGGCATCATCGCCGAGGTTCCCGCCGCGCTGGCGCAGTTCTTCAGCCAGGGGCAATCGGGCGCGATCAGCCCGGCCGTGATCGTGGGCGTGATCCTGATGGTGGTGGGCGTCATCACCTTCGTGGTCTTCATGGAACGCGCGCTGCGCAAGATCACGATCCAGTATCCGCGCCGCCAGGTCGGCATGAAGATGACCGAGGCGCAGCAGTCGCACCTGCCGGTCAAGGTGAACCCGGCGGGCGTCATCCCGGCGATCTTCGCCAGCTCGCTGCTGTTGCTGCCGGTGACGATCTCGACCTTCTCTGGCGGGTCGGACACCGGGCCGATCATGTCGACGATCCTTGCCTATTTTGGCCCCGGACAGCCGCTCTATCTGCTGTTCTTCGGCGCCATGATCGTCTTCTTCGCCTATTTCTACACCTTCAACGTTTCATTCAAACCCGATGACGTTGCGGACAACCTCAAGAACCAGAACGGTTTCGTTCCGGGCATTCGCCCGGGAAAGAAAACCGCGGAATACCTGGAATACGTCGTGAACCGCGTGCTGGTCCTGGGCTCCATCTACCTGACGGCTGTTTGCCTTCTGCCCGAGATCCTGCGCACCCAATACGCCATCCCGTTCTACTTTGGCGGTACTTCGGTTCTGATCGTGGTCAGCGTGACCATGGACACCATTCAACAGGTCCAGAGCCATCTCTTGGCACATCAGTACGAAGGTCTTATTCAAAAGTCGCAACTGCGCGGCAAGGGTAAGGGCCGCAAGAAACGGGGGGCACCAGCGCGTCGATGAACATCATTCTTTTGGGACCGCCGGGGGCGGGCAAGGGCACACAGGCACGCATTCTCGAAGAGAACCGTGGCATGGTCCAGCTTTCGACCGGTGACATGCTGCGCGAGGCCAAGGACAGCGGCACCGAGATGGGCAAGATCGTCGCTGACGTGATGGCCCGCGGTGACCTTGTCACCGACGAGATCGTGATCGGCCTGATCCGCGAAAAGCTGGAAACGGTCTCGGCCAACGGGTTCATCTTTGACGGCTTTCCGCGGACGCTGGCGCAGGCGGACGCACTGGGCAAACTGCTGGCCGATGAAGGTCAGACGCTGGACAAGGTGATCGAACTGCGCGTCGACGACGATGTCCTGGTGCAGCGCATCACGGCGCGGTCGACCTGCGGCAGCTGTGGTGAGGTCTACAACGATCTCACCAAGCCGATCCCCGAGGACGGCAAATGCGTGAAATGCGGCGGGACAGAGTTCAAGCGCCGCGCCGACGACAACGAGGACAGCCTGCGTACGCGCCTGATGGCCTATTACAAGCAGACCTCGCCGCTGATCGGCTATTACTACGCGCTGGACAAGCACAACAGCGTCGACGGGCTTGGAGAGATCGCCGATATCCAGTCTGCGATTGCCGGATTGCTCGACGCATGAGGAGCGGACGGACGGTGGCGGCCCTGCTGATCAGCGGGCTGCCAGCCGTCGCCCCGGCCTTTGCCGAAGAGATCCTCGACAACCCGGGCTATTGCGATCTGCCCTACGAGGATCGCGAAATGGCCGGGATCGTGACGCTGACGCCCACCGGCATCGAAAGCCACGGCGCGCGCTGTTCTTGGTCCGACGTGCGTTTCGTTCCGGGTGAGTCCCTGTCGGTCAGTGCGACCTGTGACGACGGCGCAAGCCAGTGGCGGACCCACCTCTGGATCAGTGAGACAAAGGGCGGTTTCGTGCGGGTCGTGCCCGACGGAATCTTCCCCCTGCCAGAGATCTATTTCCCCTGTTCGCAATGGTCGCGAAAATAGCCTTGACAGGGGGTTGACCTTCTGGGCCCTGCCCAATAGTTAGCCCCATCCCGCAAGGGAGCCATTGCCCGAATCGTGGATCCAGGATTCGGGACGATCACCTGAGTTATGACAGACGCCCGGCAGCCGCATGGCCCGGGCTTCCGTTGTGAAAAAAGGGCCTGGAGCTACGGGCTCGCAACGAAAGGAACAGAGACTTGGCACGTATTGCCGGCGTCAACATCCCGACCCACAAGCGCGTCCCGATCGCGCTGACCTACATCCACGGTATCGGTCCGTCGACCGCCAAGGAAATCTGCGCAGCCACCAACATCGATGCGGCGCGCCGCGTCAATGAGCTGAGCGACGCAGAAGTCCTGGCCGTCCGTGAATTCATCGACGCCAACCTGACCGTCGAAGGCGACCTGCGCCGCGAAGTTCAGATGAACGTCAAGCGCCTGATGGACCTCGGCTGCTACCGCGGCCTGCGCCATCGCCGCAACCTCCCCGTCCGCGGTCAGCGGACCCACACCAACGCACGCACGCGCAAGGGCCCCGCAAAGCCCATCGCTGGCAAGAAGAAGTAAGGGGAGAACGGAACCATGGCACGCGATACTCGCCGCGGTGGCGGCAAGAAGAAGGTCTCGAAGAACATTGCAGCCGGTGTGGCGCATGTGAACTCGTCCTTCAACAACACCAAGATTCTGATCTCGGACGTGCAAGGCAACGCGATCTCCTGGTCGTCGGCCGGCACCATGGGCTTCAAGGGTTCGCGCAAGTCGACCCCCTACGCCGCTCAGCTTGCCGCGGAAGACGCCGGCAAGAAGGCGCAGGAACATGGCGTCAAGACGCTGGAAGTCGAAGTGCAGGGCCCCGGTTCGGGTCGCGAATCCGCGCTGCGCGCACTGGCTGCCGTCGGCTTCAACATCACGTCGATCCGCGACGTGACGCCGATCGCCCACAACGGTTGCCGCCCGCCGAAGCGCCGCCGCGTCTGATCCATCGGACAGTTTTTCGCGGGGCCGGGCCTTTTTGCCCGGCCTCGCGCCGTCGTTTTGAAACCTCGGGCGTCGGTGCCTTCGGACATGGGGCGCTGGCAGGTATGGAGGGAACTGCATGATCCACAAGAACTGGGCTGAACTGATCAAGCCGACGCAGCTTGAGATCAAGCCGGGCGCCGATCCGTCGCGCATGGCCACCGTCGTGGCCGAACCGCTGGAGCGCGGATTTGGTCTTACGCTGGGCAACGCCCTGCGCCGTGTACTGCTGTCGTCGCTTCAGGGCGCCGCAATCACCAGCGTGCAGATCGATAACGTGCTGCACGAATTCTCCAGCGTGGCCGGTGTGCGTGAAGACGTCACCGACATCATCCTGAACCTCAAGGGTGTGTCGCTGCGCATGGAAGTCGAAGGCCCCAAGCGCCTGTCCGTGACCGGCAAGGGCCCGGGCGTCGTGACCGCCGGCGATATCGCCGAAAGCGCGGGCATCGAGATCCTGAATCGCGAGCACGTGATCTGCCACGTCGATGAAGGCGCCGAGGTGTACATGGAGTTTACCGTGAACACCGGCAAGGGCTACGTCAGCGCGGACAAGAACAAGCCCGAGGACGCACCCATCGGCCTGATCCCGATCGACGCGATCTATTCGCCGGTCAAGAAGGTCGCCTATGACGTGCAGCCCACCCGTGAGGGCCAGGTGCTGGACTATGACAAGCTGACGATGAAGATCGAAACCGACGGCTCGATCACTCCCGAGGACGCGGTGGCCTTTGCCGCGCGCATCCTGCAGGACCAGCTGTCGATCTTCGTCAACTTCGAGGAGCCGGAGTCGGCGGGTCGCCAGGACGAGGACGACGGGCTGGAATTCAACCCGCTGCTTCTCAAGAAGGTCGACGAGCTGGAACTGTCGGTGCGGTCGGCGAACTGCCTGAAGAACGACAACATCGTCTACATCGGCGACCTGATCCAGAAGACCGAAGCCGAGATGCTGCGCACCCCGAACTTTGGCCGCAAGTCCTTGAACGAAATCAAGGAAGTGCTGTCGGGCATGGGTCTGCACCTGGGCATGGACGTCGAGGACTGGCCGCCGGACAACATCGAGGACCTGGCCAAGAAGCTGGAAGACTCGTTCTGAACCAATCGTAGGATGGGTGGCAGCACCCATCCTGCCGGGCATCCGCCCCAAGGAGAGCCGGTGACACGCATCGCCGGCCGGACAAAGCAAAACCGCCCGTAGAGGGCAAAAATCGGAGTAAAAACAATGCGTCACGCAAAAGGTTACCGCCGCCTGAACCGCACCCACGAGCACCGCAAGGCGCTGTGGGCGAACATGGCCGGCTCGCTCATCGAGCATGAGCAGATCAAGACCACCCTGCCCAAGGCCAAGGAACTCAAGCGCGTCATGGACAAGCTGATCACCCTGGGCAAGCGTGGTGACCTGCACGCCCGTCGCCAGGCCCGCGCGCAGCTGAAGGAAGACAAGGACGTCGCCAAGCTGTTCGAAATCCTCGGCCCGCGCTACGCCGAGCGCAACGGCGGCTATACCCGTGTTCTGAAAGCAGGTTTCCGTTACGGTGACATGGCCCCGATGGCCATCATCGAGCTGGTTGACCGCGACGTGGACGCCAAGGGCGCAGCCGACAAGGCGCGCGTGGCAATGGCCGAGGCCGACGAAGAGTAATCCTCTCTTCGACCCGAGAATAGCGAAGGCCCTGTCGGTGACGGCGGGGCCTTTTTCATGCCGGAAGGGCGCCCGGGAGTTTTGTACAAAACGTACGAAACGTACGTCGATTCCAGCATTTTGTACAAACGGGCAAGATCCGGTTTACCGCAGTTAACCGATTTCGATTTCTCAAATCCATGAGGACCGAGCGACCGGGGGATCACTTTGCCGCGGGCGGGGTCCGCATGTCACGGGCCAAGGCCTGCAACTCGTTTCCGAAGCCATCGGTCAGCTTGTCGGCGGCGGCACGCCGGACCTCTTCCGGTTTGTTCTGACCCAGCTTGAAGGTGCTCTGGACCTCTTTGATCTCCAGCCGGAACGGCAGGATCATCCGCAGAAAACGGGCCTTTGTCTCGGCGGTCATCTTGTCCATCGTCCAGGGTTGCTTGTCGCCAATGCGCGCTTCGAAGGCGGCGCTCTGTGCCGCCAAGAGCGGCTCCAGTTCCGAGACCGGGCGCGGGTGCAGGGTCCCGATCAGGTGGACGGCGGTGTAGTTCCAGGTCGGCACCTGGTCCTCGATCCCGTACCAGTCGGGCGAGACATATCCATCCGGGCCGCTCACGGCCAGCGTGACGGGCCGTGGTGCCGCACAGGCCCGCGCGATGGGGTTGGACCGCACCAGGTGCAGGTCGGCCTCTGTGCCGCTCTCAGACAGCAGGAAGGGCACATGCGACAGCAGCGGCGCGGCCTCGGTCGAGAGCGTGAGCACCCCGAAGGACCGGGCGCGCACCAGCGCCAACGCGGTGGCGCGGTCGGACTGCCGGAAGGTCGGATTGGGGTGCATGGGTCAGGCCGTCAGTTGCTGGCCATCTACGCCGGTGATCCGCGCCTGAACGATCTGGCCGACGGGCTGCGGGGCGGCAAAACGCACCTCGGTGAACTGTTCGGTGCGGCCCATGTCCGGCGCCTCCATCAGAACCGCGTGGTCGCGCCCGGTCTGGGCCGCGAGGTGCGTCTGCACCTGTGCCTCTCCGGCGGCGCGCAGGCGTGCGGCGCGCCTTTTGATGACACTGCCGTTGATCTGCTGCGGAATGCGTGCGGCGGGGGTGCCGGGGCGGGCCGAGTAGGGGAAGACGTGCAGCCAGGTCAGGTCGCAGTCGGAGACCAGCCTGAGCGAGTTCTCGAAATGAGCCTCGGTCTCGGTCGGGAAACCGGCGATGATGTCGGCGCCAAAGGTCATCTCGGGGCGGAGGCGGCGCGCCTCTTCGCAGAAACGGATGGCATCGTCGCGCAGGTGGCGGCGTTTCATCCGCTTGAGGATCAGATCGTCGCCGTGTTGCAGGGACAGGTGCAGGTGCGGCATCAGCCTTGGCTCGGAGGCGATCGCCAGCATCAGGTTGTCATCCGCCTCGATCGAATCGATCGAGGAGATACGCAGGCGCGGCACATCGGTCAGCCGCAGGATGCGCATGACCAGATCGCCCAGGCGCGGTTCCCCGGGCAGGTCGGCCCCCCAGGAGGTCAGGTCGACCCCGGTCAGCACCACCTCGTTATAACCCTGATCCACGAGGCGCTTGATCTGATCCACCACGACACCGGCGGGGACAGAGCGCGAGTTCCCCCGGCCATAGGGGATGATGCAGAAGGTACAGCGGTGATCGCAGCCGTTCTGCACCTGGATATAGGCGCGGCTACGCGTGCCGAAACCGTCGATCAGGTGGCCGGCGGTTTCGGTCACCGACATGATGTCGTTGACCTGCACCTTTTCCGTCTCGCCGATGAAATCCCCGGCGAGGCCCTTCCATGTATCGGGGGCCATCTTCTCGGTGTTGCCGATGACGGCATCGACCTCTTCCATGGCGGCAAAGCTGTCGGGGTCGATCTGGGCGGCGCAGCCGGTGACGATGACGCGGGCGTCCGGGTTCTCGCGGCGCAGGCGCCGGATTTCCTGACGCGCCTTGCGCACGGCCTCCTGGGTGACGGCGCAGGTGTTGACCACCACGGCGTCATCGACGCCGGCCGCCTCGGCGAGATCCTTCATCGCCTCGGTCTCGTAGGCGTTCAGGCGGCAGCCGAGGGTGGTGAACTTGGGGGCACTCATGGGTTCGCGTCCAGCCATTGGGCGGTGAACTGCCCGTCAAAGACATGGGCGGTGCCGCCGGTCATCCAGACGCCGTCGTCGCGCCAGTCGACCTGAAGCGTGCCGCCGTCGAGATCGATTCGCACGCTGCGCCCGGTCAGGCCGCGCCGCGCGGCGGCCACGGCCGTGGCGCAGGAGGACGAACCGGAGGCCAGGGTCACGCCCACGCCGCGTTCCCAGACCCGCATCCGCAGGTGGTTTTCGCCCAGCAGGCTGGCCACCTGCACGTTGGTGCGCTGCGGGTACAGCGGGTGGTGTTCGTAGCGTGGGCCGAAGGTGTCCAGCGCGACGGCCTCGGCGTCCTCGACGAAGAAGGTGCAATGCGGGTTGCCCATGCCGGTGGCGGTCGGTCCGCCCTCGATCGGCAGCTCCAGCGTGTCCATTTCCTCGGCCAGCGGGATCTCGGCCCAGTCCAGCTGCGGCGCTCCCATGTTGACAGAGGTCAGCCCGTTGCCTGCATCCACGGCCTCGAGCGTGCCGCGATCGGTGGTGAGGTTCAGGCGGGTCTCTCCGGTCTGGTCCATCAGGTGACGGGCGATGCAGCGGGTGGCATTGCCGCAGGCCGCCGAGGTAGAGCCGTCGGAGTTGTAGAAGGTCAGGTGCGGCTGGTTGCCGTTCTGCGTGATGACGGCCAGCTGGTCGAATCCCACGCCCCTGTGGCGGTCGGCGATGGCCGCGATTCGCGCAGCGGTCAGCGTCGCCTCACGCTGCCGCGAGTCGATCACCACGAAGTCATTGCCAAGCCCGTGCATTTTCATGAAGGGCAGTGCGCGCGCGTCCTGTGTCATGGCGCGCGATATACGCCTGTCGCAGGGCGGTTTCCAGTGTCGCGGCGAGCGATGAGAAAAAGCCTGCAAGATTCCTGATTTTTTGGCTTGACCCCGACCGGGCATATTCATAGTTAGGCCGCCACAGTGGGCCGTTAGCTCAGTTGGTAGAGCAACTGACTTTTAATCAGTGGGTCGTAGGTTCGAATCCTACACGGCTCACCACTGAATCAAGGGCTTGGCCAGAGATGGCCAAGCCCTTGTTCGTTTTGGGGGCCTGCTGTCCGCCTTCTTCCCGACCTTGATCGCCGGGTTCTGCCGGGTTGCACATATCCGCGGCGGAGGGCGTCCATTTCCCATGCGATCGGGCAGGCGCCGCGCGGTCCTTGATGCCGATCAAGGGGCCAGATTGCCGGACGTGGGATGACGGGGCAGGGATCAGGCCCTGGGACAGGAGCGTCGGACGGAATGGCGGATCAGGAAGAGGTCGTGGCCTTTCTGCAGCGCCCCGCGCTTTACGCCGGGGCCGTGGAGGTGGACGTGGTTAGGACGCATGGGGCCTATGTCTTTCTCGGCGGCGACACGGCGCTCAAGATCAAGCGGGCGGTGCGCTACGACTACCTCGATTACTCGACGTCGGAACTGCGCGCGGCGGCTTTGCGGCGAGAGCTGGAACTGAACGCGCCCGCGGCGCCGATGATCTATCGCGACATGGTGGCGGTGACGCGAGGGGCGGACGGTGCGCTGGCGCTGGATGGCGAGGGCGAGGTGGTGGAATGGGCGCTGCGGATGTGGCGGTTTCCGGACGCGGACCAGCTGGACAAGGTGGCAGGGCGCGGTGCGCTGGACCGGCCGCTGGCCGAGACCCTGGGCGCCTGCATCGCGCAGTATCACGCAGAGGCCCCGGCAAGGGCCGCGCCGGATGGTGCGCGGCGGATCGGGGACATCCTGGATGAGCTGGGGCGCGAATTCGCGGGCATGGCTGACGCGTTGCCAGCCGAGCGGACCGCGCGCTTTCTGGACCGGGCAAGGGCGAGGCTGGTGCGGCAGGGGGCGGTGTTGGACAGCCGGGCCGAGGCGGGCCACGTCCGACGCTGCCACGGCGACCTGCACCTGCGCAACATCGTCCTGATCGAGGGCCGGCCAGTGCCCTTCGACGCGCTGGAATTCAGCGAGGACCTGGGCACCTGCGACGTGCTGTACGATCTGGCCTTCCTGCTGATGGACCTGCGCCACCGGGGGCTTGCATGGGCCGCGAACGCGGTGCTGAACCGCTATCTTTTCGCGGCGGAGACCAATGATCACTATCGCGGGCTGGCCGCGCTGCCGTTGTTCCAGGCGGTGCGCGCGGGCATCAGCGCGATGGTGGCGGTCCAGACCGCGCGGGCCCGGGGTGACGGTGCGCCCCTGCTGCAGGAGGCTCGGCGCTACCTTGACGATGCCATCGCCGTGCTGGAGCCGGTGGCGCCGAGGCTGGTGGCCTTGGGTGGGCTGTCCGGCACGGGCAAGACCACGGTGACGCGCGGGCTGGCACCGGACCTGGGGGCGGCTCCGGGCGCGGTCCACCTGCGCAGCGACATGATCCGCAAGGCGCTGAGCGGGGTCGATCCCCTGACGCCGCTGGATGCACGCGGCTATAGGCCGGAGGTCAGCGCGGCGGTCTATGACCGGATAAGGGCGCTGGCGCGCGAGGTTCTGCAGGCGGGACAGACGGTGATCGCGGATGCGGTCTTTCTGAACCCGGACGAACGCGCGGCGATGGCGCGCATCGCCGGTGACCTGGGCGTGGGCTTTACCGGGCTTTGGCTGGAGGCGGAGGCCGGCAGGCTGGTTGCCCGCGTGTCGGACCGCCGGGGCGATGCCTCGGACGCGGATGCCGGGGTTGTCCGCGCACAGATGGACAGGGACGCAGGCCGTATCGACTGGACGCGGGTGGATGCCTCGGCCGGGGCGGAAACGGTGCTGGCAGCTTGCCGGAGTGTGCTCGGGGATCGGGGTGCATGAACCGGCCCGGCGGCATCCGGATCCAGCACGAAAGCCCGGGCGGGCGCCTGCGGCTGCGGGTGGACGGCCTGCGCCACGCCAGGGGTGAGCATCACGGCGCCGGCCGTGACCTGTGCCCCAGCATGACGTTCATGGCAAACCCTCCGGTTCGGTGCCTTGACGATGCGACGATGCCCTCATGTCTGCAAGACGTAGCTGCCCGGCGCGGCCATCAGCGGCGGCAACCCGGCCTCTGCCCGACCCATCGGCGGCGGGGCGCCCCTGTCGCCGCCGCTTTTTGTCCGCAGCCAGTCGAACCAGACCGGCCACCACGAACCGTCCTCGGGGTCATGGCGGGTCAGCCAGGTGTCCGGATCCATGTACTTGCGGCCGGGCGGACGGTGGCCGCGACGGAAATGTCGATGGGGCTGCCCCGGCACGCTGAGCACACCGCCGTTGTGCCCGCCCGAGGTCAGGACAAAGGTCAGGTCGCCATCGGTGAACAGCGCCGTCTTGTAGACCGAACGCCATGGCGCGATGTGGTCCTTTTCCGTGCCCAGCACGAAGAAGGGGGCGGAAACATCCTTGAGCGCGATCACCCGTCCCTCGACCGAAAAGCGTCCGGCGGTCAGGCGGTTTTCAAGGAACAGCCCGCGCAGGTATTCCGAGTGCATCCGGTAGGGCATCCGCGTGGCGTCCATGTTCCAGGCCGCCAGATCGAACATGGCGTCCTCTTCCCCCAGCAGGTAGCGGCGCAACAGGCGGCTCCAGACCAGGTCGCGGGCGCGCAGGATCTGGAAGGCGCCGGCCATCTGCGGCGCATCCAGATAGCCCTTGTCCCACATCATGTCCTCGAGGAAGGCGATCTGGCTTTCGTCGACGAAGAGCATCAGTTCGCCCGCCTCGGAGAAATCGGTCTGCCCGGCCAGCAGCGTGATCGAGGCCAGCCGGTCATCGCCGTCGCGCGCCATGGCCGCCGCCGCGATGGCCAGGATGGTGCCGCCCAGGCAATAGCCGCAGGCGTGCACGCGGGGCGCCCGGGTGATGATCTGCACCGCCTCCAGCGCCTCCATCACGCCACGGCGGCGGTAATCTTCCAGTGACAGGTCGCTTTGCGCGGCGGTGGGGTTGCACCAGGAGATGGCGAAAACGGTAAACCCCTGCGCCACCAGCCGTGCGATGAGCGATTTCGGCGGGCTGAGGTCGAGGATGTAGTATTTCATGATCCATGCCGGGACGATCAGCAGCGGCTTGGCGTGGACGGTTTCCGTCTGCGGGGCGTACTGGATCAGTTCGAACAGGTCGTTGCGATAAACCACCTGTCCGGGCGTGATGGCGAGGTCCTTGCCCACGTCGAAGCCCTCGGGGCGCGGGGCGGGCTGTTGCGCGATCATCCGGGCGCTGTCTTCGGCCAGGTGCCTTGCGCCCTCGACGAAATTGCGGCCGCCGGTCTTCAGCGCGGCCTCGACCACCTCGGGGTTGGTCAGGGGAAAGTTCGAGGGCGAGACCATGTCGAGCCCCTGCCGGACCATGAAATTCACCCTGTCGGCGCTGATCTTGCGCATGCCGCGAATTTCGGCGGTGGCCTCCGTCCACCAGGCCTCTTGCGCCAGGAAGGCGGTCTTCATCGCGCGGAAAGGGGGCAGGGCCCAGCCCGGGTGATCGAAGCGATGATCGCCGGGCGCGGGCTGCGGTCCCTCTGCTCGTCCGGCAAGGGCCAGCGCGGTTTCGCCCGCGATGCGGGAGGCTTGCTGGGTCAGCGCGGTCATCCGTCCGGGGGCCGCGGCCAGGTGGGACAGCCAGTCCATCCAGGCCGAGGCGGCGGAATGCGGCGAAAGGCCCCCGGTGGCCCGGGCGCGGGTGGCGCGCAATGCGCGGTCCAGCGTGTTGCTGTCGGTGTCGGTCATGGCTGGGTCCTGCGGTCGCTTGCCGGAAAGGTGAGTCGCGGGCACCCTAGGCGACGCGCTGCAAATTCCGGATGACGTGGATCAAGGTTTCGGCACGGCGCCGTGCGCGGTGGATTGACGTGCGTCAAGTCATGCGGATCCACCATGCCCTAGGCTGTGCGGGAACGGGACGCGCGCGATCCTGAAACCCTGAACACGACGGATGAGGTGCGGCATGGCAGCGGACACTGGCGGGGCGGTCCTTGGCCTGACCTCCACGCAGGCGGCAGAACGGCTGGCCGTGGTCGGGCCGAACCAACTGGCCGAAGGGAAACGCGTCTCGCGCTGGATGATCCTGGCGCGGCAGTTCACCAGCCCGCTGATCTTGATGCTGATCGTCGCCGCCGGGATCGCCGCCGTGCTGGGCGAGCGGGTGGACGCGGTGGCCATCGTGCTGGTCGTGCTGCTGAACGGGGTGCTGGGCTTCGTGCAGGAATGGCGCACGGAAACGGCGCTGGCGGCGCTGCGGAACATGCTGGCGACAGAGGCGCGGGTGGTGCGCGATGGTGTGCAGGTGATGATCGACACGCGCCAGATCGTGCCGGGCGACCTGGTGATCCTGGACAGCGGCGACAAGGTGCCCGCCGACCTGCTGCTGACCTCTGGCATGCGGCTGAAGGTGGACGAAAGCATCCTGACCGGGGAATCCGTGCCCGTGGACAAGCACATGGGCGGCGAGGACGTGCCTCTGTTCATGGGGTCGAACGTGGTCGCGGGCCGTGCAGAGGGCGTGGTGCGGGCCACGGGATCGCATACGGAATTCGGAAACATCGCCGCGTTGACCGCCTCGATCGACCTGGGCGAGACGCACCTGCAAGAGCAACTGGGCCGGTTGGCGCGCTTGCTGGGGGGCATGGCGCTGGGGCTGGCGGGGCTGGTGCTGGTCGCCGGTCTGTTGGCGGGGCGCGATCTGCACGAGATGTTCCTGACCGCGATTGCCCTGGCCGTGGCCATGGTGCCCGAGGGGCTGCCGGCGGTGGTCACGATCACGCTGGCGCTGGGCGCTTCGGCGATGCTGCGGCGGCAGTCGCTGGTGCGGCGGTTGCAGGCGGTCGAGACATTGGGCGCCGCGACGGTGATCTGCACCGACAAGACCGGCACGCTGACGGAAAACGCCATGACGGTGACGCGGATCTGGACGCCCGGGCGCAGCTACGAGGTCACGGGCACGGGCTATGACCCGGCGGGCCATATCGCGGCGGATGGTGCCCGTGTGCGCGCGGCGGACGATCCCCGGCTGGCGGAACTGATCGACGTGGGGCTGTCCTGCAACCATGCCGAGTTGAGTCACCGCGATGGAGATTGGCACATGGTCGGCGACCCGACCGAGGGCGCGCTGGTCACGCTGGGCTACAAGGGCTGGGCCGACCTGCCGACCCCGGCAGACCGGCTGGCCGAGATCCCCTTTGACGCCGAGCGCAAGCGCATGAGCGTAGTGATGCGGCGCGGTGCGGGACTGGTGCAGATGGTCAAGGGCGCGCCGGAATCCGTTCTGGATGTCTGCACGCAGGTGCAGGCGGCCGGGGGCGATCCCGAACCTCTGACCGCCGAACGCCGGGCCGGGATCGAGGCGGTCGCGGCAGAGATGGCCTCGAACGGGCGGCGCCTGCTGGGGTTGGCGATGCGCCCTGTCGCGGACCCGCTGGCCGGCGAAGAAGGGCTGATCTTCCTCGGGCTGGTGGGCATGATCGACCCGCCGCGCGCCGAGGTGAAACAGGCGGTGAGCCTGTGTCGCCGCGCGGGCATCCGCGTTGTCATGATTACCGGGGACGCGGCCCCGACAGGGGCCGCCATCGCGCGCGAGATCGGGTTGCGGGTGGACCGCATGTTGACCGGCGCGGATCTTGACCGGCTGTCCGAGGCGGACCTGCACGCGTTGCTGAAGGGCGATGTGCATTTCGCCCGCACCGCGCCGGTGCACAAGATGCGGCTGGTCGGGGCCTTGCAACAAAGCGGCAACCTGGTCGCGATGACCGGCGACGGGGTCAACGACGCGCCCGCCCTGCGACAGGCGGATATCGGCATCGCCATGGGCCAACGGGGCACGGACGTGGCCAAGGATGCCAGCGACCTCGTGCTGCTGGACGACAATTTCGCCACCATCGTCGGCGCGGTCGAAGAAGGGCGTCGCCAGTTCTCCAATATCCAGCGTTTCGTGCGCTACCTGCTGTCCTCGAACGCGGGCGAGGTGATTGCCATCGTGGTCAACCTGTTCCTGGGAGGGCCGTTGATCTTTTTGGCGACGCAGATCCTGTGGATGAACCTTGTGACCGATGGTGTGACGGCGGTGGCGCTGGGCATGGAAAAACCGGCGCCCGACCAGATGGACCAGCCGCCGGTCCCCGCGGATCACCCGATCCTCGATCTGCCGGGGCTGGCGATCATCGCCTGTTTCGGGCTGTACACCGGGGGTGTCAGCCTCTGGCTGTTCTATGGCCACCTTGGGCAGGGAGAGGACCTGGCCCGGACGATGGCATTCGCGGGGATCGTGATCTTTGAAAAGGCCAGCGTCTTTGCCTTCCGGTCGTTCCGCCTGCCGATGTCGGGGATCGGCTATCTTTCGAATCGCCCCCTGTTGCTGGCCTTTTCGGTGACGATGGCGATGCAGGTCGCGGCGATCTACTGGCCACCGCTGCAACACCTGCTGCACACCGTGCCGCTGACCTGGGAGCAGCTGGGCCTGCTGGGGGCTTTGGCGCTGCCGCTGCTGGTGGTGCCGGAACTGGTGAAATTTGCCCGCCGGTCGCGGGCGCGGGACCTGCCGGCGGAAGCGCGTTGACCTGAATCAACGAAGCCGGGCGCGCATCCTCTACCCTTCGGACAATCCGAGGGGAGGAGGGCCCGATGGCTGACACGGACGCGGAGGACACACGCACCCTGATCTGGTTCGAGCAACTGGGGCGCGGGGACGTGGCGCTGGTGGGAGGCAAGAACGCCTCGCTGGGCGAGATGGTGCAATCGCTGGATGCCAGCCGCATCCGCGTGCCACCCGGCTTTGCCACCACCTCGGCCAGCTATCGCGCCTTCATCGCGGCCAACGGGTTCGGGGATGTGCTGCGGGACGAACTGGCGGCGTTGGGCGCGGGGCGCAAGACCTTGGCACAGGCAGGCCGGGCGATCCGAGAGACCCTGGCCACCGGGGCCTTTCCGCCGCAGGTCGAGGCCGACATCCTAAAGGCCTACCGCGAGCTTGGCCGCCGCACGGGGCGGGAAAATCCCTCTGTCGCCGTGCGGTCCTCGGCCACGGCCGAGGACCTGCCGGACGCCAGTTTCGCGGGCCAGCAAGAGACCTTTCTGAACGTCGAGGGCGAGCGCGCGCTACTGATGGCCTGTCGCCGCTGCTATGCCTCTTTGTTCACCGACCGGGCGATCACCTACCGAGAGATCAACGGCTTCGACCACCTGGAGGTGGCACTGTCCATCGGCGTGCAGTTAATGGTGCGGTCGGACATCGCCGGGTCGGGGGTGATGTTTTCCATCGACACCGAAAGCGGGTTCGACAAGACGGTGCTGATCAACGCCGCCTGGGGGCTGGGCGAGAACGTCGTGCAAGGCGCGGTCAGCCCGGACGAATACCAGGTCTACAAGCCTTTCCTCGACCGGCCGGACCTTGTGCCGATCACGCACAAGGCGCTGGGGGCGAAGGAGATCAAGATGATTTACGGCACGGGCGAGGGCGCGGCGACGCGCAACGTGCCGACCTCGAAGGCAGAGCGCGAGAGTTTCGTGCTGTCGGATGGCGAGATCCTGGAACTGGCCCGGGCGGCGGCCGAGATCGAGGCGCATTATGGCTGTCCGATGGACATGGAATGGGCCCGCGACGGGATCGACGGACAGTTGTATATCGTGCAGGCGCGGCCCGAGACGGTGCAATCGCGGCGCGGTGCGGGCGCGATGAAGACCTACACGCTGGGCACGCATGGCGAGAAGCTGTTGACCGGGCTCAGCGTCGGTGGGGCGGTGGCCAGCGGCGAGGTCATCATCATCGAGAGCGCGGCGGACATCGACCGGTTCGTGGACGGCGCGGTGCTGGTGACCTCGACCACGGACCCGGACTGGGTGCCGGTGATGAAACGCGCCGCTGCCATCGTCACCGATCATGGCGGGCGTACCTCTCATGCGGCCATCGTCAGCCGGGAACTGGGGGTTCCGGCGGTCGTCGGCACCGGGAACGCGACCCACGTCCTGCACGACCAGCAGCAGGTGACGGTCTCCTGCGCCGAGGGCGAGGAGGGGGCGATCTATGCCGGACGGGCCGAGGTGACGGTGACGGAACTGGACCTGGCCCATGTCCCCGAGACCCGCACGCAGGTGATGCTGAACCTTGCCAACCCCGCGACCGCGGCGCGTTGGTGGCGGCTTCCGGCGGATGGTGTCGGACTGGCGCGGATGGAGTTCGTCGTTTCGAACGAGGTCCGGGTGCATCCGCTGGCGCTGACCCGGTACGAGCAGGTGGTGTCCGAGGACGAGCGGGCGGCGATCGACGCGCTGACGCGGGGCTACGAGGACCGCACCGCCTATTTCGTCGAGACCCTGGCGCGGGGGCTGGCGCGGATCGCGGCTGTCTGGCATCCGCGCCCGGTCATCGTGCGGATGAGCGATTTCAAGACCAACGAATATGCCGACCTGCTGGGCGGGCGGGCCTTTGAGCCGGAGGAGGAAAACCCGATGATCGGCTTCCGGGGCGCCTCGCGCTATTACTCGGACGGCTATCGCGACGGGTTCGAGCTGGAATGCCGGGCGATCCGGCACCTGCGCGAGGGAATGGGGTTCGGCAACGTTGTGGTCATGATCCCGTTCTGCCGGACGGTGGATGAGGCCGACCGGGTGCTGGAGGTCATGGCGGCGCAGGGGCTGGAGCGCGGCAAGGCCGGGCTGGAGGTCTATGTCATGTGCGAAGTCCCCTCGAACGTGATCGAGGCCGAACGCTTTGCCGAGCGGTTCGACGGGTTTTCCATCGGATCGAACGACCTGACGCAGCTGACGCTGGGGATCGACCGGGATTCCGAGGCGCTGGCCGAGCTGTTCTCCGAACGCGACCCGGCGGTCTTGTGGATGATCGAGACGGTCATTGCCAAGGCGCGCGCGGCGGGGCGCAAGATCGGGCTGTGCGGGCAGGCGCCTTCGAACGATCCGGGGTTCGCGCGGTTGCTGGTGCAGGCGGGAATCGACTCGATCTCGGTGACGCCGGACAGTTTTTTGGCGGTGAAGCGGAACGTGGCAGAGGCGGAGGCGGGCTGAGGGGCCGGTAAACGGCGCTTGCCGCGGCTGCGCCGCGACGTCGCCCCGCCCACCGTCCCGCAGATCGCGCCTTGCGGCGCGGTTTGCCTAACCGGGGGAGCCGGGTGTCAGGGAGAGAGGGGAACCTCCGTGCCCTGCTTGATACGGCGCAGGACGAACATCGTGGCGGTGCCGGCGACGTTTTCATGTTCCAGCACGCGGCGCATCAGGATCGATTCCAGGTCGGCGATGTCGCGTACCACGAGGTGCAGCAGGTAATCCCATTCGCCGGAGATCGAGTAGACCTCGGTGATGGCCGCTTCTGCCTCCATCGCGCGCTGAAACTCGGCGCGGGCGGCGGAGTCCTGCGATTTCATGCGCACCTGCACGAAGGCATCCATGCCACGGCCCACGGCGACGGGATCGACGTGGCGCACCGGCGGGCCGATCACGCCGCGATCCTCGAGCGCGCGCAGGCGGCGCCAGCAGGTGGCGGGTGAGCTGTTCACCGCCTGTGCGAGTTCCTGCATGCTGCCCGAGGCGTCCTTTTGCAGGACGGCAAGGATGCGGCGGTCGAGATCCGAGAGTTGAGGCATATGGTTCGTTTGTTGGCCTTTCGATGAACGTTTCATTGCAAGTTGTGACCCAAACTTGAGAGATTGGAAGGCATTTTTCAGCAAAAGAGGTGAAAATCCTCCGATCCGCGACAGGGAGGATGTCATGACGGACCAGACGCCGATTCTGACCGATTACGCATTGGAAGACCGCTATACCCGCACCGAGGGCCGCGTGTTCCTGACCGGGACACAGGCGATCCTGCGGATCGCGCTGGACCAGGCGCGGCGGGACCGGGCGCGGGGGCTGGATACACGCGGCTATATCTCGGGGTATCGCGGCTCGCCCGTGGGCGGGGTCGACCTGGAGGTTTCGGGTCATGCAAAGCTGGTCGAGGAGGCGGGGATCACCTTTCTGCCCGCGATCAACGAGGAACTGGGCGCGACCCAGATGATCGGCACGCAACAGGTGGAAACCGACCCGGACCGGACCTGCGAGGGGGTCTTTGGCCTGTGGTACGGCAAGGGTCCGGGCGTGGACCGGGCGGCGGATGCGCTGAAACACGGCAATGCCTATGGGTCGTCGCCGCACGGGGGCGTTCTGGTGGTGGCCGGGGACGATCATGGCTGCGTGTCCTCGTCCATGCCGCACCAGTCGGACGTGGCCTTCATGAATTTCTTCATGCCGACGCTGAACCCGGCCAACGTGGCCGAGTTCCTGCCCTTTGGCGAATGGGGCTACGCGCTGTCGCGGTTTTCCGGCATGTGGGTCGGGTTCAAGGCGATTTCCGAGACGGTGGAATCGGGCATGTCGGTGGAGTTGCCCGCCGACCGGGCCTTTGTCGCGCCGGATTTCACGCCACCCGAAACCGGGCTGCATTACCGGTGGCCCGACCTGCCGGGGATGCAGATCGAAGAGCGGATGGAGGCCAAGAAGGCCGCCGTGCTGGCCTTTGCCCGCGCCAATCCCATCGACCGGGCGGAATGGGGGCACCCGGCGCGGTTCGGCATCGTGACCACCGGCAAGGCGCATCTGGACACGCTGGAGGCGCTGCGCCTCCTGGGTATCGACGAGGGCGCGGCGCGCGAGTTGGGCATCGACCTGTACAAGGTGGGCATGGTCTGGCCGTTGGAGGACCGCGGCGCGCTGGGCTTTGCCCATGAAAAGCAGGAGCTGCTGGTCATCGAGGAAAAGCGCGGCATCATCGAGAGCCAGCTGAAAGAGTATTTCTACGATTTCCCCGGGCAAAAGCCCGAACGCATGGTCGGCAAGCGCGATGAGCACGGCGAGCGGCTGATCCCCTGGACGCATGAACTGGGCGCCGTGATGCTGGCGCGGATCATCGCGAAACGACTGGACCTGAATCTTGGCACATCACTCACGGAACGTGCCGAGGCGCTGGTGCCGCCCCCGAACCTGATCGAGGTGTCGGGGGCGGCCCGCACGCCCTATTTCTGCTCTGGCTGCCCGCATAATACGTCCACGAAGGTGCCCGAGGGCAGTCAGGCTCTGGCCGGGATCGGATGTCATTTCATGGCCAGCTGGATGGACCGCAACACGACCTCGCTGATCCAGATGGGGGGCGAGGGCGTCAACTGGGTCGCGCGGTCGAAGTTCAACGGCAATGCCCATGTCTTTCAGAACCTGGGCGAGGGGACCTATTACCACTCGGGGTCGCTGGCGGTGCGGCAGGCGATTGCGGCCGGGACGAACATCACCTTCAAGATCCTGTTCAACGACGCGGTGGCCATGACCGGCGGGCAGGTGGTGGATGGGCCGATTTCCGTGCAGGCGATTGCGCAGACGGTTCTGGCCGAGGGAGCGAAACGGGTGGTCGTCGTGTCCGATCATCCCGAGCAGTTCCGCAAGGGCGATTTCCCGGCTGGGGTCGAGATCGAGCACCGGCGCGAGATGGATCGGGTGCAGCGCGAGTTGCGCGAGATCCCCGGGACGACGGTGCTGATCTACCAGCAGACCTGCGCGACCGAGAAACGCCGCCTGCGGAAACGCGGCAAGATGGAGGACCCCAAGCGGTTCGCCGTCATCAACCCGCTGGTCTGCGAGGGCTGCGGCGATTGCGGGGTGGAATCGAACTGTCTCAGCGTCGAGCCGCTGGAAACGGAGTTCGGCCGCAAGCGGCAGATCAACCTGAACTCCTGCAACAAGGATTTCACCTGCCTGAACGGGTTCTGCCCCAGTTTCGTGACCGTCGAGGGCGCGACCTTGAAAAAGGGGCGAGGCGTGTCCGAGGCGCAATTGGACGAGATGGTGGCAGGGTTGCCGGCGCCCGTTCTGCCGTCGCTGGATGCGCCCTGGGATATCCTGGTGACTGGCGTCGGCGGCACGGGCGTCGTGACCGTGGGCCAGCTGATCGCGATGGCGGCGAACCTCGAGGGGCGGGGCGCCAGCGTGCTGGACTTCATGGGCTTTGCGCAGAAATTCGGGCCGGTGCTCAGCTATCTGCGGATGTCGGCGCGCCCCGAAGAGGTCAACCAGGCGCGGATCGAGCCCTCCTCGGCGGATGCGCTGATCGGCTGTGACCTGGTGGTGAGTTCCTCGCCCAAGGCTTCGATGACCTACCGGGCGGGGCATACGAAGGCGGTGGTGAACACGGCCTTGATGCCGACCGGGGATTTCACCCGCAACCGCGACGCGGACCTGAAGGCCGGAGACCGGCTGGCGCGGATTTCCGGGGCGGTGGATGGCAAGGCGTTGCAATCGCTGGATGCCAACGCGCTGTCCGAGGCTCTGCTGGGCGATACGGTCTTTGCCAATGTCCTGATGCTGGGCGCGGCCTGGCAGGCGGGTCTGGTGCCCCTGTCTGAGGCGGCGCTGATGCGGGCGATCGAGCTGAACGGGGTCAAGCCGGAGCTGAACAAGCAGGCCTTTGCCTGGGGGCGGGTCGCAGTGACCGATCCCGAGGGGGTCGAGCGGATCGCCGGGATCGAGGCGCGTCCCGTGCAGACGCTGGAGCAGATCATCGACCGCCGGGCGGATTTCCTGGCCGATTACCAAAGCGCGCGCTGGGCGCGGCGCTATCGCGACGATCTGCAAAAGGTAATCGAGGCCGAAACCCGTGTCGCGGGCGCGCCGGGCGCCCTGTCTGAGGCAGCGGCGAGGGGTCTGTTCAAGCTGATGTCCTACAAGGACGAATACGAGGTCGCGCGGCTGCACGCAAAGACCGGGTTCATTGATGGTCTCAAGGACCGTTTCGAGGGCGAATTCACGGTGCGCCACCACCTTGCGCCGCCGATCCTGTCCTCTGGCAAGGATGCGCGCGGGCGGCCGCTGAAACGCAGCTTTGGCCCCTGGGTGCAGGTGGCCTTTCGCCAGTTGGCGCGGATGAAGCGGCTGCGCGGTACGCCGTTCGATCCCTTTGGCCGCACCGAAGAACGGCGGATGGAGCGGGCGCTGATCGAAGAGTACCGGGAGCTGTTGGGACGGCTGGTCGACGGGCTGACGGCGGACAACCGTGACGAGGCGGCGCGGATCGCAGCGATGGTCATGGAAATCCGCGGCTTTGGCCCGGTCAAGGAAGAGGCCGCCGACAAGACCCGCAAGGCGATCGCCGAGGCAGTTAAGCAGTATGCTGCCTAAAATCCTTTAACCGACCGCGCGTTTGGGTTATCCCCCTTGCAGGACGCCCGCGGCAGGGGCGAGGAGAGGAGCCTTGACCATGACAACCGACAGCCCCGTTACCGTCACCCGCGAAGGCGACCTGGCCTGGGTGACCATCGACAATCCGCCCGTCAATGCCACCAGCACGGCGGTACGCGCGGGGATGGCAGAGGCGGTCCGGCAGGTGCAGGGCGCGCGCGTCGCGATCCTGACCGGCGCCGGGCGGACCTTTGTCGCCGGCGGGGACATGTCGGAATTCGACGCCCCCCCGGTCGAGCCGCACCTACCCGACATGGTGCAGATGATCGAGGACAGCGAGACGCCATTCGTCGCGGTCATGCATGGCACGGTGCTGGGCGGCGGGTTCGAGATCGCGATGGCTTGTGCCTGGCGGCTTGCGCAAGCGGGCACACGGTTCGGCCTGCCCGAGGTCAACGTGGGGCTTGTGCCTGGCGCGGGTGGTTCGCAACGCGCGCCGCGTCTGATCGGGATGGAAGCCTCTATCGACATGGCGGCCTCGGGGCAGATGCTGGATGCAGCGACGCTCAAGGCGCTGGGTGGGCTGGACCTGGTGTTCGAGGGGGACATGCGGGCGGCGGCGCGCGACTTCGTGGCGGACCTGCCGGAGCGGCCCTCGAAAGTGTCGGAGCGGGTGGCAGAGCCGCTGGCGGCCGACGCGCTGGAGGTCAAGCGCGAGGCGGTAATGAAACGCGCACGCGGGCAGATGTCGCCGCTGTTGAACATCGACGCGCTGCAATGGGCCTATCTGCCCTTCTCCGAAGGCCAGCCCAAGGAACGCGCCCTGCACCTGGAGCTGCGCCAGAGCCCCGAGAGCCGCGCCCTGCGCCATGCCTTTTTTGCCGAACGCGCGGTGGCGCGCCCCAAGGCGG
Source organism: Mameliella sp. MMSF_3455 (assembly GCF_030733205.1). Classification (GTDB taxonomy): domain Bacteria; phylum Pseudomonadota; class Alphaproteobacteria; order Rhodobacterales; family Rhodobacteraceae; genus Antarctobacter. The sequence continues at coordinate 43,959 of NZ_JASHJL010000013.1, forward strand.
CAGAGGGCGCCAAGCCGCGCGAGCTGCAGCGCATTGCCGTGGTCGGCGGCGGATTGATGGGCGCGGGCATCGCCACGGCAAGCCTTGGCGGCGGGCTGGAGGTCGTGCTGATCGAGCGTGACGCCGAGGCGGCGGCCGGCGCCGAGGCGCGTGTTGCCGGGCTGATCGACGGGGCCGTAAAACGCGGCAAGCTGAGCGAGGCAAAGGCGGCTGATCAGAAGGCCCGGTTCACCGCGACGGCGGACTACGCCGATGCGGCGGGTGTCGACCTGGCGGTCGAGGCGGTATTCGAGGATCTGGAGGTCAAGCGCGCGGTATTCCGGCAACTGGCCGAGGTGGTCTCGCCGGAGGCGATCCTGGGCACCAACACCTCATACATCGACCCGCGCGAGATCTTTGACGGCATCTCGAACCCGGCACGCTGTATCGGGCTGCACTTCTTTTCGCCCGCGCATGTGATGAAACTGCTGGAGATCGTGGCCCTGCCTGAAACCTCTGCCGAAGTGCTGGCGACGGGCTTTGCCTTTGGCAAGCGGCTGCGCAAGGTTTCGGTGCTGGCGGGGATCTGCGACGGGTTCATCGGCAACCGGATGCTGGCGGAATACCGGCGCGCAGCGGAATACATGCTGGCCGATGGCGCCCTGCCGCAAGAGGTGGATGCCGCCGCGCGAGAGATCGGCTTTCCGATGGGGCCCTTCGAACTGCAGGATCTGACGGGCCTGCAGATCGCCTGGGCCAACCGCAAGCGGCAGGCTGCGACGCGCGATCCGGCGCAGCGCTATGTCGCCATATCCGACCAGCTGTGCGAGATGGACCGGCTGGGTCAGCGCAGCGGAAAGGGCTGGTACGACTACGTCGCGGGTGACCGTAAACCGCGCCCCTCGGCCGAGGTCGAACAGGTGATCCTGGACTATGCAAGGGCGCAGGGGATCACCCGCCGCAGTTTTGCCCGCGAAGAGATCGTGGCGCGAATTCTGGCGGTTCTGGCCAACGAAGGTGCGCGAATCGTCGAAGAGGGCATCGCCGAAAGCGATGCCGCCGTCGATATGGTGCAGATCCATGGCTACGCCTTTCCGCGCTGGCGCGGGGGGCCGATGCGGGCGGCGGAAGAGCGCGGCTGGAACGAGGTCGGCGACACCATGCGGCGGCTGGCCGAGGAAAGCCCGGGCAGCTGGGTGATGAGCCAGCGGGTCACGGGCGCCTGACGCCAGTCTGACAAAAACACTTTATTTCAATGGATTGCCCGGCGGCTTCGGCCGCCGGTTCGGCATCCTGTTGCCCGAGTGCGCCGGAGCCGAGCCCGCACGACAGCACGGCCCGAGGCAAGATTTTCTCGCCTCGGTGCTTGCATCAAAGGCTGATTCCTGTAATTGACCAAAACAGTAAGGAATTACATGCAAAGGGAGAGATGCATGACTCTCAAGACTGGACTTGGCGCCGCCGCCCTGATCGCCGTGACCGGACTGGTTCCGGGCCTGGCCAGCGCGCAGGGTGAGGTGAACCTCTATTCGTCGCGCCACTACGACACCGACGAGCGCCTGTATTCGGACTTCGAGGATGCAACCGGCATCACGATCAACCGCATCGAGGGCAATGCCGACGAGCTGATCGCGCGGATGCAGGCCGAGGGGCGCAACTCGCCCGCCGACATCCTGCTGACCGTCGACACCTCGCGGCTGGAACGCGCCAAGGACGCCGGCGTCCTGCAGCCGATCGAGAGCGCCGTGCTGGAGGCGCGCGTGCCGGGTTACCTGCAAGATGCGGAAAACGAATGGTTCGGCTTTTCGCAGCGTTCGCGCATCATCTTCTACGACAAGAACGACGTGACCGAGCCGCCGGCCACCTACCAGGACCTGGCCGACCCCAAGTACAAGGGCCAGGTCTGCATCCGTTCGGGCACCAACGCCTACATGCAGACGCTGCTGGCCGCGCTGGTCGAGCACATGGGCGAAGAGGCCGCGCGTGACTGGGCTGCCGGTGTCGTGGCGAATTTCGCGCGTGATCCGCAGGGTGGCGACACCGACCAGCTGCGCGGCATCGTCTCGGGTGAATGCGACGTGGTCCTGTCGAACACCTACTATTTTGCACGTTCGATCCGGACCGAGGTCGACGGCCTCAGCGACAGCCGCGACATGATCGGCTGGGTCTTCCCGAACCAGGATGGCACCGGCGCGCACATGAACCTGTCGGGTGGCGGCGTGGCCGCACATGCGCCCAACAAGGAAAACGCGATCAAGTTCCTCGAGTACCTGGCCAGCGATCAAGCGCAGAAGTACTTCTCGGCGGGCAACGACGAATACCCGGCCGTGCCGGGCGTGGGCCTGAGCCCCTCCGTGGCCGAGCTGGGCTTCTTCAAGCCCGATGACGTGGATCTCTCGGCCGTGGCCAAGCAGATCCCCACCGCCCAGAAACTCTTTAACGAGGTCGGCTGGAAGTAATTCCGGCCAGTGTTCCAAGTGGAAAAGGCGGGGGCGACCCCGCCTTTTTTGTTGGTCCGCTCAGCTGTCGCCCGAGGGCGGTGAAGATCTGGCCGATCTGGCTGGACAGGACCAAGGAGGCACCCGCCGTCATGGCGCGTGTGCCTAGGGGCGAACGCGGTATTGCGGATCGCTTGCTGGAGGTCCTGCAACAGGCGGTGATGCCCGAGGCTCAGTCCTCTTTGCGCATCCGGTGGATCAGCAGGATCACCGGCAACAGGCCCAGCACGGCGATCACGAGGCTGGGCACGGCGGCACCTTCCAGCCGTTCGTCCGCGGCCAGCCGATGCGCCTGTACCGCCAGCGTGTCATAGTTGAACGGGCGCATGATCAGCGTCGCGGGCAGTTCCTTCATCACGTCGACAAAGACGATCAGCCCGGCGGTCAGCAGGCTGGGCCGCAGCAGCGGCATGTGGATGCGGCGCACCGTGCCGACGGCGTTCTGGCCCAGCACGCGGGCGGCGGCATCCATGTTGGGGCTGACGGTGGATATCCCACCCTCATAGGCGCCGATGGCAGCGGCCAGGAAACGGATCATGTAGGCGCCCACCAGAACCCAGATCGAACCGGTGAACAGAAGCCCGGTGGAGATATCGAAGGTGTCCCGCATCCAGCTGTCCAGCGCGTTGTCGAAGGCGGCGAAAGGCACCAGAAGGCCAACGGCGATCACCCCGCCGGGCACGGCATAGCCCAGCCGCCCGACGTATAGCGCCGTTCCGGTCAGCCGGCCGGGCAGGATGCGGCTGATGCTGCCCAGGATCACGGCGGCCCCGACGGTGACGATCGCGGCCACGGTGGCCAGGGTCAGCGAATTCTCGATGAAACGGATGTAGCGGCGGCTGAGGATGTCCTGTTCCGACCCGGCAGCCATGGTCAACAGCGCCAGTGCCGGGATCAAGGCACCCAGCAGCACCGGCAGGCTGCAAGCCACCAGCGCGGCGGCGTTTAACCCGCCTTTGAGAGGCGTACGGGGCACGGGCTCTCGGCGTCGGCCCGAGTGATAGCGCGCCTGTCCCCGGCTCTTGCGTTCCAGCACTGCCAGCAGCAGGGCAAAGCCCAGCAGCCCCAGCGCCAGCTGTGCCGCGCCGGCCCGGTCGGCCAGGGAAAACCAGCTGGTGTAGATCCCGGTGGCAAAGGTCTGGACCCCGAAATAGGACACGGTGCCGTAATCCGCGATGGTTTCCATCGCGGCCAGCAGGACGCCCGCTGCGATGGCGGGGCGCGCCATCGGCAAGGTCACCGAAAAGAAGGCCCCCAGCGGTGTCCGGCCCAGCGAACGGGCGGCAAAGACCGTGGTTGCGCTCTGGCTGATGAAGGCGGCACGGGCCAGAAGGTAGACATAGGGATAGAGCACCAGCATCAGCATGGCCGCCGCGCCGCCGGTCGACCGGATTTCCGGGAACCAGTAGTCGCGCGGGCCCCAGCCGGTGATGTCGCGCAGGGTGGCCTGCACGATGCCGGGATGGTCCAGCAGATGCGTGTAGGCATAGGCGATGACATAGGCCGGAAAGGCGAGCGGCAGCACCAGCGCCACCTCGAGGATGCGGCGCCCCGTGAACTCGGTCATGACCACCAGCCAGGCCGCACCGGTGCCGATCAGCAACGTCCCGACGGACACCAGCGTCAGCAGGATCAGCGTGGTGGCGGTGTAGCGGCCCAGCACCGTTTCGGCGAGATGGGACAGCGTATCGCTTTCGGCAGAAAGGGCGGCCAGCAGGACACCAAGATGGGGCAGGGCGCAGAACGCCGCAATCAGGAGGGCGACGGCATAAAGAAGCCGCTCGGTCACTGTGCGGTGCCGTTTCTGCATGGCTGCCTCCTCTGGGCGCGGATTTTTCACCCGGCCGAGCGTTTTGATCGGGATTGGCGAGGATCGGACGGAGAGTCAAGCGTCCCGACACGGGGCGAGGCAGGGGCCGGTGGTCGATCAGGCGTAAAGGATCATGTCACTGGTGATCTGGGCAAGCTGCTGATCGTTGAAGATCACGGTCACGCCCTGGTCCTGAAAGATGACGTCATCGCCCTGCTGTTGCATCCGCGCAAGGGCGGCATCCGCATCGGCATAGCCGAAATCCGACAGGTCCACCCGGTCCCAGGGTTCCAGGTCGGTGACAAGATGGGTGCCGCTGTCGCCACGGTCGAAGACGAAGGTATCGCAGTAAAGCCCGCCAGACAGGATATCGTCGCCGGTTCCGGCCTCCAGAACATCATCAAGGCCGAGGCCATGCATGTAGGCGGTCACTGCCGCGCCGTTGGCCGCGATGGCCGCGGGGCTGCCGACAAGGTCGAGGATCACCGCCGACCGGGCGAGCCCGCCGTCCAGCGCGGCCGTCCAACTGGCCAGTTCGGCGCTATTGGGACTGCGATCCAGCAGGTTGCGGTACAGTCGGGTGACGAATTGGGCATCGTCCAAAGGCCCAAGGCCTGACTGGTAGGCGGGCAGGGCCATGAGGGCGGTCGCCGCGTCCTGCATCGTCGCGCCCTCGGTCAGCGCCTGCATCCAGTCCCGGAAAGTGGCGGGCTCGGGGGCCGCGCCCAGCATGGCATGGAAGAGCCGGAACAGGTCATCCGACCAGTTGGCCGCGTCCCATCGCCCATCGAACGCGGCCTGGGCATCCTGGGTGCCGGTCCGGTTCTCGGGGCTTTCGGCGAAATGCCGGACCACCATCTGGCGCGACATGCCGCCGTCGAGATGGTCCAGCCATGCAGCCATCCCGGCGGCATCCGGCGCGCGGGACAATACGTTCTGGTACAGCAGCGTGACGAACTCGGCGTCCGTGGTGGTGCCATAGGTCCGCTGGAATTCGGGTGAGGACATGAAATGCGCCGACACCTCGGCGTGGCTCATGGCCGAAGAGGCAAGCTGTTGCACCCAGTACTGGTGTCCGTTCACGTCCGGTTCACGGCCGAAGACCGCGTTGTAGATGCGATAGACCTGTTCCGATATGTCGGTCCCGTATAGCCCCCGCCCCTCGGCGATCAGCAGATCATCGCCCGCCCCGCCAATCAGCGTGTCCTGTCCGCTGTGGCCCTGCAGAATGTCGCGGCCATCGCCACCGCGGATGATCTCACTGTCGGATGTGCCAGTCAGGAGGTCGTCGTTCGCCGTGCCGTAGACCCCGGTCGGGGCGGTGCCGATCTCGTCGAGGTAGTCGGTGACGGAAACTGTGCGGTTGTCGAAATCCAGCACTTCGACCGCTTGGAGACGGATATCGGAATCGGCGCTGGCCAGCCGCAGGACCCCGTTGCTGAAACTGGCCTGATAGCTGTCGCTGGCCCCGTCAAGCCGCACCGTGTCCCTGCCCGTGCCGCCCTGGATGGTCTTGTCGCCGGTCCCGGCGACGATCAGGTCGTCCCCCGCGCCGGCGAGCACGGTGTCATTGCCGCTGCCCGCGACGATGTAGTCCTCCCCCGATCCGGCATCGAGATGATCGTCCCCGAAGCCACCCTTGAGCGTGTCGTCCCCCTCGCCGGTCGCGATCGTGTCGTTGCCCTGGCGTCCCAGGATGACATCCTGGCCAATGCCGCCGGTCAGCCGTTCGTCCGAGGCGCTGCCTTTCTGCACCCACTTCTTTTCAATCACGATTTCGGCCACGTCGTAGGGCAACATGGATAGCCCGACACTGCCGCTGTTCAGGTGATCGCCGGCAACCTCCACCAGCATCGGCTCCACGTCGACCTCGGTGGCAAAGTAATAATCCGAGATGTCCTGCGGATTGGCGACCAGTGCCACGATGCCGGTCGCGGTCGGCAGGTAGGTGCGGTACTGGCCGCCGCCGAGGTCCTGAAGGTGGTTCTTGTTGGTCTCGTCGAAGAAGGCCAGTTGCGACAGGGCCGCCAGTTCCTCGGCGTCGATGTCGCGCCGCCCGATCCGGTTCAGCCCGTTCTCGTCGGCCAGGTCGCTCAGCCCGTCCGAACTTGCGGGATCCATTGTCAGCCGCGTTACCGTTACGCCCGTGGCCTCGTCGAGGAAGGGCGCAAGGTCCAGTGTGATCGTCCCCGGGTCGAGATCGCGCAGAGAGACATGGATCACGTCGTGGTAAGGGCTGGCGTAGTAGTTGATCTCGACCTCGCCGTTGCTGCCGGTCCACTCGGTCTCAAAGCTTTCGAAGCGTTCGACATGGCCCGTTTCCGCGCTGGTTTCCGGGCGCAGTCTGTCGGCCATCATCCGGAAGGCGCCGCCGCCGGCGGACAGGTCCATGTCGTCGGCGTTGCGGTTGCCGGCGATGGTGTTCGATGTGCGGTGCTGAAGCGGCCAGATGAAGGCATCCGCGGTTTCGGCCTGAACGATGAACTCGAACATCTCGACCAGGGTCGAGGCGGCGGCCATGCCCTGCTGGTTCGCGTTGGAATTCAGGACGTTCCACTCGGTGATGTAGACGGGCACCTCGCGGCCGAGGTGCATGTTGAAGCTGTCTATGCGCAGGTCGATGCTGCGGCCCGTCTGATTGCTGTCCTCAAAGACCACGGAGTCGCTGTGCTGGATGTTGTAGTAGTAATGCGCGACGGCGCCGTCGATTGAATCCAGCGCGCGCTGGTCCAGCCAGGACAGGATCGCCTCGTTCGCCTCGTCCCAGTTGCCGTTGCCCTTGTAGGCGCTGCCCGCGCCGCTGATGTCGCCAAGCTGGATCAGGATCGCCGGGTCGTGACCCGGGTCCGGATGATCCCGTTGCAGCCGGTCGATGGCATCCTGCGCGGCATTGATGACCCGGTTCGCCGCGATCCCGTATTCCGTTTCGTTCATGGAAGAGACGAAGTCGCTGTCGGGGTTGTCTTCGGGGTGGGTGCTGCGGTCAAAACCGTCAACGCGCTTTCCGATGGAATATTCGTTGCCGATCTCCAGCCCGGCGACATGGTCCCCGTATTCCTGAAGCAAAAGGTAGACAAAGGCCTCGATCCGGGCTGCCGGGATGTCCACCTTGGTCGGCAGCACGACGGTGACCTGGATCATGTGGCCGGGCGTGCTGTTGGCGACCACCCAGTCCATGAAAGCGCGCACCTCGGCCCGCAGCTGGCCGTCCTCGAGGCGCGTAATGTCGATCGTGTTCTCGGCATGGCCGCCCGGGTAGCGCAGCTGCGTCAGGTCCAGCGCGTCGACGGCTGCGGCGAACCCGTCGTGGGGCCGCATGTCCCCATCGGTGGCGATGTTGATTTCGTGCAGTGCGTTTGTGCCGAAATGATAGTCCTGAACAAATGTCCCAGTGGCTGTCGCCGATGCCAGGGACATGCTGAATGCCGCCATGACTCACCCCTCTTTGCGGGGCAGACTCGATCTGGGGCGGGTCCTGTCCGGGGCCGGTATGTGGCGAAAAATGGGACTTAGGGTTATATTTTAGATTGTTTTATTGCTTGGATTGCGCGGTCGGACGAAAGAGGTCCGCACGGGCTGCGCGGACCTGGATCGGCACAAGTGGGCGGGCCGTCAGCCAGCCTGTCGCAACTGGGCAATGTCGGGTCCCATGTCCAGCGCGAGATCGGTCAGGGCGCTTTCCGCGATCAGGACGATCTGGGCAAGGTCGGGCGCATCCTCGGTGGGCAGGGTGGCCAGAACCTCGTCGCCCAGCAGGATTTCGGTCAGCGACGGGTTCTCGGTCTGGGTGCGTATGTCCAGGTCCGGTTCATCGCCGTGCAGGCTGTCGTTGTAGACAACCATCAACTGGTCTTCCTCGTCATCGTAGTCGAGGATGTCGGCGCCGTCTTCGGTCATCCATTCGCCAAGCACCAGCACATCCGCCCCAGCACCCAGCGAGACCACGTCCCCTTCGCCCGCGACGACCGTGTCATCACCGCTGCCGCCGTTGAGGAAATCGCCCTCGTCGTCGTCCTCGCCGGTCTTGTTCAGATGGATGCCGGACAGCAGGTCATTCCCCGCGCCGCCGAATAGCGTGTCCTGCCCGGCGTCCCCCGTCAGCCTGTCGTCCCCGTCGCGGCCGTGCAACGCGTCGTCGTGCGCGCCGCCTCGCAGATCGTCGGCGCCCTCGCCGCCATTCAGCGTGTCTTCGCCATTGCCGCCGGACAGCAGATCCTCACCGTCGCCGCCGTACAGGTCATCAGGCCCGCCATTGGCTTGCAGGTTGTCGTCGCCTGCGCCGCCATCCAGCCTTTCGCTGTCGTCGTCGCCGCGCAAGAAATCGTCGTCCTCGGTGCCCAGGCGCAGGTCGAAGTCATCGGCTCCCTCGAACGCGTGCCAGTCGCCGGAGCCATCCGGTGCCGGGTCCACGGCATCAGTGCCGGCTGATGCAGGCCCTTCGGTCGCGAGGCCCGTTGCGGGCGGCGACGTGTCTGGCAGGCCCATGTCGTTCAATGTGTCGACCGGGCCATTCCCGCCTGCGTCTTCTTCGGAGGGCTTGGCGAAATCGTCTTCATCGTCGGTCTCATCGCCCGATCCGTTGCCGAGAAAGGCCAGCGATCCGATGGCCATCATGCCCAGTAGGCCGGTCAGAAAGATCATGGCTCTGCCTCGTTGCTCTTGTCGGTTTGCGGACGGAGTGTCGCGATCCGGTGCGTGCAAGGCAAATGTTCTTGTTCCGGGCAGTTAACACCAGCTTTGGAAGCGGCCGTTGCAACGACCATACGGCGAACAGCCCTGCCGGGAAGCCCGCATTCCGGGAGCGATCCCGGGCAACGCCGGCCAAGCGCCTCCAAATGGCCGCCGACGGCGTTTACCTTGGTGCGCTTCCCAGTTTGCCGTTTGGAGGGAAACACCTACAACTTGATCTATGATTCTCCGCAACCGCAAACAGCAGTCCCGTGAACGGGACCTTTCCCAAGAGCCGCTTCGTCCCGAAACCCCGTTTTTCGCCGTCGGCGACGTGCACGGTTGCGACCGCCTGCTGGATCGCCTGCTGAACCGGCTGGACAAGATGCGCCACCCCGAGGCGCTGCTGGTCATGGTCGGCGACTACGTCGACCGCGGAGAGGAAACGTCCCGCGTCCTTCGCCGCATCAGGGTGCTGAGCGAGGGGGCGGGTGACCTTATGCATTGCATCATGGGCAATCACGAGAAGATGCTGCTGGACACGCTGGATGATCCGGTTGCCAATGGGCCGCGCTGGCTGCGCCACGGCGGGCTGCAGACCTTGGCCAGCTATCGTGTGCCCCCGGTTCTTGGCCAGCGTCCAGAGGCCGAGTGGCTCGAGATGCGCGACCGGCTGGCCGAGGCGCTGGGCGATGCCACAATCGACTGGCTTCGCGGCCTGCCGCTGACCTGGCAGACGGGCAATGTGGTCGTCGTCCATGCTGGTGCGGACCCGGCGTTGCCGATTGCCGACCAAGAGCGTGGAAACTTCTTGTGGGGGCATCCCGATTTCCGCCGCACTCCCCGGGCCGACGGGCTTTGGGTTGTGCATGGCCATACGATCACGGAGACGCCGAAGGTCGACCAGGGGCGAATCCCGACCGACACCGGGGCCTACGCCACCGGCGTGCTGTCCGCCGCGCTGGTCGAGGAGGAGGGCGTAACCTATGTTAGCGCTTGAGAAACTGGGCCGCAGGCCTGTTTTCCGACGCGGGGTGGCGTCTGGCCTTGGGGCAGCGTGCAGGTCAACTTGCGACTGTGCCCGAGTTCCGGACCGGGCGGTTTTCTGCAACCGCGAAATCGCTCTTGGTGCGAAATTTGCGTCCATAGATTGAATGCGGCCATCACATGTTCCCGGATCGCCTGATCGGAAACGCGACAACCGAACAGCGCCTCAAGCCTTTGAAACAATGACAGGTTCCGCGTTTTGCAACTTTTCCGGGCAAGGCTATGCCATTTCAGCCTCATGCCGGGAGTGTTATAGTTTTGTTAATTGACATGGCACATGGCGCTAACCTAAATGATGCCCAAAGAGCTGCGTGTTTGCAGGTGCAGCATTTGTTTTTTTGCTCTTGGGGGCGACATGTTTGACGTTCGAGCACTGGATGAGACGGCAATTACCGCCGGAACCCCCTTTCACGAGAGCAACTTGGCCCATGCGATGGCTTTCAGGGGCGCCAAACGGGTCTTCGACATTTGCATGAGCATCCTTCTTTTGCCGGCGCTGGCAGTGGTTGCTCTGGTCATTCTCGGCCTTAACCCGTTCTACAACCGCGGCGGGCTGTTCTTTGTGCAGCCACGCATGGGCCGTGACTGCAAGCCGTTCAATGCGATCAAGTTCCGTACCATGCGCGCGGAGACCCAAGTGACCCGCGGTGCGGACAGCCCACTTGAAACCGACCGCATCACAACGCTGGGCCGTTTCCTGCGCAAGTCGCGCATCGATGAACTGCCTCAGATCCTCAATGTCCTGCTTGGCCAGATGAGCCTGATCGGACCGCGCCCGGATTATTTCGATCATGCCGTCGAATACCTGGAAAAGATCCCGGGGTATCGTGAACGTCATGCGGTGCGCCCCGGCATAAGCGGCCTGGCGCAGACGGAACTGGGGTATGTCGAGGGCATGGACGCCACGCGCCGCAAGGTGAAGGCCGATCTCTACTATATCTCTCACATGAGTTTTGCGCTGGAGATGTGGATATTCTGGCGCACGCTCAGCGTCGTCGCGCGGCGCGGCGGCGCCTGACAGGCGTTCCGATCAGTTGGGCTGAATTCTTGAAAAGGTTTGACTTTTCACCGGGTAAGCCTGCGCCCTGTCAAACTTTTCCACAGGCTCTCGTGTTTTTTCGAACTTGTTGCAGATTTGCCGCTTTCGGTTTCGATAGCACATGTCAGCGAATGGGTCAGGTCGCATTCAGGGCAGCGCCGGGGTACATCACATGGGGATTTTTCCGGTTTGGGTATCTGCTTTCTGCCACAGATGCCGCGTGTTGAGAACGACATGGTGCCGGGACGACGCACAAAGGGGGCGAACTTGGCTGCAGGTTTGAAAGAGTACAATAGAGTCGCTGGCTTGGCCCGTTTGGCCGTGCTGGCGATGGGCGGCTTGGCCGTCCTGTCCGGGTGCGGTGTCACCTATCACAGTCCGAAGGTGATCGAACGACAGGGCGAGCTGCCCGTTTCTGTCGTGGAAATGACGCCCCGGGCCATTGCCTACGCCAATGCCTCGGACTACACGCCGCGTGCGCTGCCGGATGTGTTCTACGCCTATGCAGGATCCTATGGTGGTGCGACCGGGGCCGGGGCGCTGCCCGCTGCCCCATATCTGCCTGATGCATCGCGTCAGCGCCTCGAATATCGCCCGCTGCCCGACATCAATCCGCAGCCCTACCGCATCGGCGTGGGGGATGTGCTCTTGCTGGCGACCCGTGGCGCCGCCTCGACGGTCGAACAACTCTCGGGCCTCCTGGCCGCGCAGAGCCAGAGACAGGGCTATACGGTGCGCGATGACGGCACCATCGCCATTCCGGACATCGGCGCCGTGCAACTGGCGGGCCTGACCCTGCAGCAGGCCGAGGACCAGCTGTTCCAGGCGCTGGTGTCGAACCAGATCGACCCGTCCTTCAGCCTCGAAGTGGCCGAGTTCAACTCGCAGCAGGTGGCCGTAGGCGGCGCCGTCCGCACCGCCAAGCTGGTGCCGATCACACCGAACAACCTGACCCTGGGGCAGGCGCTGATCACCGCGGGTGGTCTTTCCGTGCGCGACGAGGAATTCGCCTCGATCCGGATCTACCGCGACGGCACATTGTACCAGATCCCGGTCGAAACCTTCCGCGCGCAGCCCGCGATCAAGGACAAGCTCCTGCAGGCGGGTGACGCGGTCTTTGTCGATACGACCTATGACCTCGACCGGGCCTTCGAATTCTACAAGACCAAGATCGACGCTGTGACCCTTCGGTCCTCGGCACGCAGCCAGGCGCTGCAGGCGCTGAGCGCCGAGATCGCGATCCGCCGCGGTGCGCTGGACGAACGCCGCCGCATCTTCGAATCCCGCACCGCGCTGGACGCCGAAGGGCGCGACTACGTCTACCTCAGCGGCGAAGTCACCAAGCAGAACCGCTTTGCGCTACCCTATGGCCGCCAGGCGACGCTGGCCGACGTGCTGTACAATGAAGGCGGGTTCGACAACACCACCGGCGACCCGACCGAGATCTATGTCCTTCGCGGCAGCAGCGACCCCGCGAAGGTCGGCGAGATCGTGGCCTATCACCTGGATGCGGGCAATGCGGCCAACATGATCATGGCCACCAAGTTCCAGATGCGCCCCAACGATGTCATCTTCATCGAGGAGCAGCCGATCACCAAGTGGGGCCGCGCCCTGCAACAGGCCTTCCCGACGATCTTGAACTCGGCCAGCCAGGCTGCGCTTTGAGGTGAACGCGGGCGTTTCGCACGGTTTCGGGATCTTGATCCCGGAATCGCGCGTCCCCGAGCGGTAAAGATGTGACACTCCGCGATTGAGGCACTTTCGCGGACCGCAGGTTTGGCACTCTGCATCCCCCGGATTTTTGCGGTGTCCATTGAGGACAGCAGACAACGCAAGAGGGCGCGTCACATCCGGTTGCCCCTGCATGCGTCTATGGCCATCGAAACGGATACCGGTCCGAAAAATGGTGCTTGAATTGATGACCTGCGAGGCGGACAAGAAGCCCTGCAGGGGGATCTGGCCAGGCAACTGACAAGCCTGTGCCTTTTCCCTGACCCCGGTTTGCGACGCTGGCGGGGACTGGTCGAACGCCACCGGCGGCAAGGCGACGGGATGGAGACGCCATGACACAATCGGAGACCGCGGAGGAGGTGGCCGTCGTCGATGCCTGGCTGTCCGCCTGCCTGCGCCGGGATTTCGAGGCGGTCCCGCCAAAGCCGGATTGGGAGGCCGCCGAACTGGTGAACCGCATGGCCTATCACGGGATCGTCGGCACCTTGGTTGAGGACGCCGAATTGATGCGGGCCCAGCCCGCCGATTTGGCGGAGCAGATGCGCAAAGTTGCCCGCGGTCATGCCTTTCAGGAACTGGCGCACGGGCGGATCCTGACCCAACTCGCGTCAGACTTTGCCGCCAAGGGGATCGAGCCGATGGTCCTGAAAGGGGTGGCTCTGGCCTATTCGGTCTATGACAAGCCGTTTCTCCGCCCCCGGGGCGACACGGACATCCTGGTTGCAGAAGCGGACTTCGACAGGGCCGCGGAAGTCCTGACGGCGCATGGATTTTCCCTTGCCTCGGCTCCCGGTGGACGGATCGTCAGGTCGCAACGCTGCTACGCGATGCGGGACGCGCACGGGCTGCACCATGTGATCGATCTTCACCGACAGACGAACAACCACGCGGCGCTGGCCGCGGTGTTCGCCTATCCCGAGTTGCGGGCGCGGGCCGAACCGCTGGACGGGCTCCATCCGGCGCTGCTACGCCCCGGCAACGTCGATGCATTGCTGTTCGCCTGCTATCACCGGTTCATGCATATCGACGTCCCGATCACCGTGGCGGGCAGGTGGCACCTCAGCCGGAACCGCCTGATCTGGCTGCTGGACATGGTTCGGATCGGGCGTGTCCTTTCGCAGCAGGACTGGGAAACCTTTGTGCAGCGCGCCCGAAAAAAGGGTCTCTTGCGGATCTGCCACGCCTCGCTCGTCGCGGCGCGTGACCGGGCAGGGCTTGACCTGCCCGCGAATGTGCTGGAGGCGCTCGAACAGGCGCCGCCGAACGAAGCACCGCTGCGGTTTCTCGGGGCCGGGCGCGTCGGCAAGTTGCTGGCTGACTTGGCTGCCACGCCCGGGTTTGGTCAGAAGATCGGGTTTCTGCGGGAAACGGTCTTTCCGCCGGCCGCCTACATGCGCGCGGCCTTTGGCCGTGCCGGGAGCGATGAAACGCTGACGAGGCTCTACTTCCGACGGATTGTGCGCGGTCTTGGAGCGCTGTCGCGGAAGGGGAGGCCCGGCGCGTGAAGCTGGCAAGGGTCCTGCAATTCGGGACAGCCTACAAAGGGAGGCTGGCGCTCGCCCTGGCGTTGCAGATGCTCGAAACCGGCATCGCGCTGGCGATCCCCTGGGTCGGCGGCAGGCTGGTCGGCGGGTTGATCGACAGCGCCGAAATCGGCGTGGGGGCCATCGTCCTGGCCCTGATCGGGCTGATCGCGCTGCGTACGGCGCTGAGGATCGCCAACGGGTTGGCGCTCTTGACGACGACACAGCGGATCCTCGCGGACATGCGCACCCGCCTGTACGACCATTTCCAGAGCCTGCCGGTCCGGTATTTCCAAAATCGGCGGCCCGGCGACCAGATATCGGTGTTGACCCGGGACGTGGATACCATCGCCGACTATCTGACGGGCGACGTCATTGCGCTCTTGCCGACGGTGCTGACGCTGTTCGGAGCCTTGGTGCTGATGCTGCGCCTCGACCCGGCACTGGCATGGCCTATGGCGCTTGCCGTGCCGATCTTTGTCCTGGTTTCCAAGCTGGCCTACCGCCGCATCCGTCCGCTGTCGATGGACCTGCGCGACACATATGGCGCGGCGATCTCGTTGGCCGAAGAAAACCTCGCCATTCTGCCCGCGATCAAGAGTTTCTCGCAGGAGGCCCGCGAAGCGGCCCGCTATGCCCGCCTCACGCATCGCCAGAAGGACTTGGGAATTCGTGTTGGCCGCCTTCAGGTCGCGACCGGCCCGATGATGCGTTTCGTGGCGGCCTCGGCGGTGATCCTTGTGCTTTGGCTATCTGGCGAACGGGTGCGGTCCGGGGATCTGCCGATCGGCGAACTGGTCAGCCTTCTGCTCTATGCCGGGCTGCTGACGCAGCCGATCTCGGACCTGGCCAGTTTCTGGGGACGGACGGAATCGGTTCGCGGCTCGCTTCAGCGCTTCGAGGACGTGCTGGACGAACCGGGCGAGGATCTGGCCACCGGATTGCGACCCGACACCGTCAGCGGCGAGATCCGGTTCGATGAGGTTTCCTTTTCCCATACCGGGCGGCGCGGCACGCTGAACGGTGTCAGCCTGACAGTTCCGGCAGGACGGGTGCTGGCCCTGACCGGCGAGAACGGCGCAGGCAAGAGCACGCTGGTCGACCTGATCCTGCGGTTCAACGAGCCGGATGCGGGCCGGGTGCTATTGGATGGCACCGATATTCGCGAGTTGAACCTGGCCGCGCTGCGCGGTCTGATCGGCGTGGTGCCACAGCAGACGTTGCTGTTCGACGGCACGGTCCGCGACAATATTCTCTTCGGGCGGCAGGATGTCCCGGAAGAGGCGCTGCACCGCGCCACCCGACTGGCTCATGCGGATGAATTCATCCGTGCGCTGCCCGAGGGGTTCGACACCACCATCGGGTCGCGCGGGGTGCGCCTGTCGGGGGGGCAGCGCCAGCGGATCGCGCTGGCACGCAGCCTGATCAAGGACCCGCCGATCCTGATCCTCGACGAGCCGACCGCAATGTTCGACCCCGAGGGCGAGGCGGCATTTGTCGAGTCGGCGCGCGAGGCGCTGGCCGGTCGGACAGTGATCCTGATCACCCATCGCCCGGCGAGCCTGGCTCTGGCGGATGCCACGGTGCGCCTGGAACAGGGGCGCATCGTGCCCTCCGGCCGAGACCTGGACATGGGCGCCGGGTCATGAGCGGCATTTGCGGGTACTGGGACCTGAGCGGCGCCGCGCTGCGGCCCGATCCGCTGGCGCCGGTCATGGACAGGCTGCGCCGCCGGGGGCCGGACGGATCGCATGCCTGGCAAGAGGGGCCGGTGGCGCTCGGCCACTGCAACCTCGCCACGACGCCCGAGGCGCTCTACGAGGTCCTGCCGCTGACCCACTCGGACACCGGATGCACGATCACCGCCGATGCCCGTCTCGACAACCGCGCAGAACTGTTGACGGCGCTCGGAGCAGGGCCGGAGGCGCGATCCCCGGGCGATGGAGAGCTGATCCTGCGCGCCTACCTGCGTTGGGGCGAGGACTGCGTGGACCACCTGCTGGGCGATTTCGCCTTCGCGATCCGCGACCCCCGGCGGCAGGCGATCTTTTGCGCCCGCGACCGCATGGCCATGCGGCAGCTGATCTATACCCACCGGCCCGGGGCGCTCTTTGCCTTCGCCACCGACGCGCGGGCCCTGGTGACACTGCCGGACGTGCCCGCGCGCGTGAACGAGGCGCGGGTGCTGGATTTCATCGATTGCGAAATCGAGGGGGTGGACGGCGAGGTGACCTTTTTCGAGGGGGTCCTGCGCCTCCCCGCCGCGCATTCCATGACGGTGGATGCAAGGGGCCTGCGGCTGCGGCGCTATTGGCGGCTGGAGCCGGAAGAACGGCTATGCCTGCCGTCGGATGCCGCCTATGCCGAGGCCTTCACCGAGGTCTTCACCGAGGCCGTACGCTGCCGGTTGCGCAGCCCCGAGACCCCCGGGGCAATGCTGAGCGGGGGGATGGACTCGGGGTCGGTCGCCGCCGTGGCGGCGGATCTGCTGGCGGCGCAGGGCCGGGGGCCGTTGCCGACGTTTTCGGGCACGGGGCCCGACCCTGCGCGGGTCGAAACGCGGCTGATCGACGACGCGATGGGGCTGCCGGGCATTGCCCCCACGGCCATCCGGTGTGACAGGCTGGGGCCGCTGCTGCCCGCGCTGCGGGCCCGAATTGACGATCTGGACGATCCGTTTGACGGCAACATGACGATAATCGCCGCCGTCTACATGACCGCGGCACAGGCAGGAGTGAAGGTCGTGCTGGACGGGGTTTCCGGCGATACGGCCTTTGCCCGCGGCAACGTCCTCGAGGCGGCCATCCGCGACGGACGGTGGCGCGACATCCTGCGCTTTGCCCGGGGCGAGGCCCGGGCCAAGCGGCGGCAAAAGGACTTCTGGTGGATTCTGCTGCGCGCGGCCTGGGGGCGCGTGGTCCCGGCGGGGCTTCGCCAGAGGCGCCATGCCTGGCTGACCGAGCAGAGCGAGAGGCGGCACATCTCGCGCTCTCTGGCCGCGCCGGAATTGCTTGTGAAACACGATTTCGCGGGTCGCCGGGCGCGCTACCGGGCGCGCAACTACCCCGAGGGGCTGGCGCTGGCCGCCGAGCGCGCGTCGAGAATGACGGCAGACTACGTGATGGCCGGTGCCGAGCGCTACGACCGGGTTGCGGCGGCGCAGGGGGTCGAGTCGCGCGATCCGTACCGCGACATGCGCGTCCTGAAGTTCTGCCTGTCCTTGCCCGACAGCCAGATCTGGCGAAACGGATACGCAAAGTTCATCCTGCGCAGCGCGATGGACGGGCGCCTGCCGGACTCGATTCGCTGGAACCGGGTCCGCGATCACCACGGTTGGGATTTCACCAGAGCGGTCTTTACCTCGGCGCCTGACCTGCTGCCCGGGACGTTCCCCGGCACGGAAACGGCGCAACGTTTCCTGCGGCCCGGCACAATTCCGCATAAATGCGTTCTGGACAATGCGACAGATCTTGAAATCTGGAGCGAAATCGTGTTCCTCCAAAGCTGGTTAGAAGTGTATGGTGCGTGAACAAGTCGGAGTGCGATCCGCTTTTGACCCCAGGCACGCAGACATCGTTTTGAAATTGAATCAAAGAAAGACTGACATCATGGCGAGCGTTGACAAGAACACCGATCAAGCAGACCAGCGTGCTCTCAAGACATATGCCGCGCCCAAGCTTGAGATCTTTGGCGAAGTTTCGGCCCTGACCGCATCCGGGTCGCAGGCCGGCATGGAAACCGGCAGCTTCCCGACCGGAACGATGAACTGAGGCGATCGCGACCCGCGAACAGCCCTGACTGACCGTGATGGAAGTGGCCGGCGGCCTTTCGAAACTGCATGGTGCACTTCGCCGGCGGGGCTGGGAGATGTCATTCTCTCGGTACTCGGAAGGTGCGGGCCAAGGCGCCCGCACGGTTCTTTGGACCTGTCCATTTGGAAATCTGACCGTCGCCACCCCCGACAGCGGGGGCGATGGCTTGATGGTCGATTTCCCCGATCTGGTCCGTGCCGAGGTGTCGCGCACTGACAGAACGGTGCGGGTCTACCCTCTGGTCCCCGACATCTCTGCCGCGACCCTCGAACATTTTGTCCTGGATATCCTGTTTCCACGCCTGATCGCCGATGCTGGCGAGCTTGTGGTGCATGGGGCGCTGGTCGCCCGGGGCGAGGATGCGATCTGCCTGTTGGGCGACTCCGGGCTTGGCAAGTCGACCTTGTCGGCGGCCTTGCGCGGTGCGGGCTGGCGATTGCTGGGCGACGACGCGATGGAACTGCTGAACGACGGCCCGGGGGTCTCTGCCAGCGCGATCTATCCCAGCCTGCGGCTGCATCCCGATTCCCTCGAACAGCTGTTTCCCGAGCCACCCGCCGGGATGTCGCCGGTGGCCGATTACCTGGACAAGTACCGCCTCGACCCTGGCGACCCGGCCGATCCGGCAGAGACAACCCGCCTGCGGGCCGTCCTTTTGTTGGGCGGCGAAGATGGCACAAACGAGGTCGCGGTCCGGCCGCTGACCGCTTTGACGCTCTGCATGGCCCTGGTCCGGCAGAGCTTTGCCCTTGATCCGGTCGATCCGGCCGCCGCGCATGGCCGCCTTGGCGCGGCAAGCGCCGTCGCCGCTGCGGTGCCCGGCTTTGCCTTGAATTACCCGCGCGACTACGCCCGGTTGCCCGAGGTGATCGACCTTGTCCGCGACACGCTTGACCGGGTCGGGACCAACACAAGACAGGAGATGGCAGCCCCGATTGCGCTGCCCTGACAGGCATGAATTACGGCACATATTCCGTGGCCAGCTACGGCAGGATGATCCGAAAAAGCCCGCGCATGACCGCCTATGCCAAGGCGCTGCGCAGTGTGATCACCCCCGGTTGTACCGTGCTGGACCTCGGCGCCGGCTTTGGTTTCTTCTCTCTTCTTTCCTGCCAGTACGGCGCTGGACGGGTCATCGCGGTGGAACCGGCCGGGGCGATCGAACTGGGTCCGGAACTGGCGCGCGCCAACGGCTGCGCCGACCGCATCACCTTCGTCCGGGGTGTCTCCCGAGAGCTGGGAGAGGACTGCCGCGCCGATGTGATCATCGCCGACCTGCGCGGCTCGATTCCCTTGTTCACACATCACATCCCCACCATCGTCGATGCCCGTACACGGCTCTTGGCGCCGGAGGGCGTGCTGGTGACGCAGCGCGACAGGCTGCGGTGTGCGTTGGTCAGCGATGGGTCACTTGCCGAGCGATTCGACCCCTGGGATACAAATCCCTTCGGGGTCGACCTGTCCCTTGGTCGCCGCTTTTCCGTTGCGAATACGCACAAGGTCAGTGTCACCGCCGAGGCACAGATTTCCGACGCTGCGGATCTGGGCGAACTGGACTACGCGAGGATCTCGGATCCCAGCTTTTCGGGCGAGGTGACGCTTTCCGCGACCCGGGCGGCGCAGGCGCACGGGGTGCTCGTCTGGTTCGACGCGGAACTGGCGGGCGGGTTCGGGTTCTCGAACGCGCCCGAGGCGCCGCCTCTCACCTATGGTCAACTTTTCCTGCCCTTCGAGCACCCGGTCGACATGAGCCCCGGCGACACCGCGGAGGTGTCTCTGGATTTCTGCTATTCCTCCGGCGGCTATCCGATTTCCTGGAAATCGCGGATCACGCGCGCAGGGGCGCCCGACCTGCGGTACGCGCAATCCACGGCGCTCAGCGATTTCGTCACCGCCGCGGATCTGCGCCGTCGTTCCGGTTCCTATTGCCCGCCGGTGAGCGCAAGCGTGGAACTCGACCGGTACTGCCTGACGCGCTTTGACGGCGCGACCCCGCTGAGCGCCATCGCGCGCGAGGTGGTGGAACGCGCCCCCGACCGTTTCCAGACCGAGGCCGAAGCGCTGGTCTACGTTGCCGATCTGGCCGAACGGTATCATGCTGTGAGCTGACAACGGGACAGCATCGGCAGGCGTGAAAACATGATGGCAATTGCCGCCTTGGCAGAGATTGTCGGGACAGCGGCGCCTTGGTAATCTTCTGCCAAAGCTTGGAAGGACCTGAAATGGATGACAAAACCCACTATGAAACCCATCCTGAGGTGGTCTCGACCGCGACCGGGGATGAAATTGTCCTGCTGAGCTTCAGGACCGACACCTATTACGGTCTGAACCCGGTCGGGGCCCGTATGTGGGATCTTTTGGGGCAGGGCGCGTCGGTGGATACACTGTGCGCGGCTCTGTTGGGGGAATACGACGTGCCCGAGGATGTGCTGCGCCAGGACATCCGGGCCGTCATGTCGGATCTCGACGCCCAGTCCCTGATCGTCGCGCAGGAGGGCTGAACTTGAACTTGAGGGGGGTGCGCAAGGTCACGCCGCGCCGGCTGGTCGACGTGGCCCGGGCCGCAGCGTTGCTTGGACAGGCGCGGCTGCGGACCAGGCAGGGCAGCCAGGCCTGGGTCGGGGCCATCGCTGACCGGCAGCCACCCTCGCCACAGCCAAGCGCCGCGCAGCGCCGTGCCATTGATCGCACCGCCTGGGCCGTCGCGGTCGCGGCCCGTTTCGTGCCCTGGCGCAGCGACTGCCTCGTTCAGGCGCTGGCCGCCCGTGCCTGGCTTGCTGCGCAGGGCATCGACAGCCGCCTGGTGATCGGTGTTCCCGGACAGCAGGGCCCCCGGTTCGAAGCCCATGCCTGGCTTCTCAGTCATGGGATCACGGTGACGGGGGGCGACGTGACGCGCTACCGCGCCTTCCAGACGGCCTGAGACGGCCTGCCCGGAGCCGCACACGGTTTGGAGGTCGAGAGGCGGGTCGCCTCGGCCGGAACGAGGCCGCCCGTGGGCCAGCCCATCAACAGCGCCCTTGCCGGTCAGTGTGCTGGCACGAACAGCCGAACAGGGCGGCGCACGACCGAACCCGACGAGCCGGGCCGGGGCGCCGCCGCTGTCAAGCCGCTGATTTTACTCGAAAACCAGTTCGGGAACGCCGAAGTACTCGGCCCAGTCCTTGGGGTCCACATAAGCTGCGGTGCCTTTGGGGACGTAGTGCAGGAAAACCAGGTTGCAGAAGGCATCCTTGCCCGGAACGGCACCGGTTATGCGGTCGCGGTAGTGAAACTGCGAACTGCCGGAGAAGATGATCGCATTGCCGGGCTGCAACTCGAACGACCGATAGTCCAGGTCGGGATCGTTCTTGAGATCCTCTTCCCAGGTCTCGGAAATCTTGTCCAGCGGTTCGGGCCAGGGAACGATGCGACTGAAATGGATCGGCCAAACGTCGGTTTGCTCGATGCAGATGTCCACGGTCCACTTGGCCAGCGGTGCATCCATGTGAATTGGGCAGACGCCCATAGCCCAATACATGGAAAGGAAATTGTAGCAAGGTTCGACCTCTTCACCGACCAACTCGCCAATCCTGTCGGCCATGCGGGCCTGAAGGTCGTTGAAGGTTTCGTGGTTGTGGACGACGAAACGCCCGAACTGCTTGAGCTCGTGCATCTCGTAGCGGTCCCTGCCGGTCTCGCGGATGACAGCCTTGGCGGCTTCGTGATCTTTCTGATCGAGGAAATTCTCGATCTCGATCACTTCGAAGTCCTGCCGTGTCCGAAGCTTGTCCATTGCGGCTTCGAAGGTCTTCAACTTCTCCGGATTGTGCGCCGCCAAGTACTCTCGCGCTGCGAAGTAGCGGTTCATCCAGGGGCTGTCGTACCAGGGAAAACGCTGGGCTACCTTCAAGAGCCTCTCCTAAGTTCAATGCATCCGACGTTTTCCAAGTGGTCAAACGCCGGCGTCAGTCTTGCCGAATGGAACAGCTGTTGCAAGCGGCCAGGGCCGCTGCGCAGCCTGCAATCCTGAGCCGGGCTAGCACCGGTCGGAGCGGTCTGCAACAACGCACGGTGACGTGCTTTGCCTGTCCGTCACCCCGCGACAAGCGACCAGATCCAGCCTCTGGCCGTCCGAGTCCGGAGAGCGGACCAGCGGCTTGTTGCGATTGGCGACTGCCATGAATTCCGGCGCCGAAAAGCCCCGCTTGCGCGGGATGGGTCGGCCCTGTTCGCTCGATGCTGAAGCGATCCGAAAATCCGTGCTCCACCCCCGATACGGTCCGGCCAGTGGCCGCCAGCCGCGCATCGCAAGTCGATGAGTACGAGCACTGGCTGGCATTCGAAATTTGAAGGGGGGACGGAAACGCGGCAGCCGATGTTGACAGGGGGTGCACGCCGGGTCTGTTGGCTTTACAGGAAGGGCAAAAGCCCTTATCCAGCCCACGACTTGCAATGTGCCATTTCCAGTGTGGGATCGCCTGGGTCGCTCCATCCCTAAACGAAGGTCAGAGATGAATTCCGAATCGACAGGCATTCCAAGGAAATTGGCTGGTGCCGGTGCGCGGATCGATCCGCTCAAGTCCGAGGAAGCCCCCAGCTTCGACCTGTTGAACCTCATAGGTATCCTGTGGCGTGGCAAGATGATCATCGCGGCCTTTGCCCTGATGCTGGCGGTCTATGGCGTCTATGTCGCGATGACGGCTACGCCGATCTATTCGGCTTCCACACGGCTCATGCTGAGTGGTCAGAACGCGCAGGTCGTCAATCTGGAAAGCGTCGCCTCCGGGCTCTCCATGGATTACGCCTCGATCAACACCGAGTTGGAGGTGATCGCTTCCCGCAAGCTGGTCGAGCAACTGGTGCGTGACCTCGACCTGGTGAATGATCCGGACTTCAATCCCTACCTCGGGACCGGCGGTGGTTTTTCGCTACGTCAGCTGATCAGCTTGGCATTGAACTACATACGCGACCGGGCCCCCCCCGAGCCCGAAGCGCCCGCGAGCCGCGAGGAGCAAATCCAGCGCACCGTGACCGTAGTACAGCGTACGGTGAAGGCGACGGCGCCCAGGTACACCTATCTTGTCGATGTATCGGTCAGCACGCAGGACCCAAAGAAGGCCATGACCTTGGCCAACCGCCTGGCCGAGTTGTACATCGAAGACCAGGTCCGCAAGAAGTTCGAGGCTACCCGCTTTGCGATCGATTTCCTGTCGAACCAGGTTACCGAACTCAAGACCGAGCTGGAAGATCAGGAGAACGCCGTCAAGACGTTGCGCGCCGAAAGCGACCTGATCAGTCCCGAGGCGCTTGACCAGTTGAACGTTCGCCTGAGAGAGGCCGAGCGGCGGGCAGCCGATGCCGCGGCGGATCTGGATCAGATGCGGAACCGTCTGACCGAGGCCCGGGCCCTGCGCGACGAAGGCCGGATCGACGACCTGATCACGCGGCTCAACGACCCGCAACTCCGGCTACTCATCAACCGGGGCATCGAGATCGGCAACCCCGCGATCTCTGCCCGGATCGATACGGTGCTTGCCGACCTTGAACAGGATATCACGCGCGAGGAAACGCGCCTGACCGCCCTGAGAGAGAGTGCCGCGACGCTGGCGGAGGAAAGCCGCGAGCAGACCGCGGACCTGCTTAATCTGAACGACCTCCTGCGCGAAAGCGAAGCGACACGGATCCTCTACGAGACATTCCTGGCGCGCTTGAAAGAGGCCACGGTACAGACCGAGCTGCAGCGGGCCGACAGCCGCATCCTGTCAGAAGCGGTCGATGCCCGGCTGGTCGCGCCGCAGAAATCCCGCATCGCCCTGTTCTGGACGCTGGTTGGTGGCTTGATCGGGATCGCGATCGTCATGGCCCGGCATTTCATGCCCTCGGGAATGCGCACTGCCGGAGAACTGGAACTTATGACCGCGATGCCTGTCGTCGGCCAGATTCCCCGGATCAAGCTGCGCAAGCGCAAGGCGCTGTTTCGCTTTATCCGGAACAATCCCACGGCGCCCATTGCCGAGGCGGTCCGCAACCTGCGCACCTCGTTGCTGTTGAGCGACATCGACCACCCGCCGCAGGTCATCATGTTGACCTCCTCCGTGCCCGGCGAAGGCAAAACGACCCTCGCGTTCTATCTGGCGCAGCAGTTCGGGGCCATCAACAAGCGCACGCTGCTGGTTGAGGCCGACCTCCGGCGTCGCACCTTCCGGGAGTATGTCGACAACCCGTCAAAGACCGGCTTCACGTCGGTCATGCTGGGTGACGCAACCATCGAACAGAGCATCACGCATATCGAAGACATGGATTTCGATCTCCTTCTGGCGGATCGCTCGACCTACAATGCTGCCGATTTGTTCACTTCGGAACGGTACGCGGGCCTCATGCGGGACCTGCGGGAACGGTATGACGTGATCATCATCGATACGCCGCCGGTGCTGGTGGTGCCAGATGCGCGACTGATCGGCATGCAGGCCGATACCTCGATCTACCTGTCGCGCTGGGACAAGACCCCGCCGCACCAGATTCAGGACGGTCTCAAGCTCTTGCAGTCTGACGGCGTGAACGTAGCGGGCACGGTCCTGACCCAGATCGACCCCAAGGGCATGAAGCGGTACGGCTACGGCAACCGTTACGGGGCCTATGCCAATTACGGCAGCAATTACTACGGTCGGAGTGACTGACGGGTCTCAGCGGCGGCGCCGCCCACCGCGTTCCGCGATCATCGACGACAGCCGCCGGGCATCCGCCATGCCCGGCAGCAGGTGCCATCCCGGACGGATCACCCCGTCCCGCACCAGGTGCCGCGCCCCCGCCAGCATCGACAGCAGGTTCGCCAGCCCGAGCGAGACGATCAACTGGGCGGGCGTGGCAAAACCGGTCAGGCCGTAGAGGCCCATCATGACCGTGATGGAAACCAGCGCCATTTCGACCGAGGGGCGCCCCTTGCCCAACGAACGACCGGCCTCCAGCACCACCGCCCGGAGCGGCAGCACCGCCAGCGCTCCGAGTAGCCCCAGCGCCATCGGCGTGGCGCCAAGGTAGTCGTCCCCGTAAAGCAGCGGGATGGCGAAGGGCAGGATGCAGAACCCCACCAGAACCGTGCCCAGGGAAATCAGCAGCGTGAGCCGGATGATCAGGTGGACCCGATCCTGCCGTTCCCCGGCCTCCATCCCGGCGAGGTAGGGAAACAGCACCGTGTTGATCGCGGTCGTGATCACTCCGTACCCCGCGCCGACGGCAGAGAAAGCAACGAAATACAGCCCCAGCAGGTCCTTCGACCAGGCACCGATGGCAATCAGGCGGTCGATCTGCCCGGCGATCGCCCCGACCGCGATTGCCATGTGCAGCTTCAACCCGATGCGCCCGGTGTCGCGCAGGAAACTCCAGGACAGGGGGCCGAAGATGTGCCGCGCGTAGCGGATCAACCAGATCGTCAGGACAGGCAGTTTGGCCAGGATAAAGAGCATCAGCACGACATAGGCCGAGAGGTCGCCGTCCTGGACGACCCAGGCGATCACGATCAACAGGCTGAAGATCGCCGGACCGGTGACCCGCGAGAGGTTGACCAGGAAGAAATCCATCCGGCTGCGTTCGGCGGCGCTGAAGCATTGCGAAATCAGCGCGGACAGGATGAGAAGGGCGCTGATCAGCAGGACCTGCCCCTCTGTCACCTCCACCAGACCGGTGTCGACAACCGCAAGCGCAACAATCGCAACCGCGGTCGAGCCGAGACTGATCGCCAGCGCAGCCAGGACCATCGAGGGCAAGACGCTGCCGAGCAGTCCGGGGTCCTCACGCAGCCGCACGATGGCGCCGTCGAAGAACGACAGGCTTCCAAGCGCCGCCACGGTCTGGCCGATCAATAGAACGGTGCCGTATTCCGCCCGCGCCTCCGGCCCCAGGGCCCGCGCGATCAGCACCCCCGACACGAAGGTCAGCACAGCGACGAGGATGCTGGAGAAAGAGGTGCCCAGAAAGGCGGCGGCGGGTGATGAGGATTTTCCTCGGATCATTCTGTTCGCCTAAAAAGCATATCCGAGAAGGTCGAGATCATTTTCATACCGGATCTTCAGGACTTCTCGTGCCTCGGGGGAGAAGTAGTCCCGGTAGTCGCGGCTCCTCTTGTTTCGGCCCGACCATCCGATTTCTACGGGGGGCAGGCCGTTGCGATCACAAAAGGCTGCGATTTCTTCGCCAAGATGTTCGTAGCGGATCAGTTCATCCACGCCGATGCTGCGGCCATCGAGGCTGAGGAAATCCGACTGGCTTCTCTTGTGCGCAACCTGATTGTGGTCGCGCGGCATGTTGTCCAGCCAATCCCGCAGAGCCCTTGTGAAAGAGGCCGGATCATCGATCCGACGGGTGCCGGATTGCAGGTCCGCCGCGAAGTGATGGAAGACCGAAGATACGGCGCGATCGAACGGATTTCGTATAACGGCAAAGCTGCGATAGCCTGGACATCTTTCTTCTGAAACAAAACCATAGTCCGTCATCTCACGAAAAGTCATGTGCTGTGCGGCAAAGGTGTAGTCAAGGCTCCCGAGAAGTTCTCGGTTTGGAATGGCGCTCGACGTCCAGCGCAGCAAGAGTTTGCAAGCAGCGTTGAGCGAACTGCGCTTTCCTGACACCGGCCCGCCCGGTCCCAAAAAGGCGGATTCCACAGATTTTCCGGCATTCTTCGGAATGTGTACAAAAATCAGTTTCTGATCATGGAAAATGGGCATGACAAA
The DNA here is from genome assembly GCF_030733205.1 of Mameliella sp. MMSF_3455. Classification (GTDB taxonomy): domain Bacteria; phylum Pseudomonadota; class Alphaproteobacteria; order Rhodobacterales; family Rhodobacteraceae; genus Antarctobacter. The sequence continues at coordinate 70,774 of NZ_JASHJL010000013.1, forward strand.
CTTGTCCCTATCTCTAAAAGACCAAAGGTCCCGGGGTGGACGCCGATGCAATCAACCTGATCAGTCCTGCGCTCATTCGGCCTGCGCCCGCCCCAGCACCCGCGCGGGGACGCCTCCGACGATGGCGCCGGGCGGGACGTCCCGGCTCACGACGCTGCCGGCGGCGACCACGGCCCCCCGGCCGATGGTGACGCCCTTCAGCACGATCGAATGCATGCCGACAAAGACATCGTCCTCGATCACCACCGGGGCCACAGCGGTTGCGCTGTCCGCCAGCCGAGGGTCGAGCCCGTAGTGCGCGGCGAAACGGTGCCGGTGGTCCAGGGGATGCGAATCCGTGTCCGTCACCGTGGTGTTCGCGCCCAGCATGACCCGGTCGCCGATCCGTACCGAGACGGCGGCGCAGATCACCGTGCCGCTCAGGCCTGCGTCAGATCCGATCACGATTTCCGCCCCCGGCCGCAGCGTGCTGATCATCACCGGCCGGTTCAACCCGTGGCGGTTCGATTTGGTGGCAGACAGGAACCGTCCATTGGGGCCGATCCGGATACTGCTCTGCCGGCAGCGCAACAGAGAGGCCATGCCGACAAAGCCAGAACCGTGTCCCAATGATACGCCCCAGTATAGGGCGGCCAGGCGCATGCGAGTGGTCGAGAACCGCTGGTGCGCCATCTGCAGCACGATGCGCACATAATGCGGCATGTCACTCAGGGACTTTCCGGTCATGATGGCAACTCGTCGCGAAAGGCCGAAGGACGGGCGAAAAGCGGTGCTTTTTCCCGCAGAAAGGCCTCGTCCCGGTCCCACCAGGCGAAGTCCAGCAGGAAGGCGACCATCTCTTGGTCGAACCGGTCGCGCAGGCGGCGCGCCGGGACACCAGCGACGATGGAATAAGGGGCCACGTCGCGGGCCACGACCGCCCCAGCGCCGATCACCGCGCCGTGGCCGATGTTTACCCCATCCATGAGTGTGGCGCCGGCGCCGACCCAGACGTCGTGTCCGATCTCGATCGGGGTGTGTTCCTTGATGAGGCTGGTCGTCGTGAAGGCGGTGCAGCCCGAGGCCGTGGTCGAATAGAACCCCGGGTAGGTCGAGACATGGTCCACCGGGTGCACGCCAAGCCCGATTCTTACGTCCGGGCCGATCGAGCAGAACTTGCCAATGGTGACGTTTTGCAGCCTGCTACCCCCGCCGACATAGGAATAGTCACCGATCTTGGCGGCGGCGAGGCGGGTATTCTCGTAGACTCGCACGTTTTTGCCGAAACTGCAGTCAGTGGCGATGGCGGCGTTGTGGCCAAAGCTGACATGTGGGTAGCGGCGCGCTGCGCGTGTCGACCGCAGAAGCTGCGCAAGCAATTCGCGGCACGAGGCGATCAGATTCCGGCCTAGGCGCATGTCGCGAAATTGTCCCTGTCCCTGTCTCGATCCAAGTTGGCCTGAATCGCCATGGCCCGCCCCATGCTTTAGGCCCGCAGGTCCTGCTATGCAAGGTAATGCTGCACCTGCAAAGGCCTGTTGCCCTGCGTCTGGTGGCGCGCTAGACAGCACCTGTCGGGAGGCCGACCAGAGACAAGACCGGCCATCCGGATTTTTTTGCACGACGGTTTGAGCGACAGGGGAACAGGTCTTTGACGAGCATGCCGGCCAGCTGCGCTCCCTCCCAGTCCTGCCCTGCACCCGCGCCCGGCGTGGAGCGCGAAATACGGGTCGGGGTTGCCGTCGTCGGGCGGTTTCATGCTTTTGACATGGCGCGGGAACTGCAGAGACACCATCTCCTCGGCCAGTTGCTCAGCACCTATCCGGCCCGCATCACTGCGCGCTGGGGAATCGATCGGGACAGGATCTTGGGCGAGCCCGCTCTCGAACTGCTTCGGCGCTTCGGCCCCCGGCAGAAACTGGTCGATCAGCAGCGGTTGCAGGAGTATTTGGCCGTGCGGCATGGGCGGAACGCCCGTCGTTTGGTGGCCGACAACGACGTCTTCATCGGTTGGAGCGGGTCCAGCCTCGAAGCCCTGATCGCGGCGCGCGGGGCCGGAAAGATCACGATCCTCGAACGCGGCAGCAGCCACTGCAACGAATGGCGCGCGTTGATGCGCGAGGAAAGCCGTCGCTTTGGGCAGGCCTTCGACGAGATGTATTTCTTCTGGCAGCGTGAGCTTATGGAGTACGAACTTGCGGACTTCATTTCCGTCCCCTCCACCTTCGTGCGGGACAGTTTCCTCAAGCACAACGTGCCCGCGGAAAAGCTGCTGGTGAATGCCTATGGGGTCGACCTCGGCGCATTTCGCAAGGTCGAAAAGACCGACGACACGTTCCGGGTGATCAATGTCGGCGGCTTTCACCGTCGCAAAGGCTCGCACTACCTGCTGCAGGCATTTGCCGAGCTCGACCTGCCGGATGCCGAGTTCTGGCACGTGGGGTCCGTCAGTCCCGAGATGCGCCCCGTCATCGAGAGATATGCCGACGAGCGGTGCACCTTTCACGGTCACCAGCCTCAGGATCAGCTCTACAAGTTCTATTCCCAGGCCTCGGTCTTTGCGCTGGCCTCGATCGAGGAAGGCATGGCCATGGTCCAGTGCCAGGCAATGGCCTGCGGGCTGCCGCTGATCTGCACCACCAACACCGGGGGGGCGGACCTGATCGGCGGTGAGGGACATGCAGGCCATGTCGTGCCGATCCGCGACGTCGAGGCGCTGAAGGCGCGCATCCTTCATCTGTACGAGAATCGCGACCTGGCAGCTGAGATGGGGCGGCGGGCGCAGGCCCGGGTCTCCAACGGGTTGACCTGGGCGGACTACGGCGACCGATACGCCGCCAATATCCGACGCATCGTTGCGGAGCGGGCGCAGGATGGCGCGGCGGTGGGCGCAGACGTGGCACGGGCGAACGAGGCGTGGCAATCATGAGCTCCATGAGACACAGAGTCGATATCGACTTCATCGGGCTGGGCAACGCCGGCGCCGCCTACGGTGGCCACCTGCATGCCTGGTCGTTCCGCGACACCGACGGGCGGACTTGGTTCGATCAGTTCCGGCAGGACGCCCTGTCGGCGATTCGCAGTCGTTACCTGCCGATCTACCGCATGGCTGACGGTGAATACCGGTTCATGTTCGGTCGGCGCGTCAACTGGTCCCGCAAGAACATTGCGCGGGAACTGCTGGCGGTCGGTGCCGAGAGGCTGCGGATCAAGAACCCGGACCGCTGGAAAACGTCGTGGGGAGAAACCTACGCCCCGGCCGAGACCCGCCGGCTGCGCGCGGAACTGATGTCGCATGTGCGCGATCTGTCGGAACGCGGCTACCTTGCGTGTTACATCAACGACAACGGACTTGATGCCTTTGTCGAGTATAACCGTGTGCTCGAGGACCTGCTGGCGCGCCATGACATCCGCCTGCACGACGGCAACTACATTCCTTTCCATTTCGCGCCTTCGCTTCTGGTCAGCCCGGGGTGGCAGGATTTCCTGCAAGGGCGCAAGATCCTGATCGTGACGGGACTGACGCCGGAAAAACAGGCCCGGATCGAGGAGACGCTGACCGCCTACGGGGCTGGCGCGGTCCGCTTCCTGCCGATCTCGTCCAGTTCCTCGTTGACCGAGAGGCTGGACCTGTCCGGGGTCGATGACGACATCGAGATCGCCCTGGTGGCGGCGGGCATAGGTTCGGCCAACATCTTGCGCCAGCTCGCACCCTTGCAGACCCTCTGCCTGGACATTGGCGGGCTGATGAACTGTTTCCAGACACCCGACGCACGCCAGCACGGTGGCGTCATTGGGCTGCCGGCGCTCTGATGGAAGAGGACTTCGCCTCTCTCCTGCGGCTGATCTACATCTATGGCGGGCTGAATCTCGCCTTGCGGATCGTGCTTCGGCAACCGGCGATCTCGGCGTCGCTGGCCTTCTGGTTTGGCTGGTGGTTTCTCGTGTCCGGCGGTGAACTGGTGGTGGAAAGGGGCTGGCGCGAGATCGAGCTCTATTCCGCGCCCTATATCGAGATGCTGTTCCACGGCGCCTTCACCGGCTTCCTGATCGGCACCCTGGTCGGAGCTTTCGGCAAGCCGCGGCAGCGCTACCTCGAACTGGTCGAACTGTCCGAGCACCTGCTCGACACCTATGGCCGCAAGGTGCTCTGGGCCTTGTTCCTGGTCGGCGGGGCGTTCTTTGCGCAGCGGGTCGCAACGGTGGGCCTCAGCTTCGACTACCTGAGCGAGGTGCGCGGGGTCTATAACCAGCGCCAAGGCGGCGCGCTGCTGCGGATCGGGTCGCACCTGTCGGTTCTGATGACCACCTTTATCGTGATCCGGGGCATACGGGATTCCTATCACGGCGTCAGCATCCGCGGCCTGCTGATCACCATTGCCGCGGGCGCGCCGCTGGGGCTGGCGAATGGCGGGCGGACCTTTCTGATGAGCTATACGCTGGCCTATGTCGCGAGCCTGCTGCTCTGTCGTTCCAACTTCTCACGCCATCCCTTTGCACTCAGCGCGCAGGAGTTTCTCAGTATTGGCGGAATGATCACCTTCCTGCTGACGATCTTCGCCGTCATGGGCTACGTTCGGGGCGGCTACGGCGAAGAACTGAATGTCCTTTATGCGGTGATCATCTGGCCGGTCTCGACCTTTCAGGCGATGGACACCTGGGTGTTCGCCGCGATCGCCAGCGACCGGACTTATGGCCTGAACAGTTTTGGCTGGGTCGCCGATTTCGCCGCGCGCCTGAAACTGATCGATATTTCGGAAGCAAAGGGCGTGATGCGCAATGTCCTTCTGGATTTCGAAGACACCTATGATCCTGCACGCGTGATCCCCAGGTCCATTCTTCCGGATCTGATCTTCGACTTCGGCGAGCGGGCCGTTTTCTTCAGCATCGGCGTCATCGCCTTCCTGCTGGAATTCGTCACCTCTCGTTATCCGGGGCGCGGCCTGTTCTGGCATGTGCTCGCGGTCCAGTGCTTTCTGGGCAGCTTCACGACGATCCAGAACAGCGTCGTGTCCCCGGGGTTCGCAATCACAATCTTCTGGGGAGCCGTGCTGGCCTTTGCCGCACGGAAGTACCAATGGACCAAACCCGTTCATACCTGACAGCGGGCGCGCGGCCGGTCTCCACAACGGACGCCGGGGGACGTGTTCTGTATTTGGGCTCCTTCCTTGACGAGGCGATCGTCGCAGAGCGCGGGCTGAGGTCACATAATGCCGCCGGATCGAACCGCATGCAGCGCCTGTCGCAGGCGCTGAGGCGGGCCGGCTTTCGGCCGATCCTGCTGTCTCCGGCCACCAGCCTGCGCGCGGTGCGCAAGGGCGGGCCCTGGCTGCATCCGGCGCGAGTGCGGCGCCGGGGAGGCATGGCCGTCGTCCACGCGCCCGCGCTGAACGTGATCGGGCTGAACATGCTGACGGCACCGTTCTTCCAGCTCGCGGTGATGCGGCGCATCCGGCGCCGGCCGCTGAAAGGCGGTATCGTCTACAATTTCTCGCCCGGACTGGTTCTGCTGACGGCATGGCTGGCAATGACGTCGGGACTGCGCATCGTCAACAACGTCGAGGATGTCTCGGTGCCCGTCTTGTCGGATTGGTCGCGCAGGTCAGAGGCGCGCCCCGTTCAGCAACTGGTTTTCTGGCTCTGCATGCACCTGGTTGCCCGGATGTCGGACGCCTACCTTGTGCCGACACGCCGGTTCCTGTCCTATCTGCCGCGCAAGACGTCCGTGTCCGTCGAGGTCGTGACCGGCTGCATCGACATCCCGTCGCAGGCCGACGACGTACCGGCGCCTCCGCCGTTGCGAGTGCTCTACGCGGGCAAGGTCGAACGCGAGCACGGCATCGTGCAGTTCGTCGAGGCGCTGGAAATGCTTGACAGAACCGGCGCCGCCACGCGGCTAAGGGCCGACATCTCGGGGGCCGGACCGATGTCGGACTGGGTGGCAGGACGCCTGGCGACCTTGGATAACCTACCCGTGACGCAGCACGGTTTCGTGAGCAGGGCAGAGTACGCTGAACTGCTTGGCGCCGCGCATGTCTGCGTGGTTCTTCAGGACCCCGATGGGCGCTACGCAGACTTCAAGACACCCTCCAAGATCTACGAATTCCTCGGCCACGGCAAAGCCGTCATCACCACGCCGGTCGGCGACGTTGGAGAGCTGCCCCGGGACGCACTGGTTCTGCTGGACGATCTCTCGGCCAAGGAGATCGCCGCCCATCTGGACCGTCTGGCAACCGGGCCAGAGCGAGTCGCGGAACTGCAACACAACGCTGGCACACATGCCGTCGAGGCCTTCTCCTACGAGACTGTCGGTCGGCGGCTGGGGCGCCTTTTGACCGGAGTAGCCGCATGACCCGCGCGTTGATCCTGATGAGCCGCCTGTCGGATTACATGCTCAACTGTGTCACTCACTGGCAGAAGACGACGGGGGTCGACCTGCACATTGTCCGCCGCAAGGTGGACAGCGATGCTCCGTTCCGGTTCGATTCCACGGAGGGTGGACTCCGGTTCTACCAGCGCGAGGATTTCGACGCGGAGGGCCTGGAGGCGCTGGTCCGGGACCTCGACCCGCAACTGATCCTGTGCTTTGGCTGGATGGACAAGGATTACCTGTCGGTTGTGCGCCACCGCAAGCCGTCGTGCCCGGCGGTCATGACGATGGACAACCAATGGCTGGGCACCCTGCGCCAAAGCCTCGGTCTGGTCTGGTCGCGGCTCCGGTTGCAGCCGCTGTTCGATCATGTCTGGGTTCCGGGACCCCGCCAGCACCGCTTTGCCCGCAAGCTGGGCTTTGCGGAACGGCAGATCCACGAAGGACTCTACGTCGCCAACGCGGCCAATTTCGATCCGATCTGGACGGGGCTTGAGGGGCGCGCACCGACCAGGCGACTGGTCTTCACCGGGCGCTATGTGCCGGAAAAGGGACTCGACGTGCTATGGGAGGCGTTCCAATCCTACCATGCCAGCCATGACAGCACCCTCGAGCTGTGGTGCATCGGCGCCGGCGCCCTGGACTCGGTGAAACCTGCCCACCCGAAGATCCGGCACCTGGGGTTTGTCCAGCCTGCAGAGTTCCGTGAGCTTCTGGCCGGCGGCGGTGTCTTCGTACTGCCCAGTACCTTCGAGCCCTGGGGCCTCGTGGTGCAGGAATTCGCGCTTGCCGGCTTTCCGCTGGTGCTGTCGTCCCGGGTGGGGGCGGCGGACCGGTTCCTCGGCACCGACAACGGCATCCTTCTGCCAGAGGTAACGCCGGAGGCGCTCGTCGAGGCCATCGCGCGCATCGACAGTCTCGAAGATGCAGAGCTGGCGGCCATGTCGCGGGCCAGCCGGGCAAGGGCAGAGGGGCTCACCGTCGATGACTGGGCCGGCCAGGCAACGGCCTTTCTGGAAGGTCAGGCATGACGCAGCATCCGTCGCATCTCCACGTCGTCGCTTCGATCGAGGACGAAGCTTCGGGACCCAGCTACTCGGTCACCCGTCTGGCCGAGGCGCAGGCTGCGCGTGGTCTCTCGACCGGCATCTGGAGCCTGGCCGACGTGCCGCGCGTCGCGGTGCGCGCCGGTGTCCAGAGGCAAACCTTCGCGCCCGCACTGACCGGTGTGCCGGTACTGTCACGGCTCGCCTTCTCTCCGGGCCTGGCGCGCGCGCTTGACGCGGCGGCGGGGAATGGCGCCGTGCTGCACGGCCACGGGCTCTGGCTGATGCCGAACCTGTATCCCGCCCGCGCGGCACGGCGGCACGGCACGCCGCTGGTGATCTCGCCCAGAGGGATGTTGGGGGCCGAGGCGCTGGCCTTTTCGTCCCGCCGCAAGCGGATCATGTGGGCGTTGGCCCAACGCCGCGCGCTGGAGGCGGTGACCTGTTTCCACGCCACCAGCCAGGCCGAACTGGAGGACATCCGCGCAATGGGTCTGACCGCCCCGGTGGCGGTGATCCCCAACGGCATCGACATCGCCGGGGGCGATCCCGCGCCGGGCCGCACCGTGCTGCACCTGGGGCGGCTGCATCCGAAGAAGGGCATCGACCAGCTGGTCGCGGCTTGGGCGCGCGTTGCGGCAGAGTTCCCTGACTGGCGACTGCGCATCGTCGGACCCTCCGAGATCGGCTGCCGCGAGTCGCTCGAGGCGCAGGTGGCGGAACTGGGCGCGCCCCGGGTCGATTTCGACGGGCCTCTCTACGGGCCGGAGAAATGGCGCGCCTACCGTGAGGCCGGGCTCTTCGTGCTGCCCACCCGGCACGAGAACTTCGGCATGGTGGTGGCCGAGGCGCTGGCGGCAGGCACGCCGGTGATCTCGACAAAGGGCGCGCCTTGGCAAGGGCTGGAAAGCGCGCGCTGCGGCTGGTGGGTGGACTACGGCGCCGAGGCGATGGTGCCGGCGCTGCGGGCTGCCCTCTCGGCCCCCGGGGCCGAACGTCTGGCCATGGGATTGCGCGGACGCGACTGGATGGCCCGTGACTTTGGCTGGGACAACATCGCCGCGCGCATGGCCGAGGTCTATGCCTGGTGCCGCGGCGAGGCGGACAGACCGGAGTGCGTGGTGACATGAGCCAGGGATCGCAAATCGACGTCACCGCCAACCGCGCGGCGCGGAAGTGGAGCCGCCGCGAGCAGGCCGGACGGGTGCTCTGGGCGCTGGCCTCGCCGCTGTTCCGGTACAGTCCGCGGCCTCTGTGGGGCTGGCGGCGGGCGATGCTGCGTCTGTTCGGGGCGCAGGTCGGGCGGGACGTCCATGTCTATCCCACGGTGCGCATCACCATTCCGTGGAACCTCGTGCTGGAGGAAGGCTGCGCGGTCGGCGACCGGGCGATACTCTACGCGCTGGGGCCGATCCGTCTCGGGCCGCGTGCCGCGATCAGCCAATTTGCCCATCTCTGCGCCGGCAGCCACGACTGGCGCGACCCGGCGCGCCCGCTGATCAAACCGCCGATCACCGTGGGCGCCGATGCCTGGGTCTGCGCCGATGCCTTCGTCGGGCCCGGCGTGACGGTGGGCGAGGGCGCCATCCTGGGCGCCCGAGCGGTTGTCATGAAGGATTGCCCTCCGCATGCGATCCTCGCGGGAAACCCGGCGCGGCCGATTCGGAGCACGACAGGATGAAAGTGACCCCGGTATTTCCCGGCGACCGTTCTCGAAAGGCTGCCAGCATTCACGCAGATGGCCCGCCGCCCGATGCGGCAGGCATGGCCGATAACCGGTTTCGCGTCCACGGTCGGGGAGATCGTCGATGCGACCCGGACGTACACACCCCTTTGGCCAGAGGCGGGCTGCCGTGGCATCTGCGGCTTGGGCGTGGGGCGACCTAAATGAGCGCAGGCACAGACTTCAACAAAGGCCCATCATGACCGATCACAAATTGCCCGTAACCGTCGCGATCCCGGTCAGGAACGAGGAGAAGGGGCTGCCTGCCTGCCTCGAACGCCTGTCCCGCTTTGCCGATGTCGTCGTGATCGACAGCGGTTCCACAGACCGCACGGTGGAGATCGCCGAAGGCTTTGGTGCCCGTGTCCTGCAGTTCACATGGGATGGGAGCTATCCCAAGAAACGCAACTGGATGTTGCTCAACCATCCCCCGGCGCAGCCTTGGGTCCTGTTCCTTGATGCCGATGAGATCGTTGACGATGCGTTTTGTGACGCCCTCGCCGAAGCGCTGGAAAGGGGCGATTGCGACGGCTACTGGCTGAGCTATGCCAACACCTTCCTTGGCCGCCCGTTGCGCCACGGCCTGCAGCAGCGCAAACTTGCGCTCTTTCGGGTCGGGCGCGGGCTCTACGAGCGTATCGACGAGAATGGCTGGAGCGGACTGGACATGGAGATCCACGAACACCCCATCGTTGACGGTCCGGTGGGAGAGATCGCCGCGCAGATCGAGCACCGCGATGACCGGGGTCTGGCACGCTTCCTCACACGCCACGTCGACTACGCCCGATGGGAGGCGCGTCGCCTGCGCGCGCTGGAGGAAGATCAGACGGCTTGGGAAAATCTGACGCGGCGCCAGCAGTTCAAATACCGCCACCTGCGCCGCTGGTGGTATCCGTGGTTCTATTTCTTGGGCACTTATGTCGGAAAGGGAGGGTTTCGTGATGGTGCCGCCGGGTTGGAATATGCCTTTTACAAGGCTTGGTATTTTCAGACTATACGCTTGATGTTGAAGGAATAAACTAAGCGTGCCCGCCTCTCGGCGTGGACTCTTGCGCACATTGACAACATCGCCCACCGTCGCCACTAGGTGACCCGAGACAATTTGAATACAGATTTGCCGGAGAAAATCATGGCCAGACTTTACGACAGCCGAAAACGCATCCTGGTGACCGGCGGCGCGGGCTTTCTCGGCTCTCATCTGACCGATCGACTGCTGGAGCAGGGGCACGAGGTGCTGTGCGTCGACAATCTCTTCACCGGCACCAAGCGCAACATCGACCACTTGCACAACCACCCGCGCTTCGAGTTCATGCGCCACGACGTGACGCTGCCGCTCTACGTCGAGGTGGACGAGATCTACAACCTGGCCTGCCCGGCCTCGCCGGTGCACTACCAGCACGATCCCGTGCAGACCACCAAGACCTCGGTGCATGGTGCAATCAACATGCTGGGCCTGGCCAAGCGTCTGAAATGCCGGATTTTCCAGGCCTCCACCAGTGAGGTCTACGGCGATCCCTCCGTGCACCCGCAGCCCGAAGAATACTGGGGCAACGTCAATCCCATCGGCATCCGGTCCTGCTATGACGAGGGCAAGCGCTGCGCCGAGACGCTGTTCTTCGACTACCACCGCCAGCACGACCTCGAGATTAAGGTGGTGCGGATCTTCAACACCTACGGACCGCGGATGCACCATGCCGACGGGCGCGTGGTGTCCAACTTCATCGTGCAGGCCCTCTCGGGTCAGCCGATCACGATCTACGGCGATGGCAGCCAGACGCGGTCGTTCTGCTACGTCGACGACCTGATCGAAGGTTTCATTCGGCTGATGGAAAGCGATGCCAGCGTCACCGGCCCGATCAACATCGGCAACCCGGGCGAATTCACCATCCGGGAACTGGCCGAGAAAGTCGTAGCGATGACGGGTTCGAAATCCGAAATCGTCTACCACGACCTGCCGCATGATGACCCCAAGCAGCGGCGGCCCGACATCTCCAAGGCGCAGTCCGTTCTGGGCTGGGAGCCCCGGATCGCACTGGACCAGGGTCTGGGACGCACGGTCGAATACTTCGAGTCGCTTCTGAAAACCATGGCGGCGTCCTGAGCACACCGAGGAGGCTGACAGATGAAGATTGCGATGATCGGAACGGGCTACGTCGGTCTTGTTTCCGGGGTTTGTTTTTCGGATTTCGGTCACGAAGTTGTCTGCGTGGACAAGGACCCGCGCAAGATCGAGATGCTGGAGCGCGGCGAGGTGCCGATCTACGAACCGGGCCTCGACCTGCTGATGCACAAGAACGTCGAGGCCGGGCGGCTCAGCTTCACGCTGGACCTGGCCAGCGCCATCGACGGGGCCGACGCGGTCTTCATCGCGGTGGGCACGCCGACACGTCGGGGCGATGGCCATGCCGACCTGAGCTATGTCATGGCCGCGGCCGGGGAAATCGCGAAGGCGGCGAAGGAATACGTGGTGGTCGTGACCAAGTCGACCGTGCCGGTGGGCACCAACCGCAAGGTCAAGGAGACGGTCGCCGCCGCCAACCCGTCGCTCGATTTCGACGTGGCCTCGAACCCCGAGTTCCTGCGCGAAGGCGCCGCGATCGACGATTTCATGAAACCCGACCGCGTGGTGGTGGGCGTGGAAACCGACCGCGCCGCCGCCGTTATGGCCGAGATCTACCGCCCGCTCTACCTGCGCGATTTCCCCATAGTCACCACCGACCTGGAGTCGGCGGAGATGATCAAATACGCGGCCAACGCCTTTCTCGCGACCAAGATCACCTTCATCAACGAGATCGCGGCGCTGTGCGAAAAGGTGGGGGCCGACGTGAAATCGGTGTCCAAGGGCATGGGCATGGACGGCCGCATCGGCAACAAGTTCCTGCATGCCGGTCCCGGCTATGGCGGCAGCTGTTTTCCCAAGGATACCAAGGCGCTGGCCCGCATCGGGCAAGAGCACGCGGCGCCCATCTCGATCGTCGAGACGGTCATCAAGGTCAACGAGGACGTCAAGCGGCGCATGCTCGACAAGCTGGTCGACCTGTGCGACGGCGGTTTCAACGGCAAGACGGTGGCGGTGCTGGGCGTGACCTTCAAGCCCAACACCGACGACATGCGCGACGCGCCCTCGCTGACCATCGTGCCCGCGCTGGTGGGGGGCGGAGCCAAGGTCCGGGTGGTCGATCCGCAGGGCAGCCGGGAGGGCGAACACCTGCTGCCCGGCGTGACCTGGATGGATGATCCCTATGCCGCGGCCGAGGGCGCCGATCTCCTGGTGATCCTGACCGAGTGGAACGAGTTCCGCGCGCTGGATCTCTCGCGCCTGGCCGGCAGCATGGCACAAGCGAAACTGGCCGACCTGCGCAACATCTATGCCCCCGCCGACGCCGAGGCCGCCGGCTTCACCGGCTACGAGAGCATCGGGCGAAGGGGTCGGGCCGAAGGGCGAGGCGCCGCTGCCCGGGAGACGTGAACTGACATGCGGATTTCTGTCATCACGGCCGTCTACAACCGCAACGCCGTTGTCGGCGATGCCGTGGACAGTGTCCTGCGGCAGACCTACCGCGACATCGACTACGTCATCCAGGACGGGGGCTCTACCGACGGCACGCTCGCGCGTATCGCCGAGCGCAAGGACCCCCGCATCCGGCTTTGTTCCGAACGCGATGACGGCCTCTACGATGCGATCAACCGTGGCATCGCGCGCGCCTCGGGCGAGGTCATCGGGCTCATGCATTCCGACGATGTCTTTGCATCGGACGACGTTCTGGCTCGGGTGGCAGAGGCGCTGAACGACCCGGCGGTCGACGGGGTCTACGGCGATCTCGACTATGTTTCGACAGGCGACATGTCCCGCACCATCCGCAAGTGGCGCTCGGGGGGGTATGCGCCGGAAAAGCTGAGGCGCGGCTGGATGCCGCCGCATCCCACGCTCTACCTGCGCCGCTCGGTCTTTGCGGCGTGGGGCGCCTATGACACGTCCTACCGCATCGCTGCCGACTACGATGCCATGCTGCGCTACCTGGTGCGGGGGGGCATCCGCCTGTCCTATGTTCCCAAGGTTTTTGTGCGCATGCGGGTCGGCGGCGAGAGCAACCGCTCACTGTCGAAGATCCTGACAAAAAGCCGCGAGGACTATCGCGCGATCCGTGCCAACGGCGTCGGTGGCCTGCGCACACTCGCGCTGAAGAACCTCTCCAAGATCGGGCAGTTCACTTGAGGCCAGGAGACCGTCAGTGGGTCCGCACCGGCAGCACGCCGCAAAGCGATGCCAAAAGGTGCCCGGGTGAGTGACATGACCCTTCACCTTGCCCAGGCGGCCGTAAAGGTCTTGCTGCCAGAGACCTTCTTCGTGCTCATCCTGCTCGTCGGGCTGGGGGCGCTGTGGCGGGGATGGTGGCGGGTCGGCCGGACGGCTGTGACGATCGCCGCGTTCTGCCTCGCGGTGATCGGCCCGCTGCCGTTCGGTGCCGTGCTGCTGGAGACCCTAGAGGACAGCTACCCGCGGGCACCCGAGGTGGCGTCACCCTCGACGATCGTCGTGTTGAGCGGCGGCGAACACGGCATGATCAGCGCGGATACCGGGCAGATCAAATTGTCCCCCGGGTCGGACAGATTGACGGCCGCGCTGCTGCTGGCACGACGCTTTCCCGAGGCGCGGGTGCTGTTTGTCGGGCAAAGCATGCACCTGCCGGACGGGTCCTTTCTGCCGCAGGCCTACTTCCAGCGGAACGGGCTCGATCCCGGGCGGCTGACCATAGAACCGCTGTCCCGCAATACCCTGCAAAACGCGCGGTTTTCGCTGGGCATGGCGCCACCCGAAGGGCCCTATCTCCTTGTCACCAGTGCGTTTCACATGCGCCGCGCCGTGGGCATGTTCTGCGAGGCGGGCTGGCGCGACCTTGTGCCATGGCCGGTCGATCACCGCTCCCGCGGGTTGGCCAATGTCCGGTGGGAACCGACCTACAACATGAGCCTGCTGAATACGGCGGTCCGCGAATACCTGTCGCTTCTGGCCTATCGACTCGGCGGGCAACTGGCCGGAGAGCAGGTTATTGAAACCTGTCTGGCACAGACGAAGACCCGGACCGGCATTGCTGCCGGTCCGGGCTGAAGTCCGCTGGGGATCATTTCACCCGGCACCAGGCCTTGCCCTTGTTCGAGCTGATGAACATGAAATCGAGCACGGTCTGCGCATTCGGCGCCGTGTCCACGGTCGCCCCTTGCAGGTCGAACTGGTTGCCCCAATTCACCGTGTGCCCGCCGGTCGCGTCCTGCACGATGACGATCGTCAGCCGCTGGCCGCGCGGGTCGTCGGGGCCCAGGTTTACATAGGACGGGTTGGCAATCGTCAGCGCACCGGCGGCCTTGAATTCCCACGCGCAACCGTCGTTGTAGTTGATCGCCTGCGTGCCGGTGGCGGGATTGACGATGTTCAACGGCGTCACGAGGCCGCTGATATGCGATCGGCCCAGTTCGCGCCGGTCATAGATGGACCGGCTTTCCACCCTGCGCCGATAGTTCGACGCGCCGCCGGTGTAGGCAAGCCCGTATTCCTCGGGCTGCGTTGTATCCCCGGTCGGCAGAGACCACGCCTCCGCGGTATGGAAGTCCCGGAAATACGTCCCCCGCGCGCTGTTGCGGACCCGCGCGCCGTTGGTCATGCCGGAGATCTCGCAATCGGTCGCATCGTAAGCGTCAAAGCTGTAGGACGTCGCCCCCGACCCGGTAGCAAGGAAGGACGTGTCGATGCGCGCTCCGACAAAAGCCGATGCGTCCTCGCCCCGGATCGGAGACGATCCGCGGCCGGTCACGGTCAGCGACGTCAAGGTGACGCCGGCGCCCAAGCGGATGAAATAGTCGCCGGGTCCTTCACCGCGAACATCCAGAAAGCTGACGTTGGAACAGTTGTCCGAGAAGTGGAACGCCGCTTCGCCGTTATGAAAATGGCAATACGCTCCGATGAATTGCGAGTTGTCGATGCCGGAACAGCGGACGTAGTGCGGGCCGCTCGGCACGGACGATCCATTGAAGGCGCAGCCAACGAAAAGATGCCGGGTGTTGCCGCCCGAAAAGACATGCCCCAATAGGTCGATGTATTCCGAATTGACGGTGGTCTCGATCTGTTCGGTCAGTTCAAGACCCGAGGTGGCCGAATAGATTTCGAAATCGACGTTGAACCACTTGTTCACCTCGGACGAGGCGCACTGGACGCCGGTCTGCGTGACGTAGCCTCGGAAAGTGCACCGGTCGAAGACATGCCCGCCCGCGTAACCGTTGGAGGTGTTCCGCGCCAAGAGCAGAAAACATGACGGGTTGTGCGCGCCGTCCGAGTAGTTGGCAAACCCGATGTTGCGGAAGGTCATGCGCGGCTTGCCGGTCATGTCCCATGTCGGCGTTCCGGCGGTTTCCGACTTGATGAGCGTGTTGATCTGGTCAGAGCCTTCAATGGTGAACCCGTAGTAGCCGCCACTGATCCCGCCAGCCACTCCCGCATAGGTGCAGTCGATCGACGTCACGACGCGGAAGGCCCCCTTGGGAAAGTAGATGGTGACGCCCGGTGTCGCCTTGCCCAGATCGACAGCCGCCTGGATCGCCGCGCTGTCGTCCGTGGTGCCATCGCCCTTGGCGCCAAATGCCTTGACGTTGTAGCGTCCGGACTCCGCGGGCTGGACATACAGCTTGGTGCCGCCTGCCGTGGTCAGGTGGTGATCTGTCGCCGCAGCCGGGGCGACCTGATATCGGAAACCCTCGCGACGCGCGCGCAGCGTGGCGCCGGTGGGCAGCCCGACAGTCTCGGCGATCAGGTCTGCCACGGTCTCGAACGCGATCTCCCCGTGCCAGCCGAGGAAGGTCCCCGTGCCGGACTCGTTGCGGTAGACTTGCAGACCGGGGCCCGCGATCACGAAAAACGCCGCGCCAGAGGATGTCGCGGCAAGGCCGGCGGCGAGGCTGTCGTAGGTGTTGCTGTTCGCCACCAGCGCTGGCAGCACGTCGAGGTTCACTGCCTGCGTCACCGAGACGAGGTCGGTCTTGGCCTTGGTGTCGGTCAGGTCCGTCTCGTTCTGCGGCGAGACCACGCGGCGCCATCCGGTCAGTCCGGGCAGCAGGGTGTTGCCGTCGTCGAGAAAGACGTAGATTGCGCCGTTGGCCATGACCGTCGTTCCCGCCGAAAACGGCTCGCCCCGCGCCACTGCCGCCGCAAACCGCGCCTCCGAACTGAACCGAGTTCCGGTTTCACACAGCCCTACGCCGCCGGTGGTCGCGACCTGCGCCGAACCGTCGCCTTCGGGCAGCACGCAGAAATCGGTGTCTGTCGAACGCACCCGCACCCGCATCCCGGGCCAGACCTTCAGCCGGCCATTGCCGGCGGTGTAGGACAGCAGCCCGTCTTCCGCCAGCGCGTCAAGCGTGGCGTAATCCTGCTGTGACCGGACCGGGGTGGTGTTCCCGACAAGGACATCGTCAGCGCTGTAGAGAACGGTCCGGCCATCGGGGTCCGTGATCACGACACGATATTCGCCTTCCTCGAGGTAGCACAGCCCGAAGAAACCGTTCTCGTCCGACCGCATGTCCGAGGTCTGCTGTTCGGTCAGGTCGGGATCGCGATAGAGCGGCGCCATGCTGTTCGACCCCTTGGGATAGATACAGCGGACGGCGTTCCTGACGCCCGCGCCCGAGCTGTCGACGGCACGGATTGCGGCTTCGTGGTTGAATAGGGCCATGCTTGCTTTCTCCGGTTTGGCAAAAGATGCGGTCCGACCACCCCTCCGGCTGGAGGCGGCGTGCGGACGGTCTTGGAGAAAATCCCTGCGAAACCTTATCTTCAGCTACCGGAGCGCGCGCAGCCTTGCCGTCTCACGCAACACCTTAAGGCAGTCAGCCGCCCTGCGCCGCGTCATCACGGCGCGAGAGCCGTTTTCGGAACCAGAAAGATGCAATCCAGGGTTGATCTTGCGTTTGGCCCGGACAGGTCCTGTCATGTCCATGCCCTGTCGCTTTCCAGCCTGAGCTGCGGGTAAGATGACCTCGGCACGGGGGGCTCGCACGGCCAATCTGGTCCCGGCATTCCCCGCTCGGATCATGCCCCGTCGCGGACGGGGCCATACCCCGGACATGCGGGCGTTTTGGCAAAGGGTGGGAGGATCGACCGGCCACAATTTTTGGCGTTTTTTCGCCCGTCCTCCGAACCCTCGACCGGGCAACCGCTTTCAAGTTGCGCCTCTGTGCGAAACTGCGATATGCGGACGCCGACGCGGACAACGGTCGATTGTGCGACCGCCTCAGCAAAGAATGGTTGATTGATGAAGAAAGCTCTTATCACCGGTGTGACTGGTCAGGACGGCTCCTACCTGGCGGAATTGCTTCTTGAGAAAGGCTACGAAGTCCACGGCATCAAGCGCCGTGCCTCGCTTTTCAACACCGAACGTGTTGACCATATCTACCACGACCCGCACACCAGCGGTAAGAACTTCACCCTGCACTACGGCGACCTGACCGATACCTCGAACCTGACGCGCATCCTGTCCGAGGTGCGCCCCGACGAGGTCTACAACCTTGGCGCGCAAAGCCACGTCGCCGTCAGCTTCGAGGCCCCGGAATACACCGCCGATGTCGACGCCACCGGCACCCTGCGCCTGCTGGAATCGATCCGCTTCCTCGGCATGGAAAAGACCACGCGCTTCTATCAGGCCTCGACCTCGGAGCTCTACGGCCTGGTGCAGGAAATCCCGCAGACGGAAAAGACGCCCTTCCACCCGCGTTCGCCCTATGCGGTGGCCAAGATGTACGCCTACTGGATCACGGTGAACTACCGCGAGGCCTATGGCATGTATGCCTGCAACGGCATCCTGTTTAACCACGAAAGCCCGCGCCGCGGCGAAACCTTCGTGACCCGCAAGATCACCCGCGGCATGGCCAACATCGCGATGGGCCTGCAGGATTGCCTCTACATGGGCAACATCGACGCCCTGCGCGACTGGGGCCACGCCAAGGACTACGTCCGCATGCAGTGGATGATGCTGCAGCAAGAGGTGGCCGACGATTTCGTCATCGCCACCGGAGTGCAATACTCCGTGCGCGAATTCATCCAGTGGACCGCCAAGGAACTGGGGATCGAGCTCGAATTCTCCGGCGAGGGCGTGAACGAGATCGCCACCGTCGCCTCGGTCAGTGGCAATCTTGCCCCGGCGGTCAAGCCGGGCGACGTGGTGCTGCGCATCGACCCGCGCTATTTCCGTCCGGCCGAGGTGGAAACCCTGCTGGGCGATCCGTCCAAGGCCAAGGAAAAGCTGGGCTGGGTGCCGGAAATCACGGCCCAGGAAATGTGCGCCGAGATGGTTGCCGTCGACCACAAGGTGGCCCGCCGTCATGCTCTTTTGAAAGAGCACGGTTACGAAATCCCTGTCGCGCTGGAGAACGGCTGAGGCACATCCGGCGCGGTCGCCATTCGAAGCCAGGAGGCACTCTATGCCCAAGATCTACGTCGCAGGCCATCGCGGTATGGTGGGCGGGGCGATCACCCGCAAACTGAAGCAGCGCCAGGAGGCGGGGGAGGACATCACCCTCGTCACCCGCACCCATGCCGAACTGGAGCTGACGAACCAGGCTGCGGTCAAGGCCTTCATGCAAGAGGAAAAGCCCGACATCGTCGTTCTGGCGGCGGCCAAGGTCGGCGGGATCCTGGCCAACAACACCTACCCGGCAGAGTTCATCTACGACAACCTGATGGTGCAGTGTAACGTGATCCACGCCGCCTGGGAGGCGGGCGTGGAGCGCCTGCTGCAACTGGGGTCGTCCTGCATCTATCCCAAGGCCGTGCCGCAGCCCATGCGTGAGGCCGCGCTGCTGACCGGACCGCTGGAGCCCACGAACGAGCCCTATGCCGTCGCCAAGATCGCCGGCATCAAGATCTGCGAAAGTTACAATCGCCAGTACGGCGTGGACTACCGGTCGGTCATGCCGACCAACCTTTATGGCCCCGGTGACAACTTTCACCCGGAAAACAGCCATGTCCTGCCCGCCCTGATCCGCCGCTTCCACGAGGCCGCGCAAGAGGGCAAGGACGAGGTCGTCATCTGGGGCAGCGGCAAGCCGCGCCGCGAATTCCTGCACGTCGATGACATGGCAGAGGCCTCGCTCTTCGTGATGGACCTCGACAAGGCCACCTATGATGCCAACACCCAGCCGCAGCTGAGCCACATCAACGTCGGCTCCGGCGTCGATGTCTCGATCCTGGAACTGGCGCAGATGGTGGCCGAGGTGACGGGGTTCAAAGGCAAGATCGAACTGGACCGGTCCAAGCCCGACGGCACCATGCGCAAGCTGATGGATGTCAGCCGCCTCGCCGACATGGGGTGGAAAGCCTCGATCGACCTGGAAAACGGCGTGCGCGAAACCTACCAGTGGTTCCTCGACAACCAGGACAGCTTCCGCCGCTGATCCACGGATCTATCTGCCGACGCGCCGGGCCCTTGTCCGGCGCGTTTGCGTTTGGCCGTCAATCCACCGGCAGCCCCGAGGGCACCCGGTCCGGTCGTCCCAGCGGACGCTGATCCACGCCGGCGCCGGTCAGCGCCTCCAGGAAGGCCAGCAGGTCCGCGACGTCCTCATCGGTCAGGGCCACCGGCACGATGTCCAGCGCCCGCGTCTGCCGGGCCATCTCGATCCTGTCCTGCCGGATCGCGAAATCCCCGGCCGCCAGCCAGGGCACCTCGGGCAGGCGGGCGTCGGCCTCCCGCCACGCCATCCGGCTGGCACTCGGGTCCAGGTGGTGACGCACGATCCCCTCCAGCGTGGCAAAGGCGCCGTTGTGCCCGTAAGGCGCGGTCAGCGCCACGTTCCGCAGGGACGGGGTGCGAAAGCGATAGGCGTCCTCCAACAGGTCGGTCTCTCCCATCCGGCCCACGTCGCGCGGCATCGGGTCGAAGACCCGCGTGCGCCCCGGCCCGAAAGCGGGCAGGCCAAGCGCGTGAAACCCCTGATCGGTCAGCAGCGGGCCGGAATGGCAGGTGTCGCAGCGGGCCTTGCCAAAGAACAATTGCCGCCCCCGTTCGGCCGCGGCGGGCAGGGGCTTGCCGTCCCGCAGCCAATCGTCCCAGGGGCTGTCGATGCTGATCCACTCGGCGGCGATGAAGGCCCCCAGCGCATTGCCGATCTCGACGATCGTGACCTCGCTGGGATGGTCGATGTGATCGAAGGCCTCGACAAACAATTCACCGTATTCGGGGATCGTCCGCACGCGTTTCGCCAGCACCGGCCAGCCGAGATCGATCCGGTCGTGCACCGCGCCAGTCACAGCGTTCTCGCCCACGTTCCCGGCCATCTCGAACTGCGCCGTCAGCGGAAAAAGCGCCTGCGCGGCCAAGATGTTGTCCAGACCCTGCGGCAGCCATTCCTCTGCCGGGCTGTCAAAACCGTTGCCGAACTGGTTCGACACCTCCAGCCGCCCGTCGTGGAACATCACCCGCACCGACTTGTGACCAAGGTTCCACAAGGCCGGCGCGTTCCGGGGGATGCGTTTGCGGATCATCCGGTCGCCGGTGCCCGGAGTGCGCTTTGGCCCCAACCCCGTGCCGCCTTCGCCGATCCCCAGGCTCAACCCGTCGCCGCTGGACAGGCTGTGGTGGTGACAGGTCCCGCAAGAGATGTTTCGGTTCCCGCTGAGGATGGGATCGTAGAACAGCAACTGGCCCAGCCGGGCTTGCGCGGGGTCCGCGTCGATGAAATCCTCCATCGACACCGGCTCGGCGCGGGCCGCGACAGCAAGCCAGAGGAGGCAGAACACATGCAGGGCAGGGCGAAAGGCGCGCATGCGGTCATTCTGGCAGGGTTGCTGGGCTTCTCAAGCCCCGTTCTTGCCGCCGACCTCGAAGAGGCGCGCGACCTGATGGAGGCGGGGGAGTTTCCCGCCGCGATGGCTCAGTTCCGCGTCCTCGCCCGGTCGGGCAATGCCGACGCCGAGGAACTGATCGGCGTCATGTATGCCCTTGGCCTTGGGGTTGAAAAAGACCCCGAGCGGGCCTTCGAATGGTATCTGCGTGCCTCGCTCAAGGGCCATCCCGGCGCCCAGTCAGGGCTGGGCTGGTATTATGAACTGGGCCAGGGCCTGCCCGCGCCGGATCTGGTGCGGGCCTACCTCTGGTACGCGCTGTCGGCCATCGGCGGCGACGTGGACGCGCCGGATTCGCTGGAGGAACTGACCCCGCGCATGACCCGCGAACAGCGCAAGCGGGCCGAGACCCTGGTCGATGACTACCGCGTCTGGATGTATCCCTTCAGGTAAGGTCGGCGCCGCCGTCCAGCGCCCCGGCAATGCGGCGCACCCCGTCCCCGATCCGCTCCGACGGGATCGAGCTGTAGCCCAGCCGGTAGAACTGTTGCGGTGCGCGGTCGCCTGCGAAAAAATGCGCGCCGGGCTCTATCAAAACGCTGTCCGCGCGCAGCCGCTCGGCCAGTTTCGCGCTGTCCACACCGTCGGGCGCCTGCATCCACAGGCTTGACCCGCCATGTGCGCCACGCCCGGCCACCCGCAGCCCATGCCGCGCCACCGCCTCTTCCATGACGGACCGGCGCGCGGCCAGCGCCTTGCCGATGCGCCGCACGAGGGCATCGTAATGCCCAAGGCTCAGGAATTGCGCCGCGGTGCGCTGCACATGGCCCGGCGGATGGCGCAGCACGCTGGCCCGCAGCGCCCGCGCTTCGCGGATAAAGGGCTCGGAGCCTACCAGATAGCCCAGCCGCAGCCCCGGAAAGAGCGACTTGGAAAACGAACCGACGTAGATCACCCGCCCGTCCTCGTCGAGGCTCTTCAGGGCCGGGCTGGGCGGGGTCAGGTAGGACATCTCGAATTCGTAATCGTCCTCCACGATCAGCGCCCCCAGGTCCGCCGCCCGGTCCAGCAGGGCCTTGCGGCGCGGCAGGGGCAGCGTGGCCGAGGTCGGGCACTGATGGCTTGGGGTGGTGAATATCACCCGCGTCCCGCGCGGCACCGCCTCGGGCGGCAGCCCTTTTTCGTCTACCGGCACCAGCGACAGGCGGCTGCGCGCCTGCCGCAGGATCTGCCGCAGGGCCGGGTAACAGGGGTTCTCGACCGCCACGTCGCGCCCGGTGGCAAGGATCTGCGCCGCCAGCCACAGCGCGTTTTGCGCCCCCAGCGTGATCAGGATTTCCGACGGGCGGGCAAGGATGCCGCGGCGGGGCAGGGTGTGGCGCGCGATGAAACTGACCAGTTGCGGATCGTCGGCGTCGAACTGGTCCTGGGTCAGCGCGTCAAAGTTCCGCGCCCCCAGCGCCTGCATCGCGCACAGGCGCCAGTTGGCATGATCGAAGAGCGTCGGATCTGCCTGCCCGTAGATGAAAGGGTACTTGTAGCGCGTCCAGTCCGCGGGCTTGCCCATGCCCAGCGGCGGCCCGTCGGCGAATCGCTGTGCCAGCGCCTCGTCCCAGTCGACCCTGTCGGCCCGGTCCGGTGGCCTGCCGAAATCCGGCGGCTCTGGCGCGTTGTCAGAGACGAAATACCCGGACCGCCCGCGCGAGGTGAGATAGTCGTTCGCCAGCAGCTCGGTATAGGCCAGGGTGACCGTGATCCGGCTGACGCCGAGATGCCGGGCCAGCTTGCGGGTCGACGGCAGCTTTTCGCCCCGCCGGAACCGCCCGTCCAGAATGCCCTCGGCCACCATCTGCTGAATGCGCGCCTGCAGCGTGCCCTGCGCGCTGGGGGACAGGTGAAAGGTCTCGACCGGGATTGCCATGCGGCGCAGAGTAGTCTGGACTGATGCAGGGCGCAATCTGGCCTTAACGTGCGACTGCGGGGGGGGGGGGCGGTCGTTTCCGGATCGGAAACACTCCGCCGGCGCGCAGACCCGGCAGGGCCCGAAGGTTAACAAGATCCTGACGGCTTGTACAAAATGCTGAAAAGCCCGTACGTTTTGTACAAAACGTACAAACTGCCGGCGCCCCGGATCAGGTCTTTACCCGGTCTCCGAAGATGGCCGAACCGACCCGCACATGGGTCGCTCCCAGCGCGATGGCCTGTTCGAAATCGCTGCTCATTCCCATCGACAAACCGCCCAGCCCGTTGCGCTCGGCGATCTTCCGCAGCAGCGAGAAATGCAGGCTCGGGGTCTCTTCGACCGGCGGAATGCACATCAGCCCGCGCACCGGCAGGTCCATCTCGCGGCACTCCGCGATGAAACCATCCGCATCGGCGGGCAGCACCCCGGCCTTCTGGTCCTCTTCGCCGGTGTTCACCTGGATGAAAACCTCGGGGCAATGCCCCTCTTCCTGCGCGATGCGCGCGATTGTCCTGGCCAGCTTTGGCCGGTCGACCGAATGAATCGCGTCAAACAATTCAAAGGCTTGTCGAGTCTTGTTGGTCTGCAAAGGGCCAATGAGATGGACCGAGACGCCGTCGAAACGGGCCTTGAAATCCGGCCATTTTCCCGCCGCTTCCTGCACGCGGTTTTCGCCGAACAGGCGGTGGCCCTCGTTCAGTACGGCCTCGACCCGGTCCAGCGGCTGAACCTTGGACACCGCGATCAACTGGACCTCGCTCGTGTCGCGCCCTGCCTCGGCACAGGCCTTCGCGATCCTGTCCTGTATCTCGCTCAATCCCACGGTTCGTCTCCCCAGGCTTCGATGAAGGGCGCCAGTTCGCGCTCGTACTTGCGCCAGGCTTCGCGCCGCCCGGCATGAATCGGCTGTCGAACCTGCATCAGGCTCAGCGTCTTGACCCCGGCTTTCGAGGTGTGGAAGTTCAGGCAGGCCTCTTCCCAGTCGAGCCCTGCGGCATCCACCAGCGCGCGCGCGTTGGGTTCGGGATCAGAGACCAGATCGTCGTAGCGCACCTCGTGGATTCTCTCGGGAATCCTTTGTTTCCAATGGGCTACAGACCGGCGGAACATCTTGATCGCTTCGGCGATGTCGGCCAGGTCCGTGGCGTAGCGGTGCGTGCCCAGCTTGAAATGGTTCTTGTAGATCGACAGCGCCGTGTCCCGGGGATCACGATGCACCACGATGATCCGGGCGCCGGGCAAGCCGCGCGCGATCAGGCCAAAGACCATATGCGTCTGGATCGACTTGTCGGTGACGACGCCCTCTGTCTGACCGGTGTCGCGGCGCACCAGCCGTGTATAGGCTTCGGCCCAGCGGGACAGCCTTGTCGGGGACAGTTTGGCCAGCGGTTCCATCTTCTGGGCCGGTCCGAATTGGGCCACCGCCTGTTTCAGGGCGTGGCCCATTTCGCCGCCCGCATGGGCCTGGCTGTGGCTGGCGATGATCTGTTCGACAAGGGTTGTCCCCGAACGGGGCATTCCGGTGACAAAAACAGCCCGTGGCGCCTGTTCCGGGCCCACGGTCGTGTAGTCGTCGGTTTCCTGCGCGTCCAGGTAGGCGCGCCATTCCGCGTCCCGTGCTGCCGGGTCGAATGGCGCCTGTTGGCGCTGCAACGCATTGGCCCGGTCGAGGTAGGCAAAGACCCTTTCGGTGGCGCCGATATCCTCCAGCCCCTTTGCAAGGGCAAAGCCCAGGTGCATGCGCGACATGTCCGGCAGTTGGTCGTCTTTCCAGAGCGACAGCATCTGGTCCAGCAGAGGGTCTCCCTTGGTCATCTTCCGCCCCGAACCCAGCACGCGATAGATCTCGCCGTTTCGGGGGACGCGTTTCACGAGGGATCGCAGGATCTTTTCGGCCTCGTCAAAGCGGCCAAGATGCTGAAGATAGACGGCTTTTTCTCCGCGCGGTTGATTGGATTGCGGATCCGCAGAAATCAGGCGGTCATACAGGGCCAATACCTTGTCGGAGGCATCCAGCCGTGAATATGCCTCGATCGCGGCCTTGAGAAGCGTCTTTTCATAGGGTTTCTTGGCAAGCGCCCGGTCCAGTTCCCGGATCTGTCCCGGGGTGTCCCCCCGCGCCTCTTCGATGCGGGACAGGTGGTAATGCACTTCCGGCGCGCCCTTCGTCGGCAGCAGAAGGGACTTCAGCGTGGTTTCGGCGGGGTCAAGTTGCCCCTTGCTGATTTGGGTAAGCGCGCGACCGAACTGCGCCTTGATCTGCTGGGGCGTCATCAAATGATCTCTTGTCCGCTACGACCTTCGTTCAACCAAAAGAAAAGAGCGGACGCAAGCGCCCGCTCTTCCCTAAGCCAGTTGGCTGGTGTCCTTAGAAGGACATTGCCAGACCCAGCGAGTACTGGTCGTAGTCGCCTGCCGGCATCGCGTCGAAGGTACCGCCGCCGATGCCGAAGAGACCACCGGCGGTGGGGGTGCCAACATCGCTGGAACCGTAGCCGAACTGAACGACGAGACCGCCACCCAAGTCGTAGTTGGCTGCCAGGCCGAAGCCGCTGTTCTTGTCGAAACCGTCGGCGTTGTACTCACCGTAGTTTGCCGACAGGGTCAGGGCGTTCATGGTGTAGCCCAGGCCGATGCCCCAGTGGCTGACTGTTTCGCCAATGAAGTCGCTCAGGTCGGTTTCCGAGTAGTTCACGATGGCCTGCAGGCCGTTGTCGAAGGTGGTGTCGACCGACAAACCAATGACGTCGACGCTACCCAAGGCATCGAGATCGACGGTCTGGTAGCCGAGGCCAACGCCCAGGTCCAGGCCAGCCAGTTCACCGGAGTATTTGAAACCGATGCCCCAGATCGGGTCAACGGTGCCGGTGTCGTCGATTTCTGCCGAGATGGCGACCGAGAATGCGTCGAAGGCATAGTCGAAACGAGCGATCTGGCCGTCGAAGGTGCCGTCCAGGCCGCTGTTGAAGTTGAAGCCGGCGTGGGTGGTGTGGTCGTCGGCCAGTGCGCCGCCGATACCAACTTCGGTCAGGGCCCAGTCGAATGCGCCGTCGGTGTCGCCCATGGTCAGGCGCGCGCCGCCGTATGCGATGAAGACTGCTTCCGGGCCGCCGTTGAACGCGCTGAAGCCCAGCTCTTCGTCCAGGTCGATGGTGGCGCCGAAGGTCAGGCCGTTGTCTGCTTCGCCCGACAGGGTGAAGGTGACGTCGATGTCAGTGTGGAACTGAGCGGTGGCCAGGTGGTCACCGTCGACCACACCCATTTCAGCGAAGCCGGTCAGCGAAACTTCGGCCGCGGCGACGCCTGCGGTTGCAACCAGTGCGGTGGTCGCGAACAGGATCTTTTTCATTGTTTCCCTCATGTGTTCAAAGGCACGTACCAAGCCGATTGCCCGGCCTTGATGGGGTTTCTATGCGCTTTGGGGGGGCGGCAATGCAAGCCATCGGGAAAGCTGTTCGGCAACAAGCAATTCAGTGATGCGATATTGCCACAAGGGTTTTTGCCCGGCGCCATCTTTAACTGCTATCGCAGCGTCTTGCGCAAATTGTTGGGCAGAAACTCGCCTATGATCCGTGCTTGCCGCAGGTCCGCGCCGCTAGTATGGAGGGCGACAGTATTGTTGACGCAAGAGGGACTGCCATGACCACGTCGCGAATCCTTATCGGCTCCTCGCTGTGCGCGGTGATGCTGGCGACGTCCGGTTGCGGATCCCTAAGGGGCAACGGCCAACCGCGTCAGCCGGTCGATACGCCGCCCGCCGAAGAGATCATTCGTGATATCGAGGCAGAGAAAGGTCGTTCGCGGCCGGACAGCTCGGTTTGGGACATCTTCAAGAAGCGTGAGGATCCGGGCCGCGTCGGCGCGGTGAACCGTTACCTGTGGAATGCCTCGCTGGATGTGCTGGATTTCCTGCCGGTTCAGACCGTCGATCCCTTCTCGGGTGTCATCACCACCGGCTATGGCACGCCGCCGGGCGGTGGCCGGGCCTACCGGGCGACGATTCTCATCAGCGATCCGGCGCTGGATGCGCGGTCTCTGAACCTGGCGCTGCACACCCGTTCTGGCCCGGTCGATCCGGCCACCGTGCGCGCGATCGAGGATGCGATCCTGACCCGCGCCCGCCAGCTGCGCAAACAGGACAGCAGGTTCTGATCCTGGCGGTCTGACTGCCACCGAGTATAGGGCCGGACCTTCGGGTGCCGGCCTTTTCCCTTGGAATTTTAAGCCGGTAGCAGTCAGGTTTCCGTGTTCAGTCGCGTGGCGGCCGCGCGGGCAGCTCTCCAAGCTTCTGCACCCAGTCAAGGTGTTGGGGCAGGCAGACGCCTTGCAGATCGTACTGTTCCCGCACCAGCGCCCGCGCATTCGATCCCAGGCGCGCGCGCGTGTCAGGATCGTCCAGCAGGGCGTCGATCCTGTCCACCAGCGCGGCGCGGTCGAAGAAATCCACCATCAGGCCGGTTTCGCCTTCGGTCATGACCTCTCGCACCGGCGCGGTGTCACTGGCCACAATCGCGGCCTCGGCGCTCATCGCTTCCAGCAAGGACCAGGACAGGACGAAAGGGTAGGTCAGGTAGACGTGCACCCGGCTGACCTGCATCATCGCCAGGAAGCGGTCGTAGGGCACGCGGCCCAGGAAATGCACACGGTTCCAGTGCGGCGTGGGGATACGTCCGCGCACTTCGTCGATGAAGATCTGCTTCCACGTCTTTCCCTGTGGCGATTTCGATCCGTAGGAGGTGCCGTCGCCGCCCAGCATCACCACATGCGCATCCTTGCGGCGCTTGAGCAGTTCGGGCAGGGCGCGCATGAAGACGTGGTAGCCGCGATAGGGTTCGAGATTGCGGTTGATGAAGGTGATGACCTCGTCGTCGCGGGTCAGCGTCGGGCCGCCCTCGATCTCCAGCCGTGCACCCGGATTCGGGCGCACGAGGTCGGTGTCGATCCCGTCATGCGCCACGGTCAGCCGGTCCTGCCAGTGATCGGGAAAGGTCGCCGCCTGGAACCGGGTGGGAGAGATCCCGGCGTCCATGACCTCTTCGTGCAGCCGGTTGTTGAGGTTTTTCATCCGGATTCGCAGCTTGTCGCCAGCCGGGTTCTTGCTGGGGAATTCCGGATCGAAATCCACGAAAGGATGCGTGGTCAGGTGGTAGAGCTCGCAATAGAGGCCAAGCCGGGCATTGGGCCAGACGTCCTTGAGGAACATGCTTTCGCCCCAGCCGTGGTGCGCGCAGATCACGTCCGGCTCGAACCCCTGTTCCTTCAGGCCCAGGGCCCCCCGGTAGCAGGAAGTGCCGCGCAGGATCTTGGTTTCGAAATCCGCCAGCCAGGGGTGGATGCCCTTGGTCGATGCGCCCTTGATCTCGTAGGGAATGATGCGGACGCCCTGCCAGGTCTGCGCCTCCTTCACCTTGCAGGTCAGCGCGACAACCTGATGCCCCTGCGCGGCAAGCGCGGGGGCGAGATGCTTGTACTGGCCCGGAAAGTTCTGGTGAATCAGGAGAATCTTCATCTGCGCGTCCTCTTGCGGCCTCTGCTGGGCAGCCTGTGCGGCCATCCTAGACGGCAGGGGCGGAAAAGGGAATCGCCCGCATTCGGAAGGCTGCACCCCGACCCATCTTGCGCGGGCACTGGACCTCGACGTCTCGGCGCCCTATCACCCGCCCCCAACAGCCGCCCGCCGGAGAGAGACATATGTCGCGTTACGACCCCGCTACGATCGAGCCGAAATGGCAAGAGGCCTGGGATCAGGCCGAGACCTTCAAGGCGCGCCGCACCGGCGACAAGCCGAAGTACTACGTGCTGGAGATGTTCCCGTACCCCTCGGGACGCATCCACATCGGCCACGTCCGCAACTACACGATGGGCGACGTGATCGCGCGCTACAAGCTGTCGACCGGGCACAACGTCCTGCATCCCATGGGGTTCGATGCCTTCGGGATGCCGGCGGAAAACGCCGCGATGAAGTCCGGCGGACACCCCAAGACCTGGACCTACGACAATATCGACACGATGGTCGGCCAGATGAAGCCGCTGGGCTTTGGCCTTGACTGGTCGCGGATGTTCGCCACCTGCGACCCTGAATATTACGGCCAGCAGCAGGCGCTGTTCCTGGACTTCCTCGAAAAGGGCTTTGTCTACCGCAAGAACGCGGTGGTGAACTGGGACCCGGTCGACATGACCGTGCTGGCCAACGAACAGGTCATCGACGGCAAGGGCTGGCGGTCCGGAGCCGAGGTCGAGCGGCGCGAGCTGACGCAGTGGTTTTTCAAGATTTCCGACATGGCCGGAGAGCTTCTGGACGCCATCGACGGGCTGGACGAATGGCCCGCCAAGGTCAAGCTGATGCAGCAGAACTGGATCGGTAAATCGCGCGGCCTGCAGTTCTCGTGGCAGCTGGGCACGCCCACGCATGGGTTCGACAGCCTCGAGGTCTATACCACCCGCCCCGACACGCTGTTGGGGGCCTCGTTCCTTGGCGTTTCGCCCGATCACCCGCTGGTCAAGGCGTTGGAAAAGGACAACCCGGAACTGGCTGCCGCCGTGGCCGAAATGCGCAAGGGCGGCACCACCGCCGAGGCGCTGGAGAAGGCCGAAAAGCTGGGCTACGACACCGGGCTGACGGTCAAGCACCCGCTTGATCCCAATTGGGAGATCCCTGTCTGGGTCGCGAATTTCATCCTGATGGATTACGGCACCGGCGCGATCTTTGCCTGCCCGGCGCATGACCAACGCGACCTCGATTTCTGCCGCAAGTACGACCTGCCGGTGATCGATACCTTTGTGGCACTCGACGATCCCAAGCCGGTCGAGACCGAGGCCTTTGTGCCGCCCAAGACGGAAAAGGTGAAGTGGATCAACCATTTCGCGGGTCTTGACGAGGCGACGGGAGATGAGGCCATCGAGGCCACCATCGACTTCATGGAAGGCAAGGGACTGGGCAAGGACGTCGAGAAATTCCGCCTGCGCGACTGGGGCCTGTCGCGCCAGCGTTACTGGGGCTGTCCGATCCCGGTCGTCCATTGTGACGATTGCGGAGTGGTGCCCGAGAAAAAGGAAAACCTGCCGATCGAATTGCCCGATGATGTCAGTTTCGACATCCCCGGCAACCCGCTCGACCGCCATCCGACGTGGCGCGACTGTGCCTGCCCGTCCTGCGGCAAGCCGGCCAAGCGTGAAACCGACACGATGGACACTTTCGTCGATTCGTCGTGGTATTTCGCCCGCTTCACCGCCCCCCGCGCGGAAACGCCGACGGACATGGAGGAAGCCGCCTACTGGATGAACGTCGACCAGTACATCGGCGGCATCGAGCACGCGATCCTGCACCTGCTCTACTCGCGCTTCTTCGCACGGGCGATGATCGAATGCGGCCACCTGCCAGAGAGCGCCGCCGAACCTTTCAACGCGCTGTTCACGCAGGGCATGGTCACGCACGCGATCTACCAGACGCGCGATGAAAACGGTCGTCCGGTGTATCACTACCCGGAAGACGTGCGGCTCGAAGGCGACAAGGGCTATCTGGCGGACGGCACCGAGGTCGAGATCATCCCCTCGGCCAAGATGTCCAAGTCCAAGAGCAACGTGGTGGACCCGATGAACATCATCGCCACCTACGGGGCCGACACCGCGCGCTGGTTTGTCCTGTCCGACAGCCCGCCCGAACGTGACGTGGAATGGACCGCCTCCGGCGCCGAGGCTGCCAACAAGCACCTTGGCCGGGTCTATCGCATCGCCGCCGAGATTGCCGCCAGCGAGGCGCTCGCGACCGCTGAGGATGCCGCTCTGCTGAAAGAGACGCACAAGTGCATCCATGACGTTACCGTGGGTGTCGAAAGCTTTGGCTTCAACGCGGCCATCGCGCGCCTCTATGCCTTTACCAACGCGCTGTCGAAATCACGTGCGGGCAAGGAAACCAAGACCTTCGCGGCCAGGACGCTGGCGCAACTCATGTCGCCCATGACGCCGCACCTGTCAGAGGAAATCTGGCAGATGCTTGGCGGCGAGGGGCTGATCGCCGAGGCCCCCTGGCCCAAGGCCGACGAAGCGCTGCTTGTCGAGGACACGGTGACCCTGCCGATCCAGGTCAACGGCAAGCGCCGGGGCGAGATCGAGGTGCCCAAGGATCTGCCCAAGGAAGAGGTTGAAAAGCTGGCGCTGGCACACGAAGCTGTGGTGCGGGCCCTCGACGGGGGTCAGCCGAAAAAGCTGATCGTGGTGCCGGGGCGGATCGTGAATGTGGTTGTATGACAGGCGAATGATCCTGCTGGGGGCGACAGCCCTCGGCGCCTGCGGGTTCACCCCGGTCTACGGACCGCAGGGCGGCGGCGGCGCATTGCTGAACGCGGTGGCGCTGCCGGACCCGAACGACAGCAAGGGCTATCACTTCAACAGCCGGTTCGAAGAGCGGTTGGGCCGCGGCGGCCCGACGGCCCCCTACCGGCTGGATATCCGCATCCAGACCGATGAGCAGGACATGGGGTCGACCTCGGCCGGGACGACGACGCGCTACCGCCTGATCGGTCGTGTCTTCTACACGCTGGTCGAGGCCGGAACGGCCAAGACCTTGCTGCAGGGACGGACCAATGCCTTTACCGGCTACTCCAGCACAGGCTCGACCGTAGCGACCCGCGCGGCGGAAACCGACGCGATGGAACGCCTGATGATCCTGTTGGCGGATCAGGTGATCGACGACCTGCTGCTTTCCGGCATCACCGCTTCATGAAACTTTCGCCGCGCGATGCGAATGCGTTTTTCCGCAAGCCCGATCCGGGCATTGCGGGCTTGCTGATCTATGGCGAGGACGTGATGCGCGTGGCGATGAAACGACAGGAGGTCGTCGCCGCCATCGTCGGCCCACAGGGCGAGGCCGAGATGCGGCTGACCCGACTGGTGGGCGGCGATCTGCGCCGCGATCCGGCGCAATTGCTGGACGCGGTCAAGGCGCAGGGCTTTTTTCCGGGTCCGCGCGCCGTGCTGGTCGAAGAGGCCGCTGACGGCATCAGCGCGGCGATGAAATCCGCGCTGGGTGACTGGCGTGAAGGTGACGCGCAGATCATCGCGACCGCCGGGCAACTGACGGCACGCTCGTCCTTGCGCAAGTTGTTCGAAGGCGCGAAAAATGCTTATGCGGCGGCGCTTTACAACGATCCGATGGGCCGTGCAGAGATCGAGGCGGAACTGGCCCGTGCCGGTCTCAAGAGCATCGACCGCGAGGCGATGGGGGCGCTGGAACATCTTGCGCGCGACCTGACGCCGGGGGATTTTCGTCAGACACTGGAAAAGATCGCGCTCTACAAGTTTGGCGACGAGGCGCCCTTGACCCCGGACGAGGTCACGCTGAATGCGCCTGCTTCGATCGAGGCCCAGATGGACGAGATCTTTCACGTCCTTGCCGAAGGCCGCACCGGTGACATTGCGCCGGTCATGCAGCGGCTGACGGCGCAGGGCGTGGCGCCGGTGACCCTGCTGATCATGGGGATGCGGCATTTTCGGACGCTGTTCACCATCGCCTCGGCGCCGGGCGGCCCGGCGCAGGGCATAGGCAAGCTGCGTCCGCCGATCTTCGGTCAGCGCCGTGACAGGATGCTGCGCCAGGCGCAAGGCTGGTCGTCCGCGCGGCTGGAAGAGGCGCTGAAACTGTTGATGGATACCGATCTTTCGCTGCGCTCCGCCGGTCAGAAAGCGCCGCAGATGGCGCTGGTCGAGCGTGCCTTTGTCCGGCTTGCCTATCTTGGCCGACGCTGAGCGCGACAGGGGAGTAGAGCAGATGACGTATACGGTCTACGGGGCGGTGCGCAGTCGGACCTTCCGGGTTCTCTGGCTGCTGCAGGAACTCGGACTCGCCTATTCGCATGTGCCCGCCGGTCCGCAGTCGGATGAGATCCGCAAGGTCAGCCCGTTGGGCAAGATCCCGGTGCTTATCGACGGGGACGCCGTGTTGCGCGATTCCACCGCGATCCTGACCTATCTCGCGGACAAGCATGGCGGGTTCACCCACCCGGCTGGCACGATCCCGCGCGCGCGGCAGGACGCCTGGACGTTCCGCATCCTGGACGAGGTGGAATCGCTGCTCTGGACCGCGTCCAAGCACACGTTTGTCCTGCCCGAGGCAGAGCGTGTCCCCGCGGTCAAGCCGGCCTGCGCGGCGGAATATAGCCGCAACATTGCCCGCATCATGGAAGAGGCCGAAGGGCCCTATCTAATGGGCACCGCGCCATTGGTGCCGGACATCCTCCTCGGCCATTGCGGGACGTGGGCACAGGTGGCGAAATTTCCCGACGGGGGCACGGCCTTTTCGGACTATCTCTCGCGTTTGCATGCGCGTCCGGCCTTTCGGGTTGCCGCCGGGGCCTAGCTTGCCGCCTGTTGCAGGGGCGCGGTTGCAAACACGAACCGGTCGTTGTCCGAAGCGCCCGCGACACTCTCGGCCACCTTGTTGCGGCCGCTGCCCTTGGCTGCGTATAGGGCCCCGTCCGCCCGTTTCAGCAGCGCCTTGATCGCCGTGTGCCCTTCGCCTGCGGCCAGCCCCACGGAGGCGGTCACCGGCTGTCCGTTGACGTTCAACGAGTCGGCGATGACAGCGCGGATCCGTTCGCCCACCCGCCAGGCATCCTCCGAACCCGCCTCGGGCAGCCAGATCACGAATTCCTCGCCGCCGAAACGGGCCAGCACGTCGCGCTGGCGCAACTCGCCCTGTATTGCGCGGGTGGTTTCCTTCAGCACCTCGTCGCCGGCGACATGGCCCAGCGTGTCGTTGATCCGCTTGAAATGGTCGAGGTCGATGAAGACGACGGCCCCGGTGCCGGTGTCCGGAACATGCGCGTCAAATCCGCGCCGATTGGCGACCCCGGTCAGCGGGTCGGTCAGAATGGCGACCTGCGCCTCGGCCTGCCGGCGTTCGATGCTGGCGGCCATTCCATTGGTGCCCCGCATCAGCAGGCCCATCTCGTCCCGGATGTCCTCGCGCAGCGGCGGGCGCTCCTCGCCCCGTTCTATGGCGGTCAGCGTGGCCCGAATGCGGCGTGTCGGGGCGAGCAAAGCCCAGAGACCAGCCAGCGTCGCACCGCAGCCGACCAGCGTTGCGGCCAGCAACAGGCCAAGCACATCCAGATGCACCGCCAGGCCGCCGCTGCGCACCAGCGCATAAACGACCGCCGCGATCAAAGGCACGTGGGTGCCGATGAAGGCCACGAAAAACACCTTTGCTGTGAAGCTGTTGGGAAACAGGCGGTTGAGCCAGAGATAGAAAACCATGAAACGTACCTTGCGAGTTCTTTTAATAAATATCGTAAATAAATGTTAACGGCAGGTTACTGCTTCCGGGCCGAACGCCTCGGGACAAATAGACGGCGAACCGCGTGGGTCCTCAACGCAAAACGGGCCGGGCTTTGCCTGCCCGGCCCGCGTCTTGCCCGGATGGCCGATCAGTTCAGGTCGGCATCATAGGCGGCTTGAAGGTCGGCCTCTGCCTTTTCGACCGCTTCGATCAGTGCATCGAGAATCCTGTCGCCACCTTCCACGTTTTCGCGGAACCAGTCCTGCACCGGCTTGGCGGCCTCGGCAAAGGCGGCCTTTTCCTCGGGCGAGGGGACGTAAATGTCACCGCCGCCTTCGACGAAATCGGCATAGGCCTGGATCGCGCCGCGTTTGGGGGCGGCAAAGGTGGCCTGTTGCAGAGCGTAGAAGCCATCAACCACGACGCGCTTCATCGCCGGGTCCATGTTCAGGAACTTCTCGTTGTTCATCCACCACAGCGCGCCCATATAGGCGTGCCCGTCCAGGGTGATGTACTGCAAGCCCGCATCAGGGAACTTCATACCCATGATGTCGGTGATGCCGTTCTTGGACCCGTCGACCACGCCGGTCTGGAACGAGGTGAAAAGCTCGGGCCACGGGATCGGCGTCGGCGCAGCGCCAAGTGCCTTGACCAGTTCCTGCGGCAGGTCGGCCACGACGGTCCGGATCTTCAGCCCTTCCATGTCGGCGGGCGAGGTGATGCGGCGCTGGGTATTTGCGAAGTTCCGCCAACCGCCGGTGTTGCCGATGGTCATCAGGCGCACGGTGTTGTCGCTGTCCTCCAGCGCCATGTCCCGCATGGTGCGGACGAAGTCGCCCGACAGGACGTGTTCGGCCACGCGGTCATTGGCCATCAGGTAAGGCAGGTCCAGAACCTGGACATAGGGAAAGATCCCCGCCGCGCCGCCGGAGGTGGAGATGTAGATGTCGATCGAGCCCTCGGCCACGCCTTCGATGCATTCCGCCCCAGTCGAGCAGAGCTGCGTGCCCATGTAGATCTCGACTTCAATCGCGCCGTTCGACGCGGCCTCGACGAAGTCCTTGAAGACGATCAGGCCGGCGTAATCCTCGTCCGCTTCGTTCGAGTTGGCGGTGGCGACCAGCTTGATCGGGTCCTGCGCCAGCGCGGCGCCCCCGGTCAGCGTGGCGGCGGCAAAGGCCGCTGCGGTGAAAAACTGTTTCAGCATGTTGTACCTCCCGTATGCTGTCGTCTGTCTTTACCTTGGTTCCGGGCTGATACAGGCCATGAAGCCTGCATCGGCCGGGCATCGGATGAAATCTGTGAGATAGGGCACGGTCATCGAGATCGGAGGGAAATAGGTGATCAGGAAGATCACGAGAATTTCCACCGCGAGGAAGGGCAGGATCGCGCGGGCGATGGTTTCCACCCGCTCACGGCTGACCGTGGAGGCGACGAACAGCACCAGCCCCATCGGCGGCGTGGCCAGGCCCACGGTCAGGTTCACACTCATGATGATGGCGAAATGCACCGGGTGAACGCCGAGTTCGACAAAGATCGGGCCAAGGATCGGGCCGAGGATGATGATCGCCGGGCCGGCATCGAGGAACATGCCCACGATGAACAACAGGATGTTGATGAGGAACAGCAGGATCAGCGGGTTTTCCGACAGGCCCAGGATGATGTCCGTCAGGATCTGGGGCGCGTGGCTGAGCGAGACCACGGTCTTGAAGGAGACCGCCGCGCCGACCAGCAGCAGCACGGCGGATGTGGACAGCGCCGAGCGGGCCAGCACCTGGTAGAGGTCGCGCAGGGTCATGGACCGCAGCACGACGAAGCTGACCACCAGCGCGTAGGCCACGGCCACGGCGCTGGCCTCTGTCGGGGTCATGACGCCGATGAGGATGCCGCCGAGAATGATGATCGGGGTCTGCAGGGGGGCGACGGCCTTTTTGCAGACGATGCGGAAATCATGGCTGACCGAGCGGCGCCAGTACATCAGCAGGAAATGCGCCGGGACCAGCATGGCAAGATAGACCGACCAGCCGCCCGGATTGCCCGGGATCGCCGCGGCGACGGCGTAGAACAGCCCGGCAAGGTTGATCCGCACGAGGATGAGGCTGACCCAGTATTCCGTTGTGCTGATCGTCTGGCCCGGAGCCACGATGCGTTCGGCCTTGGGCAGGTCGTAGCGGTCGGCCATGAGGCGGACCATGACCATCAGGCCGACACCCACCAGGATGCCCGGTACGATGCCTGCCAAGAACAGCGCGGCGACGGATTCCCCCATGACATAGGCATAGATGATCATGATCCCCGAGGGCGGGATGATTGGGCCGATGACGGATGAGGCGGCGGTGATGGCGGCGGCGAAGCGGCGGGAATATCCGTTCTTTTCCATCGCCGGGATCAGGGTCGACCCCAGCGCCGAGGTGTCCGCCACCGCTGACCCCGACAGGCCCGCGAAGAGGATCGAGGACAGGATGTTGACCTGGGCCAACCCGCCGCGCAGGTGGCCCATGATGGCCTGTGAGAACTCGACCAGGCGGATGGTGATGCCGCCGCGGTTCATGATCTCGCCCGCCAGCATGAAGAAGGGCAGCGCCATCAGCGGAAAGCTGTCCATGCCGTTGTAGAGGTTGCGGTAGAGAACCGAGAGCTGACGGCTCTGATCGTCCATCACCAACAGGCCAAAGGGTGCGGCGAGCAAGGCAAAGACCACCGGAAGGCCGATCAGGATGAGCACCAGGAAGACGGGCAGAAACCAGATCAGCATGTCAGTCGGCCCCCGCCATCGAGTCATGGTGCAGCGGTTTCAACCGGTCGCCGCCGCCCAGTAGGGTGATGACCTGCCGCAGGATCAGCTCGACGTTGACGAGGATCAACAGGTTCACCCCGACCCAGAGCGCGGCGTACTGGTACTGGTTGGCGAACTTTGCCTTGCACTTGCCGATCTCGATCCCGAAGGGCCAGCGCAGCGACGAGGAACAGCCGCGCCCCGAGAGGCTGTCGACATGGTTGTTCAGCCCCTTGTCCCAGGCGATCACCAGCACCCAGAGCGAGATCCCCAAGAGCACCAGCGACAAGACCACGGCGATGATCCGGGGCAGGGCGCGTTCGACGAGGTCGATGGCGACGAAGCCGCCTTGCCGGTAGGCCAACGGTGCCATAAGGCCCACCAGCCAGAGCATTCCGAAGCGGGCCGCCTCTTCTGTCCAGTTTGGGGCGTCATTCAGGACGTACCGCCAAAATATCTGACCGAGGATCAGGCAGACCATCACCGCCAGCGCAAGCACCGCGATGACGCGGCCCACGGCAAGCAGACCGGTGTTCAGCCGTTCGAGCGGCCAAAGCAGTGTCAGCAGCACCGGCATGGCGCTCCTCCCATTGGCGGGGCTTTTTGCCCCTTGTTGTTCAGGCCGGGATCTTGGGTGCCCCGGTCCCTGCGGTTTCAGCCCTTGAGGCTGACGAACCGGCCGCCCTGGAACAGCAGGGGCAGGCCGGGCCGGAAGGCCGCGCTGGTCACGCGGCCAATGATGATGATGTGATCGCCCGCGTCATGGGTGATCTCTTGCGTGCAATCGTAGCGGGCGAGGCAACCGGCGATCTGCGGCACGCCGTTGGTGTCTTCGACCCAGTCGCAGGCGTGAAAGGCGTTGGCTTCGCGGGTGAACGCGGTGCAGATTTCCTGCTGGTGGCCGTCGAGCACATGGATCGCGTAGTGGCGCGCATCGCGAAACAGCGGAAAGCGGCGCGAGGATTTCTGGGGCGACCACAGCACCAGCGGCGGATCCAGCGAGACGCTGGCAAAGCTGGAGGCGGTGATGCCCACCGGACCTTCGGACCCCTGCGCCGTCACCACCGTCACGCCGGTGGCAAAGCTGCCAAGCGCCTCGCGAAAGGCACGGCTGTCTTCGGCCGGGTCGAATGTCTGCATGGAGTGGCTCAGGTCCCCGTCCATCAGGGCACCTCGTGACCCAGCGCAGCGGTGTATAGCTCGAACCAGAGTTCGCGGGTCATCTGGATGTCGAGGGCCTTGGAAAACGCCTTGATCCGCTCGATCGTGTTGGTGCCCATGACTGGCAGGATGCCCGCCGGATGCGCCAGCAGCCAGGCCACGGCCACCGCAGCCCGGTCAACGAGGAAATCATCCGCCACCAGGTCCATGACCTGCGCCAGTGGGGTATCCTCTGTCATCAACGCGCCGCCACCCAGCGGCGACCAGGCCATCGGCGGAATGCCGCGTTCCTGCAGGAAGGCCACGTCGCCATTGGTAAAGCCCTGATGCGCCGACAGGCTGAGCTCGATCTGATTGGTCACCAGCGGCGTTTTCATCGCCGACTGCAGCAGGGTCCAGTCGTGCAGCTTGTAGTTCGACACGCCCACGGCGCGCACCTTGCCGGACCCCACCAGTTCATCCAGCGTCTCGCCCGTTTCGCGGTGATCCATCAGCGGATCGGGGCGATGGATCAGCAGCAGGTCGATCTCGTTGATGCCCATGAGTCTGAGCGAGTGATCGACCGATGCCATGATATGCGCGCGGCTGGTATCATAGTATTTCACCGGCGCATCCGCGTAGCGGCCCACTGGGGCCACGATGTCGCATTTCGTGACGATCTCGATCTGTTTGCGCAGGTCCGGTGTCAGCGCCGCGCCCAGGATCTCTTCGGCCATGTAGCCGCCGTAGATGTCCGCCTGATCCATCGTGGTGATGCCCTGGTCGAGGCAGGCGGCGATCTTGTTGCGGACATGATCCGGCGCGGTCACGGCATCGTCGCCAAGGCGCCACATGCCATAAACGATGCGGCTGAGGCTCAGCCCCTCTTGAAGATCTACGCGGTCCATTACTTGCGCTCTCCTACGCCAAGGGGCGTTGCCGGGGTTTCATCGGGGACGCGGCCGTATTCATGCGGCAGCGAACAGGTTTTCAGCTCCGGCATTACCAACTTGCCGAAATGCTGGCATTCGTCAATGTGCGGATAGCCGGAAAAGATGAAGGCGCGAATGCCCATCTTGCGGTATTCCTCGATCTCGCTCAGGATCTGGTCGGCGGACCCCACCAGCGCCGCGCCACAGCCCGACCGCGCGCGCCCGATCCCGGTCCAGAGGTGCGGCTCGACAAAACCGAACTGGTCGGCCAGTTCGCGCGCGCGCGACTGGTGGGACACACCCAGGCTGCCGCTGTCATGGGCGCGGTCGCGGATCAGGCGTCCGTATTCGTCGTCCAGTTTCGACACCAGGCTTTCGGCGTATTCCCGTGCCTCGGCCTCTGTGTCGCGGACGATCATGTGTACGCGCAGCCCGTAGTCCAGTGTCCGCCCATAGCGTTCGGCGACGGCGTTCACGTCTTTCATGCGTTGGGCAAGCTGGTCCTTGGGTTCCGGCCACATCAGGTAGACGTCGCAGTGTTCGCCGCAGAGGTCCAGCGCCGGGGGCGAGTAGCCGCCAAAATACAGCAGCGGACCGCCGGTCTGGTAGGGTTTCGCGGGATCGGAGGTCAGACCTTCGAAATTGTAGACCTCGCCTTGGAAATTGATCTCGTCCTGCGTCCAGGCCTGTTTCAGGATCTGCACCACCTCGCGCGAGCGTTGGTAGCGAAAGGCGCTTTCGGCCTTTTCTCCGGGGAAATCCGACGAGATCACATTCAGGGTCAGCCGTCCCTTCATCATGTGATCCAGCGTGGCGACCGTACGGGCCAGCATGATCGGGTGCATCTCGCCACAGCGGATGGCGGCCAGCATGTTGATCCGGTCGGTCAAAGGCGCCATGCCCGCAACAAAGCTCAGCGTGTCCTGCCCGACCTGATAGGAAGAAGGCGCGAGGATGTTGCGAAAGCCCTGCTTTTCCGCCTCCAGCACGATGTCGCGGCAATGCTCGAAGGAAGACCGCAGATCGCCTTCGGGCACGCCGAGGTAGCGGTAGTCGTCGGAGCAGAGCGCCGAGAACCAGCTGACCTCGGACGCATCGAGATCTGGGGATGTGACGGGCACGACGGTCATTTCAGGGCCTCCCGGAAGTGCGCCGGATTCGGCGTCGATTTCTTCTTGCGTAGCATCCGGAATTTCATGCATCAATAGTGTATTAATTTTGCCGCGACACGAACAGGACCGCGGCGGGAGGAGATCGTCTTGGCCCGGGGAAGAAGCTCGGCGGCGTTGCCCAAGCACGCCCAGATCAGCGAGATGCTGATCCGTGACATTGCGTCGGGGCGGTTGGCTGATGGTGCGCGGTTGCCGCCGGAACGCGAGATGGCCGAACAGCTGGGCATTGCGGTCGGCACGTTGCGCAAGGCGCTGGAGGCGCTGGCCAACAAGGGGTTGCTGGACCGTGTTCAGGGCTCTGGCAATTATGTTCGCGCGCGTGACGGCGTCGCTTCGATCTATTCCATGCTGCGGCTGGAGCTGAAGGCCGGGGGCGGGTTGCCGACAGCGGAGCTTTTGGGAGTCGAGCGGTTGGCGAAGCCGGCAGATGCGCCAGCTTTCGGACCTTCTGCCGAAGGGTGGCGGTTTCGACGGCTGCGGTTCCTGGGCGGCGTACCGGCGGCCATGGAAGAGATCTGGCTGGACGGGGCGCAGGCGGCCCGTGTCGCGGCCGAGGACGTTCTGGAATCGCTGTACCTGTTCTACCGAGAGCGGTTGGGGCTGGTGATCCTTTCGGCAGAGGACAGGGTCGGCTTTGCGCCGGTGCCCGAATGGCGCGACACCCGGTTTCCACCCCGGGCGGGCGATACCGCGGGCTATGTCGAGCGTATCGCCTGGGAAAAGTCTGGTGCGCCGGTCGAATACTCGCGCACATGGTTCGACGCGGAAACCGTCACTTATATCAACAGGATCGGCAGGGGATGAGTGTGGTCAGATATGGCGTGATCGGCTGTGGCATGATGGGCCGCGAGCATATCCAGAACATCAACCTCTTGCCCCAGGGCAGGGTGGTCGCGGTCTTTGACCCGGTCACGGACCTGGCGCAGAGCGCCGCAGACCTGGCGGGTGGCGCACAGGTCTGCGCCACGCTGGACGAGTTGCTGGCGCTTGAGGGACTCGACGCTCTGGTGGTGGTCAGCCCGAACGATTGCCACGTCCCGCAGTTGCGCCAGATCGCGGCGGCGCGTCCGTTGCCGGTTCTTTGCGAAAAGCCGCTG
Source organism: Mameliella sp. MMSF_3455 (assembly GCF_030733205.1). Taxonomy (GTDB): domain Bacteria; phylum Pseudomonadota; class Alphaproteobacteria; order Rhodobacterales; family Rhodobacteraceae; genus Antarctobacter. Next base: position 112,074 of record NZ_JASHJL010000013.1, read on the forward strand.
TATACCACGCCGGAAGACGAGGCTTTCCTGGCCGAGTTCGCGCGCAGCTATCCGGCGCCGGTCTGGGTGGCGATGGAATATCGCTACATGCCGCCCGTGGCATTGTTGCGCCAGGAGGTGACCGAGGCGACGGGCGGGATTTCCATGTTGTCGATCCGCGAACACCGTTTCCCCTTTCTGCCCAAGGTTGGCGCCTGGAACCGGTTCAACGCGCGCAGCGGCGGCACCCTTGTCGAGAAGTGCTGTCATTTCTTCGATCTCATGCGTCTGATCCTGCGGGACGAGCCTGTGCGCGTCATGGCCAGCGCCGGGCAGGCGGTGAACCACAAGGATGAAACCTATGACGGGCGCGCGCCGGACATTTGGGACAACGGCTATGTGATCCTCGATTTCGCGGGCGGCGCGCGGGCGATGCTGGAACTCTGCATGTTCGCCGAAGGATCGCGCTACCAGGAAGAGATCTGCGCCGTTGGCCCCCGTGGCAAGATCGAGGCGCTGGTGCCCGGACCGGGACGGTTCTGGCCCGGGCATCTGGGCGAGGCGCCGGTGCCTCAGGTCATCGTCTCTCCGCGCGTGCCCAAGGGGCCGCGCGTGATCGAGGTGCCGGTGGAGGCCGAGTTGCTGGCCGCGGGCGATCACAACGGGTCGACCTTCTACCAGCATGAAGGGTTCAACGCCGTGGTGCGTGGCGAGGGAGAGCCTGAGGTGACGCTGTCCGACGGCATGGCCGCCGTGCGGATCGGGCTGGCAGCGCAGGAAAGCGCGCGGACCGGGCAGGCGGTGCTGCTGTAGCGGCGGCATTGCAACGGGCACCGCGTTGCCGTCTGGCAGGATTTTTTGCCAGACCTTGATACGGATCATGACGCCAATGACGCGTCCCGCGCAGTTTGCACGGGACACGCGGAGAGGCTCATGGCACGATTCGAGGACAGGACCCGCGAGGTGGTGTTTCGTACCCAGGGTCTGACCAAGACCTATGCCACCGGCGAGGTGCAGGTACATGCGCTCGCGGGTGTGGACCTTGAGTTATACGGGTCGGAACTGACCGTGCTGCTGGGGCCGTCAGGCTCTGGCAAGTCGACCCTGCTCAACATTCTCGGAGGGCTGGACCGGCCCAGCGGCGGGCGATTCTGGTTCCGTGAGACGGAGTTGACCCGCGCCAGCGACCGGCAATTGACCCGCTATCGGCGCGACCACGTCGGATTTGTCTTCCAGTTCTACAACCTTGTCCCCTCGCTGAACGCGCGCGAGAACGTGCAACTGGTCACGGATGTGGCGAAACACCCGATGAAACCCGCCGAGGCGCTGGAACTGGTGGGGCTTGGCCATCGGATGGATCATTTCCCGGCACAGATGTCCGGCGGGGAGCAGCAGCGTGTCGCCATCGCGCGGGCCATTGCGAAACGGCCCGACGTGTTGTTGTGCGATGAGCCGACCGGCGCGCTGGACAGTCACACAGGCACGCAGGTCCTGTCGACGCTGCAGCGGATCAACGACGAATTCGGCACCACCACGGCGGTGATCACCCACAACGCCGCCATCCGGCTGATGGCGCACCGGGTGATCCGCTTCCAAGACGGGCGCATTGACCGGATCGAGGAAAACGACAGCCGCCTTGCCGCAACCGAGATCCATTGGTGAGCGCATGCAGGCGATGGATCTCAAGCTGTTCCGCGACTTTCGCAGGCTCTGGGTGCAGGGTGTGGCGATCGCCCTTGTGCTGGCTGCGGGCATCGCTGTCATCATCATGTCGGTGGGCATGAGCCGCGCCCTGAATGAGACCCGCAGCGCCTACTACGACAGCAACCGATTTGCTCACGTTTTTGCCTCGGCCCGCCGTGCGCCCGACAGCCTGATCGCGCAACTGCGCGACATCGAGGGCGTGGCGCAGGTGGAGACACAGGTCCGGTCCTACGCGATCCTCGATATTCCCGGGCGGGCGAAACCGGCCACCGGGCTGCTGATCTCGCGCCCCGAAATGGGCGAGCCGCTGTTGAACGTGCCGCTGCTGCGCCGGGGGCGCTGGCCCGAAAGCGCGGGCGAGGCGGTGGTCAACGAACCCTTTGCAGAGGCCAACGGGTTCGTCCCGGGCGACAGGATCTCGGTCAACCTGAACGGACGCAAGCGCGCGGTGACGATCACTGGCACCGCCTTGTCGCCCGAATTCGTCTATACCATCGGCCCCGGCGCCCTGATGCCGCAGAACGAGACCTTCGGCATCCTGTGGATGCAGGCCGAGGTGCTGGATGCCGGATTCGGCATGGCGGGGGCCTTCAACACCGTGGCGTTGTCCGTTCTGCCGCGCACGCCGTTGGAGCCGGTCAAGGACGCGGTAAAGGCCTTGCTGGACCCTTACGGCGCGGCCACGCCGGTGGGGCGCGATGCGCAGCAGTCGAACGCCTTCCTTGATGCGGAGATCCAGTCGCTGGAGGTGATGGCCTGGGTCCTGCCGCCGGTCTTCCTGGGGATCACCGTCTTTCTGGTGAACATGGTCATGGGCCGGATCGTGCAGCTGGAACGGTCCGAGATCGGCCTGATGAAGGCGGTGGGCTACACCAACTGGGAAATCGGGCTGCATTACCTGATGCTGGCGGCGCTGATCGCCTTTCTTGGAGTCGGCATCGGTTGGGGCGCGGGGTCCTGGCTGGCGCAGGCCATGTCACAGCTTTACGCCAAGTATTTCGACTTTCCTTTTCTCGTCTTCGGCGTGCCGCTCAGCATCTATGCGCTTTCGGCAATGCTGGGGCTGGCGGCGACCAGCGCGGGGGCGCTGAACAGCGCCATGCGCGCCGCAAGGCTGGCGCCGGCAGTGGCGATGGCCCCGCCGGCCCCGCCGAGTTTTCATGGCTCGACGCTTGACCGGCTGGCCGATCTGCTGCGGCTGGGCCAGCCGACGCGGATGATTCTGCGCAGCCTGCTGCGATGGCCGCTGCGCGCCGGAATGACCATGCTGGGAATGGCGCTGGCGGTTTCCGTGCTGGTGGCCTCGAATTTCTTTCCCGACGCCATGGACGAGATCATCGACACCGCCTTTTACCAGTCGAACCGGCAGGACATGCTGTTGCTGTTCGACCCGGACGCGCCCGACACTGCTCTGGAAGAGGTCAGGCGGTTGCCTGGCGTCCTGCAGGTGGAGCCGCAGCAGTACCACGCCGCCCGCCTGATCTACGGCTCCTACGAGAAACAGGTTCCGGTCTCGACCGTGGCCAATGCGGCGGATCTGGCGCGGGTGGTGGATGGCAACGGGCAGGTGATCACGCCCGACCCTTTCGGCATCCTTCTGTCGGACCGGTTGGCCGCTGCGCTGCACATCAAGGTGGGCGAGACGCTGACCGTCAGCTTCGAGAGCGGGCGGCGCGAGACCTTCGAGGTGCCCGTCGCCGGCATCGTCACCCAGTTCTTTGGCCTGGGCGCCTATTTCTCCCATGACACGCTGAACGCCATGTTCCGGCAAAGCCCGAGGGTGTCCAATGTCAACGTGACGCTGGCCGACCCGCAGGCGGCGGAGGCCTTTCAGGAGCGGATCAAGGATGTCCCCCGGCTGATGGGCACCATCAACATGACCGAGAACCGCCGCAGCTTCATGGAGACGCTGAGCCAGAACATCCTGATTGCCACCACCGTCTACGGCATCCTTGGCATGATCATCACCGTCGGCGTCGCCTACAACGCGGCCCGGGTTCAGCTGTCGGAACGGGCGCGAGAACTGGCCTGCCTGCGCATCCTGGGTTTTGGCAAGGGCGAGGTGGCCTATATCCTCGCCGGCGAAGTCTTGTTGCTTGCGACCTTGGCGCAGCCGGTGGGCTGGGTGATCGGCTACGGCGTGGCGCGGTTGATGACCGAGGGCTTCACCAGCGATCTCTATGCCATTCCGCTGGTGCTGGAACCGGCCACCTTTGCCCGGGCCAGCCTGATCGTGCTGGGCGCTGCGGCGGTCTCGGTGGCGCTGGTGGCGCGCCGTCTGGGACGTCTTGACCTGATCGCCGTCATGAAAACAAGGGAGTGAGGACATGTGGTCCCTGCGTACCATAGGACTTTCGGCCGTCGGCCTCGCCCTTGTGGGCGGGCTGGCGATCACCGCCTTCCGAACCGATCCGATCCCGGTGGACACCGCGCCATTGGCGCGCGGCGCGCTGAGCGTCACGGTGGATGCTGACGGCAAGACGCGAATCCGCGAGGTCTATGAGGTCTCCTCTCCCATCGCGGGCACGGTACTGCGCCTGCCGGTTGCGGTGGGCGATCCGGTGGCGAAGGGGGTGACGGTGGTTGCACAGGTGCAGCCCGCCGTGCCGACGCTTTTGGATGCGCGCAGCCGGGCGCAGGCGGTGGCAGCCCTGCACGAAGCCGAGGCCAGTGTGAAATTCGCAGAGGCCGAGGTGGCCCGGACAGAGGCGCAGCGCGCTTATGCCCAGTCGCAGTACAATCGCGCCAAGGCGCTCGCGGACCGGGGCACGGCCTCGCTCACTGCGCTAGAGACGGCGGCGCAGCAGTTGCAGCTGGCCGAGGCCGACAAGTTGTCCGCCGATGCGCGTCTTGCGATGTCGCGGGCGGCGTTGGAAAGCGCGCAGGCAGTGCTGGTGGACCCCGAACAGGACCCGGGGGAGGGCGATTGCTGCCTGCCGATCCTGGCGCCAGCTGACGGGGTCGTCCTGTCGGTCGAGGGGGAAAGCGCGCGGCCCGTGGTGGCGGGTGCGCCGCTGCTCAGCATCGGCGATCCGGAAGACCTGGAAATCGTCGTCGATCTCTTGTCCTCTCAGGCGACGCGGCTGGCGCCGGGCGCCCCTGCGCAGGTGGACCGTTGGGGCGGCGAGGGCGCCTTGGCGGCGGAACTGAGGCTGATCGAACCGGCGGCGCGCACTGTTGTCTCTGCCCTGGGGATCGAGGAGCAGCGCGTGGATGCGGTGCTGGATTTCACGTCTCCACCCGAGATACGCGCGGGGCTGGGACAGGCTTTTTCGGTCTTTGTCCGGATCGAGGAGTGGCGCACCGAGGATGCGCTGCTGATTCCGCTCTCGGCCATCTTTCGGCTTGAAGGGCAATGGTTTACCTATGTCCTGGCTGATGGCATCGCGCGGGAGACGGCGATCGAAATCGGCCGCCGCGACGGGCGCAGCGCCGAGGTTCTGGCAGGCGTCAGGGCGGGGGACCGGGTGATCCTGCATCCACCTGACACGGTGGCGGACGGGATCGAGGTGGTCGAACGCGACTGGCAATAGGCTCGTGCATCCGGCGGCCCCGCGCGAATAAGCTCCTGTCGGGGCTTGTGATTTGACGCGCGTACAACTTATTCTTGACGGATGCGCGCAGTGCGCTCAATCTTGTAACATTGCGCGCGTTAAGTTTTGCCCTGGGCGTGACGGGCGCGCGCAGTCCGATGCCGTAAGGGAGATCAGGGGGTATGGCCGGTCGAAAGATCCGCAATATGGAGGAATTCGCCGAGGTCAGCGGGATCTCGCGCCCAACCGTGTCCAAGTACTTCCACGATCCGGACAGTGTGCGGAAATCCACCCGAGCACGGATCGAAACCGCGTTGGAGCAGTACGACTATCGCCCCAACATCTTTGCCATCAACCAGAACCGCAAGCTGACCAAGAACATCGGGATCGTCGTTCCTTATCTGGCCGACCCAGTTTTTGCCGAATTTGCCCGCAAGCTGGAGCTTCTGGTCAGCGGCGCCGGGTTCCGGACCATCCTGTTGAGCTCGCACGGGGGCACGCAGCAGGAGGTCGAGAACCTTGAGAGCCTGCGCGCGATCAAGCCAGCGGGTGTCCTGTTGGCGCCCTTGGGTCGTGCCTCTGACCGGCGGGCGCTCGAGGCTTTTTCCAAATCCGTTCCGACGGTTCTTTTTGACAGTAATATCAGTGGAATAGGTGAGGCATTTGTCGGTCACGACAATTCTCAGGCCACGTCGCTGATATGTGAATACCTGTGCCGCACGGGCGGTCCGCCAGCGTTTTTCGAAATGCGCACGCCTTCGAATCCGAACGCCTATCGCCGCAGGCAAACCTATTGCGAAGTGATGGAGGGGTTGGGGCATGAGCCGCATCTGATCCAAGTCGAGGGCGAGGGCTGGGATTTCGAGCGGATCGGCATGGAGCAGGGTATCAAGTTGATCGAGCAGCACAGGCTGCCGATGGACACTGTCCTGTGCAGCAATGACCGACTCGCAATCGGCTTGCTTGCCGCTGCCTATTCCAAGGGGCTGCGAGTCGGGCGCGGGCCCGGTACGGCCATGCGCATTGCCGGGCACGACGATCATCCGTTTTCACGCTTTACCTGTCCGCCGCTGACCACGGTGTCCCACGATTACACGGCAATCGCCGAGTGTAGCGTGGACCGCCTGTTCAAGCTTATCGAGAAGGGTCAACGGGCTGAAAACAGGGACGAAATCCGGTTCGATGGCCGGCTCTTGATGCGTCAGTCCGCCTGAACTTTCTGCGCCGCGGCAAGAAATAATTTTACTCCCGTAAAGTTTTTGATTGACTCGAATCTGGTTCATCCCGCATCTTCCTAATGTGCAAAGAGCACTCCAAGGGAGGATTTTGGATGACTTTGAAAGGCGCGTTTCTAGCGGCTTCCGCTCTCGTGTCGGTGACAGCGACTGCGCTCTCCGCCGAAGTTCTGACCATTGCCACCGTGAACAACGGCGACATGGTCCGTATGCAGAAGCTGACGGATGACTTCACGGCCAAGACCGGCCACGAGGTGAACTGGGTCACACTGGAAGAGAACACTCTTCGTACCCGAGTGACCACAGACATCACCACCAAGGGTGGTGCTTTCGACATCATGACCATCGGCATGTACGAGACCCCGATCTGGGGCGCCAACGGCTGGCTGGTTCCGCTGGACGACCTGTCGGCGGATTACGATGCCGACGACATCCTGCCGGCGATGCGCCAGGGCCTGTCGCACGACGGAACGCTTTACGCGGCTCCGTTCTACGGCGAAAGCTCGATGATCATGTATCGCACGGACCTGATGCAGGAAGCCGGGCTGGAAATGCCCAAGGCCCCGACCTGGGAGTTCATCCGCGAGGCCGCAGCGGCGATGACCGACCGCGAGAAGGACATCAACGGCATCTGCCTGCGCGGCAAGGCCGGCTGGGGTGAGGGCGGCGCCTTCATCACCGTGACCGCCAACTCGTTCGGCGCCCGCTGGTTCGACGAGAACTGGACGCCCCAGTTCGATCAGCCCGAGTGGGAAGAGGCCCTGACCTTCTTCGTCGACATGATGAACAACTACGGCCCTCCGGGCTACGCGACCAACGGGTTCAACGAGAACCTGTCGCTGTTCCAGCAGGGCAAGTGCGGCATGTGGATCGACGCCACCGTGGCGGCCTCCTTCGTGACCAACCCGGACGACTCGACCGTTGCCGACAAGGTCGGCTTTGCCCTCGCGCCGAACAAGGAAGGTGTCGAAAAGCGCGCCAACTGGCTTTGGGCATGGGCGCTGGCGATCCCGGCGGGCACCCAGAAGGAAGAGGCTGCCAAGCAGTTCATCGAATGGGCGACCTCGAAGGAATATATCGAGCTTGTCGCTGCAAACGAGGGTTGGGCCAACGTGCCTCCGGGCGCGCGTCAGTCGCTCTATGACAACCCCGAGTACCAGAAGGTGCCGTTTGCCCAGATGACGCTGGACTCGATCCTGGCTGCCGACCCGAACGACCCGACGGTCGATCCGGTTCCCTATGTCGGCGTCCAGTTCGTTGCGATCCCCGAGTTCGCGGGCATCGCCACCGACGTCAGCCAGGAGTTCTCGGCCGTCTATGCCGGTCAGCAGACCGTGGCCGAAGCGCTTGAAAAGGCGCAGGCTCTGACGCTCGACGCAATGGAAGCCGCAGGTTACTGAGGCATCCTCCCAGGTCGGAGGGCGGGGGCAACCGCCCTCCGGTTCCTGTTTTTCAAGATACATCTATGTGGCGGCCCGGGGCCGCCAAGGGAGGAGGCGCGCAATGGCGACCCAGCACTCGCGATCCGCAGCCCGTCTGATGATGGCGCCAGCGGTGTTCCTGCTACTGGTCTGGATGCTCGTACCGCTGTCCATGACCCTCTGGTTCTCGTTCCGAAAGTACCTGCCCCTGCGCGGCGGTGACCTGGGATGGGCCGGTTTCGACAACTACGTCCGTTTCGTGACCTCCAGTTCCTTCTGGCCCAGCGTCATGACCACGCTGATCATCGTCGGGGGCGTGCTTGTCGTCACGGTGATGTTCGGGGTGCTCCTTGCGATCCTGCTGGATCAGCCGATGTGGGGCCAGGGAGTGGTCCGGATCCTCGTGATCGCGCCCTTCTTCGTGATGCCGACGGTTTCCGCACTGGTCTGGAAGAACATGTTCATGGATCCGACCAACGGGCTGTTTGCGCATCTCTGGCGGTTCTTCGGAGCAGAGCCGATCTCATGGCTCTCCGAGGCTTCGCTGCCCTCTCTGGTCATGATCGTGTCCTGGCAATGGCTGCCTTTTGCGACGCTGATCCTGCTGACGGCGATCCAGTCCCTGGACAGCGAACAACTCGAAGCAGCCGAAATGGACGGTGCATCGCCGCTCTCGCGCTTCTTCTACATCATCCTGCCGCACCTCAGCCGGGCCATCACCATCGTGGTTCTGATCCAGACGATCTTCCTGCTGTCGATTTTCGCAGAGATCTTCGTGACCACGTCGGGCGCATTCGGCACCAAGACGCTGACCTACCTGATCTTCCAGCGCGTGCTGGAAAGCCAGAACGTCGGTCTGGGGTCTGCGGGCGGGGTCTACGCCATCATCCTGGCCAATATCGTCGCGCTCTTCCTGATGCGCATCGTCGGCAAGAACCTGGACGCCTGAGGAGGACGCAATGGCACGCGCTGTCACGACACAACGCAAAGCGATCAACACCGCCTTCGCCTGGGGTGTGGGTCTGCTGATCTTCTTTCCCATCCTCTGGACCATCCTGACCAGCTTCAAGACAGAGGCCCAGGCAATCAGCGATCCGCCGGTCTTCCTGTTCTTTGACTGGACGCTGGAAAACTACGCGGCGGTCCAGGAACGGTCGAACTACGCGAGGTTCCTGTGGAACTCGATCATCATCGCCGTCGGATCGACCATCCTTGGCACGATAATCGCGGTTCCCGCGGCCTGGTCGATGGCCTTCGTGCCATCGAAGCGGACCAAGGACATCCTGCTGTGGATGCTCTCCACCAAGATGCTGCCGGCGGTCGGTGTGCTCTACCCGATCTACCTGCTCTTCATCCGGCTTGGCTGGCTGGATACGCAGATCGGCCTGGTCCTGGTGCTGATGCTGATCAACCTGCCGATCATCGTCTGGATGCTCTACACCTACTTCCGCGAGATCCCGGGCGAAATCCTGGAGGCCGCGCGGATGGACGGTGCCTCGCTCAAGGATGAAATCATCTACGTGCTGACACCGATGGCCGTGCCGGGAATCGCCTCGACCATCCTGCTCAACATCATCCTGGCGTGGAACGAGGCCTTCTGGACGCTCAATCTGACCGCCGCGAACGCGGCACCCCTGACGGCCTTTATCGCCAGCTACTCCAGCCCCGAAGGGCTGTTCTACGCGAAACTGTCGGCGGCTTCGGTCATGGCCATCGCGCCGATCCTGATCATGGGCTGGTTCAGCCAGAAACAACTCGTCCGCGGCCTGACCTTCGGCGCGGTAAAATAAGGGAGAGATCCGTGGGACGTATTCAACTCAAGCAAGTCAAGAAGTCCTTTGGCGACGTGACCGTGATCCCGCCGCTGGACCTGACCATCGAAGACGGCGAGTTCACCGTGTTCGTCGGCCCCTCCGGTTGCGGCAAGTCCACGCTGTTGCGTCTGATCGCCGGCCTGGAGGACACCAGCGACGGCGTGATCGAGATCGACGGCAAAGATGCGACCTCGCTGCCCCCGGCCAAACGCAGCCTGGCGATGGTGTTCCAGTCATATGCGCTTTACCCGCATATGACGGTGCGCAAGAACATCGCCTTCCCGATGAAGATGGCGGGGGTCGACAAGGCGGAACAGGACAGGCGTATCGAGGCCGCGGCCAAGGCGCTGAACCTGGCCGATTACCTTGACCGTCGCCCCGGACAGCTTTCGGGCGGCCAGCGGCAGCGTGTCGCCATCGGTCGGGCCATCGTGCGTGAACCGGCGGCGTTTCTTTTCGACGAACCACTGTCCAACCTCGACGCCGCCTTGCGCGTGGGCATGCGGATGGAGATCAGCGAGCTTCACAAGAAGCTCGACACCACCATGATCTATGTCACCCACGACCAGGTCGAGGCAATGACCATGGCCGACAAGATCGTGGTCCTTCAGGCCGGGGTGATCGAACAGGTGGGGTCGCCGCTGGAGCTGTACCGCACGCCGCGCAACAAGTTTGTCGCCGGCTTTATCGGCAGCCCCAAGATGAACTTCCTCGAAGGTCCGGAGGCGGCAAAGCACGATGCGCATACCATCGGCATCCGTCCCGAACATGTCGAGGTCTCGACCACCGAAGGCTTGTGGCAGGGCAAGGTGGGCGTGGCCGAGCACCTGGGCTCGGACACTTTCATCCATGTCCACGGCGTGCCGGGTTGCGATCCGATGACCGTGCGCGTCGGCGGTGAGATCCCGGTTCACCACGGCGACACGATCTTCCTGAATCCGAACCTGGAGCACCTGCACCGTTTTGATGCCGAGGGACTGCGGATTCAATGACGCGACTGGCGGGAAAGGTCGCGCTGGTCACCGGCGGGGCGCGCGGCATCGGCCGCGCGATCTGCCAGGCCTTCGCGCGCGAAGGGGCGCGGGTTGCCGTGGCCGACCTTTTGGCGGACGAGGCCCGCGCTTGTTCCGCGCCGCTGGGTGACAATGGCATGGCGCTTGCCATGGACGTGACCGATCCGGCCTCCATCGCCGAGGGCGTCGCGCGCGTGGAGGCCGAATGGGGCGGGGTCGACGTGCTGGTGAACAATGCCGGCGTCTTCAACATGGCCTCCATCGACCGGATCACCCCCGAGGATTACCGCCGCCAGTTCGACGTCAACGTCGGCGGTACGCTCTTTGCGATCCAGGCCGTTGTGCCGGGAATGAAGGCGCGTGGCGGCGGGGCGATCATCAATTTTTCCTCGCAGGCCGGGCGTCGGGGAGAGCCGAATATCGCCGTCTACTGTTCCACCAAGGCGGCGGTGATCTCGATCACGCAATCGCTTGCCCTGGAACTGGCAAAGGACAACATCCGGGTGAACGCCATCGCCCCCGGAGTGATCGACACCCCCATGTGGGAGATCGTCGACGGGCTCTTTGCCGAGTACGAGGACAAGCCCAAGGGGCAGAAGAAACGCGAAGTGGGCGAAGCGGTGCCGCTTGGTCACATGGGGACGCCGGAAGAGGTGGCCGACCCCTGCGTGTTCCTGGCCTCCGAGGACGCCCGCTACATCACTGCGCAATGTCTGAACGTCGATGGCGGGAACTGGATGAGCTGATGACCGCAACCCTAGTCAAACTGAACAACACGACGCTGGCGGATCTGCCAGAAGGCGTGTCCGCGCCGACCTATGACCGCCGTTCGCTGCAACCGGGGATCGTGCATATCGGTCTGGGCAATTTCCATCGTGCGCACCAGGCGTGGTACCTGCACCGCCTGATGCAGCAGGGGCAGGCACTGGACTGGGCCATCATCGGCGCGGGCGTGCGCCCCTACGATGAGGCGCAGCGGCTGAAGATGGCCGAACAGGACTATCTGACAACGCTGATCGAGCTGGACCCGAAGGGCAGCTCGGCCGAGGTGGTCGGCTCGATGATCGACTATGTGCCGATCGTCGAGGGCAACGGGCCGCTGATCGACTGCATGGCCGACCCGGCGATCCGGATCGTCGCGCTGACCGTCACCGAGGGCGGCTACTACCTCGACCCGGCGACCAAGGCCTTTGATCCGACGCATCCGGACATGCGCCACGACGCGGCCAACCTGGAGGCGCCGCGCACCGCCTTTGGTGCGATGATCGCCGCCCTGAGGCGCCGCCGCGACAGCGAAGCCGGGCCGTTCACCTGCCAGAGCTGCGACAACCTCCCCGGCAACGGGACCAAGCTGGAAGAGGTCATCATCGGCCTGGCCCGCATGGCCGATCCGGACCTGGCGGACTGGATCGCGGCGCATTGCAGTTTTCCCAACTCGATGGTGGATTGCATCGTTCCGGCCACCGGCCCGCGCGAACTGGCGCTGGTGCGGGAATTCGGCATAGACGATGCGGTTCCGGTGACGCATGAGAATTTCCGCCAATGGGTGATCGAGGACCGGTTCTGTGCCGGGCGGCCTGCCTGGGAACAGGTCGGGGCGACGATCTCGGACGACGTGCACGATTACGAGGCGATGAAGCTGAGGATGCTGAACGGCGGGCATCAGGTCATCGCGTCCCCGGCGGAGATCCTCGGCATCGAGACGATCCACGACACGATGGCCCATCCTCTGATCCGCGGGCTGTTCCGCAAGCTGGCGCTGGAGGAAATCGCCCCCCATGTGCGGGCTGTGCCGGGAATGACGCCGCAGGCCTACGTCGATCTGATCGACGCACGGTTTTCCAACCCGAAGATCGTGGATACCGTGCGTCGCGTGGCCTTTGACGGCTCGTCGCGCCATACCGGGGCGGTCCTGCCGGTGATCCGCGACGCCGTGGCGGCAGGAACTCCGCTGGCCGGGCTGGCGCTGTCCCAGGCGCTCTGGGCAAGGATGTGTGCCGGTACGCGCGAGGATGGGTCGGAGATCATGCCGAACGATCCGGTCTGGGACGACCTGACGCAAGTCGCCCGTGCCGCAAAGGATCGGCCTCAGGCCTGGCTGGACCAGCGCCACTTCTATGGCGCGCTGGCAGATGCCCCCGGTTTCGCAGCGGCCTTTGCCGAGGCATTGCAGAGAATCTGGGCCGAAGGAACAGAGGCCGCGATACGCGCCTATCTTGAGTGATGGGGCTGCGCGGCTCCTGAATGACCTAACAAGACACGGGGTGCGTCGTGGTTTCCGCGGTGCCCCGCCTGTTTGAACCCGGCGCTTGCGTGCCGGGTTTTTCTTTGGCTCGTCGGTAATCCAGTCCGGTGCGTCAACAACACTTCCGGTTTCAGACAAATTCTAGGTAAGCAAGAAGAGGGTTTTAGCCTTCTGTTCATTCCAAGCGGTGAGGTTGGCGGCGCACCTGAAGCGGTGGCGCAGACCGATATCAAGGCCTGCATCCGTCAGAACGACGTCAGCAAAGCCGATCGCGGCAAATGAAACCGGCGCCAAAATGCGCTTTCGAACAGCAAGGGCAAGAATATGTCTAGCATCCTGACGAACAATGGCGCGATGGTCGCGCTGCAGACCCTCAAGTCCATCAATTCCAATCTCGCGGATACCCAGTCGGAAATCTCGACGGGCAAGCGTGTTGCAACCTCCAAGGACAACTCCGCCGTCTGGGCCATCTCCAAGGTGATGGAAGCGGACGTCAAGGGCTTCAAGGGCATCTCCGATAGCCTTAACCTCGGCCAGTCCACCGTCGCCGTCGCCCGCCAGGCGGCGGAAACCACCACCGAACTGCTGACCGAGATCAAGGCCCGCATCGTTGCAGCCCAGGAAGAGAACGTCGACCGGGCCAAGATCCAGACCGATATCGACGCCCTGCGCAACCAGATCAGTGCAGTCGTCGGTGCTGCACAGTTCAACGGTCTGAACCTGCTGTCGAACACCGACACCGCCGCCGGTTCGGGCAGCATCAACGTGCTGGCCTCGCTGGATCGGTCGGGCACCGGTGTCACCGCCTCGGACATCACCGTGGCCAAGCAGGACCTCGGCACCGGGGCATCGTCGATCGACGTGGCATCGGCATCCGCCACCGCCGCGGCCTCTGACGAACTGTCGGGTGCAGCCAACACCGCCGCCGTCGCCCTGACCGGCAACGCGACACAGCCAACCACGGCTGCCGTCGTCGGCCAGACCGCCGGTGCGGGCACGGCGACCGTGGCCGCCGGCACCGGTTTCTCGATCGAGATCACGGGCGGCGCGGCAGGTCTGGCGACCTTCAACACCACCGCCACCGCCGGCGCACAGGAAATCACCTATGTCGCCCGCGACGGTGATACACAGGCCGACGTGGCCGCCGCTCTTGCCGACGCCTTCAACAAGTACGTGGCCGACAACTCGGACATCACCGACGGTCTCGGTATCGGTGCGGCGGTGAATGGCACCAACGCGAACCAGATCGACTTTACCGGCGCCAACAACGCGGGTGACAACTTCTCGGTCCAGGTCCGCAGCTATGATGTCGGGGATGCCACCATCGGTGGCCGGCTTGAAGACCTGTCGGATATCGACGTGACCACCCAGGCCGGCGCTGACGCTGCCCTGGAATCGATCGAGGGCCTGATCCAGACGGCCATCGACTCGGCCTCGGCATTCGGTTCGGCGCAGGGCCGCATCGAAACCCAGGCGGATTTCGTCTCGCAACTGACCGATGCGCTGAAATCCGGCATCGGTGCGCTGGTCGATGCGGACATGGAAGAAGCCTCGGCCCGCCTGCAGGCGCTGCAGGTGCAGCAGCAGCTGGGTGTCCAGGCGCTGTCCATCGCCAACCAGGCGCCGCAGTCGCTGCTGTCGCTGTTCCAAGGCTGATCCGCATTCAAGGCCCGCCGGGCTGTGGAACGCTTTGCTTTCGAAGGGGCGGC